>NZ_KB902513.1 GCF_000379525.1 Lamprocystis purpurea DSM 4197 | reverse complement strand
CCAGGAGCTCGTAGAACCGGTCTTCGGTTGCCGCCCGCCCGGCATACTCCCGGCGGGTCAAATCCAGGATATACCGGAGAAAATCCGGATCCGTGCGGATGATTTCCGGCAGCTCACGTCTGATCGAGCCGACGACCGGGCGGTGTTTGCCGAATTCAACCTCCAGCGGCAGGCCGACGTAGCCGAGNCCGATGATGGCCAGGGGGCAGTCTGGCGCGTTCAGGTGCGCGAGTGTAGGGGTGGCGGTGCTCTGGTCCATGTCGGGGGTTTGCGGCTGGCGGTCTGTTGGACACGTGGGGACGGTTCGGGTGCGGCAACGTGCTGACTGAGAGGGGCCGTCCTGGCACTGGGTTCCGGCATCCTGCCGGAACGACGGGATCAGGCGGTCAGGTCGAGGTCCGCGGTCGGGTCGCCGTGCAGGGGGATGCGGGGGCGCCGCCCGCTAAAGCGTCGGCCTCCGGTTGGGTCGCACCGGGCGCTGGGAGCGAAGGCTATTATGTGCAAATGGGTCGTTGGTCGAGGTGGGCTTCGGTGAGGAGAAGCAGGGGCAGGATCACCCCTCCTCAGGCAACCAATCGTCTTCCAACAGACGATCCAGCGCGTAAGGCAGCGTCTCCGGGAAGTGCACCAGCGACAATCCGGTTTCCTTGCTCGCCAATTTCGCGCCATCGCCATAGGCGGTCGCGGCGGCCTCTGCGAGCAGCGGCTTGAGGCTCGGAGCGTCTTGGAGCAGGTCGCGTATGCGCAGTCTTTGCTCCAGGATGGAACCTCGCCAGGAACTGGACCGATACGCCGGCTGGTGCTGCCATTTGAGCAGATGAGCCAGCAGAATTTTCAGCCGACTGACCAACTCCTGGCGGTCACGACGCCCCATGGTTTCCAGCTCCTCGACTAAATGCTCGATGTCCAACTCCTGGAATCGGCGTTGCCGGAGCAGCTCCGCGGTCTGTTGGGTCCAGGCATGAATGTCGTGCTCATAAAGATTCGTCATCGTCATTGAGCAATCCTCGTCGTATCTACATCCACCCGGCAGGCGCTCCGACAGGCGCCTTTGGAACACTGTGGATCTTGCAGGCGTGGGCAGTCAAACGGGTTTGGACACGCTACCGCCCTACCCTGTCAGTGGCGGGCATGGCCGAGGTCACACGCTCATCAAGGCCCCTCATAACGTTGCCACCTCCAGCGAGTCGCCGTAGGTCTCGATCCCCAGGCGCTCCGCCACCTGGCGCGCCCGGGCATCGATCATCGGCGAGATCACGATCAAGCTGATGCGCGTCCCATTTGCGGTTCTGCTCTTCTTTATATTCGTCCCACTTGCGGGCGCTCTCCTCCCGGTCGCGGCGCAGTTCAGCCAGGATCTCGTAGAACCGGTCTTCGGTCGCCGCCCGCCCGGCATACTCCCGGCGGGTCAAATCCAGAATATACCGGAGAAAATCCGGATCTGTGCGGACGATTTCCGGCAGTTCACGCCGGATCGTCTCTTTTAGTGATCGGCTCGTCATCTCGGTTTCAAGCCATGGGCTACGTTGCTGTTTTGCCTCCGCTTTCCAGCGCCGCTGGCCCAGGATGATCTGACCTACGGAGCTGCACCCGCGGCAACGATCTCGGTTCGGAACTGGGGCGCGTGCTCGATGGTCCGCTTGACGGCGCACAGGTCCATGGATCTCAGGATGCCGTCGCGGTATTTGTCCGGGAAGCCTTCCGGGAGGGTGAGGCGAAGGACCGCGGAGGCGGCACTGGGATCGGTCTTATGGCCTTGCCAGTCCATGGTCAGGCGCATGCCCACGGTGGGCAGGTCACGGCTCTGACAGAATTTCAGGGCGAAGATGCCGGCACAGGAGGCGATCGATGCCAGGAACAGGTCGAACGGCTGGGGTGCGGAGCCCGTGCCGCCGTGTTCGACCAGTTGATCGGTCGCAATGGTGTGTTCGCGAATGCGCGCGTCGACACGCGCGCCGCCGGGGAAGTCGACTTCGATGTGTTCCGTCATTGCCATGGGGAAGACTCCAAGGTCTGGGCAGATGCCGAAACGACCACGGCTAAAGTGGCCGTCAGCGGTTCGATCCGCGCGCGATGCCGCGGCGGACCAGGATCATTGGTCCTTATTGCCGCCGAACATTTTCATGGGGTTCGGCATCATCTTCATGGGATTGAAGCTGTTACCGCCGGCCCGCCCGGGCTCGGGCGGGGGGCCTTGATCGGCGCCGTAGGGGGCTCCGCTATAGCCGGGAACGGGGCCACCTGGAGCGTCGCCGTAACCGCCGCCCTGGGTCGGACGCCCGGGTCCACCCGCAGGACCGTACCCCGGAACTTGGGGTGTTCCGGCGGGGCTGCCATAGGCCGGCCCGGTGTAAGCGGGGATCAGATCATCGCGGCCTGGCCCGGGTGCCGGCTGGCCATAGGCCGGACCGAAGTAGGCGGGAATCTGGTAACCGGCACCGGGAGGGGGTGCCGGCTGTCCGTAAGCCGGGCCTGAATAACCGGGGACTTGACCTCCAGCGCCTGGAGCGGGCGCCGACTGACCATACGCGGGACCGGAATAGCCGGGAATCTGACCACCGGGACCGGGCACGGGCTGACCATAAGCCGGACCGGAATACGCGGGAATCTGACCACCGGCACCAGGCGCCGGCTGGCCGTAGGCCGGGACCTGATAACCATCGGGTCCGCCGCCTGCCGCCTGAGTGGCGGGGTCGGCACAGACCATCAGTGCCGCCAGGACGGCGATGCTGCTCGCGTGCTTGGACATGATTCCTCCGGTCGCTGTTTCTGTTGGCGAATCGGTTGGCCGCTCCTGAGTTGATTCGCCGGTGACGGCATTCTGCGCTTCGCGCGATAGTACTCGCAATCGGACGTCTCGGCCTACTCGGGGCAGCAGTTCCCCAGCAATTCCAATTTTGGGCGGCATCGCGCGATCCCTGGTGGATGCGGCGCGCGCGACCGCTGTGCCGGGCCCCTGACGCCGAGCGGCGCGCCTTATCCACCCTCTCATAAGCTATTCAAGTCTTGTAGGGTGGATAAGCGCAGCGCATCCACCCTACAAAATTGGATTTCGGCAGGAGTCCGGCCGCAGCCTCAACCGCCGAGCAAGGCGGCGACGCCCGCCAGGTCATGCGCGGTGTCGACGCCAGGTCCGGGCGGCTGCGCGGCCAGGCCGACGTGGATGCGCTCGCCGTGCCACAGGACCCGCAATTGTTCCAGGGCCTCGGCCACTTCCAGCGGCGACGGTTCCCAGGTGACATAGCGCCGCAGGAAAGCCGCGCGGTAGGCATAGAGCCCGATGTGGCGCAGGAAGGTGACCGAGGTCGGCAGGTGGCCGCGTTTGCCCATGAATTCGTCACGGTGCCAGGGCAGGGGAGCGCGCGAGAAGTACAACGCGAAGCCGGCCGCGTCGGTGACCACCTTGACTACATGGGGGTCGAACAGGCTCTCGCCGTCGGCAATCGCGAAGGCCAGGGTCGCCATGTTGGCTCCAGGGTGTGCGCTGAGGTTGCGGGCAACCTGGTCGATCAGGGCGGGCGGCATGCAGGGCTCGTCGCCCTGCAGGTTGACGACGATGGTGTCATCGGGCCAGGCGCGGCGCTCGATGACCTCGGCGATCCGGTCCGAACCACTGCGATGGTCGGCCCCGGTGAGTTGGGCCTCGGCGCCAAAGGCGGCACAAGCGGTGACGATGCGCTGGTCGTCGGTCGCGACGATCACCTCGCCGGCGGCGCTCGCCCGCGCGCGCTCAACCACATGCTGGATCATGGGCTTGCCGTGGATGAGCAGCAGCGGCTTGCCGGGAAGTCGGGTGGAGCCGAACCGGGCCGGGATCACGACCTTGAAGTCCGGGGTCACGGCGGGTGCGGGCGCAGGGCGTTGCAGGGTGTTCAAGGGTTGAATACCTCCGGCGGGTTCCGGATGGATGCAAAGGGGCAGTTAGCGCCGGATCTTGCCGTATCCGCGGGATGGTTGGCGAGGAAAATGACGTTCGGACAAGTGCGCGAAGAAGGCGGCGACGAAAGCGTCGTCCGGGACCGCCTCGACCGGACAAGCCCACAGGTCGGCGCGCGCGAACCGGGCGCATTTGACGGCGTCCTTCTCGGTCATCAGCACGGGTCCCGACGGCCAGGTCTGCGCATCGGCAGCGGTGAACGCATGGTGGTCCGGATAGGGCCGTTCGGCCGCCTGGATGCCGTGAGAACGCAGCATGGCGAAGAACCGTGCGGGGTTGCCGATGCCGGCCACCGCGGTGACCTGCCGGTCACGAAAGGCGTCCAGGGGTCGGGTGCGGGTCGGGTCGCGCAGGTCGATGGCCGCGCCGGGAACCAGACTGAACCGGTGCCCAGGAGCGGTGCCGCCGTTGTGGATCACCAGATCCACGGTTTGCAGCCGCTCGCGCGGTTCGCGCAGGGGACCGGCGGGCAGGCAGCGGCCATTGCCCAGGCCACGGTCACCGTCGACCACGGCGATCTCGAGGTCGCGGGCCAGGCGGTAGTGCTGAAGTCCGTCGTCGCAGAGCAGCAGGTCGCAGCCGAGACGGTGCACTGCCAGTTCGCCATCCGCATACCGATCCGGGCCCGCCACCACCGGACAGGGCGCGCGCCGGGCAAGCAGGAGTGGTTCGTCTCCGACCACATCGGGGTCGTCAGCGGGGCTCACGGTCCGCGGCCAATGAACCGACCGAGCGCCGTAGCCGCGGGTGATGATGCCGGGCCGCCAACCGCGCGCCGTGGTGAGTTGCGCGAGCTTGAGCACCAGGGGTGTCTTGCCCGTTCCGCCAACGGTGAGGTTACCGACGATCACCACCGGAATCGGCAGCCGCCGGACGGCGAAGTATCCGTTGCGATAGCCGCTGCGGCGCAACCGGGCAATGGTGCAGTACAGCCAGCCCAGCGGTGCCAGAGCCAGGGCCAGCGGATGTCGGCCGTACCAGATGGGCGTTGGGTCCAAGGATGGTCACCTTATCAGTCGCACCGTGAGTCCGTGGGAGCGGCCTCCGGCCGCGATGGGGCCACATGGGATCTCGCGGTGTGGAAAGTTCACGATGGTCCCGATCGCGGCCGGAGGCCGCTCCCACATCAGACCTTCGTGGCCGTCCGCACGACGCGGGCCACAAGCCGTGAGTTGTGGCGCTACCGGCCGCTGGAGCGGCCGGACGGCATTCCCACGCTGGAGCGTGGGAACGAGAACACACCATCGCATACCGCACTGGGCGCGGTTTAAGCGTCAGCGAGTCCGTCGTGAAACTGAAGTCGATGCAGCCGGGCATAGTAGCCGCCCAGGCTGATCAGGTCGGCGTGGCGGCCTTGCTCGACGATACGGCCCTCCAGCAGGACCAGAATGCGGTCGGCGTTCTCGATGGTGGACAGCCGGTGCGCGATGACCAAGGTGGTACGCTGCGCCATCAACAGTTGCAGCGCGGCTTGGATGTGGCGCTCGGCCTCGGTGTCGAGTGCGGAGGTGGCCTCGTCCAGGATCAGGATGGGGGCGTCTTTGAGCATGGCCCGGGCGATGGCCAGACGCTGGCGCTGGCCGCCCGAGAGCAGGACGCCACGGTCGCCGATCATGGTGCCGAAGCCCTGGGGCAAGGCGCGGATGAACTCCAGTGCATGGGCGGCTTCGGCCACGTGCTCCAACGCCTCCTGCGTGGGCGGCACGGGCCGACCATAGGCGATGTTGTTGGCGATGCTGTCATTGAACAGCACGACATCCTGGCTGACCAGGGCGATCTGATTGCGCAGTTCAGCCAGCGATAATTCCCGGATCGGAACCCCGTCGATCAGGATCTCACCGCCGGTAGGATCGTAGAAGCGCGGCAACAGGCTCGCGATGGTGGTCTTGCCGCTGCCCGAGCGGCCGACCAGCGCCACCTTCTCCCCTGGAGCGATGATGAGGTCGAGATTGCGGATTGCCGGCGCCTTGTCGGGCGCATATTGGTGCGTGACATCACGGTACTCGATGCGGCCTTGGGCGCGGCCGAGGGTGCGGGTGCCCTGATCGTCCTCGGTCTCCGAATCCAGCAGCTCGAACAGGCTCTCGGCCGCGATGATGCCGCGCTGCAGGTGCGCATTGACACCGGTGAGACGCTTGACCGGGGGAAGCAGCAGACCCATGGCGACCACAAAGGACATGAAGGTGCCGACCGTGATGTCCGCGCGCAGCCCCTGCATGGTGGAGAGATAGACGATCAAAGCAATGGCCAGAGCCGAAATCAATTGCACCAGGGGCACACTTGCCGATTCGGTAGCGATCATCTTCATCTGCAATGAGCGGGTCTTCTCATTGATATAGCCGAACTCGGCGGTTTCCTGCGCTTGCCCGCCGAAGGACTTGACGACGCGATGCGCGTCGATCGCCTCCTGGGCCACGTGCGTGAGTTCGCCGACCCGGTCCTGAATGCGTCGACTGTAGCGTCTGAACCGCTTGGTGGCGTACTTGACGGCACCGACCATGACCGGACCAATGATCAGGAAAATGGCCGACAGGGTGGCGTTGATATAGAGCATGTAGGCCATCAGGCCGATGACCGAGGCGCCGTCGCGCACCAGGGTGGTGACGGCCGAGGTGGCCGCGCTCGCCACGTTTTCGACGTTATAGGTGAGCTTGGCCAGAATATGGCCGGATCCGTGTTGATCGTAATAGCGGGTGGGGGCGCGCAGCAGGTGCTCGAACATGGCCTGGCGCAGATCCGCCACCACGCGTCGTCCGACCCAGCTCAGAAAATAGTCATTGATGAACCCGGCGATGCCGCGCACCAGAAAGATGAGGATCAGGGCCAGCGGCATCAGGCGAACGATGGATTCATCCTTGTGCACGAAGCTGCCGTCGATCAGCGGTTTCATCATTGCAGCAAAGAGCGGCTCGGTCGCGGCATAGATCAACATGCCGAAGATCGAGACGGCAAACATACGCCAATAGGGCTTGGCGTAGCCGAGCAAGCGGCCATACACCTGACGGGCCGCCAGTTGGGGTAGCTCTTGCGTCATTGCGGTGCGGCCGGCGGGGTCCGGCGCGCGGTCGCGAAGGAGACTTTATTCAATCCCACTTCCGCGGCGGCATCCAGCGCTGTCATGACGGCCTGATGAGGCGTGTTGGCGTCGGCCTGGATCAGCACGGGCATGCCCTTGCGTTGGTTGATGGCGCCGGTGAGTGCGCGCACCAGGGTCATCGCCTGTTGGTCGACGACCAAGCGGTCATTGACATAAAAGGTCCCGCTCTGGTCAATGATGATCCGGATCGACTCGGCTTCTTTGGCTGGCTGGTCCTGACCCTGGGCCTGAGGCAAGGTGACCCGCAGGCGCGTCTGCTCCTGGCCGGATTCGTCCTTGAAGGTGGTGGAGACCATGAAAAAGATCAGGAGCAGAAAGACGACGTCCAGGAGCGACGTCAGGTTGATCTCGGGCGGCTGGGAGCGGCGGGTGCGCAGATTCATCAGGACTCGCTGCCCTCTTCGCGTTCGCCCTTCATGACCTCGACCAGGCGCAGGGCCTGCATTTCCATGTCGATAGCGAATCGTCCCACCCGGCTGTCGAAGAAACGATGGCAGAGCAAGGTCGGGATGGCGACCGAGAGACCGGCCGCGGTGGTGATGAGCGCTTTGGCAATGCCGCCCGAGAGAATCCCGGCGTTGCCTGTTCCGGCGTTCATGATGACACCAAAGATGTCGATCATGCCGAAGACGGTGCCGAGCAGTCCGAGCAGGGGCGCGACTGAGGCGATGGTGCTGAGGGTGTCGAGATGACGTTCGAGCCGGGCCACGACATGGCGGCCGGTATCGGCAATGGCCTCTTTCATCACCTCACGGGAATGATTACGGTTGACCAGTCCAGCCGCCAACATCCGGCCCAACGGGGAGCCGGCACGGATCGCTTCGATCTTTTCCTCGCTGAGCTGCCCCTGGCGGTGCAATTGCCAAATGCGGGTGACCAGGTCCTCGGGCATGATCCGCGCCCGGCGTAATGTCCAGGCACGGTCGATAACCAGCGCGGTCGCTATGACGGAACAGGCGGCGATCGGCCACATGAGCCAACCGCCCGCTTGCATCAGTTCAAGCAAAAATTCACTCCTATTGCGAACGCGGGTGCCGCAAGGCGTCTAACCATGATTCCGAACCATAGTAAAACGCCCCCGGCGCGTGGCGACGGGGGCGTTGCCCGGAAGGACGGCACGCGAGCGGCGGCCACCCCCATCCGGTTAGCCGCGTCGCATCTTGCGCATCTTCTCGATGGCACGCAATTGAGCGATCGCCTCGGCCAGTTCGGATTGCGCCTTGGCGTACTCGAACTCGGCCGTTTGACCGGCGAGTGCGTCCTCGGCGCGGCGCTTGGCCTCCAAGGCGGCCGCCTCGTCGAGGTCATGGGCGCGAATCGCGGTGTCGGCCAGGACGGTCACGGCCATGGGCTGGACTTCCAGCACGCCGCCGGACACGTAGAAATGCTCCTGCTCGCCCGCTGCGTTCTCCACCCGGACGTCACCGGGACGCAGCCGACTGATGAAGGCCGTGTGACGGGGCGCGATCCCGACCTCTCCTAACTCGGCAGAGGCGTAGACCATGGAGGCGATTCCGGAGTGGATGGCCCCCTCGGCGCTGACGATGTCGACTTGGATCGTTGCCATGGGTCTCTCCCCTTAGCCGGCCATCTTCTCGGCTTTGGCCACGGCCTCCTGGATACCGCCGACCATATAGAAGGCCTGCTCGGGAAGGTGGTCGTAGTCGCCGTTGACGATGGCCTTGAAGTCCTTGATGGTGTCAGCCACGTGGACGAAGGCGCCGGGTGCGCCGGTGAAGACCTCAGCCACCGTGAAGGGCTGCGACAGGAAGCGCTGGAGCTTACGGGCGCGGGCCACGGTGAGTTTGTCGACCTCGGAGAGTTCGTCCATGCCGAGGATGGCGATGATGTCCTTGAGCTCCTTGTAGCGCTGAAGCGTTCCCTGCACCGCACGCGCCGTCTCGTAGTGTTCGGCACCGACCACGTTGGGGTCGAGGATGCGGCTGGTGGAGTCGAGCGGATCCACGGCCGGGTAAATGCCGAGTTCGGCAATCTGGCGGGACAGCACCAGGGTCGCGTCCAAGTGGGCGAAGGTGGTGGCCGGGGACGGGTCGGTGAGGTCGTCCGCAGGAACGTAGACCGCCTGGAAGGAGGTGATGGATCCGGTGCGCGTCGAGGTGATGCGTTCTTGCAGGGCACCCATCTCGGAAGCCAGCGTCGGCTGATAGCCCACGGCGGACGGCATACGGCCGAGCAGCGCGGACACTTCGGTGCCGGCCAGGGTGTAGCGGTAGATATTGTCCACGAAGAGCAGCACGTCGCGGCCTTCTTCGCGGAAATACTCGGCCATGGTCAGGCCGGTCAGGGCGACGCGCAGACGGTTGCCCGGCGGCTCGTTCATCTGACCGTACACCAGGGCGACCTTGTCGAGAACGCCCGAGTCCTTCATCTCGTGATAGAAGTCATTGCCCTCGCGGGTCCGCTCGCCGACGCCGGCGAACACCGAAAAGCCGCCGTGGGCCTTGGCGATGTTGTTGATGAGTTCCATCAGGGTGACGGTCTTGCCCACACCGGCGCCGCCGAAGAGGCCGACCTTGCCGCCCTTGACGATCGGCATGATGAGGTCGATGACCTTGATGCCGGTTTCGAGGATCTCGGTGGAGGCCGCCTGATCTTCGAGCTTGGGAGCCTCGCGATGGATGGCCCAGCGCTCGTCGGTGCCGATCGCGCCGAGTTCGTCGATCGGGTGACCGAGCACATCCATGATGCGCCCCAGGGTCGCCTGGCCCACCGGCACGCTGATCGGCGCGCCGGTTGCAGTGACCGCGGCGCCGCGCTGCAGGCCGTCGGTGGAACCCATGGCGATGGTACGCGCGATACCGTCACCGAGTTGCTGCTGAACCTCGAGGGTCAGACCGACGGAATCGATATGCAGCGCCTCATAGACCTTCGGCATCTCGCCGCGGGCAAACTGCACGTCGACGACGGCGCCGATGATCTGGGTGACGTTACCGGAACTCATAGTCTCTTCCTCATTCGTCGCCTGGGCAGGCGTCTGCGGATGCTGTTGTAACCTTGAAGCCGTGATCGCGCTGGGCGTTATCGCCGGGGCCGGCTAAACAGCCGCCGCGCCACTCACGATCTCGGAGATTTCTTGGGTGATCGCGGCCTGACGCGCCTTGTTGTAGACGAGCTGCAACTCGCTGATCAGGTTGCCGGCGTTGTCGGAGGCGGACTTCATCGCGACCATGCGCGCGGCCTGCTCACAGGCACCGTTCTCGACCACCGCCTGATAGACCAGTGACTCGATATAGCGCGTCAGCAGCGAATCGAGCACGGTATGCGCATCGGGCTCGTAGATATAGTCCCAGTGCAGCGGCATGGACTGTCGCTCGCCCGGTACCAGCGGCACCAGTTGGCGAATCACCGGCTTTTGCGTCATGGTGTTCACGAACTCGTTGCTGGCGATATAGATCGCGTCGATCTTCTTCTCTTCGAAAGCGTCCAGCATCACCCTGACCGTACCGATCAGTTCCTCGACGTGTGGCTTATCGCCGAGGTGCGTGGCCTGGGCCAGCACGCTGCCGCCGAAGCGTTTGAAGAATCCCAATGCCTTGGTGCCGATGGTGCAGAATGCGGGATCGACCCCGAGGGCACGCTGCTCCTTGATTTCGGCAATCAGTCGCCGGAACAGGTTGCTGTTGAGACCGCCGCACAGCCCGCGATCGGACGAGACGACGATATAACCGACCCGCTTGCGCTCGCGTTCGACGGCCATGAACGAGTGGCGATACTCGGGCGTCGCGCGGGCCAGGTGGCTGATCACCTCGAGCATCTTCTGCGCATAGGGCTTGGACGCAGCCATCCGCTCCTGGGCACGGCGCATCTTGGACGCCGCGACCATTTGCATGGCTTTGGTGATCTTCTGCGTGCTTTTGATGCTCGCGATCTTGGTTCGGACTTCTTTGGCGCCGGCCATTTGCTCAAGCTCCCAGCTTCCAGCCGTCAACCGCCAACGTGGATGGCGGAGACGGCAGGGTGAATCGCAATGATGAAACGCGGAAGCCTCGCGCGACCACCCCCGGCTGGCGGATGGCGGTGTGAGGCTGGCGTCTCATTACCAGGTGTTGTTGGCCTTGAATTCCTTGATCGCCGCGTGCATCGCCACCTGGATCTCGTCGTTGAAATCACCGGTGGTGTTGATTCGCTCGAGCAGGGCCGCTTGGGCAGACTTCATGTAGGACTGAAGTGCGTGCTCAAAGTCCACGACTTTTTTGACATCCACGTCGTCCAGATAGCCTTCGTTGGCCGCGAAGAGCGACATCGCCATCTGGGCGACACTCATCGGGGAGTATTGCACCTGCTTCATCAGCTCGGTGACACGCTCGCCGCGTTGCAACTGCTTGCGGGTCGCCTCGTCCAGATCGGACGCGAACTGGGAGAAAGCCGCCAACTCACGGTACTGGGCCAGTGCCAGACGGATACCGCCGCCGAGTTTCTTGATGATCTTGGTTTGCGCGGCGCCGCCGACACGGGACACCGACAGACCCGCGTTGATGGCCGGGCGGATACCTGCATTGAAAAGGTCGGTCTCGAGGAAGATCTGGCCATCCGTGATGGAGATGACGTTGGTCGGTACGAAGGCCGACACGTCACCGGCCTGCGTTTCGATGATCGGCAGGGCCGTCAAGGAGCCGGTCTGGCCTTTCACCGCGCCGCCGGTGATCTCTTCGACATAATGCGCATTGACGCGCGCGGCACGCTCCAGCAGACGGGAATGGAGATAGAAGACGTCGCCGGGGTACGCCTCGCGGCCCGGCGGCCGACGCAGGAGCAGAGAAACCTGACGATAGGCCCAGGCCTGCTTGGTCAGATCGTCATAGATGATCAGGGCATCCTGGCCAAGATCACGGAAATACTCGCCCATGGTGCAGCCGGCATAGGGCGCGATGAACTGCATGGCGGCGGAGTCGGCGGCGGCGGCAGCGACGATGATGGTGTGATCCATCGCGCCGAACTCTTCGAGCTTGCGCACCAGGTTGGCAATAGACGAGTTTTTCTGGCCTATCGCAACGTAGATGCACTTAACGCCGGTGCCTTTCTGGTTGATGATGGTGTCGACCGCGACCGCGGTCTTGCCGGTCTGGCGGTCACCAATGATCAACTCGCGCTGGCCGCGACCGATCGGCACCATGGTGTCGATGGCTTTGATGCCGGTCTGCACCGGCTGGTCGACCGACTGGCGGGCAATAACGCCCGGCGCCACTTTTTCGATCGGGGAGGTGCCGACGGCATCGATCGGACCCTTGCCGTCGATCGGGTTACCCAGTGCGTCGACCACGCGGCCAAGCAGACCGGGACCAACCGGGACTTCAAGTACGCGACCGGTACAACGGACCCAGTCGCCTTCAGTCAGATGGGTGTAAGGGCCCAATACGACAGCGCCGACCGAGTCGCGCTCGAGGTTCAGCGCGAGCCCGAAGGTATCCCCGGGAAACTCCAGCATTTCGTAATAGCGGGCGTCGGACAGGCCATGCACGCGCACGATACCGTCCGTCAGGCTGACGATGGTGCCTTCGGTACGGGCCTCCGTCTTCAGCTCGAACTGTTCGATCTTCTGTTTGATGAGATCGCTGATCTCGGAAGGATTCAGTTGCATGACCGTGTCCTGTTCACAATGGGCCTGTTCAATGGAGGCCCGTTCAGAATTGCAAAGCGTTGGAAAGCTGCTTGAGCTTGCCGCGGACCGAGTCGTCGATCACCAGGTCGCCGGCATGAATCTCGACGCCTCCGATCAGGTCCGGGTCTTGTTCCACCGTCAGCTCCACCTGGGCACCGAGTCGCCGCGCCAGTGCTGTGGCCAGCACCTGCTCCTGGTCGGCATCGACCGGAAAGGCGCTGCGTACCAGCACCTGGCGAACGCCCTGTGCGGCCACGCGCCGCTCCTCGTAGAGCAGGGCGATCTCGGGCAGCGCGGCGAGACGGGCGTTCTCTGCCAACAATCTGACCAGGTTGCCGAGTTCAGCCGACATGGATTCGCCGCCGATCTGGATGATCAGGTCACGGAGACGTTCACGCGGGCAATTGGGATTGGCGATCTGGGCGGCCATGAGGGGGTCGGCCGCGATGTCGGCAAGCGCATTCAGGCTCGCGGACCATTGGTCCACGGTGCCGAGCTCCTGCGCACGCTTGAAGACCGCCTCCGCATAGGGCCGCGCGATGGTAGTGATTTCTCCGGCCATGGTGGTCCTTTAGATCTGTCTGGCGAAGTCGTCGACGAGCGACTGATGAGCGCGCACGTCGATTTCTTTCTTCAGGATCTTTTCGGCGGCGGCTACGGCCAGGGTCGCGACCTTTTCGCGCAGCTCTTCGCGAGCGCGATTGGTCTCGCGTTCGATCTCCGCCTGGGCGGCGGCGATCAGCCGCTGACCTTCGGAGCGAGCGTCGACCTTGGATTCTTCGACGATCTCTCCGGCGCGCTTCTGGGCCTGGCTGAGGATCTCGGTGGCTTGGGCCTTCGCAGTGTTCAGGACCTCCTGAGCGCGCTGCTCGCCTAGACTCTTCTCCTGGTGCCCGCGTTCGGCGGCGGCGAGACCTTCGGCGATCTTTGCCTTACGGTCGCTGAGCGCCTTGACGATAGGCGTCCAGACATAGGTCATAGTGAACCAGACGAAGACCCCGAAGGAGATCATCTGGCCGATGAGTGTCAGGTTGAAGTTCACTTGTATGCCTCGGGGTGCCTCGGGGTGCCTCTGAAGTTCCTTCCGGTCAGGCGCGTCCGATTCTTATGTCAGGCGGCGAACATCAGGTAAAGGCCCATGGCGATCGCGATGACCGGCAGCGCGTCGACGAGACCCATCACGATGAAGAATTGGGTACGCAGCATCGGGATCAGTTCGGGCTGACGGGCGGCGCCTTCGAGGAAGCGACCACCGAGCACACCGATGCCGACGCCCGCGCCGACCGCGCCAAGGCCGAGCATCAGGCCCGCGCCGATGAATCTGATAGCAGTTGCGAATGCTTGTGCGACTTCGAGTTCCATGGGTAACTCCGGTGGTTGGTCAGGCGGTTGAGAATAACGGGTGATTGAGGACTAGTGATGCGTCTGGTGGGCCATGTCGAGATAGACGACGGTCAGCACCATGAAGATGAAGGCCTGGAGCGTGATGATCAGGATGTGGAACACCGCCCAGACGAACTGCAGGGCGCCCGCGGTGAGCCCCAGCGCCCAGCCGCCGCCGAACATCAGCGCGATCAGGATGAAGATCATCTCACCGGCGTACATGTTACCGAAGAGACGCAGGGCGAGTGAAACCGGCTTGGACAGCAGGCTGATACCTTCCAGAATCAAATTGGCCGGCATGCCCCAGACGCCGAACGGCTGCAGGCTCAACTCACCGAGGAACCCGCCGACACCCTTCATCTTGAAGCTGTAGTAGAGCACCATTCCGAAGACCACCAAGGCCAGAGCAAAGGTGGTGTTGGGATCGGTGGTGGGCACGACCCGCAGGAAGACATGGTGGGGATCGGCACCAAAGATGGCCATCGACTGTCCGAACAACCAGGGCAGCAGGTCCACCGGAATCAAGTCCATCAGGTTCATCATGAAGACCCAGACGAAGATGGTCAGGGCCAGCGGCGCGACCAGCGGGTTCTTTCCGGTGAACGAGCCGCGCACGTTCTCGTCGATGAATTCAACGATCCACTCGGCGAAGTTCTGCGCTGCTCCCGGAATCCCGACACTCGCCTTTTCGGCCACGCCGCGGAAAAAGCGAACGAAAAGCCATCCGAGCAGGATGGAGAAAAACATGGTATCGACATTGATGGCCCAGAAGCCCATCTCGGCCGCACCCTGGGCATTGTGAGCAAAACTGAGCCCATGCTCCGGGTGCACACCCAGGGTGAGATTGGTGAGATGGTGCTGGATATATCCTTGAGCGGTCAGCGTTTCAGCGGTCGACATCGATCATCTCTCAGTGCGTGTCTTGGGTGCCCGACCGGGACGCCGCGCGGGCGCTCAGTTGGGCCGCAATCAAGGTGGAAGCGACCTGAATGACCAGGTAAGCAACCAACAGTGCCGGAACGTTCAGGCCATCGAGCGTCGCAAATGCCACGCCGAAGAGACCGATTAAAACTACGAGTTTCGCTACCTCAGCGCCATAAATGTTCAGCAACAACCGACCCGGCTCCTGGGCGCGGTAGCCCCGGAAGACCAAGACCGCGAAGAGGCTGTTGGCGAACAGACAGGAGCCAACTCCGATCATGACCGACATTGCCGTATGCCACCCGAAAGGTAGAGCGATCAGCAATGCGCTCAAACCAAGAATGGCTTGAACCTGCAAGGTCTTTTTAGCCAGCCGGGCATCTGCCTGTTGCATCGGATTCGGAACATGCTGCGAGGACTGATCCCTGCCGAACGCGCAGTATACGGGGTCGAAAATTGCGGGTCAACGCACGAGAGTCCGCTGGTTCCATGGATCTAGCTGATTCTAATCATTGCAGAATACCGATGGCCTGATGTTTTTCACTGAATGTGTTCAAGTATTCCGTCCAGTTCTTCCAGGCTGTTGTAGGCGATGACCAGCTTTCCGGTGCCGCGTGCGCCCTGCTGGATCTGCACCCGCGCCCCCAGGCGGTCGGTCAGATCGTCCTGGAGACGGCGGACATTGGGGTCGAGGTCCGGCTTGGCGACCGGCGCCGCCGGGGCCTCGTCGGCCTGTTGCAGGCGGCGCACCAGCCGCTCGGTCTCACGCACCGACAGACCGCCGGCAACCACTTGCCGGGCGGCCGTGCTTTGCGCCGGGCCTTTGAGACCGAGCAGGGCCCGGGCGTGGCCCATTTCGATTTGGGAGTGATCGACCAGCGTCTTGACGTCGGGGTTCAGTTCTAAGAGCCGCAGCAGGTTGGTCACCGTGGTGCGGGACTTGCCCAGGGCCTCGGCGATCTGCTGGTGGGTGAGCCGGAACTCGGTCAGCAGACGCTCCAGGGCGCCGGCCTCTTCCAACGGATTGAGATCGGCGCGCTGAATGTTTTCGATCAGTCCGATGGCCACCGCGGCGAGTTCGTCGCACTCACGAATGACGGCCGGAATGTCGACGAGCCCGGCCTGCTGGGAGGCTCGCCAGCGCCGCTCGCCGGCGACGAGTTCGTAGCGGTCGTCGCCGATCGGCCGCACGACCACGGGCTGGATGACGCCCTGGGCGGCGATCGAGTCGGCCAGTTCGCGCAGGGCATCCGGGTCGAAGTCACGGCGCGGCTGATAACGCCCACGCTGGATTTGTTCGAGTGGAAGCCGGGTGATGCGCTCGCCGATCGGGAGTACGGAGTCGACGGGCGGTGGCTGCTCGGTGCTCAACGGCACGACGGGCACCGGGGGCAGGCGGGTCGCGCCGAGCAGGGCGTCAAGACCGCGACCAAGGCCACGTTTTTTTTGCGGCGAGTTGCCGGCTTCTTCCACGGGGTCCATCAATCGGGCGCCTCAGGAGACAGAGTGTCGTTTATGGTTGCGGCGCAGCACTTCGCTCGCCAGGGCCAGATAAGAGACGGCCCCTTTCGAGACGGGGTCGTAGAGCAGGACCGACAAGCCGTGACTCGGGGCCTCCGCCAGGCGGACGTTGCGGGGAATGATGGTGCGGTAGACCTGGTCGGTGAAGTGGGTGACAAGCTGGGTCGAGACTTGATTGGCCAGGTTGTTACGCGGATCGTGCATGGTGCGCAGGATGCCCTCGATCTGGAGCCCGCTGTTGCGGCTTTCACGGACCTGGGCGATGGTGTCGATCAGGGCGGAAAGTCCCTCCAGGGCGTAATACTCGCACTGGATCGGGATCAGAACGCCGTGAGCGGCAACCAACGCATTGAGGGTCAGCATGTTGAGGGACGGCGGGCAGTCGATGATGATCAGCTCGTAGTCCTCGACGACGGTCGCCAGGATCTTGGCAAGTCGGCGCTCCCGATCGGCGGAACCGATCAGGCCGACCTCAGCGGCGGTCAGGTCGGCATTGGATGGCAACAGGTCGAAGCCGGGGGCCGGTTCGGCCACCCGCTGTACACAGGACGCGAATGGGATGTCGGACAGCAAGAGGTCGCAACTGGAGTGTTCAATGGTGTGCTTGTCGACCCCGCACCCCATGGTGGCGTTGCCCTGCGGATCCATATCGACCAGCAGGACACGCCGCTTCATGGACGCCAGGGCAGCGGCCAGATTGACGGCAGTGGTGGTTTTGCCGACCCCGCCTTTCTGATTGGCAACGGCGATAATACGAACCATGGCAGGATCACTCACAGCGGATCTCGATGAGGTGGCGGTCGCCTTCAAGGAACGGCACGCACAGGGGGTGCACGGTCAGGTCAAGGTCGCTGAGCGCCGGGTTGCGGAGCTCGTCGTGCGGATAGCGGCCCTTCATGACCAACAAGCGCCCCGGACGGTCGAGCAGGGGGGCCGCCAGCAGGTGGATCGCGGCGATCTCCGCGACGGCCCTGGTGACTATGGTACTGAATTTTCGCCCCGGCCGGTATGACTCGATGCGGCTGTGCACGGCCTCGACCTGGGTGAGGCCGAATTCCATGACGGCTTGGCGCACGAAACGAATCTTCTTGCCGCTGCCGTCGAGGAGGCAGTAGCGGCGGTCCGGGTCGCAGAGGGCTAGCGGGAGTCCGGGTAATCCGGCACCGGTGCCGAGGTCGAGGACAGTATCGCCGAACAGAAACGCACGGATCGCCAGGCTGTCGAGCAGGTGTCTTGGCACTTGCTCGTCGGGGTCGCGCACCGCGGTGAGGTTGTAGGTGCGATTCCAACGAGCCAGCAGTTCGAGGAACGCGAACATCCGGTAGATTTGGCTTGGAGTCAACAGGATGCCGAGCGCGGCGGCGCCGTCGGCGAGACGCGCCCGCGGGGAAACGGGAAGGGTGGGGACCATGTTCGGATCGGTGGTCAGGTCGGGAAAGACTGCATTCCGAGTCACGCGCTGTGCCGCTTCAGGTGGATCAACAGCAGCGACACCGCGGCGGGCGTAACCCCAGGAATCCGGGCCGCCTGGCCAAGGGTAGCAGGGCGCACCCGGGTGAGCTTTTCGCGGACCTCGGTGGAGAGTCCGCGGACACCGGCGAAGTCGAAGTTTGCCGGGAGCGACTTGGATTCCTGATCACGGGAGCGGTCGATCTCCGCTTGCTGGCGAACGATGTAGCCGTCGTAGTGGCAGCGGATCTCGATCTGCTCGGCAACCGCCGGGTCGATCGGCAGTTCCGGCTCGCCGGTCAGACGGACGATGCCGCGATAGTCGACCTGCGGCCGGGCCATGAGGTCGAGCGCGCGGATCTCGCGCCGCAGGGGCTCGCCGAGGACGGCGATCTGATCGGCCAGCGGGACGGCGTCAGGGCGCACCCAGATGTCGCGCAGCCGCTGCTGCTCGCGGGCGACGGCCTCGCGCTTGCTGTCGAAGGCCCGCCACTGCGCCTCGGCGACCAGCCCGAGCCCGTAGCCGATCTCGGTGAGCCGGTGATCGGCGTTGTCTTCCCGCAGCAACAGGCGGTACTCGGCCCGGCTGGTGAACATCCGGTAGGGCTCAGTGGTGCCGCGCGTGATCAGATCATCCACGAGGACGCCGAGGTAAGCCTGATCCCGACGCGGGTACCAGGGATCGCGGCCCAGCACCCGCAGGGCGGCATTGGCTCCGGCCAGGAGCCCTTGGGCCGCCGCTTCTTCATAGCCGGTGGTACCGTTGATCTGACCGGCAAAAAAGAGGTTCTCGACCGGCTGGGTCTCAAGGGTCGCAGCGAGGTCGCGCGGGTCGAAAAAATCGTACTCGATGGCGTAGCCCGGACGGGTGATGTGGGCATGCTCGAACCCGAGCAGGGATCTGACGAGGGCCTGCTGAATGTCGTAGGGCAGGCTGGTGGAGATGCCGTTGGGATACACCTCATGGGTGGAGAGGCCTTCCGGCTCGACGAAGATCTGGTGGCTCGATTTGTCGGCAAAGCGCACGATCTTGTCTTCGATGGAGGGGCAGTAACGCGGGCCGATCCCTTCGATCAGACCGGTGAACAGTGGCGAACGCGACAGCCCGGAGCGGATCACGTCATGGGTGCGCGCATTGGTATGGGCGATGAAACAACTCACCTGGCGGGGGTGATCGGCCACACTGCCCATGAAGGAGAACACGGGAGTCGGCTGATCGCCGGGCTGTTCCTTGAGTTGCCGATAATCGATGGTGCGGCCGTCGATGCGCGGCGGCGTTCCGGTCTTGAGCCGCGCGACCCGGAAGGGCAGCTCGCGCAGTCGATGGGCGAGGGCATTGGCCGGTGGATCGCCCGCACGGCCACCTTCATAATTCGCAAGACCGACATGGATGCGGCCGGCCAGAAAGGTCCCGGCAGTCAGGACGACGGCGCGCGCCTTGAAGTTGAGTCCCATCTGGGTACGAACACCCTGGACGCGACTTTTGCCCCCATGTTCTTCCAAGAGCAGGTCGTCAGCGGCCTGCTGGAAGATCGAGAGGTTCGGCTGTCCCTCACAGGCGCTGCGCACAGCCGCCTTATACAGTGCACGATCCGCCTGGGCGCGGGTGGCCCGCACGGCCGGCCCCTTGCTGGCGTTGAGGATGCGGAACTGGATACCGGCGCGGTCCGCGGCCCGGGCCATGAGGCCGCCGAGCGCGTCGATCTCTTTCACCAGATGACCCTTGCCGATGCCGCCGATGGCCGGGTTGCAGCTCATACTGCCGATGGTGTCGGTGCTGTGGGTGAGGAGGAGGGTGCGTACACCCAAACGCGCGGAGGCCAGGGCCGCCTCGGTCCCGGCGTGTCCGCCGCCAATGACGATGACGTCGTAATGATCGGTCGCAAACATGGTAAAAATCATCGCATAAGCTCAGCGAAGGTGGCAGTTTAGGCGATTGCCGGAAAATCCTGTACCAGATCGCGAAGGATTTTCGTCTGCCTTTGTCGGAGGCACACCCACGACCACCGACAAGGCACCGGCCAAGAACGACACGCACAGAGACCCTATGCCGCAATCAACCCCGCACCCGCAGGTGAAGCTGATCGAAACCCTCCTCGCTACGGCGGGCAGGATTATCCTGGGAAAGGAGCACGAGATCCGCTTGGCGGTGACCTGCCTCTTGGCGCGGGGCCACCTCCTGATTGAAGATTTGCCGGGGGTCGGCAAGACGACGCTGGCCCACCTGCTGGCACGACTGCTCGGGCTGCAGTATTCACGTATCCAGTTCACCAGCGATCTGCTACCCGCTGACGTGGTCGGGGTCTCCGTCTTCGAGCGGGGGACCGAATCTTTTCGCTTTCACCCTGGTCCGGTGTTTGCGCAATTGGTGCTCGCCGACGAGATCAACCGCGCGACGCCGAAGGCACAGAGTGCGCTGTTGGAGGCGATGGAGGAGCGGCAAGTGACGGTCGACGGCGAGACCAGGCCCCTGCCCGCGCCGTTTTTTGTGATCGCGACACAGAACCCCTCCTACCAGGTCGGCACCTTTCCACTTCCGGAGTCCCAGCTGGATCGTTTCCTGATGCGCATCCGCCTCGGTTATCCCGCCACGGCGCAAGAGAAGGAACTGCTGGCCGGAGAGGATCGCCGGGCCATGGTGCTGCAGCAGTCAGCGGTGTTGTCCGCCACCGAGATCGCTGCGCTTCAGACCGCGGTTGGTCAGGTGCATGCGGCGGCACCGCTGATCGACTACTGCCATGGAATCCTGGCGTTCACCCGGCGTTGCGAGCGCTTCGCCCATGGGCTCTCGCCGCGCGCCGGGGTTGGGCTGTTGCGTGCGGCGAAGGCATGGGCACTCCTCGACGGACGTCATTTCCTGATCCCGGAGGATATTCAGGCGGTGCTGCCGGCCTGCGCCATTCATCGTTTGATAGGCAACGATGGAACCGGACGGCTCGACCATGACGAGGTGTCAACTGCGATCCTGACGGCGGTCGCGGTACCATGACCTTCGGGCGCCGACTGCATCGGTTTCGCCTTACCCGCGGAACCGCCGGAAAGCACCCTGGGGCGCGGCTCAGGGGTGCGTCACTGCGATCCGCCGTGAAGCGGATCTTCAACGGACTCCTGCGCCGAGCACCGATGGACAAGGACGGGGTCGCCCGCATTGCGGCCAGGCAGATCTATATTCTGCCGACCAGTATTGGAATGCTCTATGCCACGACCGTCTTCGTCATGCTGCTGGGTTCGCTGAACTATCAGAATAATATCGGTTTGCTCTTCGCGTTCTTCATGGCATCGGTCGGGTTGGTAGCGATGCACCATTGCTGGTACAACCTCCTTGGATTAGCCATTTCAGTGCGCTCGGGTCCCGCGGTGTTCGATGGCGCCGCGGCGCTGTTCGAGGTCACTTTGAGCAATGAGCGGTCACACGCCCGCTACGATTTGCGCTTAAAAGGAGGTCTCGATGCGAGCACCCCCGTCGCCCTCGATGCGCACGACCAACGGGGCATCGCCTTCGCCCAGCCGACAAGCCGACGAGGTCTGCTGTGGCTGACGGATCTCGAGGTCGAAACCCGACACCCGATGCACCTGTTTCGCGCCTGGTGCTACGCGCGCGGACAAGCCAGCGTCTTGGTCTATCCCCGTCCGGCTGTCGCGGCACCGTCGCCCGTTCAGAGCAGCGGTGATACGCACCGACCGGCCGCGCGAACCGGTGAAGGCGCGGATGACTACATCGGCAGCCGTGAGTATCGCAGCGGCGATTCGACCCGACATTTGGATTGGAAAGCCTTTGCGCGCGAACGCGGGCTGGTGGTCAAGCAATTCGGCGGCGATGATGGACTCGAAGTCTGGATCGACTGGAGAGCGTTGAGCACGCCCGATCCGGAAGAGCGTATTCGGCTGTTGACGCGACAGGTGCTGGATGCCGGGGCGGCAAACCTGAGGTTCGGGATGAGACTGCCGGGCACCGAGATCGGCCTCGCCAGCGGCGCCGATCAGATGCAGCATTGTCTGCGGGAACTCGCACTTTTTGATGATGGCCAAACAAAAGCTCCTTCCCATTGACGAACAGCCTGAGCGTTACCAAACACTCGCCCTGGTCCTAACGGTGAGCGCCGCCTATCTGCCGCTCGCGTCTCACCTGAATTGGCGCGTCTCGGCGTTCGTCGCTTTGGTATTGATCCTGCGGTTCGCGGCAGTGCGTTGGCCGGCCGCTGCGCCCGGCCGCTGGCTGTTGCTGGCTTTGACCTTAGTCGGAGTGGCGAACTGCCTGCTGGCCAATCACACCCTGGTTGGCAAGCTGGGCGGCACATCACTGCTTGTGACCATGCTGGCATTGAAGTTGCTCGAGTTGCGCGCACGCCGCGACCATCGCATCAGCGCCATCGCGCTCTGTTTCGTGGTCGTGGTGCAATTTCTGTTCGACCAGGGAATTGGATTGACGCTGTACTTTGGCGGCATTGCGTTCATGATCGTCGCGCTGCTCGTGGATTTGAACGGCGGTATCGGTTCACCCCCAATCCGCCGGGCCATGCCGGTCGTGCTGCGGATCTGCCTCCAGGCGCTTCCTCTGACGATCGTTCTGTTCGCGCTCTTTCCCCGACTGACAAGTCCCCTATGGAGCCTTGGCTTTGATCAGGATCGGGCAACCATGGGCATGAGTGAGTCGATGGAACCGGGCTCGATCAGCGAACTGGTGATCAACGGAGATCTCGCCTTTCGCGCGCGTTTCGACCAACGTCCGCCAAGGCCCGATCAGCTCTATTGGCGCGGCTTGGTGCTATGGGAGGTCGATAACCGGAAATGGTCACCGGGGCGTGTTAACCAGTATCAGCCGGCTGACTCCGAACTGACCCGAGCGGCGGAGCGGATCGATTACGAGATTGTGCTGGAGCCCTCCCGACAACGCTGGATGTTCAGTTTGGATCTGCCGATCGAACATCCGCCGAATACCGTTCTGAGCCGTGACTTTCAATTGCTGTCGGATCGCCCCATCACCACGGCAAGACGCTATCGACTCAGCTCTGCTCTGGATTTCCGGACCGCGGTCCCGGCCGATGCCGAGCGGCGCTATGCTCTGCGCTTACCGGATAATACGAGCGAACGCATGATTGCGCTCGTCAAGCAATGGCAGCTCGAAACCGATTCAGACTGGGCTTTGGTCCAAAAAGGGTTGGACTTTTTCAACCGTGAGGAATTTCACTACACGCTGTTGCCGCCCAAGCTCGGGGCCAATCCCTGGGATGAATTCCTTTTTCTAACACGCAGCGGCTTTTGCGAACACTATGCCGGAAGTTTCGCAGTACTGATGCGGATCGCGGGCCTACCGTCTAGGGTCGTGCTCGGTTATCTCGGCGGTGAGCTCAATCGCATCGGTGGTTATCACTTGATCTGGCAATCGGATGCGCACGCCTGGGTTGAAGTGATGATCGCCGGGCGGGGATGGGTGCGTGTCGATCCGACCAGCGCTGTAGCACCATCCCGCGTGGACAATCGAGGTGCGTCCCGCTTGCTCGGGACCTACGCACCGGCACGCTTCCATATCGATTCCACGGGGGTCCTGGCGAACACGATACGACATTTGCGATTGCTGGCCGACAGCATCGATGCCGCCTGGCAGCGTTCGGTCCTGGACTATTCAGCCGCCGAGCAAACCCGCCTGCTCGATCGGTTGGGGCTGGCGGACTATGGGGAGTTCGCACTGGCAGGTATCATGGTGGCCGCGGTCACGGTGGTCATGGGACTGATTCTGTTCGGGCTGGTTCATCAGCCCGTTGCGATCGATCCGGCCACTCGCTGCTTCGCCTTACTGTGTCGCCGATTGGCAGCGGTGGGGTTGGTACGGCACGCGCATGAAGGACCGCTTGATTTTGCTGCACGCGTCGCCGTCGCTCGCCCCGACTTCGCCCTGCGGGTCAACGCGATCGTCGCCCTGTATATCCGCGGGCGTTATATGCCGAACCCGACAGTCGCGGATGTGCAGCGCCTCTCACAACTGGTCAAAGCGTTCGTCCCGAGAAAACCGAGACGCTCATTTTCCAATGCAAAATGTAGAAAATATTTCGCCTAGAAGATCGTCTGAAGTGACCGCTCCGGTAATCTCTCCAAACGCTTGTTGAGCGTCTCGCAACTCTAGGGCGACGACTTCAGGCCCCAATCCCGTGTCGAAAGACACTTTGGATGAATGCAGTGCGGCCAGACCTCGCCGCAGCGCATCCAGATGCCGACGACGGGCGACAAAGGACCCTTCACCAAGCCCTTCTACCCCAGCCGTCGCGCGCAGGTGCCGCCTGAGGTCGTCGATTCCAGCCCCGGTTAAAGCTGATATCGAGATCTCAGTGAATCCGTGCGTATTTTGCGGCGCAGGGGTAGGTGTGACCAGATCGCTTTTGTTGCGGATCAAAGTCACTCTTGCATCTTGATGGAGCCCACCGAGTTCCTCGCTATCCAGGCCCAGGGAGGCATCGTAAACCCAAAGGATCTGATCCGCTTTGCCTAATTGCTCACGTGCGCGCCGCACGCCTTCCTGCTCGACCAGTTCATGGGTTTCCCGAATACCAGCCGTATCGATGACCGTTACCGGAAGACCTTCGATCTCCATATCGTAGCGTAACAGGTCGCGGGTCGTACCGGCGACTGGGGTCACAATGGCTGCATCCTGTTGAACCAGCACATTGAGTAGGCTCGATTTACCCGAGTTCGGACGGCCTGCGATCACCACGCGGAGACCATCGCGAATACGTTCGCCCTGATGCGCCTCGAACAAGACTTGATCGGTCGCCGCGATTAAAGCGTTGAGTCGTTCACGCAGATCATGCGACAGGTGATCGTCGATATCTTCTTCCGGGAAATCAAGGGTCGCTTCAATGCCGGTACGAAGACGGACGAGATCGTCCACCAACGTGTGGATTCGCGTGGAGAAGGCCCCTTGAAGACTACGAATCGCAAGCCTGGCCGAGAGGGAGGTGGTACTTTCGACAAGATCCGCGATGGCTTCCGCCTGAGTCAGGTCAAGTTTCCCATTCAAGAAGGCCCTTTCCGAGAACTCACCTGGTCTGGCTGGTCGAGCACCAAGTTCAAGACAACGGGAAACCAGGAGGTCGAGCACCACTGGACCGCCATGGCCCTGGAGTTCGAGCACATCCTCTCCGGTGAAAGAACGCGGTCCCGGAAAAAAGAGTGCGATGCCTTCATCAATCGGTTGACCAGTGCGTGCGAGAAATCCGCAAAAGCTGGCGAGGCGCGGACGAAGCGCGCGCCCCGTCACCGCATGGGCGATTGCCCGTGCAGCAGGACCGCTGACACGAACCACACCAACACCGCCGACACCCGGTGCCGTGGCAATTGCCGCAATGGTATCAGCGGTCATTTACGCGGTCGGTCATCCGAGTAAAAAGAAAATCAGCGGTTACGTTTGGCTGCTTCCTTATCGATATTCCTGGTGATATGCCATTGCTGAGCGATTGACAGCAGGTTGTTTACCGTCCAATAGAGCACCAACCCGGCGGGGAAGAATGCGAAGAAGATCGTAAACACGAACGGCAAGCTCATCATGACCTTTGCCTGGATCGGATCCGGTGGCGCCGGGTTCAATTTCGACTGCACGAACATGGAAATACCCATGATCAATGGCAGGACGAAATAGGGGTCAGGGGCTGAGAGGTTGTCGATCCACAGAATGAACGGTGCTTGGCGGAGCTCGACACTCTCCAGCAGCACCCAATACAGGGCGATGAAAACAGGAATTTGTACCAGGATCGGTAAACAGCCGCCGAGCGGGTTTATCTTCTCCGTCTTGTACATTTCCATCATTGCCTGGTTCAGACGTTCCTTATCATCCCCATACCGGTCCTTGAGCGCTTGCATACGCGGTGTAATCTGGCGCATCTTCGCCATCGATTTATAACTGGCCTCGGAGAGCTTGTAGAACGCCAGCTTGATCAGGATCGTGAGAACGACGATTGCCCAACCCCAGTTCCCGACAACCATGTAGATCATGTCGAGGAGCCAATGGATCGGCTGGGCGATCACGGTCAGCCAACCGAAATCGACCGTGAGTTCCAGACCAGGCGCGACCGCTGCCAGCGTTGATGGAAGTTTTGGTCCGATGTAAACCTGATTGGTAAAGGTATGGGAGGCGCCGGCGTTGACGACAACAGGTGGGCTGTACTTCCCGATGATGTAGCGTGAGCCATCGAGGACATTCGTATAAAACGTCTCGCTGATGCCCCGCGGCGGTATCCAGGCGGACATGAAGTAATGCTGGATCATCGCGATCCAACCGTCGGTGACAGAGCGTTCGAGCTTTTGCTCGCGCATCTGATCGAATGAGATCTTGGTATATTTGTCTTCGGGGGTGTAATAGACACCCCCGGTGTAGGTGCTGACAAAGCGTGAGGCATTCGGATCGATCAACTCGGTACGCTGCAACTGGGCATACTCGCGAGCGATCAGTGGTTGGGCCGAATTGTTCAGGACTTCCTGAGTCGATTCGACGACATAGCTCCCACGCTGGAACCGAAGGTTCTTGCGAACCTGGACGCCGTCGGGAGAGGTCCAGGAAAGCGGAACCGTCAGCGAGGTCTGGCCGGGCTCCAGGACATATTGGCTGGACTCGCTGGTAAACAGGGCTTCATGGGTCGGCAGAGCATCGGAAGCCGAGCCGATCAATCCGGACTGCACGACAAACATGTTCGGCGTGTCGGGTTTCAGGAGACGTAACTTCACGTCCGGGGCTTCAGGAGCCACCGCATAATCGGTCAGCCAGGCGCTGGCGATGGTTCCACCTTTGGTCGAAATCTCGACCTTCATCAGGTCCGTCTCGACCGTGATGAGTCGCCCTGAATCTGCAGTCGTTTGGCTCGTCGCAAGCGGTAGAACGCTGCTGGGTGGCTTTGGTGCCTCGCTTTGAAGGCCAGGGATGCCATCTGCACCGCTCGGGGCCGTAGCGGACTTCTCAGTGGTCGCGACTTGTCTTGCGGTGGTTGCGGGACCGTAGTCCTGCAGCCAGGCCTGATAGATCAGCAGCGAAACTGCGGCGAGCGAAAAAATGAGGATTAAGCGGATATTATCCATGGGTTATCACTGCTTCTTCGTCGGGACAGGATCGCATCCGCCGGGGTGCCACGGATGGCATCGCGACAGTCGGAGGACTGCCAGATAGGTTCCCTGTAACGGGCCGTAGCGGTCGATGGCCTCGATGGCGTACGCCGAGCATGTTGGGTAAAACCGACAGTGCGGTCCAATCACCGGGCTGATCAGGTACTGATATGCTCGGACAAACCAGATCAGGGCCTTACCCATGACGCGTTCCTAATGGAGTTCCACGCCTGACCGAGCGCGGAAAAGAGGGTTTGATTGGTCGCGTTCGATGCCTTGGCTGTCGCTAGCACCACGATATCGACCGCCGGTAGCGCCGAACCTTGGTTTCGGAAGCTCTCGCGGGCAATGCGCTTGAGTCGGTTGCGATCGTGGGCACGCCGGGCGTACCGCTTGGATATCGCAAGTCCGAGTCGAGGGCTGCCAAGAGCGTTCGGACAGGCGACCACCATGTACACGCCAACGCCAAAGCGAAAACCGGCTTTGAGTACGTGTTGGTACTGAATCGGATTGACGAGCCGACGGTTCCGCGGTAGACCGAGAGGGTGTTCGAGCGGCACGCGTGCGTCAGCCGATCGAGGGCCTTTAGGTCGTAGCGCTACGGGGTGAGGCGGACTCGACCTTTCGCCCGGCGCGCGCTGAGAACTTTACGACCGTTTCTGGTTGCGTTACGTGCACGAAAGCCGTGGGTACGCGCGCACTTGATGCGACTTGGCTGGAAGGTACGTTTCATGATGATCTCTAGTGCGTGCGTTCTGGAGCTACTGTGACGCGCTCGAAAAAAGACTTCGAAATTTAAACGGTTTCACGGGAGATGTCAACTACTTCAAACGGGTGCAGGCTTCGCTCTTCCTGTGGATAACTTCCGCCCGCAGGGCTAGACTTGGGGTCTACGGCTTGGTTTGGCGGCTCAAGGCTCTTGGGTCGAGCCAAGTGTTATCAGAGTTTGAATGATCGGACGGTACCAGGTTTCCAAGAAGGGTTCAGTAACGATCAGCGAAGGGCAATATTGGGTGGATTATGGATTTATGGCAACAGTGTATCTTGCGGTTGAAGGGGGAGTTGACGGCAGCCGAGTTCAACACATGGATTCTGCCGCTGCAGGC
Source organism: Lamprocystis purpurea DSM 4197 (assembly GCF_000379525.1). Taxonomy (GTDB): domain Bacteria; phylum Pseudomonadota; class Gammaproteobacteria; order Chromatiales; family Chromatiaceae; genus Thiodictyon; species Thiodictyon purpureum. The sequence goes on along the minus strand of NZ_KB902513.1, from coordinate 32,563 downwards.
ACGATGTGAAGGTGAGGTTCTTCGGCTGTTCGCGCCGAATAAGTTCGTGCAGGATTGGGTCAGACAGCACTACGAGGAGCGGTTGGTCGAGTTTGCGCGGCACGCCAGCAGCGGCGCGGTTAGCCGGATCCGGTTCGACGTCGGGGGGATCGACAGAGCCGAGAGCACGGTAGCGCCCCCGCCCGTCGAGACGGTTGACGACACCGAGCGGTTCGTTGAGCGGCGCACGGAGTCCAGGCTCAATCCTGAATTTAGTTTCGACACCTTTGTGGAAGGTAAGTCGAACCAACTTGCACGGGCCGCTTCGATGCAGATCAGCCAATCGCCTGGTGTGGCCTATAATCCGCTTTTCATTTATGGGGGGGTCGGTCTCGGGAAGACCCATTTGATGCACGCGGTCGGCAATATGTTATTGGAGAGAAATCCGACAGCAAAAGTGGCCTATCTCCATTCGGAGCGGTTTGTCGCCGAGATGATCAGGGCATTGCAGAACAATCGCATCGACGAGTTCAAGAAAACCTATCGCTCATTAAATGCGCTATTGATCGATGACGTCCAGTTCTTCGCCGGTAAGGAGCGATCTCAGGAAGAGTTCTTTCATACGTTCAATGCGCTGTTTGAGTCAAGGCAACAGATTGTGCTGTCGAGCGACAGATTTCCGAAAGAAGTGGTTGGGCTTGAAGAGCGGCTCAGATCACGTTTTGGCTGGGGCCTGACGGTCTCGATCGAGCCGCCGGATCTGGAAACAAGTGTCGCCATTTTGCAAAGCAAGGCGAACTTGCTCGGTGTATCGCTACCTGAAGATGTTAGTTTCTTCGTCGGGCGGCGCATTCGGTCCAACATTCGTGAACTGGAAGGGGCGTTGCGTCGGCTCGTCGCAAATGCGCAGTTCATGGGCCGTGCCATTACGGTGGAGTTTGCAAAGGAGGCGCTGCGGGATATGTTGGCAGCGCAGGACAAGCGCGTTACTATCGAAAGCATCCAAAAGGCTGTTGCCGAGTATTATAAAATCCGAACATCGGATCTGCTTTCGGCTAAGAGAAATCGGTCGATCGCTCGCCCACGGCAGATCGCGATGACACTGGCAAAGGAACTGACCAAGCATAGCTTGCCGGAGATCGGAACCGCGTTCGGTGGGCGCGATCATACAACAGTGCTACATGCAACCAGAAAAATTAAAGAGTTGAAAGAGAGCGATTCTGCCGTTGAAGAGGATTATCGAAATTTGCTGCGTGGGTTGTCATGAAAGCTGTGGATAAGATGGGTGTAAGGGGGGCGGAGAGCGGGTGGCTGTTTTTGGTCACGAGTTATCCACAGATTTCAAGCAACGATATCAAGGGCGAATTGGCAGGGTATGTTGCTGTAATTTCTTGGGTTTACGCTTTTGGCAACATACCCACAGCCCTTATTACTATTACTTCTTAAAATATATATAAAGTAAAAGAGGTTAAACGCATGGACATCACGGTAAACAGGGAACACTTGCTCCCGATTCTCAACAAGGTGGTGGGAGTTGTCGAAAGGAGGCAGACATTACCCATTTTAGGGAATCTGTTGGTTTCTGCTGACGAGGGTGAGGTAAGTATCGTAGGTACCGATCTTGAAATCGAGATCCGGGCTTCCAGTGAGGCGAAGATCACGGAGTCGGGACAGGTGACCATTCCGGCGAGAAAGCTCTCGGATATTTGTCGGTCGCTTGGTGAAGGTGCGGATATCCGTTTAAAGGTTACCGGGGATCGATGCGTATTGACGGCGGAGCGTGGGCGTTATGTGCTTGGCACGCTGCCTGCGGCGGACTTTCCGAGTGTTGAGGCGCAACCTGCGGAAGAGATCTTGACAGTGGAGGAGTCGACCTTAAAGCGATTGTTGGAGAAAACGGGATTCGCCATGGCGCAGCAGGACGTTCGGTATTATTTGAATGGGTTGCTGTTGCAGGTGCAGAAGGAAGTGCTCAGGGCGGTTGCGACGGACGGGCACCGGCTGGCCGCGTTCGAGTGTGCTTGTTCTCTGGGTTTGAGTGAATCTCGCTCGGTGATCATCCCGTTTAAGACGGTCAATGAGTTGAGGAGACAATTGGGGTTGAGTTCGGCAAGCGTGCAGGTTGAGATTGGGGAGCGTTTGATCAGGTTTCTTGTCGGAAGAACCGTAACCACGTCGAAACTTGTTGATGGTCGGTATCCGGAGTATGAGCGGGTGATTCCAACGGGGCTTTCGAAGGTGGCGTATGCTAACAAAGATGCGCTGAAGCGGGCGCTTTCCCGTACCGCGATTTTGTCAAACGAGAAGTATCGTGGTGTTCGATTGGTGTTTGAGCCAAATTTGCTGAGGTTGGTTGCACATAATCCAGAGCAGGAGGAGGCGGTGGAAGAAATGGAGTTGGTCTATGTTGGCGATCCCACCACGATCGGGTTTAACGTGGCCTATCTTTCGGATTTGCTGAACGCGGTGGACAGCGATAGCGTGGAGGTGCGGTTTGAAGATGGCAATAGCAGTTCGCTCTGGAGGGGGAAGGATGCGACCGCGGAGACGTACGTGGTGATGCCGATGCGGCTGTAGTTCAAGTCAGTTCTTGTCTGACAGCGAAAGACTGATAGGGTTCTTGAACGGGATCTGTTGGGTGACAGGTTCGGCTTGCTGATGTTCCACGTGGAACATTGGCGCGTTTTGATCTGTCGGGTAAGGTCGCAGCCCGTCCGGATGTTCCACGTGGAACATCACGAAAAGCCACTGACAGTAACCTGCTTCTGTTTTTCTATCTCCGGCAGCTAGCCTTTCTACCGGATTTTTGAGCAACGTTTAAAATGACTTACGATTCTACCAACATCAAAGTGCTGCGCGGTCTAGACGCCGTCCGAAAGCGTCCAGGCATGTATATTGGCGATACCGACGACGGGACGGGATTACATCATATGGTGTTTGAACTCGTCGATAACGCGATCGACGAAGCGCTCGCCGGGTACTGTTCCGAAATAAAGGTCACCATCTATCGTGATGGATCAGTTGGTGTCACTGATAACGGGCGGGGGATTCCTATCGATATCCATGCTGAAGAGAACCGATCGGCCGCCGAAGTCATCATGACCGTGCTCCACGCTGGAGGAAAATTCGACGATAACTCCTATAAGGTGTCAGGTGGTTTGCACGGTGTCGGCGTTTCCGTCGTAAACGCACTTTCCGAGCGACTCCTGCTGCGGGTTTGCCGGGGTGGCAAGGTTTACGATCAGGAGTACCACTTGGGTGTCCCGCAATACCCACTCAGGGAGATTGGCGAGACGCTGGAAAGAGGAACAGAGGTACGCTTCTATCCTTCTCCGGAGATCTTTTCAAATCTGAGCTTCCACTACGATATCTTGGTGAAGCGTCTTCGCGATCTGTCATTCCTCAATTCAGGTGTGCGGATCATGCTCACCGAGGAAATGAGTGGCCGGCAAGATATCTTCGAACATGAAGGGGGTATTGCAGCGTTCGTCGACTATCTGAACCGAAATAAATCACCCATTCATCCTTCAGTGATCTATTTTTCGGCCGAACGCAGTTCAATCCAAGTCGAACTGGCACTCCAATGGAACGAAGGGTTTCAGGAGACGATTTTTTGCTTTACAAACAACATTCCTCAGCGTGATGGAGGGACCCATCTTGCTGGCCTCCGGGCCGGGTTAACCAGAACATTGAATGGATATATCGAACGCGAAGGGCTCGAAAAAACACAGAAAGTTCGGGCGGTCGGTGACGATGCTCGAGAAGGTTTGACCGCGGTCTTGTCGGTTAAGCTCCATGATCCTAAGTTCTCCTCCCAGACAAAGGATAAGCTGGTTTCATCCGAGGTAAAGGCCACCGTAGAGTCTCTTGTTGTAGACCACGTTAACGCATTTCTTGAGGAACAACCGAGCCAGGCAAAAATTATCGCTGGGAAGATGCTCGACGCGGCGCGTGCGCGCGAGGCGGCCCGTAAAGCAAGAGAAATGACCCGCAGAAAGGGCGTGCTTGATATCGCGGGGTTACCCGGAAAACTGGCAGATTGCCAGGAGAAAGATCCGTCGAAATCGGAGTTGTATCTCGTAGAGGGTGATTCCGCCGGAGGGTCAGCGAAGCAGGGGCGAGATCGCGGGTTTCAAGCAATCCTGCCATTGAAAGGAAAGATTCTAAATGTTGAAAAAGCGCGATTCGACAAGATGATCTCATCTGCTGAAGTCGGTACCCTGATCACGGCACTGGGTTGCGGAATCGGTCGAGACGAATACAATCCGGACAATCTTCGCTACCACCGCATTATTATCATGACGGATGCGGACGTGGACGGAGCACATATCCGAACCTTGTTATTGACGTTCTTCTATCGACAAATGCCGGAGTTGGTCGATCGAGGCTACATCTACATCGCTCAGCCGCCGCTCTATAAACTGAAGAAAGGAAAACAGGAGGAATATCTTCTGGACGATACGGAACTTAACGCGGCCATGCTTCAGACCGCACTAGATGGATCAAACCTTTTTGTATCGGCAGATGCACCTCCTTTGGCAAGCACTGCTCTTGAGACGCTAGCGCGGGATTATCAGGTGTTTGCTGGAATCTCGCGCCGCCTCTCAGTGCGTTATGATCCGATTTTCCTTCAAGAGTTAGTACGTGCCCCGCGAGTGGATCACGATTTGCTTTCAGATCCCGAGCGGTTGGCCATCTGGTGTCGCGACGTTGAGATGCGAATGAACGCTCAACATGAGAACATCTCGGCCCTCCGATTTACCCTGAAGCGTATCGAAGGTGATGTCCAGAAACCTGGATATCTCGAACTCATTCGATGGGTCCATGGCATCTCTGAAACACGGCAGATTCCACTAGAGTTCTTTAATACTGCAGATTATGAGCGCATTTCGGGGTATGGCGAAAGAACCGCCGGACTTCTCGATTCGACCGCAGTTGTTTCACGCGGTGAGCGCACAATGTCTATCTCAGATATTGGTCAGGGAATACGCTGGCTATTAACTGAAGCACAACGCGGGTACAGCATTCAGCGATACAAAGGCCTCGGTGAAATGAACCCTGAACAGTTGTGGGATACCACTATGAATCCGGAGTCGCGCAGACTGTTGAGAGTCACCATCGAAGATGCAGTATCAGCCGACCAGATATTTACCACCCTGATGGGAGATAATGTCGAGCCGCGCCGTGAGTTTATTGAACGTCACGCGTTGGATGTAGAGAACTTGGACGTGTAGTTCTGCGCGAGCGGGATATCATATCAAGGGGGGGGGGGGGGCGAACCAGGATTGCGTGGACCGCCGGTGAGTCCTTTCCGCTCCAAGGCGGATGTGGTCGATTCAATCCAATCCTCGGCTTCACGGTTGATCTGTGACGCCGCTTTGCCTTGCGTCACGATCTCCGGGCCGATGACCAGGTCGATTTTCCCTGGTCGCTTAAGAATACTTTGCCGTCCCCAGAACATCCCGGCATTGTGAGCGATCGGCACGACAGGATACCCACTGCGTTCCGCAAGAACAGCTCCACCGATGTTGTAGGCACGCCGTTCGCCCGATCGGACGCGCGTGCCCTCCGGAAAGACGATGACCCATTTCCCTGAGGTTAAGGACTTTTTTCCGTCCTTAAGCAGTCGTTTCATCCCCATCATCCCGGCGGCGCGATCAATGGCGATGGGCGAGAAACTGTTCAGCGCCGCTCCAAACAGCGGTAACCGGAGCAGTTCCTTCTTAAGAACCCAGGTCTGTTCAACCGGTAAGAGCGCCCTCAAGGCGATGGTTTCCCATGCGGATTGATGTTTACATAACACGATCGCGTTGGTCGCCGGTAATAGTTCCCATCCACTGACGCGATAACCGAGGCCACAAGTGAGCCTGAGCGCTCCGAGATTGGACTTAGCCCAAAGCTGCGCAAGCCGGGAGCGGCGTCGGTATGAGAGAAAGCGACCTACCACCACGATGGCGGATCCAAAAAAAAGAACTGAAAGGATGAGATAAACCAGATAGATGAACGACCTCAAGATAGTCAAGCGTTCCTCCAACGATCCAAAAGGTCATGCGCCGCCTCATTCAAATTGCTGAACACCCGAACATCGGAAAGATCAGGATGATCGCTCAAAGTCTGTTCACCTTTTCCGGTCCGTACGAGTATCGGCTCCATTCCAACCTTTCGCGCTGCTTGAACATCTGAAAACGAATCGCCGATAAACGGCAATCCGCTCAGGTCGAGGTTGAACCGATCCTCGATTTGCCGGAGCAGCCCCGGGCTTGGTTTGCGACAGGTGCAGTGATCCGTGGGACCGTGTGGACAGAAAAAAATCATCTCCACCCGACCGCCGTTACGGGATAAGCAATCCTGGAGCTTCTTGTGAATTCCGTTCAGCGCGGAAAGATCAAAGAGCCCACGCGAGAGACCTGACTGATTCGTCACGATCACTATTCGAAACCCGGCCTGCGTCAGCCTTGCTATTCCGTCAATACTGCCGGCGATCGGTATCCATTCGGACTCGGACTTAATGTACTCATCCGAGTCCTCATTGATCACACCATCGCGATCTATCGCAACAAAGCGTTCCACTGTTATGCTCTACTGAAGAAAGGAAATATCTGCTACGTGAAGAAACAACCCCTCGAGCCGCATCAGCAGGCGCAGACGGTTTTCCCGGATTGTCGCATCACCATCCATGACGAGAACCTGGTCGAAAAACGTATCGACGTCGTCACGCAGATCCGCAAGTTTCTGGAGTACGGCGTTATACTCTCTTTTCTCAATCAGCGGTTGAATTTCCAGTTCTGCCGCAGCCACCCGCCGCCATAGGTTCGCTTCAGCCGGCGCCGCAAACAACGCGGTGTCGGGTGCGATCGAACCATCGACGAGCATCCCGCTCTTAGCCACGATATTGCGAATACGCTTATTCGCGGCAACGAGCGACGGACATCCGGCGGCATGGCGAAATTGCTGTACAGCATGGACCTTGAGATCTAACTGGCTGATAACAGATTCATCTGTCGCGATAACCGCATCCACCGTATCCTGACTGATCCCTTGCTCTTGATAGAACCCAATAAGCCGGTCGAAGACGTACTTTTGCACGCTATCCGCCGTACCTGGAGCGATCGTCGTTTGATCAAATCCTTGTTCCGCAGTCCTGAGCAGTATACCCAGGTCCAGATCAAGGGGCGTTTCTATAAGAATCCGAAGTACCGCGATCGACGCCCTTCGTAAACCGTAGGGGTCCTTTGTTCCGGTTGGCTTTTGGCCAATTCCGAAGATCCCCACCAAGGTGTCCAGCCGATCCGCAAGCGCAAGTGTGATCCCACAGCGACTGGTTGGGAGCGAGTCTCCAGCAAAACGCGGAAGGTACTGCTGCTCTAACGCGTCGCAAACTTCCTGATCTTCACCCCACTTTCTCGCATAATATTTACCCATGATCCCTTGCAGCGCAGGGAACTCAGCGACCATCGATGTCACCAGATCACACTTAGCGAGAAAAGCGGCCCGTTCTACCGATTCTGGGTTGTCATCGAGCAGGATGGCGATTTCCCGTACCAGCCTGACAACGCGCTGCGATTTTTCAGCAATGGAGCCGAGGCGCTCTTGAAAGACGACCGTCTTCAGCCGTTCAAAATGGTCCTGAAGCGGTCGCTTCAAATCCTGTTCCCAGAAGAATTTCGCATCACTGAATCTTGGTCGTATAACGCGTTCGTTCCCTAACCGGACTTGCTCAGGATCTGTGCTGACAATATTGGCGACAGCAATAAAGTTCGCCTGCAGTTGGCCACTGTCATCGCGCAGCGCAAAGTATTTCTGGTTCTTGCGCATCGTTTCGATCAACACTTCAGCCGGTACCGAGAGGAACTGAGAATCGAATGACGCGAAGATGGCTACCGGCCATTCGACTAGCCCAGTCACCTCATCCAGCAAACTTGCCGCCAGATCTGCTTTCATTCCGTGTGCGGACGCTAATCCTGCAACCTGATCTTCAATTGCCGCGCGCCTGTTACTAAACGAAGCCTCAACATAACCATGCTCCCTCAGTAATGCAGGGTACTGAGATGCTGCAGGTACGCGCAGGGGCCCCGGGGCATGGAATCGATGACCAAAGGTGACCTGCCCAATCGTGACACCAAAGATCTCACCGACGACGGTTTGCTCTCCGAAAACCATGCAAACCCAATGAATGGGCCGTACGAACTCGGCGCTCCCGTTTCCCCAACGCATGCGCTTTGCGATCGGCAGTTCGTTCAGGACCTTTTCCAGCATTGGCGGCAATAGCACCGCAGTCAATTGACCTTCATCCAATTTCTTGAAGACGAGCCATTCGCCTTTGTCGGAGCGCTCTCTCTCCAAGTCCTCGACTTCGACGCCACATGATTGCGCGAATCCGATCGCTGCCTTGGTTGCCTTTCCGTTCCGGTCGAATGCGGAGGCTACTGACGGACCTCTACGAAAGCGCGCTTGCTCCGGTTGCCGCACAGCCACATCTTCCACGATGACAGCCAGTCGACGGGGCGTGCAGAACTGGAGTACCTTGCCGTGATGGATTCCCTGTTCATCGAGCTGTGCCGAAAGTCCCGCGGTTAGAGCACCTGCCAACTCGCGCAAAGACGTAGGCGGTAACTCCTCGGTACCGATCTCAAAAAGCAATTCCTTCATCATTATCGGGTCACATCCCGCGTTTCTTGATTGAGCATTGGGAATCCGAGCGATTCCCGCTTCGTATAGTAAGCTTGCGCTACGGCACGCGCTAAGGCCCTGACCCGCAGAATAAACCGCTGGCGCTCGGTCACTGAAATGGCGCCGCGAGCATCCAGCAGATTGAACGCATGAGACGCCTTGAGTACCTGCTCATATGCCGGTAACGGCAGTTCTGCTTCAACAAGGCGTTGACTGATGCGTTCGCTGGCATCGAAAGCGGCAAACAGCGTGTCGACATCCGCTTCTTTGAAGTTGTAGTTGGATTGCTCCACTTCGTTCTGAAAAAAAACATCGCGGTAGGTTACGACGCTTCCAGCGGATCGACCCCAAACGATGTCATAGACGCTCTCGACTGATTGAAGATACATGGCAAGCCGCTCGAGGCCGTAGGTGATTTCGCCGCTGACCGGTCGGCAATCCAACCCCCCGACTTGCTGAAAATAGGTGAACTGAGTGACTTCCATGCCGTTCAGCCAGACCTCCCAGCCGAGGCCCCAGGCACCAAGGGACGGCGACTCCCAGTTATCTTCTACGAACCGGATATCATGAACGAGTGGATTGATACCGAGATACCGGAGGGACTCGAGGTAAAGGTCCTGGATATCCAAGGGGGACGGCTTCAATAACACCTGGAACTGATAGTAGTGTTGAAGACGGTTGGGATTTTCTCCGTAGCGCCCGTCGGTCGGACGTCGTGACGGTTGAACGTATGCCGCCCGCCAAGGCTCCGGGCCGATTGCGCGCAGGAAGGTCGAGGGATGAAAGGTACCTGCACCAACTTCCATGTCGAATGGCTGGACAACGACACACCCTAAGCTGGCCCAATACCGCTCAAGCGCAAAAATCATGCCTTGGAACGTGGAAACATCTGCTGACTCCAACTTCAAGGTAAACCACCATTTCTTACCAAACTGCGAAGAGCGGAAGTATATCTGTAAGCCGGATCCCAGAACCAGTTTTCCAACTCGCGATCAAAATTCCGACCGCTTCGCCAAAGCAGCATCCAAGTGGGGGCACGGAGCGTATCAGTTCCGAAATACAGCAGATGTTGTTGCTGTCTCCGCAAAAAGGTCCGATCTCCGTCGAGCGAGATGCTCTATCATGGTGCAGTCCGCACCAACAAGGTCCGGATTGGTGCGTCAACGGCAGCAATCTGCCCTGTTGACGATCCGAGCACCGACCTGGGCCCGAAAGCAGTTGGTCAAAACCTTCATCGCTTAACGCTAAAACAGCCTCTTGCCGGTATCATTTCAAACTGGGTTCCTGCGAAACCCGCACGATCAGCAGCAAAACCTACTGTTACCTGAGTTCCTGGGCAATGTTGCCGTTGGATTTCCCTGGCCCGATAAATGCAAGATACCGCACGCCTGTCGACCTTCCCCACACGACAACCCTGAGCGATGTTCCTGGCTCGTGCAACGGACAGGGCCGCCGGACGGGACCAGCATGCAGCGCTGCATCTGACCTGTTACGCTCCGCTGTTGGGGGATGCGGCAGTCGCTAAACCGAAACGACGCGACGCTACCCATACGGCGTGCCCATTTTTCAGCACTGGAGAGAAATCCATGGCAGATGTCTTGAAGATGATCAAAGAACACGAAGTGAAGTTCGTCGATCTTCGCTTTACGGACACACAAGGCAAGGAACAGCATGTGTCGATGCCTGTATCCCAGATCGACGAAGACATGTTCAAAGACGGCAAAATGTTCGACGGTTCGTCGATCGCCGGGTGGAAAGGCATAGAAGAGTCGGACATGGTCCTGATGCCGGAGGCGGCGACAGCGGTGATGGACCCGTTTTCCGACGAAAATACGCTGATCATTCGTTGCGACATTCTCGAGCCGAACACGATGCAGGGCTACGAGCGCGATCCGCGATCCGTCGCCAAGCGTGCCGAGGCCTATCTCAAGTCCACTGGGATCGCTGACGTCGCTTTTTTCGGCCCGGAACTCGAATTCTTTGTGTTCGATGACGTGCGGTGGGGCTCGGACATGAGCGGCTGCTTCTACAAGGTCGACTCTGACGAGGCCGAGTGGAACTCCGAGCGTGTCTTCGAAGATGGGAATATGGGCCACCGGCCCGGCGTCAAGGGCGGCTATTTTCCGGTTCCGCCGGTCGACTCGCTTAACGACCTGCGTGCCGCAATGTGCCTTGCGATAGAGGAAATGGGCGTCCCCGTCGAGGTTCATCATCACGAGGTCGCGACCGCCGGGCAGTGTGAGATCGGGACCAAGTTTGCGCCGCTGGTGCAGCGTGCGGATTGGACGCAGATCCAGAAGTACGCTGTCTGGAACGTGGCTCACGCCTACGGTAAGACGGCGACCTTCATGCCGAAGCCAATGGTCGGAGACAACGGTACCGGCATGCACGTCCATCAGTCACTCGCGAAAGACGGCGTGAATCTGTTCTCCGGAGACAAGTACGGCGGCCTTTCTGAGACGGCGCTCTACTACATCGGGGGTATCATCAAGCATGCGCGGGCCTTGAATGCCTTCACGAATGCTTCGACGAATTCCTATAAGCGCCTGGTCCCGGGTTTCGAAGCGCCGGTGATGCTCGCCTACTCCGCGCGCAACCGTTCCGCGTCGATTCGTATCCCCTTCGTGTCCAGTCCTAAGGCGCGTCGGATCGAAGTGCGATTCCCGGATTGTACCGGCAATCCCTACCTCTCCTTCTCCGCCATGATGCTTGCCGGCCTCGATGGGATCATGAACAAGATCCATCCGGGCGACCCGATGGACAAGGACCTGTATGACCTGCCTCCTGAAGAGGAAAAGGCGATCCCGACCGTCTGTCATGCCCTGGACATGGCGCTGACCGCGCTTGATCAGGATCGGGAGTTCCTGACGACGAGCGGTGTGTTCACGGATGACCTGATCGATGCCTACATCGGCCTCAAGATGAAGGAAGTCACCCGGCTGCGGATGACGACGCATCCGGTTGAGTTCGATCTTTACTACAGCCTCTGACCTGAAGGCTGTTGGTCAGCGACGTCCTGAGGTGATTGCCGGAGAAGCCTGTACCAGGTCGCGAAGGATTTTCTTCTGCCTTATCGAAGCGCCGACAGGAGCATAGCGGGGCTATGCGACTGTCGACGCGACGCGGAAGGCGGGCGAACAGACGAGCGAGGTGAGATAGGATTGCACAGAAATCGCGTAAGGCGTCGCTGCCGTGTTGAGTCGGCACAAAGACTCGGCTATGCTTAGGGTATGTTCAGGGTTACGTACATCATCCTGGTCGCCGCTGTCATCCTCCCGATTGCCCAGTCGGCATTCGGGCAGATTTTCAAGTGGGTCGATTCCGAAGGCTATACCCAGTTCTCTGACCGTCCGCGGCAAGATGCGCAAGCGATCGCGATCGACCTGAAAGACACGGGTCCTTCGGGAAGCACCGAGCAATCAGCGAGCGTCGAGGGCGCTCTGCTTGGCCCCTACGCGGCCTTCGAAGTCGTTTCTCCCGAAAAAAATCAAACCTTACGTCCGGCAGAGAGAAACGTGCCGGTCAGTTTGATTATCGACCCCCCTCTGCTGCCTGGGCATCAGCTTCATCTCGTGATGGACAGTGTTCCTATTGCTGTCGATCAGGCCGCCGCAACGCAAATGAGCCTAACCGAGGTCCCTTGGGGAAGCCATCAAGTCGTCGCCGAGATCCACGATTCCAAGGGTGATACCATTGCCCGGACTCCTCCTGTGACGTTTCACTTACGCAAACCCCTTCCCCCCGGCGTACTCCCCTAACCCGATTCCGCTGTTTCTCACCGCTCGGACATCGCCTGTCGCCGGGGCTGTCACTCTCTTCGATCGCTTCAGGCTACCTGGCGAGCTTCTTGCATTTGCTTTGTCAATCGCCCGTTCAAGGGTTTCCAGGCACGCCCTTATCGTAGACAGCCGCGCAAACCGGTACGCGGTTCTCTTCTCTGAACTTTTCTTTGGTTTGCCTCGGTTACCGGCGTGTGTCATGGATCCTTATCGGCATTCAGAATGAGTATAAATCGCGTCACTCCCTCTCCACTTGAACAAACGGTCGTCGATCATTTAAGTACGGCGGTGATGCTTTTTGGTGCCGATTTGTGCCTCAAGTATCTGAATCCGGCTGCGGAAATGCTCTTTCAGTTCAGTGCGCGCCATGTGGTTGGCCTCTACGCCGGTAATGTTCTTCCTTGTCCTGGGACTCAAGTGGAACGGCGTCTTCGCGATGCCTTGACCTCGCGACATCCTTTTACGGAACGCGAACTGAATGTCGTTCTCCTGGACGGGCGCACTATTACGGTGAACTGCACCGTACTCCCGTTGCACCATTTTGATGCGGATCCGGAAATCCTCGTCGAACTCCATCAGGTCGACAGACAACTCAGGATCACCCGTGAGGAGCACCTGCTGTCTCAGCATCAAGCGACTCAGGCGCTGATCAAGGGTCTGGCCCATGAGATCAAGAATCCGCTTGGCGGACTCCGCGGGGCGGCTCAACTGTTGGAGCGGGAACTGCCCGATCCAGGACTCCGCGAATACACGCGTATCATTATCGACGAAGCCGATCGGTTGCAGGCGCTGATGAACCGGATGATCGGCTCCAATCGTATGCCGACCCGTGCCAGGGTCAACATCCATACGGTATTGGAGCATGTTCGAGGTTTGATCAGTGCCGAGTTCCCCTCCGGCCCGCAGGTTCTTCGGGACTATGACCCGAGCCTGCCCGAACTCAGCGCGGATCAGGATCGGCTGATTCAGGCATTCCTGAACATTGCCCGTAACGCTGCTGCCGCGACCGGCGCCCGCGGGCTCGTCCAGCTTCGTACCCGCGTGTTACGCCAGTTCACCATCGGGAGCAGGCGCCATCGACTCGTGCTGCTGACCGAGATCAGTGACAACGGGCCGGGCATTCCCGAGGAGATCAAGGATCAGATCTTTTTCCCGATGGTCTCCGGCCATCCCGGGGGAAGCGGTCTTGGACTTCCGATCGCCCAGGATCTTATCAATCAGCATGGGGGATTGATCGAATGTGAGAGTCGTCCAGGCGACACCCACTTTTACGTCTACTTGCCGCTGGAGCCAGAACATGCCTAGAGAAACTCGGGTCTGGGTGATCGACGACGACCGATCTATTCGCTGGGTGTTGGAACGCGCCCTCCGCAAGGCCGAGATGCATGTGACCTGCTTTTCCAACGGCGTCGGCATCATGGAGGCATTGGAGCGGGAACAGCCGGACGTCATTCTTTCCGACATCCGGATGCCCGGAATCGACGGCCTGGACCTGTTGCGGCAGGTGACCTCTCGCTATCCGGGTTTGCCGGTCATCATCATGACCGCCCATTCCGACCTGGACAGCGCTGTCTCGGCCTTTCATGGGGGCGCATTCGAGTATTTGCCCAAGCCGTTCGATATCGACGAGGCGGTCAGTCAGGTCGGCAGGGCCTGTCGTCGCGTGCGTTCCGATGTCACGGAAGAGACGGTGGTTCTGCATGGGCCCGACATCATCGGCGAGGCCCCGGCGATGCAGGAGGTATTTCGCGCGATCGGCCGCTTGGCGCGCTCGAACATTACCGTCCTGATCAATGGTGAATCAGGGACCGGTAAAGAGCTGGTGGCCCACGCGCTGCATCGCCATAGCCCACGCAGCGATCGGCCCTTTATCGCTCTCAACATGGCGGCGATCCCGCGCGACTTGTTGGAATCCGAACTCTTTGGGCACGAGCGCGGCGCTTTCACCGGGGCACAAGCCAGGCGTGAGGGTCGGTTCGAGCAGGCTGACCGTGGTACGCTCTTTCTCGATGAAATCGGTGATATGCCGGCCGAGCTTCAGACCCGACTACTGCGTGTTCTGTCCGATGGTGAGTTCTATCGGGTGGGCGGGGTCGCGCCGATTCGTGTCGACGTGCGGATCATCGCGGCGACCCACCAGAACCTGGAAGATCTGGTTCGGCAGGGGCGATTCCGCGAAGACCTGTTCCACCGCCTCAACGTGATCCGCATCCAGCTTCCCGCCTTGCGTGACCGGCGTGAGGACATCCCGCTGCTCATGCGACATTTCTTGGTTCAGGCCGCTCGCGAACTCGGCTGTGATTCGAAGATCCTGTTGCCGACCGCGATTGAGCAACTGAAGCGTCTCGATTGGCCGGGAAATGTGCGTCAACTCGAGAATACCGCGCGCTGGCTGACGGTGATGGCATCGAGCAAAGAGGTTCATGCGGAAGATCTGCCGCCCGAGCTGAACACCGTGAGTACCGAGGCCGGTCGCGATGAGCCTTGGGAGATGGTCTTTCGCCGCTGGGCGCGGCAGAGCCTCAAACGAGGGCAAGGTGCGCTGCTGGATCAGGCGCTGCCGGCATTCGAGACGATTCTGATCCAAACGGCGCTCGAACATACCGGCGGACGGCGGCAGGATGCCGCGCGCCTGCTGGGTTGGGGCCGCAACACGCTAACGCGTAAAATCAAGGAACTCCAACTCGATTTAGGGCGCGATCCGGAAGAGGCCTGAGCCGGGGACTCACCGATCCGCTCGGAGAAGCTCGCGATCATTGATACACTACAGCATTCAACAGGCCGAAGGGTTTTCGATGGACAGCAGCTACATTGAACTGAAGGGCTCGGAAATCGAGCTGATTGAATCAACAGCGTCCGCGGTGCGGATCGCCTTCCCGCGCGCCTTGATCATCAAGAACATGACGGGATCGAAGGAGCGGACCCGTTGGAGTCAGGCCGGTGTGCTGGTGCTGGAAGGGATCAGCGATCCGCCCGAGTTGATCGAGCGTCCAGTGACCTGTTCAGGCGGTGACATCGACGACAATGTTTATACCTATCGGGATATGATTCCGATCCCTTTTTCAAGCAGGGGCCTGATTCGTTGTGCGCTGCGCTTGGAAGGCGTGGCAACCACCTTGTTGGTCGAGGCACGTTCGGCGCGGTTGGAAATGGAGGGGGTTCCGAAATACCTTGATCACCTGAGGACGTAATTAACGATTCAGAGATAGGTTAAACAACGAATACAAGCGTTGTCGTTGTCGTTGTCGTAATCGGATAAGCGACTGAAGTTCAGCATGACGAGCTCGCTCTCTGCCGAATTCAGATCCGCAACACAGACGGCGCATTCAGACCGCGGAGATCAACCCCCGGCGACTCGATTGAACGAACTGCACGATCTGCTCCGTCTCTGCGCTTCCGTAGTCGGTTTCCGCGCGCGCCAAGGCCTCCGCAAGGCGCAGATTGGAGCGAAACAGGAGATGAAAGACAGCCTTGATCCGACTGCGCTGCTCCTGACTGAAACCGCCGCGGCGCAACCCCACGACATTGAGTCCGACGATGCGTGCCCGATGACCATCGGCCAACGCGAAGGGCGGACAATCCTGAGGTAATCCGCTCACCCCGGCAATCATGGCATAAGCGCCGATCCGGCAGAACTGGTGCACCGCCACCTGGCCGGAGAGGAAGCAATGGTGTTCCACTTCAACATGGCCGGCCAAGGTCGCGGTGTTGGCAAAAATGTTGTGATCACCGACGATGCAATCGTGACCGGCGTGTGAATAGGCCATCCAGTAATTATGGCTGCCGATGCGGGTGCCTTCTTCGCTCTTGGTTCCGCAACTGATATTGACGCCTTCTTTGAAACAGTTATGGTCACCGATGATCAGCGGTCGCGCCTGGGCAGGGTCGAATCCCAAGTCCTGTGCATCGGAGCCGAGCGTGGCCCCATGACATACCCGGTTGAAGGCGCCCATCCGAGTCGGGCTGAAGATACGGGCACAACTGTCGATACGACAACCCTCGCCGATCACCGCTCCGGCCTCGATGATCGAATAAGGACCGACGCTCACCGATTCATGAATCTGAGCGCCGGCCTCGATGATGGCGGTGGGGTGTATCTTCACCGTCCTAATGTCGGAAGTGCCGCATGCCGGTGAACACCATAGCCATTCCATGCTGATCCGCCGCGGCGATGACCTCTTCGTCACGCATCGATCCACCGGGCTCAATGACCGCGGTGATCCCGGCCGCGGCGGCCTGGTCGATCCCGTCGCGGAAGGGGAAGAAGGCGTCTGAAGCCATCACCGATCCGGCGACCGTCAGCCCTGCCAATTCCGCCTTGATCACCGCGATGCGGGCCGAATTCACCCGGCTCATCTGGCCGGCACCGATGCCGATGGTCATGCCGTCGCGGCCGTAGACGATGGCATTCGACTTGACATACTTGGCAACCCGCCAGGTGAAGATCAGGTCCTGCTCCTCCTGCGGGGTCGGCGCGCGTTGCGTCACGGTGCGCAGCGCGTCAATCAACTGCAGGTCTGCTTGCTGGACCAGCAGGCCGCCATTGACGCGTTTGAAGTCGAGCCGTGGGACCACTTCGGTGGTCCACTCACCACACTCCAGCAGCCGCACGTTCTTCTTTGCGGCGACCGCCGCGGAGGCGGATGCCGAGACGCGTGGAGCAACGATCACTTCGACGAACTGCCGCTCGCAAATCGCGCGGGCCGTCTCACCGTCGAGTTCCCGGTTGAAGGCAATGATGCCGCCGAACGCGGACTCCGGGTCGGTCGCATAGGCCCGATCATAGGCTTCCATCAGGTTGGCGCCGACGGCGACGCCACAGGGGTTGGCGTGTTTGACGATGACGCAGGCGGGCGCCTCATTGAACTGCTTGATGCACTCGATGGCCGCATCCGTGTCGGCGATGTTGTTGTATGAGAGTTCCTTGCCCTGGATCTGACGCGCGGTGGCGACGGATGCCTCGGCCAGATCGCGGCCGACATAGAAGGCCGCCTGCTGATGCGGGTTCTCGCCATAGCGCATGGCCTGGCGCTTGTGGAACTGAAGATTGATGGTGCGCGGAAAGCCTTCGGCCTTGCCATCGGGGTGTTCGATCACGGCGCCGAGATAGTTGGCTATCGCCCGGTCGTAGCCGGCCGTGTGCTCAAAGACCTTCACTGCCAGATCGAAGCGCGTGGCCTCGCTGACGCCGCCCGATTCGGCCAGTTCGGTCAATACCCGCGGATAGTCCGCGGTGTCGACCACGACGGTCACCGCCGCGTGATTCTTGGCGGCGGCCCGCAGCAGGGTCGGTCCGCCGATGTCGATGTTTTCGATCGCACTCGCCAGATCGCAGCCGGGTTTGGCAACCGTTGCTTCGAACGGATAGAGGTTCACCACGACCAGATCGATCGGTGGAATCCCGTGTTCGAGCATGACCTCATCGTCAATACCACGCCGTCCCAGGATGCCGCCGTGCAGTCGCGGGTGCAGCGTCTTGACGCGCCCGCCCATCATCTCGGGGAAGCCGGTGTAGTCCGCTACCTCGATGACCGGTATCGCCTGCTCGATCAGCAGCGCGGCGGTGCCGCCGGTGGATAGAATCTCGACCCCGCGGGCGGCTAAGCCGCGAGCCAGGTCGATGACACCGGTCTTATCCGAAACACTGATCAGGGCGCGTCTTATGGGTTGCATCAATTCATTTCCGGGTCAGAGTAGGGTCTGACGTAAGGTGCAGGGAAGGCTCGGTCTGCGGCGCTTGGGGTTGCCTGGTTCGCACGGGTGAAGCAGCAGGATTCGGGTGCGCGCGCCTCAGCGTCCCGCAAGGCCATAGTCGGTCAGGCGCTTGCGCAGCGTGCTGCGAGTCAGGCCGAGCATCCGGGCGGCCTGGGTCAGATTGCCATTGGCGTGGCGTACGATCGTCTCGAATAGCGGGCGCTCGACCTCCTCGATGACCAGGCGATAGAGATCGCTGACCGCGTGCCCGTCCATATTCCGCAGATAGGTTTCCAGGGCATCCGCCACGCACTTTGCCAAAGGGTCGGTGCCATCGGCCTGGATCACCCGCAAATGATGGGCCGCCGGAGCAGACTCGTCATCCTTAATCGCCGTCGTCATGCCGCCACGTCCTCTCTTCCTGAATCTTGGTTGAAGAAGGCGAGAACCTGCGATACCTGGTCTCGCGTTGAATTTGCGCGATTGATGCCGACCCGAAAAACGGCCGCGCCGGGCAGTCCGCGACAATACCAGGCGATATGCTTACGCGCGATCCGCACTCCGGCATAGGTTCCATAGAACTGATAGAGCCCGTCCAGATGCTCGATCAGGAGGTCCCTGATCCAGTCCGGCGCAGCCGCGTCGGGTATGACGCCGGTTGCCAGGAAGGCGGCGATATCGCGGAAGATCCAGGGGCGTCCCTGGGCTGCGCGTCCGATCATGATAGCATCGCAACCGGTGGAGTCCAGCACCCGGAGAGCAGTCTGTGGCGAGTCGATATCGCCGTTGGCTATTAACGGAATGTCCACTTCGGCGCGGATCGCCTGGATGGTCTCGTGCTCAGCCGGTGTTCCATAGCCGCAGGCACGGGTCCGACCGTGCACGGTCAGTGCCGCGATGCCCGACTCCCGGGCGATGCGGGCAATCGTGACCGCATTGCGTTGTTCCGGTGACCAGCCGGTGCGGATCTTGAGCGTGACCGGGGCCGGGACCGCCTGAACCACCGCGGCGAGGATGCGACGAACCAGCGCCTCGTCGCGCAGCAGCGCGGACCCGGCCGCCACCCGGCACACCTTCTTGGCCGGGCAGCCCATGTTGATGTCGATGATCTGTGCACC
The DNA here is from genome assembly GCF_000379525.1 of Lamprocystis purpurea DSM 4197. Classification (GTDB taxonomy): domain Bacteria; phylum Pseudomonadota; class Gammaproteobacteria; order Chromatiales; family Chromatiaceae; genus Thiodictyon; species Thiodictyon purpureum. The sequence goes on along the minus strand of NZ_KB902513.1, from coordinate 13,323 downwards.
CAGGTCCAGGTGAAAGCGGGCGGCCTCACCCATGGCGTGCGGATCGGTGCCGACGAGCTGCACCGAAATGGGTCCGATTTCACCCGCGAAATCCAGGCGCTTCACGGATTTCGTCGATCCGCGCAGTCGAATATCGGACGAGACCATCTCCGATACCGCAAGTCCGGCCCCGAACCGGCGGCACAAGACGCGGTAGGGTCGGTCACTGACCCCCGCCATCGGGGCCAGGACCAGGTTGTTGGGAAGTCGGTAGGGTCCGATCATGAACGGCCGCAAGGGTGCCGGGCGGAGTGCCGCGGTCATCTGTCGATGACCTGCCGGATGGGCACTGTTCCCCGCGGCTGTCCGCCCTGAGCGATCAGGCGCATGGGTGCCGGGCCGCGCGCTTGCGTCCGGTGATGAGCGCCCAGCCTTCACGGAGGCGCACCGGCGCAAAGTCGACGGCCGAGCTGTAGGCCGCGGTCACGCCCGGCACCTGGTCCTCCAGTACCCCGGAGAGTACCAGATCGCCGCCCGCGCGCAGACGATCCATCAGCAACGGGGCGAGTTCGATCAAGGGCCCAGACAGGATGTTCGCGATGACCACATCGACCGGGGGGGCGGTCGGAATGGCGGCCAGTTCGGTGGGTAGACAGACACTCAGGCCGACATTGACCGCATTGGCAGCGGCGTTCGACAGCGTCGCCTCGATGGCTTGCGGGTCGTGATCGACCGCGATTACCCGTGCGGCACCCAGTTTGCGTGCGGCAATCGCCAGGATTCCGGAGCCGCAGCCATAATCGAGGACGGTCTTGCCGACCAGATCGTCCCCGTCGAGCCACTCCAGGCACAGCGCCGTGGTGGGGTGATGCCCAGTCCCGAACGCAAGCCCCGGATCCAGGTCGACCACGATCGCATCAGGCGCCCCGGCCGGCTGTCCCTGCGGGCAGATCCAGAGTCGCCGACCGAAGCAGGTGGGCCGGAAGTCATCGAGCCAAACGCGCTCCCAGGGACGGTCGGCGACGATTTCGATCAGGGGTGGCGTCAGGCTGTGGGGGGCCAGACCGTCAGCGATGGTCTGCGCGTCGACCCCATCCTCGAACAGCGCGACCAGCCGCACCGCCTGCCACAGCGGCATGGCACCGGGCGGGGGCTCCAGTTGAGGATCGTCGCCGGCATCGCCAAAGGTCACGGCAAGGGCCCCCGCGTTTTCCAGCGCGGCCTCGAACAGCGCCGCGCGGCCTTGGTCGACGGTGAAAGTGATTTGCAGCCAGGGCATGAGGTGACCTAGAGGGCGGGTGGGCAGCGGAGCTGTACAAGGCCAGGCGTGATCGACAGCACGTGGCGCAGTCGTCATTCACAACCCCAACTTTTTTTCCAGGTAATGGATGTTGGCCCCGCCGGCCTGGAAGGCCGCATCCCGCAGGATGGAGCGCTGGAGCTTGATGTTGGTGTCGATCCCTTCGATGATCGTTTCGCGCAGCGCGTTGCACATGCGGGCAATGGCGCACTGGCGATCCTCCCCGTGAGCGATCAGTTTTCCAATCATGGAATCATAGTGCGGCGGAACCGTATAGCCGGAGTAAATGTGGGTGTCCATGCGAATACCGGGCCCACCGGGAGCGTGGAACTCCGTGATCTTTCCTGGGCTGGGACGGAAGGTCTCCGAGTGCTCGGCATTGATGCGGCACTCCACCGCATGGCCCCGGATGACGATATCCTCCTGGCGGTAATGCAATGGCTCCCCGGCGGCGACCCGTATTTGCTCGCGTACGATATCAACCCCCGTGACGACCTCGGTGACCGGGTGTTCCACCTGTACGCGGGTGTTCATCTCGATGAAATAGAAGCCGCCGTCTTCGTACAGGAACTCGAAGGTGCCGACGCCGCGGTAACCGATATCCCGACAGGCCTGAGCACAGCGCTCGCCGATCTCGCGGCGTTGTTCCTCGGTAATGCCGGGGGCGGGGGCCTCCTCCACCACCTTCTGATGACGGCGCTGCATGGAGCAGTCGCGCTCACCCAGATAAATGGCGTGGCCGTGCTGATCCGCCAGCACCTGGAACTCGATATGGCGGGGGTTCTCCAGGTACTTTTCCAGATAGACCATGTCATTATTGAAGGCCGCTCCGGCCTCCGCCCGCGTCAACGAGATGGCATTGAGCAGCGTCGCCTCGGAATTCACCACCCGCATGCCGCGACCGCCGCCGCCGCCTGCCGCTTTGATGATGATCGGGTAGCCAATGTGACGGGCCAAATCCAGGGTGCGCTTCTTGTCCTCGTCGTCGATCGGACCGTCCGAGCCGGGGACGCAGGGCACCCCGGCCGCCTTCATGGCAGCGATGGCCGAGACTTTGTCGCCCATCAGGCGAATGGTTTCCGGACGCGGACCGATGAAAATAAACCCCGAACGCTCCACCCGTTCGGCGAAGTCCGCGTTCTCGGAAAGGAAACCGTAACCAGGGTGAATGGCGACCGTGTCGGTCACCTCGGCGGCGCTGATGATCGCCGGAACATTGAGGTAACTGTCGCGCGAAGCGGCGGGCCCGATACACACGGTTTCATCGGCCAAGAGCACGTGCTTGAGGTCCCGGTCCGCCTCGGAGTGCACCGCGACGGTGCGGATGCCGAGTTCACGGCAGGCGCGCAGGATCCGGAGCGCGATCTCACCCCGGTTGGCGATAAGGATCTTTTCGATCATGGCGGGCATGCGGGCGTAGCCTCTGGGCGATGGCCGCTGGCTGCGGCAAGACGCGCGGGATCCATGGCCGCAGTGCGCGGCCGCTGGCGGATGTCGCGGCGAGGGCTCATTCGATAACGAACAACGGCTGGTTATATTCGACCGGTTGTCCATTTTCCACCAGAATGCGACGCACGGTTCCGGCTTGCTCGCATTCGATCTGATTGAGAATCTTCATCGCCTCGATGATGCACAGTGTATCCCCGGCCTTGACCTTCTGACCCTCCTCGACGAAGGGTCCGGAGCCAGGTGTGGACGCGCGGTAGAAGGTTCCGACCATGGGCGAGCGAACGACTTCACCCGCCAGGCCGTCGAGAATTTCATCGCCTGGTTGTTGCTGGGCGGTCGCTGCGATCGGCGCGGCGCTCAATTGCATGGGCATGGTCTGCGGTGTCATGAAGGACGCCACGCCGCCATGCCGACTGATGCGCACGGACTCCTCCCCTTCGTGGATCTCGATCTCGGACACATTGGATTGCTCCAAGAGCTCGATCAGTTTCTTGACCTTACGGATGTCCATGCTCAATGGTTCTCGGTGGAAGTAACTTGGGCCAGCCGGTTCAGGGCAGCGCTCAATGCCAATTCGTACCCCAATGCACCGAGCCCGCTGATGACGCCCGCCGCGATGTCCGAAAAATAGGAGTGGCGGCGAAACGCCTCACGGGCGTGCACGTTCGAGAGGTGCACCTCGATGAAGGGGATGGCAACGGCGAGTAGGGCGTCGCGTAGGGCGATGCTGGTATGGGTAAAGGCAGCCGGGTTGAAGATGATGAAGCGCACGCCCTCACCCGCGGCGGCGTGGATCATCTCGATCAGCACGTGTTCCGCATTGCTCTGGGCAAAGGCCAGGTCATGGCCCTGATCCTTTGCCTGGTCGTGCAGGCGGCGCTCGATTTCGGCCAGGCTCGCCTGCCCATAGTGACCCGGTTCGCGGCTGCCCAGGAGGTTTAGATTGGGTCCATTGAGGACCAGGATGCTTGCCATGTCGCGTGTCTGGCCCTTATCAGGGCGGGGTTAGGAAGGGACCGGCGCGGGATTCGGCGGCGGCCGCGGCACCGTCAGGGCGCCGTGCTGGGTACAACGCGCGCTTGCGGTGATTCTCTGCGAATTGTCCGGATTTCGCGCGATCATGTCCAGTTATGTTGGGCCGCCGGGAGCGGTCGTCGGGGCCTGGGTCGGGGTGTCGCCCAGCAGCCGCTCCAGTTGGGCCTGCAATTGCGCGGCGGTGACCTCACCGATTTGGCTGAAGATACGCTGACCGCGCCGATCGAAGATGACCGTGAAGGGCATTCCCTGAAGCCGGTTCCCGAGTCGCCGGGAGAGCTCGACCGCCTCCGGGTTACCGATCAGGATCGGGTAGTTCACCGGGTATTTGGCGATGAATTGTCTGACGTCCGCCACCCGATCGATGGCGATGCCGACAATCTGTACCCCACGATCACCCAGCGCCTGCTGCGTCTGAATGAGAAGCGGCAGCTCACGCACACAGGGAGGGCACCAGCTCGCCCAATAGTTGATAACCAGCACCTTGCCGGCCCAGGCGGTGCTCGCCACCTCGCGTCCCCCGAGATCCGGCAGTTTGAAGTCGGGCAGGCCATGCAACAGCGCGGCACCTCCGATCGTACTTTGGTCAGCAGGACCCTCGCGTGCCAGCCAGCGCTCGCCGAAGAGGGCGGTGCCCACGCTGATCCCGGCCGCCAACAGGGTGACTCCGACCACCTTGAACGCGTTCATGGTGCGATCCGCCGCAGGTGGGCCGCGAAGGCGTCTGCCGGTTTGAAGCCGACCAGACGCAGACCCGGCGTCTCGGCACCCGTGGCATCGAAGAACAGGATGGCCGGGGGGCCGGGGAGTTTGAAGCGGCCCTGCATCAGTGCCTGGTCGGCGGCGTCATTGGCGGTCACATCCGCCTGGAGCAGCACGAACCGGCCCAGTTCCTGGATCACCGTCGGGTCGCTGAAAGTGTAGCGCTCCATCTCTTTACACGACACGCACCAATCCGCGTAGAAGTCCAGCATCACTGGTTGACCTGCAGTGGCCGCGGCCGCGAGTTCCCGGTCCAGATCCGCCGTGGTCTTGATTCGTTTGAACTGTGCATGCGGCAGAGCACTGCCGGCTCCGCCGCCGAGCAGCAGACCGCGCAACGGCTGGACGGTGTCTTTGCCGCCCGCCGCGGCGCCCACCAGCATCAAAGCGCCGTAGATCAGCAATCCGACACCGAGTCCCTTCCACAACCGGGTCCAGCCGCTTGCCCCGACGGGGATCTGACTGAGCGCCCCCAGGTAAACCGCGGAGCAGATCAGGAGCAGCCCCCAGAGCAGCAGCGCCACGGCCGCGGGCAGGATCCGCTCCAGCAGGGTCAGGGCCACGGCCAGCAGGGCCACTCCGAAGACCGCCTTGACCGCATCCATCCAGGCGCCGGCGCGGGGCAGCAGTTTTCCGGCCGAGGTGCCGATGGCGACCAGGGGTGCGCCCATCCCCAGGCTCAGCGCGAACAGCGCGACCCCGCCCAGCACCGCGTCGCCGGTCTGACTGATATAAATCAGTGCGCCGAATAGCGGCGGGGCGACACAGGGCCCGACGATCAGGGCCGAGAGCAGGCCCATGATGGCCACGCCGATCAGGGTGCCGCCTTGCTGTTGGTTGCTGACCTCTGCCAACTTGGATTGAAGGCTGGACGGCAGTTGCAGGTCATAGAATCCGAACATCGAGAGCGCCAGCAATACAAAGATCAGGGCGAAGGCTGAGAGAATCCACGGATTCTGGAAGGCCGCCTGGAGGTTGGCGCCAAAGAGCCCGGCCAGCACCCCGGCGATGGTGTAGGTCAGCGCCATCGCCAGGACATAGACCAGGGACAGGGTAAAGGCCCGGCGGGTCGTGATGCCGGGGCCGGCGCCCGCGATGATCCCGGAGAGGATGGGGATCATCGGAAAGACGCAGGGGGTGAACGCGAGCAAGAGCCCGAAGCCAAAGAACAGGGCGATGATTGCCCACAGGTTGCGCTCGGCCAGCACGGACGCGATGCGGTCCTGCTCGGCGACCGGTTCCGGCGCACTGACTGACCGGTCGTTTGCCGCGGACGCCACGCCGGCCGACGGGTCCCGGGTCTGTTCCGCCGGCGCGGCCGCAGCGATCCGAGCGGCCGGCGGCAGGGCGAGCTTGACCCGCTGGGTTTGTGGCGGATAGCAAATGCCGCGCTCGGCGCAGCCCTGGTACTTGATGACCAAGGCGATCTCGCTCGCTGCGGTGCCGCGGCGCAGCAAGGGCAGGGCGAGTGAGACCCGATCATGGTAGACCGCGATGTCGCCGGTGCTGCCGTCCGGCAGGATCGTATTGCGCTTGATTTCGCCGGGGGGTAACTGGAAGGATCCCAGGGTCACGTCGGTCGCGCCGTCCAGGGCAATCTCGACCTTGTCCCGATAGAGATAGGTTCCGGGGGCGATGTCCCAGGTCAGGTCGATCCGCTCGGGGGCGCCCACCTCGGCCTGGAAGATGAATGCCTGTTCGGCCGTCAGGAGATCGTCGTCGATTCCTGGTCCCACTTGCGACACCAGGCTTTGCGCGATGCTTGAGATTGGCCCGCCGGGGCGTGCGCCGGTGAGCGACGCGGGCGCGGCATCCGGTACGGCGGCGACATGCGGCGGGGCGGTCGCCGCGACGGTCTGGGGCAAGCGCACCACAAGCGTTTGCCGCTGCGGGGGATAACAGAGCCCTGCATCGGCGCATCCCTGGGAGGTCGCCTCGAGCGTCAGGGTGTCGGCGTTGGTCCGCCGCGTGACCGGGATACGGACCTCCACCTGCCCGCGGTAGACCTCGACCTCGCCGAAGAACGCGTCCTGTTTGCGCTGCGCCGTCGGCAGTTCCGGGTCGCCGAGTTCCACGTCGGGGAAGGGCGATGTGAAGCGGAACTTGCTCTTGTAGAGGTAGTAGCCGTCGGCGATGGTCCAGCGTGCCCGCACCGCGTCGGCCCCGTCTGCCGCGGCGGTGACCTGGAAGGCCTGCTCCGGCAGCAGGAATTCCTCATCGGCCGCCGTGGGCGCGGCGCTTGCGCAGACCAGCAGCAACAGCGTCAGCACCCGGATCAATCGGTTGGCGGGTTGCAACCCGCTGCTCAGTCGTCTGCTTGCGTGCATGTCGTCACCCAGGTCAGGTAGTCGGGCAGCCCGTCGGTGATGGGCAGGGCAATGATCTCCGGCAGCTCGTAGGGGTGCAACCCGCGCAGCGTCCCGGTCAGAGCCGGGAGGCGCGCCGCCACCGTCTTGATCAGCAGCAGGACTTCGGCCTCCTGCTGGACCTCACCCTGCCAGCGATAGATCGAGGTAAGGCCCGGCAGCAGGTTTACACAGGCGGCCAGCCGGTCGCCGACCAGGCGCTCGGCGATGCGGGCGGCGGTCTCCTGATCCGGGCAGGTGCAGAATACCAGTCGGCAGTCGGTGTCGGTGGTCATGGATCCCTCGGTCGGGCAGGTGGCGGATCGGCGGTTGGCGCGGTGCCGTCGGCGGATGTGGGATGATACGGTGCCCGCGCGTGTTTGGCTGCTACTTGAACGCGCGGTCCGGGCACAGACGTTAAGATTCGGCCGGATATCGGAACCCACTCCGCGGCGAACCGCCGCAACCCACCCAGAGAACTTCACCGTGCCCCTCCTTCTGCTGCTTCTTATCGGTCTGCCCCTGATCGAGGTCTATTTCCTGATCAAGGTCGGCTCGGTCATCGGTGCCTTCCCGACGATCGCCGTGGCCATCCTCACCGCCATCCTCGGTACCTGGCTGGTGCGCCACCAAGGCTTCGGTGTGCTGATGCGGGTCCGGGACAGCATGGCGCGCGATCAAATCCCGGCGCTGGAACTCCTGGACGGCGCCCTGATTCTGGTGGCTGGCCTGTTCCTGCTGCTGCCCGGCTTTCTCACCGACTGCGTCGGGTTCCTGCTGCTGGTCCCGCCGCTGCGCCGTCGGCTGATTCGCCGCTACATCCATATCGTCCCGGTCCCGACCGCGGGCCCGGATCGCGAGCCGCGCGTCATCGAGGGGCGGTGGCGGCGCGAAGACTAAACCGCGCCGAGCGCGGTTCCTGACCGTGCTTTGTCGCGCACGATATCGTGCCTGAACCCCTTACACCTTGACACTCGTGGTTTAGGCCCTACTATTAGCACTCGCTTCTGATGAGTGCTAACAATCCCGGCCGCGACCAGCGCCGCGCACGCACTCCCCTCCGCCAACATCCTCCAAGGAGACACCCCATGAACATTCGTCCCCTGCACGATCGCGTCGTCGTCCGCCGTATGGAAGAGGAGCGCACCACCGCGGGCGGCATCGTCATCCCCGATTCCGCCACCGAAAAGCCGATCCAGGGCGAAGTGATCGCCGTCGGCCACGGCAAGATCCTGGACAACGGCGAGACCCGCCCGCTGGACCTGAAGGTCGGCGACCGCGTCCTGTTCGGCAAGTATTCCGGCACCGAGGTCAAACTCGACGGCAAAGATTTTCTGGTGATGCGCGAAGACGACATCATGGGCGTGGTCGAGGCCTGATCGGCCTGCCCCCTGTCCGCATCCCCACCTGATAACAGATTTCGATCGAGATAGATTCTTATGAGCGCAAAAGACGTTAAGTTCGGCGGCGAAGCCCGCGCCCGGATGATGGAAGGCGTGAACATCCTGGCCGACGCGGTCAAGGTCACCCTGGGTCCCAAGGGCCGGAACGTCGTGCTGGAGAAGTCCTACGGCGCCCCGACCGTCACCAAGGACGGCGTGTCCGTCGCCAAGGAGATCGAGCTCAAGGACAAGTTCCAGAACATGGGCGCCCAGATGGTGAAGGAAGTGGCTTCCCACACCTCCGACGTGGCCGGTGACGGCACCACCACCGCCACCGTGCTGGCGCAGGCCATGGTCCGCGAGGGCCTCAAGGCGGTTGCCGCCGGCATGAACCCGATGGACCTGAAGCGCGGCATCGAGCAGGCCGTCACGGCGGCCACCGAGCAGCTCAAGCTGATGTCCAAGCCCTGCACCGAGACCAAGGCGATCGCCCAGGTCGGCACCATCTCCGCCAACTCCGATGACTCCATCGGCGAGATCATCGCGCAGGCGATGGAAAAGGTCGGCAAGGAAGGCGTCATCACCGTCGAGGAAGGCACGTCCCTGCACAACGAGCTGGACGTGGTCGAGGGCATGCAGTTCGACCGCGGCTACCTCTCGCCCTACTTCATCAATACCCAGCAGAGCCAGAGCGTCGAGCTCGAAGCGCCCTTCATCCTGCTGCACGACAAGAAGATCTCCAACATCCGCGACCTGCTCCCCGTACTGGAAGCCGTCGCCAAGTCCGGCAAGCCGCTGTTGATCGTCGCCGAAGACGTCGAGGGCGAAGCCTTGGCGACCCTGGTGGTCAACACCATTCGCGGCATCATCAAGGTGTGCGCGGTCAAGGCTCCCGGCTTTGGTGACCGTCGCAAGGCCATGCTGCAGGACATCGCGGTGCTGACCGGCGCCACCGTCATCTCAGAGGAGATCGGTCTGTCGTTGGAAAAGGCCACCCTGAACGATCTGGGCACCGCCAAGAAGGTTCAGGTCACCAAGGAAGAGACCACCCTGATCGACGGCGCCGGCTCCGAGACCGACATCAAGGCCCGTTGCGAGCAGATCCGCGCCCAGGTCGAGGAAACCTCCTCCGACTACGACAAGGAGAAGCTCCAGGAGCGGTTGGCCAAGCTGGCCGGCGGTGTGGCCCTGATCAAGGTCGGTGCCGCCACCGAAATGGAAATGAAGGAAAAGAAGGCGCGCGTCGAAGACGCCCTGCATGCTACCCGTGCGGCAGTCGAGGAAGGCATCGTCCCCGGCGGCGGCGTGGCGCTGATCCGTGCGCTGATGGCCATCAAGAACACCATCAAGGGCAATAACCACGACCAGGACGTCGGCATCGCCATCGGCTGCCGCTCAATGGAAGAGCCGCTGCGTCAGATCGTCGCCAATGCCGGCGCCGAGCCGTCCGTGGTGCTGCAGAAGGTTGCCGAGGGCAAGGGCAACTACGGCTACAACGCCGCCAACGGCGAATATGGCGACATGGTCGAAATGGGCATCCTGGACCCGACCAAGGTCACCCGTTCGGCGCTGCAGAACGCCGCCTCCGTGGCTGGTCTGATGATCACCACCGAGGCCATGGTCGCTGAAGAGCCGAAGGGCGATGCCGGCGGCGGCATGCCGGGCGGCGGCGGCATGGGCGGCATGGGTGGAATGGGCGGCATGGACATGATGTAAGCCGCAAGGCTTCACCGGTTTGGTGAGAAAAAGCCCCGCTTTGGCGGGGCTTTTTTATGCGCGCCCGCGGTGGCTGGCGGGGAACGCCGTCGGCAGAGATACACACCTACCGCGGCAGGATCGGGCGGTGCAGAATCACTGCGAAGCCAGCCGCCCAGCCCCGGAGCAGTGCCGCAATGCGCAAACAAGACCTCTCAGGCCGCATCACCAGCAACCCGGCTCAATGTGGTGGACGCCCTTGCATCCGCGGGATGCGTATCCGGGTCACGGACATCCTTGAGATGCTCGCTGATGGGGTAAGCACAACGGAAATGCTGGCCGATTTTCCCGATCTGGAGCCTGAAGACATTCGGGCCAGCCTGCTGTTCGCTGCCCGCCGCACCGAAATCCCCCGGCTGGCCGGACAAGTCACGGGGTCAGGCCTTTCCTTTTTCCCGCAGGGTGTTAGACGCAGGGCATAGCAAGACCCCTTCGTCTGGAATTCGCGGGCGCGCTTTACCACGTAACAGCACGGGGTGACGGCCGCGAGGACATCTATCTTTCCGACGGCGATGTTTCTCGGTTCCGATGCTTTTGTGGAGGTGATGCAGCAGAAGGTCCCTGGCGGCCGTGACCTGCGTGAAGTCCCGCAGGCGAAGGCGCCGCGAATCGTCAAACCGCTGGCGTACTACGCCCGCAAGCATGCTGATCGGGATAGTGCGATCGTGGCGGCCTACGCGAGCGGTGGCCATACGACGCAGGTCATCGCCGACTATTTCGGCTTGCACTACTCGCGTGTCAGCAAGATTGTCTACGCAGCAAGTCAAACCAGGCGAAAGGCGACCGAAGGGACCTGACGCCGAGTCCCGCTGACTCCGATCTCTCCCGGAAGGAAAAAGGAAAGACCTGACCCCGGTCCTTTTTGACCCCGGTCCTTTTCCGGTCCTTTCGTGACCCCGGTCCTCTGATCGCGGCCGGGCTCGAGCAGATCAACCGCGGCTTGATTCTCGCGGGTTGCCCAAGGTTGGCGCGTAGCGTGGGATAGGTTGGGCCGACGCAGTAGGCCCAACATTCAGCGTGGTGGATAAAACCCCCGCTCCAAAATCTGTGCTTCGCTATAGGGGCATTCTCGCGGGAAGATCGAGGCTGGCACATCCGACTCCTCGGCCGCCAGATCGATCGCCTGATCATAGGATTCGACAATGGCCTCGGCGAACACGGTTTGAAGCGTCACGTTCTTTTCCAACAGATAGCGCAGGGCCGCGCGTTGCTCGATGATGGTGTCGCGCCAGCGCTTGCCCTCGATTTCCGCCCACCGTTGCGAGAGACGGGGATACTGAAAATGCCACTTGAGCAGATGCGCCAAGAGCACTCGCAGCCGGTTGACTAATTCGTGCTGTTGGCTGTCGCTCATGTCTTTTAACTCCTCAATTAATTGCTTCAGGTAAGCAGGTCGCCGACCAAAATGTGCTGAGTGGTGACTTCCAGCGGGGAGGCCTGGGCATCCGCCGCCAGAACCCATCGCTGCGCATAGCCGCCGTTCTGTGGTTCGCGGCAGACCTCCAGTGTCTCCCCATTCAAGTCCAGAATCCAATGTTCCGGCACACCCCCAAGCAGTCCGGGGTCACAGTCCGGGGTCAGGTCTTTCCTTTTTCCCACAGTCCGGGGTCAGGTCTTTCCTTTTTCCTGCAGGGTGTTAGACTCAGGTCATGGCAAGACCCCTTCGGCTGGAATTCGCGGGCGCGCTTTACCACGTAACAGCACGGGGTGACGGCCGCGAGGACATCTATCTTTCCGAGGGCGATCGGCAACTGTTCCTCGCCATCCTGGGCGCGGTGTGGGAGCGCTGGAACTGGCAGGTACACGCCTACTGCCTGATGACCAATCACTACCACCTGCTGATCGAGACTCCGGATGCTAACCTGGCCAAAGGCATGCGCCAGCTCAACGGTGTTTATACTCAGCGATTCAATCGCATGCATGGGCGAGTTGGACATGTGTTTCAAGGGCGCTACAAGGCGATCCTGGTACAGAAGGAATCCTATTTTCTGGAGTTGACCCGCTACGTGGTGCTCAACCCGGTGCGCGCCGGGATCGTTCCTGCGCCGGGGCAATGGCCATGGAGCAGCTATCGGGCAACGATCGGTGCGGCACCCTCGCCCGAGTGGTTGAATACGCGCGATATCCTTGCCGCATTCGGCGCAACCGCGGAGGAGGCCGGCAGCCGCTACATGCGCTTCGTCGCGGACGGCATAGGCCAGCCGTCACCGTGGGATCAGATGAAACAGCAAGTGTTTCTCGGGTCCGATGCGTTTGTGGAGGCGATGCAGCAGAAGGTCCCTGGCGGCCATGACCTGCGTGAAGTCCCGCAGGCGAAGGCGCCGCGAATCGTCAAACCGCTGGCGTACTACGCCCGCAAGCATGCTGATCGGGATGGTGCGATCGTGGCGGCCTACGCGAGCGGTGGCCATACGATGCAGGTCATCGCCGACTATTTCGGCTTGCACTACTCGCGTGTCAGCAAGATTGTGTACGCAGCAAGTCAAACTAGGCGAAAGGGGACCGAAGGGACCTAACGCAAAGTCCCATTGACCCCGCGCTCTCCCGGAAGGAAAAAGGAAAGACCTGACCCCGGCCCTCTGGAAAGACCTGACCCCGGCCCTCTGACCCCGGCCCTTCCTGACCCCGGCCCTTCCCAGGGCCAGGCAGAGCCAGCGCTCAAGCTTGGGCGGTGTGCCGGCTAAGGGTTACCGTCCTTGGCACTGGGTCCCGGCATCCATGNCGGGNCGACGGAGGTCGGGNTTCGCTGCGTGGNTCGTCATTCCGGCTTGGATGCCGGAATCCAGGGCCAGGCAGGGCCCAGCGCTCAAGCTTGGGCGGTGTGCCGGCTAAGGGTTACCGTCCTTGGCACTGGGTCCCGGCATCCATGCCGGGACGACGGAGGTCGGGGTTCGCTGCGTGGTTCGTCATTCCGGCTTGGATGCCGGAATCCAGGGCTGAGGCAGAGCCAGCGCTCAAGCTTGGGCGGTGTGCCGGCTAAGGGTTACCGTCCTTGGCACTGGGTCCCGGCATCCATGCCGGGGCGACGGAGGTCGGGGTTCGCTGCGTGGTTCGTCATTCCGGCTTGGATGCCGGAATCCAGGGCCAGGCAGGGCCAGCGCTCAAGCTTGGGCGGTGTGCCGGCTGAGGGTTACCGTCCTTGGCACTGGGTCCCGGCATCCATGCCGGGACGACGGCGATCGCGGTTCAAGAGAACCCCAGCCGTCCATGCTGGTACACTACGAGACATTTGCGCTGCGGCGTTTTTCGCGGACGCGCCGGAACCCGGGGTCGGCGCCAGGTGGGCTGACGCACAGGCATTTCCTGGCGAGCATCG
>NZ_KB902512.1 GCF_000379525.1 Lamprocystis purpurea DSM 4197 | reverse complement strand
ACCAGCCACTCATACTGCTCGGTATTCTCCGCCATGGGCTCGCCGTCGCTCTCCGGATAGGGGTCATCGGGGTCGAAATGCGCGAGGGGATTCATCGCCGCGGTCCTCCGCTGGGGGGTTAGCGTCAGTCGGAAGTGTAACCGAAGGCCGTAACCCGTAGGATGCGGTGAGGAACGGACACTGGTGCCGAATTCGCCAACCCATTGAAGTGAATAGTCTCCAGATCCTGCTATAGCCTTCGGACGTGATAACCGGACGTAGGGGCGGGTTTCAAACCCGCCCCTACACGAAGGTCTGTCTGGATATCAGGTACGAACGCTATATCAAGGTGTTACGGGCTCTCCGGGCATTTCGCCACCAGTGTCGATACTCACCGCATCCTACGGGCTCCGCACCCGATCGCCATCCAGAACGCGCCCCCGCATCGCCCTCTCCCCACCTGATCGGCGCCCCCAAGGGCGCCGATGCTCAGATCATCTTCCGCAGCTCATACTCCAAAATCCCCTCGGCCCCGGCGGCCCGCAGACGCGGAATCAGAGTCCGCACCGCCTCGACATCGACGATGGTTTCCACCGCCAGCCACTCGGGGTCATAGAGGTGGCTGACGGTCGGGGCGTGCAGGCTCGGCAGCAGGGCGACGATTTCGTCGATCAGGGCCGCGCGGATGTTGAGCTTGAGCGCGACCTTGTGACGCGCGGCCAGGGCGGCCTGGAGCATCAGGGCGATTTGGTCGATCTTAGCGCGCTTGTCCGGGTCGTCCAGGGCGCGCGGGTTGGCGATCAGGCGGGTCTCGGTGTACAGCATGTCCTCGACGATGCGCAGGCCGTGGGCGCGGATGGTGCTGCCGGTCTCGGTGATCTCCACCGCGGCATCGACCAGCCCTTCCACCACCTTGGCCTCGGTCGCCCCCCAACTGAACTCGACGCTGGCGTCCACTCCGCGCTCGGCCAGGTAGCGCCGGGTGAAGCCGACCAACTCGGTGGCCACCTTGCAGCCCTTCAGGTCCGCCACCGTCCGGATCGGCGAGTCCTCCCGCACCAGGAGCACCCAACGGCTGCGCTGATTCGACGCCTTGGAATAGGTTAGAGTGCAGACTTGCGACACCTCGGCCTGGGTCTCCATGATCCAGTCGAGCCCGGTGAGCCCGAGATCCAGTGTTCCGTTGGCCACGTAGGGTGCCATCTCCTGGGCGCGCACCAGGGCGCAGGCCAACTCCGGGTCATCCACGTCCGGGTAGTAGTTGCGCGAACGCGGGGAAATGGTCCAACCCGCTTGTTTGAAGAGTGCGATGGTGGCCTCTTCGAGGCTGCCCTTGGGGATGCCGAGTTTCAGTTTGGTCATCATGTGTGCCTTGGTTCGATACTGAACAATACCGGGATTATGAACCCTGTGGATGACGGTCGGCACCGCCGATCGTCCTGGCCGCGACCCGCCGCGGTCCGTCCAGCCGACGAACGCAATCATTCGACTGCCAAACCTGCGACCTGGGTTGGTCCAACCGGCAGCGTCAGGACCTACACTGATCAACAGGCCAACACCGAGATGACCATGATCACCCGACACCAGACGGCCGGCTTTACCCTGATCGAACTGATGATCACCGTGGCGATCATCGGCATCCTGGCCGCGCTTGCAATTTCCGCATACGGGGTGTTCACAGTCCGGGCCCGGGTCTCCGAGGGCATTGTCTTCGCGACACGCTATAAGGCTGAATTAACGGACTATATCACTGCCAACGCGGCGCTTCCCACGGCTGACAGCGACTACCTCACCAACGGCAACGGCATGGTCAACAGGGTCAAATGGTCTAAGGAGCGCGGCGCGATCGAGGTCTGGTTCGGTGCCAAGGCCGGGGGTGAACTCAACGGCACCATCCTGTGGTTGATGCCGACGATCGCTGCCGATTCTATCCAGTGGACCTGCCGCGGCCACTCCGGCGACGGAGATATCAAATGGCGCATCGATCCCATCTATTTGCCGAGCAGTTGCCGGTAAGGAACCGTTCACCAATAAGTGAATCAAGTCCAAGTGTATATCAAATATACTTGACTCCGAGAATCTCCAGTTCCCGCTTGCCGCCGGGAGCATCCACCAGCGCGACATCCCCCTCGCTCTTGCCGATCAGGGCGCGGGCGATGGGTGAACTGATCGAAATCATGCCCAGCTTCAGGTCGGCCTCGTCGTCGCCGACGATCTGAAAGGTCAGCTCCTCGTCTTTCTCCACCTCAAGGACCTCGACCGTCGCACCGAACACCACCCGCCCGTTGGCCGGCAACTTGGTCACGTCGATGACCTGAGCGTGCGAGAGTTTGCCATCGATGTCCTTGATGCGGCCTTCGATGAAGCTCTGCTGCTCGCGCGCCGCATGGTACTCGGCGTTCTCCTTGAGATCGCCGTGGGCGCGCGCCTCGGAGATCGCGGCGATGACTCGCGGTCGCTCGATCCGCTTGAGCCGCTCCAGTTCATCACGCAATTTTTCAGCGCCTCTGGCAGTGAGAGGGACCTTGCTCATCGATGGAATCCTCGTATTGGGTATCCGGCCCGTGTTAGCCGGCCAGCGCGTCCCTTTGCGGGCGGCTCAGTGTTCAGTGAAGATTTTGTAGCCGATTGACACTCAGTATGTCCAGTTGTTTCAACGCAAGGCAAGTCGCCTCGGCCCCGGCGATGGTGGTTGTATAGCTGACCTTGTGTTGGAGTGCGGCGCGGCGGATCTCAGCGGAATCAACAATCGCCTGGGCACCCTCGGTGGTGTTGACGATGAAGGTCACTTCGCTGTTCTTGATCATATCGACGATGTGCGGACGCCCTTCCATCACCTTGTTGACGATCACGCAGGGCAGCCCGGCCGCCTGCACCGACTTGGCCGTACCGCTCGTACCGTAGAGCGTGAAGCCCAAGGCCAGCAGGTCACGGGCGACCCGGATCAGGCGTGCCCGATCCGCGGCGCGTACACTGAGCATCGCCTTGCCTTTGACCGGCAGTAAGGTGCCGGCACCTTCCTGGGCCTTGGCGTACGCCTCGCCGAAGCTCTCACCCACCCCCATCACCTCGCCGGTGGATTTCATCTCGGGGCCGAGCACGGTGTCGACACCGGGGAACTTGATGAAGGGGAAGACCGCTTCCTTGACGAAATAATGCTTGGGCCGGACCTCCCGGGTGTGGCCCTGCTGCGCCAGTGACTGACCCACCATGCAGCGCGCCGCGACCTTGGCCAGCGCCACCCCGATGGCCTTGGAGACGAAGGGCACGGTACGCGAGGCGCGCGGATTGACCTCCAGGATATAGATATCATCGCCCTTGATCGCGAACTGGGCGTTCATCAGCCCAACCACGTTCAGACCATGCGCCATCTGGGCCATCTGCACGCGCATCCGGTCCTGGGTCGCCTGGGACAGGGTATAGGGCGGCAGCGAGCAGGCGGAGTCGCCGGAGTGTACTCCGGCCTGTTCGATATGCTCCATGATGCCGCCGATCAGCACGTCCTTGCCATCACAGATGGCATCGACATCGACCTCGATGGCATCATCGAGGAAGCGGTCCAGGAGCACCGGAGAATCGTTGGAGACCCGCACCGCACGATGCATGTAGCGGGTGAGTTCCGCCTCGTCATAGACGATTTCCATCGCCCGTCCGCCGAGCACATAGGACGGACGCACCACCAGCGGATACCCGATGGCGGCGGCCAGGGTCACCGCCTCGGTTTCACTGCGCGCCGTGGTATTGGGCGGCTGCATGAGCCCGAGCTGATGGATCAATTGCTGGAAACGCTCCCGATCCTCGGCCCGATCGATGGCATCCGGCGTCGTGCCGATGATGGGCACGCCGTTGGCCTCCAAGGCGCGCGCGAGCTTCAATGGTGTCTGACCGCCGTACTGGACGATGACCCCCAGCGGCCGCTCCTTGTCCACGATCTCCAGCACGTCCTCGAGGGTCAGCGGCTCGAAATAGAGCCGGTCGGAGGTGTCGTAGTCGGTCGAAACGGTCTCCGGATTGCAATTGACCATGATGGTTTCATAGCCGTCCTCGCGCATCGCCAGGGCGGCATGGACACAGCAATAGTCGAACTCGATGCCCTGCCCGATCCGATTCGGACCGCCGCCGAGCACCATGATCTTCTTGCGGTCGGTCGGAGCCGCCTCGCACTCCTCCTCATAGGTGGAGTACATATAGGCCGTGCTGGAGGCGAACTCGGCGGCGCAGGTGTCCACCCGCTTGTAGACCGGACGCACGCCCAGTGCCCGGCGCAGGTCGCGGATTTCGCCTTCGGTCACCCCCGTCAAACGGGCGAGGCGCCGATCGGAGAAACCCTGGCGCTTGAGCGAGCGCAGCCGCACCGCATCCAGTCCGGCGCGGCCGTCTTCGAGCAGCCGCGCCTCGGTGGCCACCAAGTCCTGGACCTGGGCCAGGAACCAGGGATCGATCTGCGACAGGGTCTGGATCTCGTCGCACTCCATCCCGGCCCGAAAGGCATCCGCCAGATAGAAAATCCGCTCGGCGCCGGCCTGGCGCAGTTCGTGCCGGATCGTCTTATGGGCATCGGGGTGCTTGAGATCGACGATCTCATCGAGCCCGTAGCGGTCGGTCTCTAATCCGCGCAGCGCCTTTTGCAGGGACTCCTGGAAGGTGCGGCCAATGGCCATGACCTCCCCCACCGACTTCATCTGCGTGGTCAGGCGCGCGTTGGCCTGCGGGAATTTCTCGAAAGCGAACCGCGGAATCTTGGTGACCACATAATCGATGGCGGGCTCGAACGAGGCCGGAGTCGCCCCGCCGGTGATATCGTTGCGCAGTTCATCGAGTGTATAGCCCACCGCCAGCTTGGCCGCCACCTTGGCGATCGGAAAGCCGGTCGCCTTGGAGGCCAATGCCGAAGACCGGGAGACCCGCGGATTCATCTCGATGATGATCATGCGCCCGTCCGCCGGATTGATGGCGAACTGGACATTGGAGCCGCCCGTATCCACCCCGATCTCGCGCAGTACCGCGAGCGAGGCGTCGCGCATGACCTGGTATTCCTTGTCGGTCAGGGTCTGGGCCGGCGCCACCGTGATGGAATCGCCGGTGTGGATCCCCATTGGATCGAAGTTCTCGATCGAGCAGACGATAATGCAGTTATCCGCATGGTCGCGGACCACCTCCATTTCATACTCTTTCCAGCCTAGGGCCGATTCCTCGATCAGCAGTTCATGGGTGGGCGAGAGGTCCAGACCGCGCCGGCAAATCTCCTCGAATTCCTCGGTGTTATAGGCGATGCCGCCGCCACTGCCGCCCATGGTAAAGGAGGGCCGGATGATGCAGGGGAAACCGATCGAGGCTTGCACCTGGATCGCCTCCTCGATGCTGTGGGCGATCACCGACCGGGGCATATCCAGCCCGATCTTGCGCATCGCCTTGCGGAACAGGTCGCGGTCCTCGGCCTTGTCGATCGCCTCCCGCGAAGCGCCGATCAACTCCACCCCAAACCGCTCCAACACCCCGCGGCGCACCAGATCCAGGGCGCAATTGAGCGCCGTCTGACCACCCATGGTGGGCAGCAGGGCGTCCGGGCGTTCCTTTTCGATGATGGCGGCGACCGCCCGCCAGGTGACCGGCTCGATATAGGTGGCGTCGGCCATTTCCGGATCGGTCATGATGGTCGCCGGGTTGGAGTTCACCAGGATGACCCGATAGCCCTCCTCGCGCAGCGCCTTACAGGCCTGCGCCCCCGAGTAATCGAACTCGCAGGCCTGGCCGATGACGATCGGCCCGGCACCGATGATCAGGATACTGTGGATGTCAGTACGCTTTGGCATTCTGGAGTCCTTGTCCGCACATGAACACAAATGAACACAAATGAATGAAACGAATGCCTGTCATCACGGAGTCTGCTTGCGTTCTTTCATCAACGCAATAAAGTGATCGAAGATCGGTGCCACATCGTGAGGGCCGGGGCTGGCCTCCGGGTGACCCTGAAAACTGAAGGCCGGATACTCACGGTGGTGGATACCCTGCAACGAGCCATCGAACAGCGAGCGGTGAGTCGCCTCCAGACAGGCCGGCAGGCTCGTCTCGTCCACCGCGAACCCGTGGTTCTGGCTGGAGATCATGACCCGACCGGTCTTCAGATCCTGCACCGGATGGTTGGCCCCGTGGTGTCCGAACTTCATCTTGACGGTCCGCGCCCCACTCGCCAGGCCCAGCAACTGGTGTCCGAGACAGATGCCGAAGATCGGGATACGGGTTTCCAACAGCGCGCGAATCGCGGTGATCGCGTAGTCGCAGGGCTCCGGGTCGCCCGGGCCGTTGGACAGAAAGACCCCGTCCGGCTCCTGCGCCAGCACCGCGGACGCCGGCGTCCGGGCCGGCACCACCGTCACCCGACACCCGCGTGCCGCCAGCATCCGCAGGATGTTGCGCTTGATGCCGTAATCGTAAGCAAGGACATGATAGGGCTGCTCACCCGCGACGTCCTGATGTCCGTGGGCCAGCGACCAGACACCCTGGGTCCAGTCATAGGGTTCCGCGGTGCTCGCATATTGCGCCAGATCCATGCCCTTGAGTCCAGGGAAGCCGCGCGCCTCGCCCAGGGCCGCCGCTTCGTCGATCCCCTCCCCTGCTATCAGACAACCGCTCTGGGCGCCTTTTTCGCGCAGGATGCGGGTCAGACGGCGGGTATCGATACCGGCAATGCCGACCACGCCTTGACGGGCGAGGTAGGCGTCGAGGCGCTCGGTCATGCGAAAGTTGCTGGGCAGCAAGGGCAAGTCGCGGATGATCAGCCCCGCCGCCTGGACCCGCCCGGACTCTTCGTCCTGCGGGTTGACGCCGACGTTGCCGATGTGCGGATAGGTCAGCGTCACCAGTTGGCGCAAGTAAGAGGGGTCTGTCAGGATTTCCTGATAACCGCTCATGGCGGTATTGAAGACCACCTCACCGACGCTGGAACCGGCGGCACCGATCGCGACTCCCCGGAAGACCGAACCGTCCTCCAGGACCAGAACTGCGGGCATTTTCAAGGGTTTCTCCGAACGGGAGACGGCATCGCCGGCAACATTAGGGCCGCGAGGGCCACCGGGACGTCAGCGGGCGCACGCGAGAATGATTCGGATCAGGCTTCGGATCAGGCTTCGGATCAGGCTTTTGATCAGGCCTTGGATCAGACAGGGGGCCGAACCGCCTGGGATTCTATCGATTCGACGCTGAACTGTCCACGCGTGCTCGGGCCGGAGGTACGCGATGCGTCTCAGCCGCCGGCCGACGGCACCGCGGAACCGCTGTTACCGGCCCTGCCGCGCCCAGGCGACGATCCCTTGGGTGTCCATGGCGCCCGCGGTGCGCCGCACCTCGGCTCCCCCTTTGAACAGGGCGAGCGTCGGGATACTCCTGATCCCCAACCGCGCGGCCAGCGCCTGTGCCTCCTCGGTATTGACCTTGACGAGCCGGAACGCGGGCTCCAGGGCGCGCGCCGCCGCCTCGAAGGCCGGCGCCATCGCGCGGCAGGGACCGCACCAGGGGGCCCAGAAATCCACCAACAGGGGCACATCGCTGCGGCTGAGATGACGGGCGAACCCGGCCTCATCCAAGGCCACCGGATGACCCGCAAACAACGGTTGATGACATTGGCCGCACTTGGGGTCCGCCCCCAGGCGTGCCGTCGGCACCCGGTTGACCGCGTCGCAGGCCGGGCAGATTACATGCAAACTCTCTGACATCGGAGTGACCTCACCTTCAGCACTGATCGTAAAACCTCGTCCCTGAGTCAGGATGCTACAGCGTTGCCAGGGTCCGCAAGGGGTAGCGCCAGGACCCGAATCGGCGTCGGTGGAAATCCGCTCCACCTGACCTGGCTCGACGCGCATCCGAACCCTGTGATTTCCACCAGCCTTATCGGGTTCGCACCTGATATCCAGACAGACCTTCGCGTAGGGGCGGGTTTGAAACCCGCCCTACGTCCGGTTATCACGTCCGAAGGCTCTATGACGAGCTGACGGCAACGCGGACGCTGCCGCGATCTCCCCGCGGGGTCTGTACGCCAGCGCACCGACCCGCCGGACGGTCCAGCCTATAACAGCATGGACTAAGACGGATCTGAGCGCCGGCACCATGGGTCTCGCTGATTCCGCAGTGCCATCGCGCCCTCGCCAAAATAACGCCTCGGTCCTCGTGCGCAGTCAAGGCTGAACTGCTGATTACAGGAACTGATCCCGCTGGAGAGCGCGTCAACCGAACCTTTTTCTTCGACAGAGAGCACAATGATGAACCACAGTACCAACATCCTGGCCATTGGCATCGCGATCACCGCCATGAGCGCGGTCCTATCCACGTCGGCGCAGGCTCAAGACGGCGTGGTCGGCGGCCCCTTGCCGTTCGTGAGCTACGATCAGGACGGCAGCGGCAGCGTGACTGAGCAGGAGTTCGACCGGGTTCACACGCAGCAGATCAGGGACCGTGCGGCGGCGGGCGCGCCCATGGGCGGAACCGCCAATACGACGACCTTCGCGACCTTCGACCGGAATGGCGACGGGCAGATCACCTCCGCCGAATTCGTTACGGTCCAACCGCCCCCGACCTCGGGTGGTCCAGGGACCATGGGCTCCGGTGTGCAAATGGGGCTCAGCGATGGCCGGGGGGCCGGTATGGAAGGGACGCTTCCCAGCTTTGCCGATCTCGATGAAAACCACGACGGCAGCATCAGTCCGTCCGAATTCAACGACGCGCGAGCCAATCGCGCCGTCGAGAAGTCACAGGAAGGCCTGCCGCTCGGCAGCCTGCGCAATGCCCCGCCCTTCACTGCACTTGATCTCAATAGCGATCAACAGATCAGCCCGGAGGAATTCTACACCGTCCAAGCACAGCATTCGCAGCCGCAGCCGCCGGCGCCTCAGCGCTGAGATCGGCTTGATTCCCCCCGTGATCGCGCCCACGTTGACTCAAACTTGTCGATCACCAAGCCTCGGAGTCACACGTCATGGCCGATTCACCTTACGTCGTCACCGTCACCACCGCGAACTTCGAGTCGGTGGTGATCGACGGCTCCTACGACCGCCCGGTACTGGTCGATTTCTGGGCCGACTGGTGTGCGCCCTGCCGGCAACTGATGCCGCTGCTGGCCAAGCTGGCCGACGCCTACGCGGGTAAGTTCCTCCTGGCCAAGGTCAACACCGAAGAGGAGCAGGCCCTGGCCGCCCACTTCGGCATTCGCAGCCTGCCGACCGTGCAGTTGTTCATGTCCGGCCGGCCGGTCGATCAGTTCATGGGCGCCCTGCCGGAGTCCCAGGTGCGCGAATTCCTGGAGCGGCACCTGCCCAAGCCATCCGATGGACTCCTGGCCCAGGCCCAAGGCCTGATCGCTGCCGGCGATCTCAAGCGCGCCGCCGCGGTTATCGCGGAAGCGAAGGTCAAAGAGCCCGATAACGCGCGGATCGCGCTGGCCGAAGTCCAACTCACCGCGGCCCGCGGCGACATCGCCGAGGCCGCCGCCCAGTTGGAGCGGCTGCCGCTCGAACTTGCCCAGGATCCGGAAGTGACCGCGTTGCGCGGTCAACTGCGCTTCGCCGAGGCCCTGATCGGCGCCCCGTCAGCCGCCGTCTTGCAGCAGCGGCTGACTGCCGACCCGACCGACAGCGCGGCACGCTACCAACTTGCCGCTCACCGGGTGTTGGCCGGCGACTACGCGACCGCGTTGGAAGACTTGCTCACCCTGATGAAGCGCGACCGTCCCTATGGAGACGACGCCGGCCGCAAGGGCATGGTCGCCATCTTCGACCTGCTGGGCGGTCAAGGCGAGCTGGTGACCCGCTATCGTGCCAAGATGATGACCGCGCTCTATTAGCAGACTCCTTATGGCGTCTCGGTCGTTGTCGTTGTTTAACTTGTTTCCGACGCGTCACTGACCGCATCGCGGGCGCACGCTATCTATAGCGTTCGCACCTGATATCCAGACAGACCTTCGTGTAGAGGCGGGTTTGAAACCCGCCCCTACGTCCGGTTATCACGTCCGAACTATAACCCCAGTTCCCGCCAGCGGGCCTCGATGCGTTTGACCGAGACCGGGGCCGTGGTGCCCAACTGCTGGGCGAAGAGCGAGACCCGCAGTTCTTCGAGCAGCCAGCGGATTTCCTCCAGACGCGGGTCGGCGCGACCGGTGCGCGCGGCGGCGGCGCTGCGCTCACGCCAGCGGCGTTCGAGGTCGGCAAACTCGGTCATGCGCTGTTGGTCACGGGCGGCGGCAAAGCGCAGCCGCTCGGTGCGCTGCTCGGCCGCCTTGAGATAGCGCGGGTACTCTTTGAGGTGGACATAGGGAACGACGAGCAAGAAGCCACGGAACACCAGGCGGTCCACCTGGGCACGCAGGTCCTGGACCGCGCCCTCCCAATTGACCTGGGTGATCGCGGCGAGGCGGGCGCGCAGGCCATGGTAAGCGTCCAGGATCGCGGCGGCCAGGGTGCAGACTTCCTGCGCGGTGGTCATGATCCGGCCCTTGCGCTCACGCAGCCGCTGCTCAAAGGCGGCCTGGGTGCGGATGGGCTCCAGACCCTCGACAAAGGTGAGGTCCAGGATCAGCGCAATGAGCTCATCCGCCAGGTCGGGCTCTCTGACCTGGGCCGGTCCCGGACCGTCGGCCGCGCGTCCGGCCGGCGTCTCCGCAATCCGCGGGGCTTTGGCATATTGCAGCCGCATCCGATCCAGTCCGCCGAGTCCTTTCTTCAGGATGCGCAGGTCGGCGCCCAGGTGCAGCATGAAGAGTCGGCGCAAGCCGACCCGGGTGGCCGTCGCCGCACTCTCGGCGGAGTCCAGAACGCGGATGGCGACACTGTCCCCCAGATCGACCAAGGCCGGGAAGCCGCGCAGCCGGATGCCGGCGCGGGTCAGGTCGACCTGTTCCGGCAGCTCGCCGAAGGTCCAGCGCCTGAGCCCTTCCTGCTCCAGCCCGCTGGCCGGGATCTGCGCAAAGCTGTGCTGCCCCTGGCCGCCGTGGGCGCGCTTGAGTGCGACCGGATCGGCGCCGGTGGCGATGACCTGGCCCGTATCGTCCACCAGCCGGACTTTCATACGCAGATGTTCAGGGATGGCCGCCGGATCCCAGGCGCCTTCCGGTACCTGGATCCCGGTCAGTTCCCGGATGGCCTCACCCAGGGCCTGGATCAGCGGACGCTCGGACGGCTTGAGATGAGCCGCCAGGCGTGCCGCCGTATCCGGGATCGGCACCAGACCCTTGCGGATCTGTTTGGGCAGGCCGCGCAGGAGTTCGGTGATGCGCTCGGTGAGCAACCCCGGCACCAGCCACTCCAGGCGCTCGCCGGAGACCTGGTTGATCAGCGGCAGGGGAACGACCAGGGTCAGACCGTCCGCCTGGCTGCCGGGATCGAAGTGATACTCGAGCGGCAGCGCGGTGGCGCCGATCTGAAGACTGTCCGGGAAGCTCTCCGCGGTGACCGCCGCCGCCTCATGGCGCATCAGGTCGGCCATGCGCAGATGCAGGATCTTGGGGTCCCGGCGGGTCGCCTCGCGCAGCCAGCGTTCGAACTGGGCGGTCGAATAGATCCCCGGCGGCACCCGCGCATCGTAGAACGCGACGATGGCTTCCTCGTCCACCAGGATATCGCGGCGGCGGGACTTGGCTTCCAGGTGCTGGACGTACTCGATCAGCTCGCGATTGTGGCGCCAAAAAGGCGCACGGGTCTCGAAGTCGCCCGCGGCGAGGCCGTGCCGGATGAAGATCTCGCGCGCCTCGGCCGGGTTGATGGGCCCGTAGTTGATCCGCCGATGCGGCACCAGGGTGACACCGAAGAGGGTGACGCGCTCGTAGGCGGCGACCTGCCCGGCGTCCGCCTGCCAATGGGGCTCGGCGTAAGTGCGCTGCAACAGATGGGCACCGGCCGCCTCGATCCAGCCGGGTTGGACGCGGGCACAGATACGTCCGTAGTGCCGGGTGGTCTCGATCCGCTCGGCGGCGACGATCCACTTGGGGCCTTCTTTGAACAGGGCGCTGCTGGGATGGATGACGAAGCGGCTGTTGCGGGCGCCCTGATATTCGCGGTTCTCGTCCTTGAAGCCGATGTGACAGAGCAGACCGTGCAGCAGGGCGCGATGGATTTCCTCCGGCGTGCCGGCGGCGGCGCCGTCGTCCGGAACCGGCGTGGGTTCGGGCTCCCGCGCGCGGCCGGGCGCCGGGCGCACGGACGGGCGGGACCCGCGCCCACCCGCGGCTTGAATGGCGGGTGTCGCCCGCGCCCCGCGGGACTGATTGGCAATCCCCATCTCGTGCAACTGTTCACGCAATTGCGCATGGATGTCGTGCCACTCCAGCACCCGGTTCCAATTGAGGAAATGCTGTTGGCACAGCTTGCGGAACTGGTTCTTTGACAGGTGCTTGCGTTCCTGCTCCAGAAAGCGCCAGAGATTCAACAGCGTCAGGAAGTCCGAGTCCGGATGGTTGAAGGTGGCATGAATCTGATCCGCCGCCTGCTGCCGATCGAGCGGGCGCTCGCGCGGGTCGGCAATGCTCAGGGCGGCGGCGATCACCAGGACCTCCGCCAGGCAATGGTGATCGGCAGCGGCAAGCAACATGCGACCGATGCGCGGGTCGACCGGCAGCCGGGCGAGATGGCGGCCGAGTGCGGTCGGCTCGCCCTGGGCATCGATCGCCGCCAGCTCTTCCAGGGTGCGGTAGCCGTCCGCCACCAGCCGCGGGTCCGGCGGGTCGACGAAGGGGAACTGATCGATCGCCCCGAAACCCAGGACCTTCATCTGCAGGATGACGGCGGCCAGGTTGGTGCGGTTGATCTCGGGCTCGGTGAAGGCGGCCCGCGCCTGGAAGTTGTCCTCGGTATAGAGGCGGATGCAGATGCCGGAAGCAACCCGTCCGCAGCGCCCCTGGCGCTGGTTGGCCGAGGCCTGCGAGATGCGCTCCACCGGCAGACGCTGCACCTTACTGCGATGACTGTAACGGCTGATGCGGGCGAAGCCGGGGTCGACCACATAGTGGATGCCGGGGACGGTCAGCGAGGTTTCCGCCACGTTGGTGGCCAGCACCACCCGCCGGGTACTGTGCGGCTGGAAGATCCTGGCCTGTTCCTCGGCGCCCTGGCGGGCGAACAGCGGCAACACCTCGGTCGATGGCGGATGCTGCTTGCGCAGGGTCTCGGCCGTCTCGCGGATTTCGCGCTCACCGGAGAGGAAGACCAGCACGTCCCCGCGGCCGGCGCGCGCCAGTTCAGCCACCGCGTCGGAGATCGCCTGCTGCATGGCATCGTCGCGCTCCCCGGCATTTTCATCTTCCACCGGCGGGCGGTAGCGGACCTCGACCGGGTAGGTCCGCCCTGAAATCTCGATGATGGGAGCCGGGCGGCCCTGGGCATCGGCAAAGTGCTGGGCGAAGCGCTGCGGGTCGATGGTGGCCGAGGTGACGATGATCTTCAAATCCGGCCGACGCGGCAGCAGGCCCCGCAGATACCCCAGCAGGAAGTCGATGTTGAGGCTGCGCTCATGGGCCTCGTCGATGATCAGGGTGTCGTATTCCAGCAGGGCGCGGTCATGCTGGACCTCCGCCAGCAGCATCCCGTCGGTCATCAGCTTGATGCAGGTTTCCGGCCGCACCCGGTCGTGGAAGCGGATCTTGTAGCCGACCAGGCCGCCGAGTTCGCTGCCCAACTCCTGGGAGACCCGACTTGCCAGGCTGCGGGCGGCGATGCGGCGCGGCTGCGTATGGCCGATGCGGCCGAGGATGCCGCGGCCCAGTTCCAGACAGAGCTTGGGCAACTGGGTGGACTTTCCGGAGCCGGTCTCACCGCACAGCACCACCACTTGATGGGCCTGAATCAGCGCCGCCACATCGGCGCGGCGCTCACTCACGGGCAGTTCCGGCGGGTAAGCAATGGTCGGGACCAGGGCCCGACGCCGCTCGCCGAGTGCCTGGGAGGCGCGCAACGCCTGCCAGATCTTCAGCAGCCCCTGCTCCACCGGCTGTCCGGTCCGGGCACGGCGGCGCAAGCCCTGCAACCGCTGGCGCAGGGCGTGTCGATCGGCGATCAGACCGGTCGCCAGGTCCTGGTCGGTGGGAAACGGCAGGACTGGGGGTGGAGCAGTATTCAAGGTGCGCGGGAGACCACTCGGGCAAACAGGTCAGCCGGGAGGTGAAACCAACAGCGCCAACCACTGTCGCGACAGATATCGAACAGTTTGTCGGCTGATAGATGTCAGCATCCGGCCGGGAAAGGGGGTATGTTACCGCGCCAGGTCGGATCAGATGCTTCCGCCTGGTGAGAATTCCTGCCCGTTACGCGGCAGCGACCGCCCGGACACATCCGGCGACCCAGTCGGCGGCGGGCGCAATCAAGACAGACCCTACGAAGAAGAACGGACGGTAGCGCGATGACTCAAGACCGCGGCACGCGGCACCTGCCGAACCTGGACGCCACTGACACGAGGACCCGATACGTGAATGCGCCCATGGTGTCATACACCATATGGTGGCTACCCGACTTGATCAAGGGCCGGCACCGCTCCATCGCCGCGATGGTCCGGCGCTGCACCCTCGCCCTCACGCTGGGTGCGGCGATGCCGGCTCCACTTTACGCCCAGGCGGGACCGGTCCCGTCGCCGGCCCAGGAGGCCCCCAAGCCCGCGGCAAGCATAACAACCGACGCTGCCGCGCCAAGCGGACCCGCCGAGCCGACGGAGCGGCCGGAGCCCGCGCCGGGTTCCGTCGGCGCCTTCGAACAGGGCCCCGGCGTTCTGGGAATCAGCTTGCGCACCCAGCGACAGGCACAACTCAAGCATTACGTGAGCGAGCCCGTCGGACTGGTCGCCCTGGGACTGGAGGATTTGCGCTTCGCTCCGGTCAACAAGCGCACCCACGTGGAGGTCAATCTGACCAACCGGATCCCCTTCGAGGGCAAGGGAGATCAGGTCGGTCCCAAGGCCAAGCGCACGCTGGATGCACTCGCCGGGCTATTCGCGGACAACCCGCGGACCCGGGTGAAGATCATCGTACACACCGATGACCAGGGTGACGCGGGCTACAATCTGCGACTGTCCCAGCGGGCGGCCGATGCGGTCAAGCAGTATCTGGTCGGTCGCGGCGTCGCCGCCGAACGCCTGACCCCGGTCGGCCGCGGCGAGGCGGCGCCCCTGGCCGCCACCGGCAAACGCACACCCACCCGCCAGGAGCGCGAACGCAACCGGCGGGTCGAACTGGTGATCGAGCCTCTGGAGCCGTCAGACCAGCCTGGCGAGTCGGCACCGAAACCCCCGACCGAAACGGACGCCAAGCGCACGGCCGGCGAACCGCTGAGGCCGGAATGACCGGGGCACCACGCCCTATCCGGCTTCCAGCGCCGCGAAGTCGAATTCCATGGACTCGGCGGGCGGTTGGACATAAGTCCCCTGGATCAGATCCACCCCGGCGCGAAACAGCCGGGCGATGATGTCCGGCCCCTCCACCCCGGTGGCGATCGCCAGCGCCTGGCGTTCATGGATACGGCCGACCAAGGCCGCGAGCTGCGCTCCCTGCAGCCCGTGTGCCGCCTCTCGGGCCAGACGGACGAAGGCGGCGGGTAGCCGGTCGAGCACCCGCTCGCCGCGTTCGCTTGCCGTCATTCCATTGAGGCACAGACGGATGCCGAGCTGCTCTAATTGGCCGGACCGGCTGACCGCCAGATCCAGGTGGCGATCCGCATCCGCGATCTGAAACTGGATGATCGGGCGGAACGCGATCAGATTGCGGGCGCTGATCGCGTCCCGCAGGCCAACGACCCAAGCCGGATCGGCCGCGCCCGCAAGGGATTGATGCAGAAACAACTCCACCGGCCGACCCGCCTCACGACGGATGCCGAGCGCGTCCAGACCCGCGCCCAACAGCCAGCGATCGATCGTGGCCGC
Organism: Lamprocystis purpurea DSM 4197; assembly: GCF_000379525.1. Taxonomy (GTDB): domain Bacteria; phylum Pseudomonadota; class Gammaproteobacteria; order Chromatiales; family Chromatiaceae; genus Thiodictyon; species Thiodictyon purpureum. The sequence continues at coordinate 45,044 of NZ_KB902512.1, read as the reverse complement.
CTGCCCGGCCCGCAGCGCCAGGGGCGCAAACGCGCTCGGCGCCAGGAGTTCGCCATCGGGCGCGTTGAGCCTCAGGGTCGCCTCGTAGCGCTCGCTCGGCGCCGAACGCAGCGGCACCATGGGTTGGAACAGGAGCTGGAAGCGACCAGCCGCGACGGCTTCCAGCAACGGACTGCGCTGCGCGGCGGCGACCTGGGCCAGCGGCGCCGACGCATAGCACTCGACCCGACGCTGACCGCGGTGCAGACTCAGGCGCGCGGCCTTGCGCGCCCGCGAGACCAGGGTGACGGCTTCCCCGCCGCTTCGGGCCACCGGGCACCAGCCGACCCCGCGGTCAGCGACCGCGGCATCCGCCGCCAGGTCCTGCTGGACACCCTGCGCCAGCGTCTCGGCCCGCATCGCAAGGGCGCCCTCATCGCCGCCCGACAGGAGGGCGGCGACGCCGTGCTCGCCGACGCGGGCCGCCGGAGCCTCCTCCCCCAGCCGCGCGGAGACCGCCGCGCCCAGCCGCGTCATCACCGATTCATCCCCCGGCTGTTCGAAATAGAGCAAGGCCCAGTGCGTCGGCGATCCGGCACGCAGCAGGCGGTCGATCCGCGTGAAGAGGCGCTCCCGCCCGGCCAGCCCCGCGGCGGACTGCTCACTGACGGACTCGCGCACCAATCGATGGCGCGCACGCACCAGCCGTTCACGCACACGCGCCACCAGCCGCTGCGGTGAGACCGGTTTCGCCAGAAAATCATCCCCGCCGATGCGCAGCGCATCCAACTGCCGGCCGGGGTCGAGTTCCCCGGAGAGAAACAGGATCGGCAAATCGGCAAACCGCTCCTGTCCGCGGATGACGCCAGTCAACTCGATGCCGTTGACGCCGGGCATATGCAGATCCATCAGGATAAGGTTCGGCGCAAAGCGCTCCAAGGCGGCGAGGACTTCCAGCGGGTCGTGGACGCGCTCGACGACCAGACCGGCGTGCTCCAGCACCCGCGCCGCGAAGAGGGCCGCCACCGGCTGATCATCCACCACCAGCACCCGCTCCGGCCCCCCGTCCGGCAGCGCGACCAGGGACGCCACCCGCGCGGCAAGCGCTGCCGGCCCGAGGGTCGCCGACAGGCAGACCGCCGCCCCGGCGCGCATGGCCGCCAGCCGCTGCGCAAGCGCGTCCTCCTCACCCAGACAGACCAGCGGCAGGCAGCGACCCGCGTCGTCGGCGTGATCACCAGCCAAGCGCGTCAATTCCGCAGGATCGGCCAAGGCCCGCAAATCGACCAGCAGCAAGACCAGGGGGTGCTCGGGCAGATCCGGATCCACCGGAGCCGCGAGCCGCCGACGCAGCGCGTCCGGCTCCCCGTGGACCTCACTGCGAAAACCGAAGGTGCTCAGCTGCGGACCCAGGGCCGCGATCAAGGCCGTGTCGCGGGACAGCAGGAGGATGGTGCCGCGGGTCGGCCGGGTGGGGTTCGGGTGATTCATCCTGAAGCGGCTCAGGTCAGCGTATACAGCCGGCCGCCATCCTCGGGCAGGGACAGATCGTCGAAACCGGGACCGAAGCAATGCCCCTGATGGAGACAGAAGGCGAGCCATTTACCGAGGAACAGATTCGCCTTCCACTTGGCATCGAGCGCCGGCGGCTGATATTGGGCACGCAACGGCAAAACGGTCTGCCGCAGATCCAGAACCTCGACCTGGCGGGCATCGTGATAGACCCGCAAACGTGCGTCCGGGTCGGCTCCGAACCCAGCGAGATCGCTGGCCTGGGCATAACTCGAAGCAGCGCTCCAACCCCGATCAGGGTTGGGAAACCAATGGGTCAGCCGCGCGAGACTGGTATAGCGGGACTGCTCCTCGATCGTCAGGTAGAGGTCCACACTGCCCTTGCGGCGGGAGACGCTCAGCCCCCGCTGGTCTTTCAGATCAGGCGCAAGACGCGCGAGCAGACGGTAATTTTCCTCGCAGAGTGTCATCAGGTCGCCCACGGTCGGACGCCCTGACAACTGAATCAACTCGTCCAGAGAACAGAAGACGGCTTGCATGGGACCTAAGACCGCCGGACGCCTGAAGCGACGCGCTGAGTCGGCCGGATCCGCGTCGGCACCGCCTGAGCCGTCGGCTTGCGAACCACGGACGAGACGCCGCTCAAGCCGAACCGCCGGACGGATCGCCAGCCCCGCGCGCGGCCTGCTCCGCGGCGATCTGCTGTTTGACCTCCGCCATGTCCAGCGCCTTGGCCTTGCCGATCAGGTCGCGAAACTGGCTCTCCGGAAGCGCACCGGCCTGAGAAAAAATGATGACCTGCTCGCGAAAGATCATCAGGGTCGGGATAGACCGGATCTGAAAGTGGACCGCGATCTCCTGCTCGTCCTCGGTGTTGACCTTGGCGAAAACGATGTCGCCGAAGTCGGCGGACACCTTGTCGTAGATCGGGGCGAAGGAGCGGCACGGACCGCACCAGGGCGCCCAGAAATCGACGATCACGAAGTCGTTGGTGCTGATCGCCTCTTCGAAACTCTGCTTGTCCAGTTCTACAACCGCCATCGGAACCACCTGCGTAGTGAAATATCGGGAGATACTACCAGAATCCTGCGCAGACCGCGGTTTTCCGGGTTTTTCTGAGCGAATTCGGTACCTTGAAACAACTGTCGCGCACGAAAAAACCGGGCATTCGCCCGGTTTTCGAGCATCGACCGCAAGGCCGGATCAGACCGCTTCGAGGGCGCTGATGATCTGACCGCGAATCTCGTCCACGGACCCGATGCCATGGACCTTGATGTACTTGGGCGCGCCCTGACCGCCCGCCTGCGCCCAATCCGAGTAGTAATGGATCAGCGGCTCGGTCTGGTCATGATAGACCTTGAGTCGGGCCTTGACGGTCTCTTCCTGATCGTCGTCGCGCTGGATCAGCGGCTCGCCGGTCACGTCGTCCAGCCCCGCGGTCTTGGGTGGATTGAAGACGACATGGTAGGTGCGGCCGGAGCCCGGATGCACCCGCCGACCGGACATGCGGCGGATGATCTCCTCGTCGGGAACATCGATCTCGACCACCGCGTCGACCGCCACCCCCGCCTCCTTCAGCGCATCGGCCTGGGCCAGGGTGCGCGGGAAGCCGTCGAACAGATAGCCGCTTGCGCAGTCGCCATCAGTGATGCGCACTTTCACCATGCCCATGATGATGTCGTCGGACACTAGACCGCCCGCATCCATCACCTGCTTGGCCGCCTTGCCCAGTTCGCTGCCCTGCTTGACATGAGCCCGCAGCATGTCGCCGGTGGAAATTTGGGGGATACCGAAGTGCTCCTTGATGAAGCCGGCCTGGGTACCTTTTCCGGCGCCGGGGCCGCCAAGTAGGATCACGCGCATGGGATTAATCTCCTCGTCATTATTGACAGACGCGGCAGTGTGCCACAAGACCCTGGAAAAATCGCCCTTGAGGGCGATTTTTCCAGGGCGATCAAAGACTGAAACCCGGTCAGCGACCGGACAGCAGCATGGACATCATGAGCCCGTTGAGCCGGCCGACAAAGGCCGCCGGGTCATCGAGTTGACCGCCCTCGGCGAGTTGCGCCTGATCGAACAGGATCAGACCCAAGTCCTGGAAGCGGGTCTCGTTCTCCTCACTCTCCAGGCGCTTCACCAGCGGGTGGTCCAGGTTGACCTCCAGCGTGGGACGCTGCTTGGGAGCGTCCTGACCAACCGCCTTCAACACCCGCGCCAGATTGGCACTCATGTCGTACTCGCCCACCACTAGACAGGCCGGGGAGTCCACCAGGCGGGCGCTCGGACGCACCTTGTCGACCCGCTCACCCAGCGCGGTCTTGAGCCGCTCCAGCAGGGTGCCGTGTTCCTTGGCCGCCTGTTCGGTTTTGGCCTTCTCCTCCTGATCCGCCAGTTGGCCCAGGTCCAGATCGCCCTTGGTGACCGACTGCAAGTGCTTGCCCTTGTAGTCGTGCATGTGGTTGACCAGCCACTCGTCCACCCGGTCGGACAGCAGCAGGACCTCGACGCCCTTCTTGCGGAAGACCTCCAGATGGGGGCTGTGGCGGGCGGCGGCCGCGCTGTCGGCGGTAATGAAGTAGATCTTGTCCTGACCCTCTTTCATGCGCTCGATGTAGCCGTCCAGGGTCTCGTTCTGGGTGTCGCTCTCGGTATGCGTCGAGGCGAAACGCAAGAGCCCGCCCAGACGCTCCCGGTTGGCGAAGTCCTCGGCCGGCCCTTCCTTGAGGACCCGACCGAACTCGCCCCAGAACTCGGCATATTTCTCCGGCTCATCCGTGGCCAGGGTCTCGAGCAGGCTCAGGATGCGCTTGGTGTTGGCCTGGCGGATGCTGTCGATCTTACGGTTGTGCTGAAGCAGTTCGCGCGAGACGTTCAGCGGCAAGTCGTCAGAGTCCACCACGCCCTTGACGAAGCGCAGGTAATGCGGCAGCAGCTTGTCGGCCTCGTCCATGATGAAGACGCGGCGGACATAGAGCTTGACGCCGTGCTTCTGGTCGCGGTCCCACAGATCCCAGGGGGCCTTCTTGGGAACGAAGAGCAGGGTGCTGTACTCGTTGGTGCCCTCCACGCGATTATGGACATAGGCCAGCGGCGGATCGTAGTCGTGCGCGATGTGCTTGTAGAAGGCGTGATACTCCTCCTCGGTCACCTCCGACTTGCTGCGCATCCACAGGGCCGTTCCGCGATTGACCTTCTCCCATTCGGGAGCCTTGGCCTGGGGCTCCGCCTTGGCTTCGTCCTGCTCCGCGTCCAGCGCGTCCTCGTCCGGGCCGTCGTGGTGCTCCTTCAACATCTCCACCGGCAGGGCAATGTGGTCGGAGAACTTGCTGATAATGGAGCGCAGCCGCCAGCCGTCCAGGAACTCCTTCTCGTCGTCCTTCAGGTGCAGGGTCACGTCGGTACCGCGCCCGGCCTTTTCCACCGTCTCCAGAGTGTAGCTGCCGCGCCCGTCCGACTCCCAGTGCACCCCATGCTCGGTCCCCAGACCGGCCCGGCGGGAGACCAGCGTCACCTTGTCGGCGACGATGAAGGCGGAGTAGAAACCGACCCCGAACTGGCCGATCAGCTGGCTGTCTTTGGCCTGATCGCCGGTCAGCTTCTCGAAGAACCGGCGGGTCCCGGAACTGGCGATGCTGCCGATGGTCTCGACGACCTCCGACCGGCTGAGACCGATGCCGTTATCCGAGACCGTCAGGGTCCCGGCCTCCTGGTCCACGGTGACGCGGATTCGCAGGTCGACGTCACCCTCGTAGAGCCCGTCGTCGCTCAGTGACTCGAACCGCAGCTTCTCGGCGGCGTCCGAGGCGTTGGAGATCAGCTCGCGCAGGAAGATCTCCTTGTTGGAGTAGAGTGAACGGATCACCAGGTCCAGGACTTGGCTGACTTCGGCCTTGAACTCCAGTGTTTCCTTATGCGCTTCAACTGTCATTTCGGTTCGTTACCTCTTGAGTAATCATTCATTTTTTGACTTTCGGGTGCACTCGCGGCGGATCGGCATCCGCGCATCGGCGTGCCGCGGCTGCGGCCGTGCGCTCCCGGCGCCGGAATAGAATGGAATGGGTATTGTCGCACGCCCGGCAGCGGCTACAATCCAGCCTTCACGATCAGGGGCACCGCGCCCGTCGCGCACCCCGGCCGTGACCGACCGCCCGCGCCGCATCAATGTAGGCCATCACACCGATAATCAAGGGGTTGAATATGGAGTCGAACGTTATCGCCACTACCCCCTTCGAAGGGCAGCGTCCGGGCACCTCCGGGCTGCGCAAGAAGGTTCGGACCTTTCAGCAACCGCACTATCTGGAGAACTTCGTCCAGGCGATCTTCGACACTCAGACCGAACTGGCCGGCGGCACCCTGGTGGTCGGCGGTGACGGCCGCTACTACAACCGCGAGGCCATCCAGGTCATCCTGCGCATGGCTGCCGCCAACGGCGTGGCGCGTGTGCTGGTCGGGCGCGGCGGCATCCTCTCCACCCCGGCGGTCTCCTGCGTGATCCGCAAGTACAAGACCCAGGGCGGGATCGTGCTCTCCGCCAGCCACAATCCGGGCGGACCGGAAGAAGACTTCGGGATCAAATTCAATGTCGCAGCCGGCGGCCCGGCCCCCGAATCGGTGACCGAGGCGATCTTCGCGCGCACCCAGTCCATCGACCGCTACCGCGTACTGGACTGTCCAAATACCAATCTGGACATGCTCGGCACCGTCGCCATCGGCGCCATGCAGGTCGAGGTCATCGACCCGGTGGCGGACTACGCCGCCTTGATGGAAGACCTGTTCGACTTCAACGCGATCCGCGCGCTCTTCGACTCCGGGTTGTTCAGCATGCGCTTCGATGCCATGCACGCGGTCACCGGCCCCTATGCCACCGAAATCCTGGAAAACCGGCTCGGCGCGCTGCCGGGCACCGTGATGAACGGCATCCCGCTCGAAGATTTCGGCGGCGGACACCCGGACCCCAACCTGGCCCATGCCCACGACCTGGTGGCCCTGTGCGAAGGCCCCCATGCGCTGGACTTCGGCGCCGCCTCCGACGGTGACGGCGACCGCAACATGATCCTGGGCAAGAACTTCTTTGTCACGCCCAGCGACAGCCTGGCCGTATTGGCCGCCAACGCCCACCTGACCCCCGGCTACCATTCCGGCATCCGCGGCATCGCCCGCTCCATGCCCACCAGCCAGGCGGCGGACCGCGTGGCCGAGGCCCTGGGGGTCGAGTGCTTCGAGACACCCACCGGCTGGAAGTTCTTCGGCAATCTCCTGGACGCCGGCCGCATCACCCTCTGCGGCGAGGAGAGTTTCGGCACCGGGTCGGATCATGTGCGCGAGAAGGACGGCCTGTGGGCGGTGCTCTTCTGGCTGAACCTCCTGGCGGTCCGCCAGCAGTCGGTCGCGGAGATCGTCAGCGAGCACTGGCGGCAGTACGGTCGCAACTACTATACCCGGCATGACTACGAGGCGGTGGATGCCAAGGCCGCGGGCGCCCTGGTCGACCATCTGCGGATCATGCTCCCGGCGCTGCCCGGCCAACGCTTCGGCAACTATACCGTCGCTTATGCCGACGACTTCGCGTACACCGACCCGATCGACGGCAGCGTCTCAGCGAATCAGGGCATCCGCATCGGCTTCGAGGGCGGCTCGCGGATCGTGCTGCGGCTCTCCGGCACCGGCACCGAGGGTGCCACCCTGCGGGTCTATCTGGAGTTCTACGAACCCGATCCGAGCCGTCACCACCAGGACACCCAGGAAGCCATGGCGCCGCTCATCCTGATCGCCCGCGAACTGGCTCAGATCGAGGCCCGCACCGGACGGGCCGAACCAACGGTCATCACGTAAAGGCTTGTAATAAAAACAGATCGTCGACCCAAGAGTAAAGCTCCATCCACGAATAAACTGTCCGCGAATGGAGCCTCGCTCTTCGTTGTTGCCGGCGTGCGCCGCAGGGCCTCGATCGAGATTCCGGCCACTTGGGCTCGCCGGGTGCGTAGTCAGGCCATCCTGGCCTGACACCGTCAGGGCTGGAAGCCCTGACTACGCACGCCGCTGGCCGGGATTACGATCAAGGTCCGCCGCAGTGACCTTGGTCATCGTTCCGACCAGCTTTCGCTGTCGCCTAAGGCCAGAACTTTCATCCACAGATGTCACAGATGTTTTTCTTCATCTGTGAACATCTGTGAACATCTGTGACATCTGTGGATATATCCGAATTGCTATCTCTATTCTCGGCAGGTATCTACCGGCGACCATCACGCGCATCCTTCGCGCGACTCATATTGACACTCAGGTTACGTCATGCTGCATGAATTTATCGATTGGATCCTGGTCACCGTCAACGGCTGGGGCTATCCGGGCATCTTCGTCTTGATGGCGCTGGAGTCCACCGTGCTGCCGGTACCGAGCGAATTGGTGCTGATCCCGGCTGGCTATCTCGCCTACCAGGGCAAAATGAATGTCCTGGCGATCTGGCTCGCCTCCACCCTGGGCAGCCTGGCGGGGGCCGGCGTCAATTACGCCTTCGCGCTCTGGGTGGGGCGCCCCTTCCTGGAGCGCTATGGCCGCTGGTTCTTCGTGCGCCCCGCCCTGCTGCACAAGACCGACCTGTTCTTCGAGCGCCACGGGGCCATTTCGACCTTTACCGGACGCCTGATCCCCGGCATCCGGCACCTGATCTCACTACCCGCCGGGCTGACCCGGATGAACCTGCTGACCTTCAGCACCTATACCCTGCTCGGGGCCGGTCTGTGGTCCGCCGTGCTCACGGCCATGGGCTATTTCATCGGCGGCAATGAACGCCTGATCCAGGACAACCTGCCCCTGGTGACGGTCGGCGTCCTCCTCTTCGTCGCCTTGATCCTGGCGATCTACGTGTTCCGGCAGAAGCGCCGTCAAGCCTGATCCGGAGCATCGCCCCACGATGTGACTGTATTCGCTGTTGCGCTTGTTCCTTACTCAGGTGATGGTCGGAACACGAAACCGGGGACCAGGAGCAACAACAAGAACGGCGCCACCAGCCAATGCCCGCTGCCGGCTAGCAAGAGCGCGTCCAGCGGGATCAGGCCGAAGGTCAGTCGCTGGACCAGGCTCTGCACCGCCGCCGGACTACCGTCCGCGGTCAAACGCCACAGCCAATACCCCAGGGCCAGCACCGCCGGCGCCACCAAGGCCAGGATCAGCGGCTGCTCCATGCGGCCCGCGAGCACCAACTCGACGATCACCAGGGCCGCAAGCCCGAACAACACACCCGCGATCCGGGTGGTTTGCGGCGCCGCCCCCTTGGCCTGGGCCCCGACCAGGACCGTGAGCGCCGCCACATAAAGGAACACCGGCACGGCCAGCGCCTGGGCCCCGCTCTCCAGCCCCGCCACGGTCAAGCCAAACATCCACTGCATGTAGTGAATCGCGCCCATAAAGACTGAGCCCAGCAGGGTGTCTTGCAGAAAGCCGCGGTAGGCGACGATGGCGAGCCCCAGCGCGACCGCGATCCGCAGACTGGTCCCGCCGGCCAGCGCGGCGAACGCCAGCCCCAGGACCATGAGCCCGCCGCCCAGCACCCAGGCCGCCTGACCCGAGATCCGCCCGGAGGCCAGCAGACCCGAGGGTTCGCCCGTACCGCCCTGCCGCAGGGCAAAGCACTCCTTCAGCACCACACCAGACCAGCACAGCGCCGTGCCGGCGGCGAGTTGAGGGATCAGCACCAACCAGTGCGGCCAGCCCCCGGTGGCAATCAGATGCGCGGCAAGGATGTTGGACCACACCACGTAGGTCGCGGGCAGTCGGACCAGTTGCAGCGCGTCCTCGGTGGACAAGGCGATCTTCATAACAGGTCTCCGATCAGGCAGGGGGTTGAGCCGACGCGCCCGGGCTTGGTCATCGTTCCGGCGACCGGAGGTCGAGGCTTTAGCCGGCCCGGCGCGCAGGCACCACTGATTTTCTTTGAGATCTCGGGAATCGCCACCGGCTAAAGCCTCGACCTCCAGTTGCGGACAGGCCGTCGCTGGCCGAAACGATGATCAAGGCCACCTAGGCTCGCGTTGCGCAGGTCGGTCGATGCCTTGGCTTCGTCGAGTTCCACCTGGATTTTACCGAGTTGGGCCTGGCTTCTCCCAGGTCGGGCGCTGGGTCTCGTAGAATATAGCCGCAACGATGATCAAAGCCACCAACGGTCGCCCCGGGGTTACCAGTCCAGGCGCGCTAGACTCGGATCGCGGGCCTTCAGAGAACCAAGCCATGTACACCAACGCCCAGTATCAAGCGCGAGACGATCGGCCGGTCGATGACCAGATCGTCAACCTTGAAGTCACGGGACCGCACGCGGGCGGCCGAGCCGGACGAGTGCTGGGTGTTCGGCACCGCGCCCGCCGACCGCCCGCAACTGGCCGTCGAAGTGGTCTGGACTTCCGGACGGATCGACAAACTCGACATTGACCGCAAGCTCGGCGTTGCCGAGGTCTGGTACTGGCGCCGCGGGCGTCTGCAACCCTATTGTCTGCGCGGTGAACGCTATGTTCCCGTCACCGCCGGCGAAGTGTTACCGGGCCTGGATCTGGAACTGCTGACCCGCTTTCTCGACCAGCCCACCACGTCGGACGCCATTCGCGGCTATCGGCAGGCGTTGCAGATGGGGGGCGTTCCGGATTGAACCAAAGGAAGTCAGCCCGGAATCTTGCGATCATTCGGAGTTGTCCACAGATGATCACAGATGAAGATGAACATGTGTGTTCATCTGTGACATCTGTGGATCAGCTTTCCTCCCCACGACCTCGGCAAAAGGCCTGGCCGGAACGACGACCAACGCCGCTCAACTCATCCAAGAAGATCCCGTTACTCCGAGTCCGAGGCTAGCAGCCTGTCGGACTTTAGGCGATTTCCGAATAAGACGCTATCAAGAATCAAGCTCCGTAGGAGCCCGCTTGCGGGCGACGTGACCTGTCGGAATCGCGTCATTGTGCCCCCCACCCGTCGCCCGCAAGCGGGCTCCTACGGGTTGGATTTTTCGCGGAAATCACCTAACGTTAGATTGTAGAGCAACAAAAAGCCTTTTTATTGACTCACGCCCTTATCCTAGGGGCTAAGTCCGACAGGCTGCTAGACTGCCTGCGCCTGGCCCATCAGCGTATGCACCAGCACCCGCTCGCCACTCGGGTCCAGCGCCCTGGCCTGATCGACGACCTGCCGATGATGGGTGAACAAAATCACTTGGGTCCTGACTGAGAAGTCCGCCAGGGCGGCGAGCGTGGCCTGGGCGCGCGCGTCGTCGAACTGGATGAGAATGTCGTCGACGATGAACGGCAGGGGCTCGGCGCTGTCCAGGTAATGGTCCAGATTGGCCAGGCGCAAGGCCAGGTAGAGCTGATCGCGGGTACCGGTGCTCATGCCCTCCACCCGCACCCGCTCGCCGGTGGCGCGCCGGCCTGTCAGCACGGGCTGATCGCAGGTGTCGAAGTCGGTTTCGACCGCACTGAAGGCGTTGCAGGTCAGTCGGGCGAAATAGCCGCTGGCGCGGCTGAGGATGGGGTCGCGGTGCTGACGGCGGAAGCGCTCGATTTCATCGCGCAGAATCCGCGCCGCGAGTTTGACCCGGACATAGCGCTCGCCCTGGGCACGCAGGCTCGACAGACTCTGCTGCGCCTCCTCGGCCAGGGCAGCGGCAGCATCGTCACCGGCCATGGCGGCGAACTGGCGTTCGACCTCCACTTTCTGTTCGAACAATGCGGCCTGCTGCGGACGCAATTCACCCTCGATCCGCGCCTCCAGTGCCGTCAGTTCGGCCAGGACGGCATCGCGGTCGACCTGCCCGGCTTCCTCCTGCAACGCCTCGATCCCCAGACCATCGCCGGCGGTCACCAGTTCGATTTCGACCTCGCTCAGTTGCCGGCCCAACTCGCGATGTTCCTGGACTCGTTGCTCGACGGCCGCCAGTTGGTCCGGATCGGCGCAGCCGGCCTCGTGGCAGAGTTCGGCGAGCACCGCGTCGGCCGCCTGGATCGCGGCTTGCGCCTGCTGGATCTCCTGCTGCGCGCGGCGCGACTGGGCGGTGAGTTCATCGCGTCGGCTCTGGTCCTCGCGCTGCCTGACCAATTGGGCATGTAACTGCGGCACGGTCTCCTCGACCGGACGGCCGCGCAGTTCCGACGCCAGTCGCGCCAAGAGCGCGTCGACCTGAGCGCGGAACTGTACACCGTCGGCGTCGATGCCCTGGATGCGCGCGTCCAGCCGCTCGGCCTCACCGAGTTGTTTGAGGCACGCGTCGAGGCCCATCAGATAGTCGGTCAGCTCGCCCGGACTGGCATCCGCTGCCAGGCCGAGTTCAGCCGTTAGTGCACCCCAGGCAGCCAGCCAGTCGGCCCGCTCGTCCTGCCTGGTCTTGACCTCGAGCATCAGCCGCCGCTGGGATGCTTCGAGCGCGGCGATCTCCTGCGCCAGCAGGACGCGACGGCGTTCGGTCTCCTGCAGGGTGCGCAGTTGCGTCTCGGCCTGATCGAGCAGTGGATTAAGCGCTGCTGCTCCCGACGCGGGCGGCGTCGGCGGCACGGCCAGCCCCAGCGCGTCGAGCGCGGCCTGAACGGCGCGCAGATGACCCTGCCGGGTCGCCTCCAGGGCCGCCAACTCAGCCGCCAGCGCATCGCCCTGCCCGGCCCGTTCGCGCAACCGCAACGCCGCCGCGTGCCACTGGCGCATCTCACGGGGCGGCAGCGGTATCAAACCGCAGGGCGACCAGAGTGCGCACCAGGCCTGTTCGAGTTGCTCACTCTGCTCCGCCAGGCGCGTCGCGGCCTGCCCGGCCGCGTCCAGCCGCTGCTCACAGGCTTCCAACCGGGCCTGCGCGGCAGCCTGCTCATGGACCCGCTGAGCCTCGCGCCGCAGACGATCGGCGACCTCATCGGCCTGTGCCACCGCGCCCTCGAACGCCAGGGGCAGCGCGGTCCCCGCCGCATAGGCGTGGGCCGCGGCAGCGATGTCCTCGCCCTCGAGCCACTGCCGTTTGATGAGTTGCCAGCCGTGCTCGCGCGCGGCACGCGACTGTTCGAGATCGACCTCCGACGGCGCCGCGCCGGCCAACTGGAAGACCCGCAGTGACTCCGCGCTCTGCCGCCGCTCGGCCTCAACCTCGGCGCGCAGCGTCTCCAGGGAGCGTCGGGCCTCGTCCAGCCCCTGCGCGTCGGCGATGCAGCGCTCGATGGACTCACCGCTCGGCAAGGGCGCGGCCCGCAGCGCGTCCAGGTCGGCGCCCCAGAGCCCGAGTGCGGCCAACTCGCGACGGCAGGCGTCCGCGTGCTGCGTGCTGCGCGCGCGCGTCTCGGCGATGGCGCGCTCCAGATCGCCGGCCCGCCGGGCCTCCTCGGTCGCCCGGCGCAGTCCGTCCGGCGGCGGGCTGACCGGCAGCCCGGCGTGCGCGGCGCGCCGGTCCGCGAGTTGTTCCGCGGCCTCGGCCAAGGTGCCCCGCGCCTGTTCGAGCGCGGCGGCGACCGCTTCCTGACGCCCGCCGAGCTCGGTCGCCCGCCGCCGCCGATTGAGCAACGGACGCAAGGTCGGCGCCGCGTCCAGGGTCAGATCGGGACGCAGTTGCCCCAGCAGGGTGGCGGCCTGACCCGCCAAGGCGGCCCGCTCGGCCACCAGCCCCGGCCGATCCGCGGCCGCCTTGCGGTGACTGCCCAGTCGCTCACGCAGGGCATCGATCAGCTCGGCCTCCGCCAGCAGATCGGCGGACACCTGCAAGGCCGCGGCCTGCTCCTTGAGTTCCGCGTCCCGCGTCTGGGCATTCAGGCGGCTGGCCAGTGCCAGCGTGCGTTGGGCCATCGCGGTTTCACGCCGCTGCCCAAAACCCGCGGACAACCCCGGCACCTCGCCCAGCCGCGCGCGCTGTTCAAGCAGTTGGGCGCGCCGCGCCAAATTCGGCAGGGTGCGGCGGATGCGCTCCAACCGGTGGCGCTGTCCGGCCGCGAGCGCCAGCGCGCCATCCAGTTCGGCCAACCGCCGCCGCGCCTGCTGCACGGCCTTGCGCGCCTCGTCCCACTGCCGCGCGGACAGCGAGACCTCGCGCTGACGGTGTTCGATCTCCGCGAAGCGGTGCAGCTCGCTGTTGATCGTCGGCTTGGCGCCGCGCGGCAAGAACAAGGCGCTCGCTTCCTCATCGAGCCGCCGCAGGACCGCGTTGAGATCGACCCCGCCCAGGCCGCTGCCGAACAACGCCTCGGCCTCACGACCGCGCTCGGCCAGCAGCGCCTGACCGCCGCTCACCAGCCCTTCATGATCGATGCCGAACAGGCGCTCGAACAGGCGGTCATCGACACCGGCGAGCAGCGGCGCCAGGGTATCGTCGGGGAGTGTCTTGCCGTCGCTGTCCAACAGGGTGTTCTTCCGGCCCTTGCGCCGAATGCAGTGGACCTCGGCACCGTTCGACCCACGCAACCGACCGCCGACCCGCAGATCCTGCCGGTCGTGCAGAAAATCGTCGCCGGTGCGCTCGGGGATGCCGTACAGCAACGCCCGTAATGCGCGCAGGGCCGAGCTCTTTCCCGCCTCGTTGGGTCCGAAGATCAGGTGCAGACCCTGCTGCCCTCCACTCAGGTCCAGATCGCAGTCGGTGAAGGGGCCGAAGGCACGCAGGTGCAGATCCAGAATCTTCACTTGCTCGGCCTCCGATCGCCGTCCGCATCCCGGTGCTGACCCAACAGCCGGTCGAGCAACAGGGCTTTGACATCCTCCAGACACTCCTGGAGATAGGGCGGCGCGGCGGGGTCGAAACCGTCCGCGCCGGAGCGCAGACTCAGCGGCAGTTTGATCCCCAGGTCAGCGACCTCGGCGGCCAGATCGGCCAGCCGCGGCGGGTCCAGCTCCAGCCCCTCGATCGCCCGCAACAGGCTGCCGAGCGCATCGTCACCGGCGGGAGCGGACGCCGTCCCGCGGGTGTCGATCTGCACCTGTTCGACCCACAGGTCACCGGCGCCGACACTGCCGGCGAGCACACGACAGTCGTTGACCACGCGCTCGCGCTCGGCATGCAGTCGGCCATGGACCCCGCACGCGCCGGTGAGCCGGATGCGCACCGCCGACAAGCGGCCCTCGGCAGCGGGCAGCACGGCGCGCAGGGCCGGCTCGACCCGGTCATAAACGGCCTCCAGGGTTGCCACCGCGGTCAGGTCGACCATGCAGACCGACCAGCGCACCACATCCAGGGCGCGGTGTTCGAGGTGGCTCACCTGTCCGTCCTCGACCCGCACCAGGGTGCAGCCCTTGGGTCCGGTTTCACGGGCGTGCCGTCCCTGAAGATTCCCCGGAAAGACCACCCAGGGCGCCTGGGCGACCACTTCACGCTGGTGCACATGACCAAGCGCCCAATAGTCGTAGCCGCGGGCGCGCAACCCGGCCAGGCTGCTGGGGGCATAGGATTCATGCCCCGGCCGGCCGTCCAGCGAGGTATGCAGCAAACCAATGTTGAACAGATCCGGGTCCGCCGCGGGATAGGTCAGCGCCAAATCCTCGGTGACCGCGCGCGTCGGGAAACCCTGCCCGTGAACGGCTACTCCGAGCGGCTCCAGAATGCGGGTCTCGGGCGCACGGGTCGAGAACACCAGGACATTCTCCGGCGGACGCAGCACTTTGGTGAGTTGACTCGCCGCGTCGTGGTTTCCGGCGATCATCAAGACCGGAATAGCCGCCTCCTGCAACCGGGCCATCTGATGAGTGAAAAAGAGCCCGGTGTTGTAGTCCCGCCAGTCGCCGTCATAGAGGTCACCCGCCAGCAGCACGAAGTCCACCGACTCGGCGAGCGCCAGATCCACCAACTGCGCGCAGGCCCGCCGCGTCGCCCCACGCAACTCGCCCACCGGCGCCCCTTCATAGCGTTCGAGACCGCGCAGCGGGCTGTCGAGATGAACGTCGGCGGCGTGAATGAATTTCAAGTTGGGACCTGTGACGCGTGCAGCCGGGTTCGGGGTTCGGGCCGCGGGCCTTGATCGTAAGCCAGCGGCATGCGTCGTCAGGGCTCCCAGCCCTGACGGTAACGACGCACCCGGCGAGCCCAAGCGGCCGGAATCTTGATCGAGGCCCGGCTGCGCGGCGCCCGGTCAAACGTGGGGACGACGAACCTTATCTTAGGCGATTTCTGTCAAATCCTATACTCAGCGATTTGATTTGACGATCCGACAAGGTATCTCGATACTCTAATCCTTGTCATTGTTCCAACAACTGTCTGCCGGTGACGCGCAACACTTCAGCCCACGGAAGCTCATCATGATCGAACCCGTCAACCTGATCACGCTGCCCTCACACTTACCCGGTCCGCTGGCCGTTGCCATGCGTGCGAGCCTGGGTCCAAGCCCGGCCAGGCACCTCGCGGCAGCGAGCGTCCTGGCATTGGCGCTTGCGAGCCCGCTGAACACCTTGGCCGAGACCTTCACCGTCACCACTACCGACGATGCCGGGCCGGGCAGCCTGCGTCAGGCGATGCTCGACGCCAATGCCGAACCGGGGCCGGACGAGATCGTCTTTGCGTCCACCGTCACCGGCACCATTACACTCACCTCCGGGGCACTGGTCAGCACGGACGTGCTGACGCTGAGCGGGCCGGGCGCGGCGGAATTGACGCTGGATGGCGGTGGAGCTTTCGATATCCTGCAGTTGCAGTATGACCGCCCTTCATATCAATCCCTAGAACTCACCGTTTCCGGCTTGACGTTGACGAACGCACTCACCGCAATCAATGGCTCCGACTATAGCACTCGAGTCAAGGTTGCAGATACGGTTATCACTGGAAACACTACTGGAATCTATCCTAGCGATTCGTACGGATACGGTGATTTGGAAGTCAGTGATTCATTGGTCTCCGACAACCATTTTGGCATCATTGTTGGCGCTTCTTGGAAATTGGGCGATAATCACACGACAACCATCCGAAACACCGTGGTTATAGGGAATGTGACAGGTATTATTGCCGACAACAGTGTTGCGATCACCGACAGCACGATTACCGATAACGCAACCGGAATTCGTGCATGTTATGGGGGCGGTCGTGCTTCCATTAGCGGCAGCCTGATCTTCGGGAATCACTCCGGCGTTTCGGTAAGCCTCGGCTACTCCAGCTGCGCATTCACAATCGATAACAGCACCATCACCGGAAATGGGGGCACCGGATTTTCCTCCTCGTTATGGCTCAGCCAACTATCTCTACAGATACGGAACACGACAATCACCGGCAACGCGTTCGCCGGCGTCGAATTTCTACCATTTTATTACAATGATCATTCATATGGCGAGATTTCTATCCTGAATTCAATCGTCGCGGGTAACGGGTCAGGCTCGGGGCTGGACCTGACCGGGCCTATCCCCTTCGACGTCGATTATTCGTTGATTCAGGCGCCGCCTGACGTAACGATCAATGAGAAGGTGACCGGGTCCAACCTCTTCGGCATCGACCCGATGCTCGGACCTTTGGGAGACCATGGCGGCCCCACCCACACCCAAGCCCTGCGACCTGGCAGCCCGGCGCTCGATCGCGGCGATCCGGACTTCAGCCCCCCGCCCGAGTTTGACCAACGCGGCACCGGCTTTGCCCGCGTGGTCAGCGACCGCATCGACTTGGGCGCGGTTGAGGCGCAAGTCGACGAGGCGCCCTGGCGTGCCAGGCTGCTGTCCCTCGGCGACACCAACGGTGACGGCTCTCCGGAGATCGCCGTCATCACCAGCGCCGAGGGTCCCAGTCGCGCGACGGTGAAGGACGCCGTCAACGGCGCCCTGATCAGCCAATTCGAATTCAGCGTCGGCCTGCGCCCGGTGGTCGCCGCCAAGACGATGCCAGCCGTCAGCCAAGACCTTAGCCCGCAGCTCGTCCTGCTCGGGGGCGTCCCGAGCCGGGCCGAGACCCGTCATGCACCGACGGGCGATCTGCGCGGGAGTGTCGCCTTCGATCCCGAATCCACCGCCGTGGATCTAGCGGTGCTCCCCGACCAGGATGGCAATGGCGTCCAAGAACTTGCCACGCTCCTCACGGCATCGACGATGATGCAGATCGCGGCGGAGGGGGTGACCGAGCGGGTGAGTCTCGACTCGAACGGAGCGCAAGGCAACCAAGGCGGAACCGAGTTCCCGGCAATCAGCGCTGACGGACGGTTCGTCGCGTTCAAAGCCCAGTCCAGCAATCTCGTACCGGATGACACCAATGACGCGCATGACGTCTTCATCCGCGACCGTGAAACGGGCACGACCGAGCGGATTAGTCTCGACTCGAACGGAGTTCAAGGTAACAACTCCAGTTCTTATGCTGCGATCAGTGCCGATGGACAGTTCGTCGCGTTCGCATCCTACGCCAGCAATCTCGTGCCAGGCGACACCAACGCTGCGGAAGACGTCTTCGTCCGCGACCGTAAAGCGGGCACGACTGAGCGAGTCAGTCTCGATTCAAACGGGGTCCAAGGTAATTCTTCGAGTACTTACGGTGATAAAATAGCAATCAGCGCTGACGGACGGTTCGTCGTATTCACCTCCGCGGCCAGCAATCTCGTATCGGGCGACACCAACGCTGCGGATGACATCTTCGTCCATGACCGTGAAACGGCCACGACCGAGCGAGTGAGTCTCGACTCGAATGGGGTTCAAGCGAACGACTGGAGCTGGTCTCCGGCGATCAGTTCAGACGGACGGTTCGTCGCGTTCGCCTCCATTGCCGACAATCTCGCCTCGAACGACACCAACCGTGCGACTGACGCATTCGTCCACGACCGCAACACCGGTGCGACTGAACGGGTGAGTCTTGAGTCGAACGGGGTTCAAGCGAACGACTCGAGCCGGTCTCCGGCGATCAGTTCGGACGGACGGTTCGTCGCGTTCACATCCGCGGCCAGCAATCTCGTATCGGGCGACACCAACGCTGCGGATGACGTCTTCGTCCACGACCGTGAAACAGCCAGGACCGAGCGAGTGAGTCTCGACTCGAGCGGGGTTCAAGGTAACGGCACGAGTTCTTATCCTACGATCAGTGCCGATGGACAGTTCGTGGCGTTCGCGTCCTCCGCCAGCAATCTCGTGCCGAAAGACAACGACATTGAAGACGTATTCGTCCACGACCGTGAAACGGGCAGAACCGAGCGCGTGAGCACCGACACCTGCGGGGATTCAGGTCAGCTTGGCTCGTGGGATTATATGGCATCGAACGCGCCGGCGATCAGCGCCGACGGCAGCACCGTCGCATTCCTGTCTTATGCGAACCTCGTTGCGGACGACACCAATGGTACGGGTGACATTTTCGTCCGGGCACCCGCACCCGCCAATGCCCCGACGCTCTGCCCGGTCACCGTGGACTCGACCCGTGTCGACATACGCGATTCGCTCACCGGTAACCTGCTCAACACCCTGCCCGTCGCCGCGCAGTTCGAACCGCGCCAAGTGCTGGCCTTGCCCGACCTCAACGGCAACGGCAGCGCCGAGGTCGGGGTGATCCTGTCCGAGAAAGACAAGGCCGATCGCGTACTCATCATGGACTCCCGCACCGGGGCCACGGTACAAACGCTCTGGTCCGGGGCCGACTTGCTGCAGGCCGAGGCGGTCACCGACCGGAACGGCATCACCCAGGTCGCGATGCTGTGGCGTCCCGCGGCCGCGGACGCCACGCAGGTGTGGGTGGTTAATGCGGTCACCAACCAACGCGTCGCCACCTTGGCCGCTTTCAACCCCGAGTACGACCCGCTGAAGTTAGTCGTCGTGGACGACATGAACGGCAATGGTGCGCAGGAGTACGCGGTGCTGGGCCGCAAACCCGCGACCGGCCAAGTAAACACGACCGTGCTGGACGGCGCGACCGGCCGGTGGCTGAACCAGATTTGGTACGACAGGGCTTGTGCGCCGCTCGACCTGGTGAGCATCGCCGACCTGAACGGCAACGGGGCCGCCGAGTTAGTGATGCTGGGCCGCTGCGGCACCGCGAAAGTGCTCCGCGCCATCGTCAAGGATTCCAAGACGGGGCAGGTGTTGAACCGGCTTGATTTCTAGCAAGGCGGACGCCGTGATGGCCCACTCATGGCTGTCAATCGCCTTATTTCTGACGCGTCATTTAACCTTCACCGGTATGGCTTCCTTCCCATGTTTCTGGAGCGCGGCGCGGGTCTGCTCCATGGCTTTCTTTCCGTCCAGCGGGCCGGTCATGACACGATGCCAGATGTCGCCGTTCTTCATGGTGACCGGCTGGACCCGGGTGGAGACGCCGAGCAGGGCGAGTTGGGCTTTCATGCGGTCGGCATCCTTGGCGGTCTTGAATGAGCCAACCTGGAGCACATAGGTGCCGGACCCGGCCGGGACGGCGGTAGTCTTCTTGGGCGCATCGGCCGGCGGGGTGCTCGGCTGGACCGGCGCGTCAGGTTCGTCCGGCGGGGGCGGTTCCGGACGGGGAGCGGGGGGCGGCAGCGGCTTGTCGTTGGCCTTGATGTCGACGACGGTGTCGCGCAGGATGTTCTCGAACTGGAAGTTCGGCTCCTGCGGCGCCGGCCGCTCGGCCTTGGGGGCGACGGCCACCGGGGGCGTCACCGGTCCGCGGGTTTGCGTCATCCAATAGAGCCCGACCCCGAAGCTGCCGGTCAGGGTGCCGAGCAGGAACCACCAGACACAGGAGCGCGGACGGGTGCGCCGGGGGGTCACCTTGGCGGCGCCGCGACGATAATCCCGGACCATCTACATGGCCTCCGGGGCGGAGACGCCCACCAACGCGAGCCCGTTGCGCACGACCTGCCGCACGGCCAGGATGAGCTTGATGCGCGCGTCGCGCAGGTCGGCATCCGGCACCAGGAACTGGTGGGCGTTGTAATAGGTGTGCAGATCGTTGGCCAGTTCGCGCAGATAGGTGGTGAGCAGGTGCGGCTCGTGGCCGATGGCGGCGAGTTCGATCACCTCAGGGTAACGGGCGAGCGTGCGCAGCAGCGCCTGCTCGTGGTCTTGCGTGAGCAGTTCCAGGTTGGTGATGCCGGGGGTCGGGTCGATCACGATGCCCTTGTCGGCGGCCTGGCGCAGTACACTGCACACGCGCGCATGGGCGTACTGGACATAGTAGACCGGATTGTCGGCGGACTGGCTTTTCGCCAGGTCCAGGTCGAAATCCATGTGTTGCTCGCACCGGCGCATGACATAGAAGAAGCGGGCGGCGTCGCGCCCGACCTCTTTGCGCAGTTCGCGCAGCGTAACGAACTCGCCGGAGCGGGTGGACATCTGGGCACGTTCACCCCCCCGGTAGAGAATGGCGAATTGCACCAGGAGCACATCCAGGCGCGCGGCGTCGTCGCCCAGCGCGGTCAGCGCCGCTTTGACTCGCGGAATGTAGCCGTGGTGGTCAGCCCCCCAGATGTCGATGACGCGCTCGAAACCGCGCTCCAGCTTGTCCATGTGATAGGCGATGTCGGAGGCGAAGTAGGTGCCCTGGCCGTTCTCGCGCACCACGACCCGGTCTTTCTCGTCGCCGAAGGCGGTGGAGCGGAACCAGAGTGCCCCGCCCTGCTCGTAGACGTGACCGGACTCACGCAGGCGTTCGATGGCGCGGTTGACGGCGCCGCGCTCGGCCAGCGAGCGCTCTGAGTACCATTCCTGATAGGTGACACCGAACTCGGCGAGATCAGCGCGGATATCGTCGAGGATGGTGTTGAGCCCGAGCTCGAAGCAATAGCGGTAACGGTTGTCGCCGAGCAGGTGCTTGGCGGCGGTGATGAGGGCATCGATGTGCGCCTCCTTGTCGCCGCCGTCCAGGCCGGGCCGCTCGTCGGGCGGGGCACCGGCGAAGACCTGATCGGCCTCCACCCGGTAGGCGTCCGCGTGCTCGCGGTGCAGGGTGGCGGCGATGTCCCAGACATAGTCGCCCTTGTAGCCGTTGCTCGGGAAGTCGATGTCCTCGCCGCACAGTTCCAGGTAGCGCAGCCACACGGAGGTGGCGAGGATGTCCATCTGGCGGCCGGCGTCATTGACGTAATACTCACGATGGACCTCGTAGCCCACCGCGGCCAGCAGATCGGCCACTGCCGCGCCGTAGGCCGCACCGCGTCCGTGGCCGACATGCAGCGGACCGGTGGGGTTGGCCGAGACGAACTCGACCTGCACCCGCCGGCCGGCCCCGAGTTGCGAGCGGCCGTAGTGATGGCCGGCGGTCAGGATGGCCGGGATCAGGGCACGGTAGGCGTCCGCCGCGAGGAAGAAGTTGATGAAGCCGGGGCCGGCGATCTCGACCCGCTCGATCAGGGACGAGTCCGGCAGCAGGTCGACGAGCCGTTGCGCCAGATCGCGCGGCCGGGTGCGCGCCGGCTTCGCCAGGACCAGGGCGAGGTTGGTGGCGAAGTCGCCATGGGTCTGGTCCTTGGTGCGCTCGACCGCGGGCACCGGCAGTTCGTCCAGGCCCCAGTCGCCATCGGCGGTGAGGCGCGCCAAGCCGGCGCACAAAAGGTCCGTAATCTGTTGCTTCATGGGTGCTACGCGTGGAGAAAAGAGAAGGGCCGCAGGGCACGGCGCGCTTGGCGTAAAGGCGTGAAGGATAGCCTAAATCGGATCTTACGGCATGTCCCAAGCGTCAGGTCAGGTCTTGCGGGTCCACGTCCAGCGACCAGCGCAGACCGCCGTTGCGCGGGATGCTGCGCAATTGCGCGACCCAGGCGGCGAGCAGGGTTTGCAGGCCCGGACGGCGCGCACACTCCAGCAGGAGTTGGGCACGATAGCGGCCGGCGCGGCGCTCCATAGGAGCCGGAACGGGACTCGAGACCTGGACGCGCAATCCGGGCTGATCCACCAACAGGGCCATGGCGAGCGCACGGGCCTGGTGCAGGAACGCCATGGGGACCTGGGCATCCGGGGCGTCGGCCCGCAGCAAGGCGAGGTGGGCGTAAGGCGGCAAGCCGGCGGCCTCGCGCTCGGCCAGGGCGAGCTCGGCGAAGCCCGGGTAGCCGCTGGTGATCAGTGATTTCAGAAGCGGATGCTCGGGATGGCGGGTCTGCAAGACGACGCGCCCCGGCCGCTGCGCCCGCCCGGCGCGGCCGGCGACCTGGACGATGAGTTGCGCGGTGCGCTCCGGTGCGCGAAAGTCCGCGGCATAGAGCGACTGGTCCAGGTCGAGGATGCCGACCAGAGTCACGCCGGGGAAGTCGTGCCCCTTGGCAAGCATTTGCGTGCCGAGCAGGAGTTGGACCTCACCCTGCCGGATGAGCGTGAGGAGACGGTCCAGTTCGCCCTTGCGGCGGGTGCTGTCCCGATCGATCCGCGCCAGACTCAAGTGCGGGAAGAGCTCCCGCAATTCCTCTTCCAGCCGCTCGGTCCCCAGACCCAGGCGGCGCAGGTCGCTGCTCCGACAATCCGGACAGGTCGACGGCAAGGGCTGGAACCAGCCGCAGTGATGACACCAGAGACGCTGCAGCCGCAGGTGCAGGGTGAGCCGGGCATCGCAATGCGGACAGGCACCCACCCAGCCGCAGTCGTGACAGGTGAGCACCGGGGCATAGCCGCGGCGGTTGAGGAACAGCAGGACCTGGTTACCGGCGGCGGTGTGCAGCTCGACCTGTTCGCGCAGCCGCGGCGACAAACCGGCACTCATGGCTTGGCCGCGGATATCGAGCAGCGCGATGGCCGGGGCGGCGGCACCGCCGGCGCGCGTGCTCAGACGCAGCCGACGGTAACGCCCGGCCCGCGCATTGTGCAGGGTCTCCAGGGACGGCGTGGCGGAGCCCAGAATCACCGGGCACCCGACCTGCTGCGCCCGGCGCACCGCCAGGTCGCGAGCGGAATAGCGGAAGCCGTCCTGTTGCTTGAGCGAGGCGTCGTGCTCCTCGTCGACGATGATCAGCCCCAGCCGCGGCAGCGGGACGAAACAGGCCGACCGGGTGCCGAGTACCAGGGTCGCGCGTCCGGCGGCGGCGCTGTGCCAGGCGCGCTCGCGCTCGGCCTCGGGCAAGGCGGAGTGCAGCACCGCATGGGGTCCGGGCAGGCGCCGCTCCAGCCGCCTGCGCAATTGGGGGGTGAGACCGATCTCGGGCACCAGCACCAGCGCTTGCCGACCGGCCGCGATGACGTCCTGGATCAGCCGGATGTAGACCTCGGTCTTGCCGCTGCCGGTAACCCCGTCGAGCAGAAAGGGCGTGAAGCCAGTGCCCGCGCCCTGCACCGCCGCCACCGCCTGCGCCTGCTCCGGGTTGAGGTCGGGACCGGTCGGGTCGGGGATCGCGGGCGCGTCGCATTCCGCGGGCAGCACCCGACACGGCTCGATCAGGCCGCGCTCGCGCAAGACCTTGAGCGGCGCCGTCGCGGGACCGAGCTGCGCTTTCAAGACGCCGGTCGCGAGCCCCGCCGGCGCGGCGCGCAGGATCTCCAGGATGCGGCGTTGACCCACCGCCCGCCCGAGTTCGGCCAGATCCAGCGCACACCCGGCAGCGGTTGCGCGCAGACCGGGAACCCCCTCCTCCAGCGGCGCGTCCGGACGGCGCAAACGCACCGGCAGGGCGCTGAACAGGGCCTCGCCCAGGGGTTGCCGGTAATAGTCCGCGGCCCACCGGATCAGGCTCAGATCGGCGGCGGCGAGCACCGGCAGCGGGTCGAGCTGGGCGATCACGGATTTCAGACGCGCCGCGTCCTGATCCGAATCGGCGGCGGTCTCCACCAGTATCCCCACCCGGCGGCCGCGGCCGAAGGGCACCAGGAGACGGACCCCGGGGATCAGCCCGTCCTGCGCGGCCGCCACGGGGGGCAGATAATCGAAGAGCCCGGCCAGGGGCGCGGCGATGGCGACGCGCAGGATCAGCGGGACCGGCGCAGCGGCTGGAAGGCTCGGCGGCGGCCCGGTCGGCCCCTCAGAGGCAAGTGGCGAGATCGTCGTTCTCCTGCGCGGTCGGCCCCGGCGCGGCATAACACGCCAGAATACCCTGTTCGGCGGCAACCGCGGCATTCGGGAGATCCCCGCAGGGCACCGCGACGCTTGCGCACCCGGATACAGTGTGTATCATGGCTGCAAACTCCGAGCCGTATCCCGCTATGGTGCCATTGAATCAACAGGTACTGCGCACGGATCTGGCGGGTATGCCACTGGAGTGGGTGGATTACCGCACCGCCGCGCGTCTGTATTTACTCGAACAGGTCGCCTACGCCTGTGGGGATCCTTTGTTCCATCTGCGCGGCGGCATCAATGCGGTCACCAGGCGCCGCAGCCGGCTGCTGATCCACTCGATCATCGCCACCCATGGCGTGCACCACGCCCTGAACAAGCTGCAGGGTGATTATGCACCGCCGTTGTGCAATCGGACGCTGTTTCAACGCGACGATCACCTGTGTATGTACTGCGGCTGTCGGTTTACGAGCCATCAGCTCTCCCGCGACCATGTGCGGCCGTCCAGTCAGGGTGGACGCGACCACTGGAACAACGTGGTGAGCGCCTGTGTGCGCTGCAACAACTTCAAGGCCGGGCGGACCCCGGAGTCAGCCGGCATGGAACTGCTGGCGGTCCCCTTCACGCCGACCCATGCCGAGTATATTTACTTGATGGGTCGCGGCGTCCTGGCCGATCAGATGGAGTTTTTGCGCGCCCATTTTCCGCGCAGCAGCCCGCTGCATGGACGCCTCGGCAAGGACCCTTCGGCTTGAGCGGGCGCTTGAGCCGGCGGCGAAGCGCACAGCAGTTCCAAATTTGGGTGGCCACCCCCAACAGCGTGCAGGCCGCGAGGCTGATGGTGGATGCGCTGCGCTTATCCACCCTACAAAATCTGCAATTTTGTAGGGTGGATAAGGCGCGCCGCACGCTGTTCGGGACTCGGCACGTCGGTCGTGCGCGCCGCATCCACCAGGGGTCGCGCGAGGTCGCCCAAATTTGGAATTGCTGCGGAGCATATGACTGACTGGACGGTGATCGCCACGCGGATCGGGACGGCCACCGGCAGTCCATTCACCCCGCGAACCACGCGCGCGGTCGGCGGCGGCTGCATCAACACCGCGATGACGATGAGCGACAGCGCCCGCGCTTTCTTCGTCAAGACCAACACCCCGGCCCGCCTCGCGATGTTCGAGGCCGAGGCCGCCGGGCTCGCCATCCTCGCCGCCGCGGGCGCCATCCGGATCCCCAGGCCCATCTGCTGGGGCCGGACCGACACCCTCAGCTATCTGGTGCTGGAGCACCTGGATCTCAGCGGACCGGCACGGGGTGCCGCGGCCGGACGGCAGTTGGCCGCGTTGCATCGCACGCGCTCCCCCACCTTCGGCTGGGAACGCGATAATCATATCGGCTCAACCCCGCAGCGCAACACACCGAGCGCGGATTGGGCAAGCTTCTGGCGCGACCAGCGGCTCGGTTACCAACTCGAACTGGCCGCGGCCAACGGCTACGATGGCGCGCTCCAGACACGCGGTGAACGCCTGCGCGCCGAGTTGGATAAGCTCCTGGGGCACCAACCCCAGCCTTCGCTCCTGCACGGCGACCTGTGGGGCGGCAATCTGGGGTATCTGCCCGACGGCCAGCCGGTGATCTACGACCCCGCGGTCTACTTTGGGGATCGCGAGGCCGATCTGGCCATGACCGAGTTGTTCGGCGGCTTCGGCGCCGAGTTCTATGCCGCCTATCGGGAGGCCTGGCCGCTGGACCCTGGCTACGGGGTCCGTAAAATCCTCTACAACCTCTACCACATCCTCAATCACCTGAACCTGTTCGGGCCGGGATACCTGGGTCAGGCGCGCGGCATGATCGACCGAATCCTGGCTGAGCTGCGTTGATCGGACCCACCCGCGCGGGTGCGCGGCGCTTCCAGGGGCGCCGCGGTCCCTGGCCGCCAAGGTAGTTGGAAAATGACCGTTGTGTTAAAAAGGCGGCGCCCCTTAGAACAAGGGCCACTGAACGCTTTTCCTCACTCTGTCGCGTCGAGCCTTGCCCACATGCCACGGGAACTCCTGATCCTCCGCCACGCCAAGTCCGACTGGGATTCACGGGCGAAGTCCGACTTCGACCGCCCGCTGGCCAAACGCGGCAAACAAGACGCCCCCAAGGTCGGCGCCTGGCTTTACCGGGAGGGTCTGGTGCCTGACCATGTGGTCAGTTCGCCCGCCCAGCGGGCGCGCCAGACCGCCATCAAGGTCTGCAAGGTGCTGGAAATCGGCCGGGAACGGATCGCTTGGGACACGGATATCTACGACGCGACGCTGGCCGCATTGCTCGATGTGCTCGGACGCTGCCCGGCCGCGGCTCATACGGTTCTGCTGATCGGGCACAATCCGGGCCTCGATGATCTGTTGTTACACCTGAGCGGCGACGACCTCGACCCGCCGCAGGACGGGAAACTGCTCACCACCGGGACCCTGGCGCGACTGGAAATGCCGGACGACTGGGATCAATTGCCGCGCGGCTGCGCGCAACTGATCTCCATCACACGCCCGCGCGCCCTCTAAGGCGTCGCCCCGCAATAATTCACACAATCCTCCAGGGTCTCGAACGGCACCCGGCCGCCGCAGCCGGTATGCGTGAAGGACTTGCAGCGGTTGTCACGATAATCGAAATAATACTTGGTCTGGCGGCCCCGACAATTCCCCTTCGCAGGCTTGGCCACGCAACTCACCGGTAAGTCCTCCGGGTTACCCCGCCCCACCTTGCTCCCGCCGCAACCGA
Source organism: Lamprocystis purpurea DSM 4197 (assembly GCF_000379525.1). Classification (GTDB taxonomy): domain Bacteria; phylum Pseudomonadota; class Gammaproteobacteria; order Chromatiales; family Chromatiaceae; genus Thiodictyon; species Thiodictyon purpureum. The sequence continues at coordinate 17,971 of NZ_KB902512.1, read as the reverse complement.
CGAGCGCCAACACCGCGACCAGCATCGCACACACCCAGACCAAACGCATAGCACCCCCAAACAACATCCGACTCGACACTTCAGGGTGCCGATTCTAGACGCTTCGGCAGAGTCTCTCACCTGAATCAGGTGGATCGGCGCGACCGCCAAGTTTGCAGTTGCGAATGAGAACGTATATTATTCACGAAATAGATCTGCACAGCGCGCCTGCGGATGCCCCGCACCTGGCGCCGGCGGTGACTGTCGGCAATCAGGCAGCCATGGTTCCGCGCGTCACGCCTCAATCGTCAAGCACGACAGGCATCAGTCGTGCAGTTTGACGCCATCAGAGCGACGGAATCATACTAATGGACAAATCGTAATATCCATGACACCAGGTTGGGCAGCCCGACCGGCAGTCACCATCCGGCAACACCGGCCTTTGTCGCTTGATCTTTTCGGGGGAAATCAGTTCATGCACAGCAACGCCCAACAGCTCCGCTCCGCGCTCGCCATCGCCCTGATCAGCCTCTGCGGCGGGGCCGCGCGTGCCTACGACGTGAACGAGCAACTCTCGATCAACCTGCTGCTCGCCGGGGCCGGCCAGTGTCAGGAGGTTACGGGTGGCGGGGACGAACAGAACGGGTGTCGCGGCGCCGTTCCCGTCCGGCCCGAGATCTTCTTCAACCCCACCAAGCAGGACCAGTTCTTCGTCAAGTTTGGATTCGCTGCCGGGAACGGACTCAACCCGGTCTCCCCGTTCGCACTCTCCCCGTGGGCCGCGGACCTGGAAGCGGATGTCAGGAACATCAACGGCCGCGACCGCAGCTATCTGCTGGAGGCCTGGTATGCCCACACCTTCCGTTTCTCCGACACTAATGAAGTCCAGGTCACCGGCGGCATCATCGATCCGGCGTTCTACGTCAACGAGAACGCCTACGCCAACGACGAGTACACCCAGTTCATGAACGAGGCCTTCGTGAACTCGCGCAACGCCTTTCTCCCCGCCTATGACGTGGGCGGCGCACTGGTCTGGAAGATCGACCGCCTGACCCTCAGCGGCCTGGGGATGAATGTCGGCGAGAATGACGATGGGAACAACTTCAACTGGTTCGGCGTCGAAGCAGACTACAACCTGCAGACACCTTGGGGCGAGGGGAACTATCGTGTGATGTATGTCGGCACCTCCCGCGCCTTCCTGGCCCCAGCCGCCGGGCTGGACCCGGAACCGAATCCGGATCTCGACCCGGCACTCGACCTGGACTCGGCCGAGGAGCCGGACCCGACCGACAAAGAACACCTGTCCGGTTTGCTGCTGTCCTTTGATCAGGAGTTCGGCAAGATTGTCGGCGCCTTCCTGCGCCTGGGCTGGCAGCGAGAGGATGCACTGGTCGACTATCAGGCCGACTACTCGGGCGGGTTCGATTTCAAAGGGGCTGGCTGGGGACGGGAAAACGACAATATCGGTATCGGTTACGCCTACCTGGAAGGCGGCAGCGGTGAGCTGGCGCGCACCAATGCGGTCGAGGGCTACTATCGACTTGCCTTCAACGACACTCTGGCGCTGACCGCCGACGTACAGTACATGAAGGACAAGTACCGCACCGGGGATGTCATCGACGGCTGGGTGTTCAGCCTGCGCGCCGTCGCCGAATTCTGAGTGCGCTCACAATAGCCGGCGCTCGATGTGCTCCAACAGCCCGCGAGCGGCGGCCTCCACCATGTCGAACACCTGATCGAACCCGCGCTGCCCGCCATAGTAGGGGTCCGGCACCTCGCGCCGTTTCAGGTCCGGGGCGAAGTCCAGGAACAGGCCGAGTTTGGGCTCCATCCCCCGCGGGCAGATCCGCGACAGACTATGGTAGTTATCCTGATCCATGGCGAGGATCAGATCATACTCAAGAAAGTCCTCCGGCTCGGCCCGGCGCGCCCGCAAGTCGCTGATGTCGACCCCGCGCGCCCAGGCGGTCGCGGTCGCCCGGTCGTCCGGCGGCTCGTCCAGGTGGTAACCATGGGTGCCGGCCGAGTCGATCGCGATCACGGCCGCCAGGCCAGCCTCCTGCACCAGATGGCGAAAAACACCATGGGCGGTCGGTGAACGGCAGATATTTCCCATACAGACGAAAAGGACTTTTACTTTTGGGCGCTCAGTCATCTTGCTTGCTTCTGCTAGTCTGCAGCTTGTTTGATGTGGCGAATGACCCGCCAAGGCACCAAGGCACGCTCACCTGGCTGCAGGGCACGGTTGCCTTTCAGTCGCGTGAGCGTGATCGCCTCGATCCGGTAATACCAGAGAAATCGACCGAGAATCCGTACGGTGTAATCCGTGCGCCCGAAGGGACCCATCAGAGTCAACCTGCCCGTTCTTATCCCGATCGCGCTCACAGCCGTGCTCCGATTGAACTACTTTTTTGGCATGCAGTCATCAATGCCGAGATCAGGGTTCCGGCCACGCGCGAGCGTAGGTGGACAAGGCCGTCATCAATCCGCTCCGCGGCGGACTAACCGACCCGTTGGATACCGCCTAACGGCAGGGTCAACACGACCTGACGGTGCAGCAGCTCGATCAATAAGCGCACACGCTGCTGCCCCTGATGGGTCTGGAAGATCGCCTCCAAGCCTTGGAACGGACCGGCAATGATCCGCACCGTCTCACCGGGATGCAGCACCAATTCGGGCGACTGATCGCCGATGCGGCGACGGATGGTTTCGATCAACGCATCGTCGATCGGCAAGGGTTCGTTGCCGAACGCCACCAGTCGCGCCACACCGCGCGTGGAGCGCAGCGGGTACCAGTTGTCCACCCAGCGCTGCAACCGAATGAACAGGTAGTTCGGAAACAAGGACTCTTCGACCATGACCCGTCGCCCGCGACGAATCCGCTCGATCTGGAACCGCGGATGAAATACGCGGTAGCCCTGCTGCTCCAGATTCAGCGCGGCGCGCTCCGCCTGGCGCGGCCTGGCCTGCACCAGATACCAGCGTGGTTGGGCGGCGAGTTCCGATTCACCCAAATCCTCAGCGGTCATAAGTCATCAGCGGTCATGATTCAGCAGCCACCACATGATGACCCACCGTCGGTAACGCGTCGGACGTGGATGTTCGCCGACGCAGGTCCATTGTTCGTTGGCGCGCCAGCGACCGGTACAGCCGCGGCGCATACCGCAGGACGAACAGGTAGAGGGCGAAAACCGCCAGCGCCGCCCAGATCAACGCCGCCGACGCGACGTGCTGGACCTGCCCCAACAGGCCGATACCGGCCAACACTGCCGCCGCCGGCAGGATCAGGCTCAGCGCCTTACGTGGACTGTTGAAGCAGCGCGCCAAGACGTGATGCAGATGCGCCCGATCGGCGCAGAACGGGGATCGGCCCCTGAGCATCCGCCGACCCATGACGCAAAACGTGTCCATCAAGGGGATCGCAACGATCCAGATGGCTGCCGCGGGCTCCAGCGTTGCCGGGGACTGTGCGGCGGTGATGAGCATCCAGACGACGAGGTAACCAAGCAACAAACTCCCGGCATCGCCCAAAAAGACCTTGCGCCCGGTGCAGCCGAAGAGTTGCAGGTTGCAGATCAGGTAGGGAACGATTGCGGCGATCGTCACCAGCATCAGGGTTCGCGGCGCACCATCCGCCGGCGAGAGCAGCACCACGGCGCCGAGCGCGATCAGCGTCAGCCCGCCGGCCAACCCGTCGATGCCATCGATCATATTGAATGCATTACAGATGCCGACGATTGCAAAGACCGTGAAGGGGACCGCAAACAGCCCCAGATCGAGCGAGCCGAAGCCGAACAGGTCACCCAGCGACGTCAGCGTGACACCGCCGCCGACCGTCAGCAGCAGCGCGGCGGCGATCTGGGCGACAATCCGCAGCTTAGGGCCAAGGTCGAGGATGTCGTCAAGCAGACCGACCACGACCAACAAGGCCGCACCGCTGAGCCCATAGGCAAGTGGCCGATCCAGGGGAATCCACACCAGGACGCTGACCATGACGGCACCGAAGATCGCGATGCCCCCGATCAGCGGCACGGGCTGCGCGTGGTTCTTGCGCCGTTCGCCCGGATGATCGAGCAGACGCAACCGCGGAGCAAGCGGGCGGAGCAAGCCCAGGATCGTCGCACTGACAAAAAACGAAAGTAGCATGAAAGGCTCCCGGCGCAACGTCCTCATCTGCTGACGAGTTTGCACCTCCCTAGACCGACGACCTGCCGACAATTATCATTCGGTGCGAACTATACCCTAACATTGTCCCGTGATCGGCTTGCTCAGACAACCTCAATCGTATGAATGATGCGTGAAGAATTGTTAGAAAAATTTCACGTTAAGTGCAAGACCGACAGCGGCCGTACACTGCGCACGTGCGTTTCGCATCACCGCTGAACGCCTGAACCCTAGTTCTCAGGTGCGGCACACCACTCAGACGGGCCGCGAAGCCGCACGAAAATGACAGGGACGGATCGGATTCCCAAGGATCGGACGCATATCCATGGTTCTTGCGCACTGACAACGCCGGACTCACCTATCATCTACCGCCATGCGGCCCGCGCCGCACGGGTTGGAACTTGCTCGCCGCGCGCGTATCTCAACGAATCATGACACAAGGTCTCAGACGCTCCCGAGCGGGACAAATCACGGTCAGACTTGCGGTTGCCGCGACGCTGGCCTTGAGTCCGCTGGCTCCGGAGATGAGTCGGGCCGCGCAGTTCGACCTGCCGGAGATCGGCAACTCGGCGGACGCGGTCATGGGCAGCGGAGCGCAACTGCGTCTCAGCAAGGCGTTCATGCGCCAGGTGCGCGCGGCGCTGCCGGTGCTGGACGATCCGCTCTTGACCGCCTACCTGGAGTCACTGGGCAATGAACTGGTGGCCGCGGACAAGAGCGCGGGCGGCAGCTTCACGTTCTTCCTGATCGATCAGCCCGTGGTCAACGCCTTTGCCGGACCCGGCGGGAATGTCGGGATCTACTCGGGGCTGATCCTGGCCGCCCAGAGCGAGGACGAGTTGGCGGCCGTGGTGGCCCACGAAATCGCCCACGTCACCCAAAACCATCTGCTGCGCGGCCTCGAGGATCAGGGCAAGCTGAACATGCCCACGATGGCGCTGATGGTGGCGGCCGCGATCTTGGGCGCGCAGGTGTCCGCGGATGCGGGGATGGCCGCACTGGCTGGAATTCAGGCGGCGGCCATGCAGCGCCGGATCAACTTCACCCGCGAGAACGAGAAAGAGGCGGACCGCATCGGTATCGCCACCCTGGCGGCGGCCGGACGCGATCCTTACGCCATGCCCGGCTTCTTCGAGAAATTATCGAAAGCCAGCCGGGTCTATGAGAACAACGCACCCGAGTTTCTGCGCACCCACCCGGTGAACAGCAACCGCATCGGCGATGCGCTTGGCCGCGCCGACGAGTATGGCGCCCGCCAACGCGCCGACAGCCTGGGCTTTCTGTTGGCGCGCGCCCGCCTGCGCGAGCGCTCTTACGACCGGCCCGAGAAGTCGCTGGAGAGCTTCAAGGCATCGCTGCGGGAAGGCCGCTACCTCAACGAGACCGCCGAGCGCTATGGCTACGCGCTGGCCCTGCTGCGCTCGGGTCGACTCGATGAGGCCAAGACGGAGTCCGCCAAGCTGCTCGGCGCGCAACCCAGTCTGGCCGAGTTCATCGTACTGGATGCGCAGCTCGACCTGAAGCAAGGCCGCTCGGCTCAGGCCCTGGATCACCTCAAGCAAGCGGTGACCCTGTCGTCCGGCAACTGGGCCTTGCGCAGCGCCTACGCCGAGGCACTGATGGCGGCCGGACAGCCACGCCAGGCCATGGCGGAACTCAAGACGGTGGTGCGAACACGTCCAGGCAACACCACACTCTATGACCTCCTGACCCAGGCGGCAATCCAATCCGGCGACAAGCCCGCGACTCACCGGTACCGTGCCGAACGACTGTATACGGAGGGCGACCTGGAACCGGCGATCAAACAACTGGAGTTCGCCCTGCGTCAGCCTGGGCTCGGCTATCAGGATTCGGCCCAGCTCCAGGTCCTGGTCGATGCCTGGAAGGAAGAACAGCGGGATCAGAAAAAACGCGGGCCTGACCCGTTCGACTTCAGCAACGATAGGGGCAGTGCCGCCACGGCGCCCTGAGCGAACAGCCCGCACCAAACCAGTGAAATAGCGATGCCGGTTTCAAGACCAACTTGAGTGCTGTAAGCTTCCCGAACAGACGGTAGACGCAGCGTCGGCGGCGGTGTTCAAGCCGCGTTTCACGCGGTCCGGCAGACACCAAGCCACGCCTACCGATCAACCGGCGGGGGCCTCCGAGGCTGACGCCGGATGCGCACAGGCGTCGGCGTCAAGAACCGGACGGTTCGCCGTATGCCACCCAACCCAACCACTGATGCTCGATGAGGAGACAGTTGATGATCGACGCAAAACGCAGAATCCTGCTCAAGGGCTCGCTAGCCGCCGGGTCCGTCGGCGTCGCGGTCGCCGCTGGGCTGCTGACCCCGCGCCTGGTCCTGGCCGATTGGAATGCCGCCGCCTTCGAATCCAAGGATGTTAGTGCCGCCCTGAAGGGTCTGCTGGGCAGCGATGCCATGGAGACCAATGACGCCGTGGTCGTCAAAGCCCCGGACATTGCCGAGAACGGCGCCGTCGTCCCCGTTACCGTCGAGACCACCCTGTCGGATATCTCGTACATCGCCATTATCGCCTCCGGCAACGCCACACCCCTGGTCGCCTCCTTCGCACTCGGCGCGGCGGCTATGCCGTTCGTCTCCACCCGCATCAAGATGGGCAAGACGGCGGACGTGGTTGCGGTGGTGAAGCAGGGCGACAAGCTCTTCAGCAACGCGAAGAATGTCAAGGTCACCATCGGCGGCTGCGGCGGCTGAGCACGCCGGTATCCACTGTTGATCCCCTTAGCCAAAGGTCACCGACTATGTCCGATATCAAGGTACGCGCGAAGCTCGAAGGCAACGAGACGGTTGTCAAATGTCTGATGAACCATCCGATGGAGACCGGCCTGCGCAAAGACAGCAAGACCAACGAACTGGTTCCGGCACACTTTATCCAGGAGGTCGTCTGTAAATGGAAGGATCAGGTGGTGCTGACCGCCGCCTGGAGCGGCGGTGTCTCCAAGAACCCCTACCTGTCTTTCAAGTTCATCGGCGGGGCCGTGGGTGATCCGGTCGAGGTCTCCTGGAAAGACAACAAGGGCGAGAGCCAGACCGAAACCTCCCAGATCGCTTAGGCGCGGCAGACCACGCGCCGACAAGGCCCCTCACGGGGTCTTGCCGGGTTGAAGCAGCGCCCCCGCGGGCGCTCCTGCAACCGGTCAACCACTCGATAATGAAAGGATATTCCTGCTTGAGTCAACTTTGCATCATGCCCCTTCGCCGGCGTTGGAGACCCGCGACCTGGTTGTCCAGGCTCCTGCTCGGCGTTGCCGCCCCGGCCGCGGCGCAAACCGGGGTCGGGGAATTCAACCCCGCCGTACCCGCCGCGCCGATCGATCCGAATGGGCTCTTCAACGAGGCGTTCTTTCTTAAAGTCGGCTTCTCCTTCATGGTCGGCCTGGCGGTAGGCTACGCGCTCAAGGTGGCCTTCAAGGTCGCGCTGGTGATCTTTGGGTTGATCCTGCTCGGCATCTTCGCGCTCCAGTATGCCGGAATTGCCCAGGTCGACTGGTCCGGCATGGAGGTCCGTTACGACACCTGGGCCACCTGGCTGTCGGTCAACGGCGGGGCCTTCCTGGACTTCGTCGGCAACAATCTCTCCAGCACGGCCTCCTTCATCGCCGGATTGGCCTTGGGCCTCAAGATTTAGGCGATCTCCGAAAATTGTCTCACCGGCACACCCGGCACTGGTGATTCGGCCAAGCGTACCCAGATTGTGGGTTCGCCGTTCAAAGAAGTCTTACTATGTCCACCGCCCCGTCGTCCCCGTCGCTGCGCGACTCCCTCCGCCTGGTGAATTGGATCTACAACCCCTTCCAGTCACTGGATGTCGCCGGGGTCTACAACCTGTTGTCCACTCATGCACCAACCGAGCGCGGACTCTGGCTCAACCTCGGGTACTGGCGCGCGGCACAGACGCTCGACGACGCCTGTGAGGCCATGGCCGCCCTGGTGGCGGATGCCGGCGGGATGACCAAGGAGGATGAGGTGCTGGACGTCGGGTTCGGCTTCGCCGATCAGGATCTCTACTGGGCCAAACGGTATCAGCCGCGCCGGATCACGGGCATCAATATCACCGCCTCTCAGGTCGCGGTCGCCCGCGCACGGGTGGCGGACGCGGGCCTGAGCGACCGGATCGACTTACGCGAGGGCTCCGCGACCGCGCTGCCGCTGCCGGACGCCGCCTGCGATCTGGTCATCGCGCTCGAGAGCGCATTCCATTTCGACACGCGCGTGGCCTTTTTCCGCGAAGCCTATCGGGTACTGCGCCCCGGCGGTCGGCTGGTGCTGGCGGACATCCTGCCCCTGCCGGAACACCCCGGTTTGATCGCGCGCCTGAAACAACGCTGGTCCTGGCGCCTGGTGTCCGGCAAGTTCCCGATACCGAAGCTCAACGTCTACAATCGCGACGCCTATCGCGACCGGCTGCGCGTCGCCAAGTTCGAGTCGGTCCGGGTCGAGTCCATCCGCAACGAGGTCTACGGCCCGCTGCATCAGTATCTCACCGGGCAGCCGGACGCCATCCGCAGGCTGCACCCCCTGATGCGGCCCATGGTGCGGTTCATGCTCTCGCGTAATCCGGCGAGCACCTTCCAGGGAATCGATTACGTGCTGGCCGTGGCGCAGAAGCCTGGTTGACCGGCAACAGGCTCGCCCCCGCTCCACTGTAGGGGCGACTTTAGTCGCCCCTAATGTCGATGGATCCTTACCGTGAAAGTCGCGCAGCGACCCCGTGGGAGCGGCGTCCCGCCGCGATGGGGCCGGGCGTGGAACCGCAGCGTTCGCGGTCACCGCGGCACCGCATCGCGGCGGGACGCCGCTCCCACGAGGGACGTCCATCTTCCGGGGTGGCTTGATGTTCCTTCCATGGCCGTTACCGGAAATCACCCTACTGGCTTTGCTGCCCCCGATAGTCGGGGTCGGTCCAACACTTCGGCATGGGTTCATCCGAGCAGAAGGCCAGCTCACCTTTGTCGAAACTCTCCGGGTCTTGCGCTTCCTCGCCATCGCCATAGTGGTAGCGCCCGATCACGGTGTCGTGCAGTGGGTTGAAGAGGTCGCGCAAACTCAGGACCTCGATCATCTTCCCGGTCATCGTGTGTTTCAGGAACATGGTTTAGACCTCCGTTGCCGACCACTGGGCCGGGGTGAAGGTCTTGATGGAGAGCGCATGCAGTTCGCCGCTGGCAAGCTGCACCTTCACCGTCTCCATGACCAGGCGTTGTTTCTTGATGGGCGTCAGGCCCGCGAACGCCTCGCTGATCACGACAGCATCGAAATGACTGCCATCCCCGGTGACCTGGACCTCCGCCCCCGGCAGACCGGTGCGGATCAATTGCTCGATTGCCTGGGTTTCCAAGCCGATCACCTCGTTTGATTTGCGTCAGTTGACGTTGATCCCCGTCGGACGTGATAACCGGACCTAGGGGCGGGTTTCAAACCCGCCCCTACACCAAGAGTCTGTCTGGATATCAGGTACGGAGCCTATATTGAATACTAAAGTTCCCGCGTCGCCAGGAAGCGAATGTCCGGCCAGCGCTCCTGCGTGAGCCCCAGGTTGACCCTGGTCGGGGCCAGATAGACCAACCGGTCGTCGCCGTCCAGGGCCAGATGCTCGTAAGCCTTTTCCTTGAACCGCTCCAGCATCTTGGGGTCGTCGCAGGCGATCCAACGGGCGGTATGCACGCCGACCGGCTCGACCATGGCATCGACCCCGTATTCATCCTTGAGCCGGAAGGCCGCCACGTCAAACTGCAGGATGCCCACCGCTCCCAGAATCATGTCGTTGTTCTTCAGCGGCCGGAAGACCTGGGTGGCGCCTTCCTCGGCAAGCTGCACCACCCCCTTGGCCAGCGCCTTCATGCGCAGCGGGTCGCGCAGCACGATGCGCCGGAACAACTCCGGGGCAAAATAGGGGATGCCCTCGTATTTGAGTTCCTCACCCTCGGTGAAGGTGTCGCCGATCTGGATGGTCCCGTGGTTATGCAGGCCGATGATGTCACCCGGCCAGGCTTCCTCGACCTGGCGGCGCTCGTCCGCCTGGAAGGTGATGGCATTGGCGACCTGGACCGTCTTGCCGATCCGCACATGGCGCATCTTCATGCCCTTGCTGTAGCTGCCCGAGCAGACCCGGAAGAAGGCGACGCGGTCACGGTGGGCCGGGTCCATGTTCGCCTGGATCTTGAAGACGAAGCCGGTAAAGCGCTCCTCGACGGGCTCGACCACACGTTGGGTTGTCTGCCGCGGCCGCGGCGGCGGGGCGTATTCGACAAAGGCGTCGAGTAACTCCTTGACCCCGAAGTTGTTGATGGCGGAGCCGAAGAACACCGGGGTCTGGCGCCCGGCGCGGTAGGCGTCCAGGTCCAGCGGGTGGCTGGCACCCTGCACCAGTTCCATTTCGACGCGCAGCTCGTCGGCCTGATCGCCGAGCATCGCGTCCATGCGCGGGTTGTCGATCCCCTGGATCAGCTCGCCGGTCTGGATACGCCCGCCGTGCTGGGCGCTGAAGAGATAGGTACAGTCGTGGCGCAGGTCATAGACACCCTTGAACCGCTTGCCCATGCCGATGGGCCAGGTGACCGGCGAGCACTGGATTTTGAGCACCGATTCGACCTCATCGAGCACCTCGACGGCGTCGCGGCCCTCACGATCGAGCTTGTTGACGAAGGTCAGGATGGGCGTATCGCGCAGCCGACAGACATCCATCAGCTTGATGGTGCGCTCCTCCACGCCCTTGGCCACGTCGATGACCATCAGGGCCGAGTCCACGGCGGTCAGCGTGCGGTAGGTATCCTCCGAGAAGTCCTCGTGGCCGGGAGTATCGAGCAGGTTGACGATCGCGTCGCCATAGGGAAACTGCATGACCGATGAGGTCACGGAGATGCCGCGCTGTTTTTCCAGCTCCATCCAGTCGGACGTCGCGTGACGCGCCGCCTTGCGGCCCTTGACCGTGCCCGCCATCTGAATGGCACCGCCGAACAGCAACAGCTTCTCGGTCAGGGTGGTCTTGCCGGCATCCGGGTGGGAGATGATGGCAAAGGTACGGCGGCGGCGCAGTTGGTCGAGAAGATCGCTCATAGCAAGGGACTGGACAGGGTGACAAAGGGTACGGCGTAACCGCGGGAGTATAGCATTCGGACGTGATAACCGGACGTAGGGGCGGGTTTCAACAGCAGTTCCAAATTTTGGTGGCCGCCGCCAACAGCGTGTCGGCAGCGAGGCCGATGGTGGATGCGCTGCGCTTATCCACCCTACGAAACCGGCTCCGTTGTAGGGTGGATAAGGCGCGCCGCTCGGTCTCAGGGACTCGGCACGGCGGTCGCGCGCGCCGCATCCACCAGAGGTCGCGCGGTGCCGCCCAAATTTGGAATTGCTGGGGTTTCAAACCCGCCCCTACCCTCCAAGGTTCAGCGAACCACGCCCGGCGTGACAGGGGGTGCCAGGCGGGGATCGAAGCCGAAGGGCTCGTCAGCCGCGCCCCCGGCGATGGCCCGAAAATCCGGATGAGCCGGATTCAACAAGACGTTGTGCTCACGCGGGATGAGGGTGCTCGGCACCCGCAGGGCGACCGAGCGCCCCGCTGCCACCCAACCGTCGCCGATGCCGACGATGCCGCCGGGGGCGGGATCGGCGCGCCAATTGTCGGGAAAACACGCGGCATCCAAGCGCATCAACGCATCGTCTGCGATTTCAAGTGTGAACAGCCGATAGCCTCCCAGGACCTCGCTCCGCCCCAGATGAACCAGTAACTCCAGAGCGACCAGCGCGATGCTCTGCGAGGCATAGAGCATTGACGTGCCGGGACTGTTCCAGCGCCCGCCGTAGATCTTGGCACCTCGGCCATCCAAGGCGCTCGCGGCGAAGCGCGCTTTGACCAATCGATACACCAGCATCAGGGGTAAATGCCCAGCCCCAGTCGGGCGATCAGGCGATGCACTTCGGCCGCACCGACCTCGGTACCCAGATACGCCAATGGGGTCTGTCCACCTAACGCCTTGGCCGGTTCCTTGAGCCAGGCGCGGGCGCTTAGTTGAAGTTTTTTCAAACAGGCGGTGCGAAGTGTCGACAGGTTGGCGCGTGCCACCGTAAACTCAAGGGGTACACCCGTGCCGAGCACATCCACTTGTCGACAGACAGGAAACACAGTGGACTCTGTCTTCCAACAGTAAGAATTGATTTATTTAATATAAGAAATGCCAATCAGCGGGTGTCTCAATCCCCCCACTTAGGCTACTGTTAAGGTAATGCTGCGCTGCACAAAACCCGCGATCGCGGCCGCGCTCTCTGAACGACTTGCCGCGCGCCGCGCGTAAAGGCCCCAAACCATGACCTTATCAACGAAATACGACTGCCTGGTCGTAGGCGCCGGCGTAACCGGTACCGCGCTTCTCTATCAACTGGCCCGGTTCACGGACCTGAAACGGCTCTGCCTGGTGGAACAGTGCGACAGCGTCGCACAGGTCAACTCACACGCGCATAACAACAGCCAGACCATCCACTGCGGCGACCTCGAAACCAGCTACAACCTGGAAAAGGCGCGGGCGGTGCGGCGTACCGGTGCCATGGTGATCAACTACGCGGTCAAGCTGGCAGCGCGAGACCGCGACCGCATCATCTTCTCGATGCCCAAGATGGTCTTGGGGGTCGGGCCCGTGGAGAGCGCTTATCTGCGCCGCCGGTTCGAAACCTTCAAGGATCTGTTCCCGCGCATGCAACTGCTGGAGCACCGGGCGATTGCGGACATCGAACCCAATGTCGCACTGGTGGACGGGGCCTGGCGGCCGGAGGAGATCGTCGCCACCGGGACGCCGGATGCCTATTGCGCGGTCGACTTCGCCGCACTCGCCGAGTCCTTCTCGCACGCCTGCGTACGACTGGACCGGGTTGCGGACCGACAGATCACGCAACTCTTCTCGACCAGCGTCGCGAGCATCACGCGGGACGGGCCGGACTATGTACTGGACACCAATCGCGGCTTGTTACAGGCGCGCACCGTGGTGGTCTGCGCCGGCGGCCATTCGCTGGTGATGGCCCAGCAGATGGGGTTGGGGCATGACTATGCCTGCCTGCCCATGGCCGGATCCTTCTATTTCGCACCCGAAGTCCTGAACGGCAAGGTCTACCGGGTGCAGGACCCAGGGCGCCTGCCGTTCGCCGCGGTCCACGGAGATCATGACATCAAGGCGAGCGGCAAGACCCGGTTCGGACCCACCGCGCTCATGCTGCCCCGACTGGAGCGCCGCAACCGGTCGACCGGCCGGGAGTTCTTCCAGGTGCTGCGGCTCGATCACCAAATGGCGGTCGCGCTCTGGGATCTGATCAAGGCACCGGAACTGCGCAACGACCTGCTGCGCGGTCTGCTCGACGAGGTCCCCGGACTCAACCGTCGCTTCTTCATCAAGGAAATCCGCAAGATCGTCCCATCCCTGACCGTCGCCGATGTGACCTATGCGGAAGGGTTTGGCGGCGTGCGCCCGCTACTCGTCGACCGCAGCACCGGACGGCTGCGCATGGGCGAGACCAAGATCACCAACGGGGATGGCATCATCTTCAACATGGCGCCTTCGCCGGGCGGCACCGGGTGTCTGGGCAGCGGCGAGGCCGACATGCGCACCGTCGCCCGGCGTCTCGGGGCACAGATCGACGAGCAAGCTTTTGAGCGCGAACTCCTGATGGGGTACGAGGATACCCGCGTGCAGTCGGTCGAGGATGACGCCGACCCGCAAGCCTTTGCGCGGGCCGGTTGACCTCCGGCCGGGCCCGCCTTTTCCGCGGTCACTGACGCACGCCGCGCCGGCGCTCTGTGGAGTCCCAGACTTCAGTGCCCACCGCCGCTCATCGCACGCTGATCGATTGAGGCGATGAGTTCATCGATCTTGGCCGCCCGCGTCGGATCGATGCGCTTGGCCTCCTCCAGCGCGGCGCGGGCCAGGGCGTCGTCACCGCTGTGCAGATAGGCGATGGCCATGCCGATGAAGGCGTCGGCGTTGTTCGCGGAAAGCGTGATCGCGGCACGGAAGGCGTCGATCGCTGCCGCGTTCTGCTGCTTGAGCAACAAAGCGCCGCCAAGCCGGGTCTGGGCGCGGCTGGATGCCGGGTCCACCGCGACGGCCTGACGCAGGTCGACGATGGCGGCATCGATCTCACCGATCTTGAGTTTAGACTCGCCCGCGGCAATCAGTGCGTCGGCATCGCCGGCCTGGACCCAGGCCCAGCCGCACAGCCACAAGTTGACCAACAGGATCGTCTGGATCAACCGGTCATTGCGTGCATTCACTTGAGTCCTCCCGCGGCGGGACGGGGCATTCGCCCCGTCCCGAACATTTGATTCGTGGCCGACCGTTGAGTGGAACCGGTTGCCTTGAACTGAGCCTCGCGGACCTCAAAGAGCCGGACGGCTCGCTGGCCCCATCGCCGATTTGCTCGCCGCAGGGCGGCCCATGCCGGTCGAGCCGAGCGGCATCGAAGCGAGCGCAGATCTTATCGAACCCTTGCTTGCAGAATAACAGATATGCCCTTTCGGTACTCCTGCAGCATGGTCATCTAAAGCAATCCACCCCGGCTAGGCCGGCAAGCTCCGCTCAGGCAGTAAACTGCAGCCACTGCTCGATGAGCTGCGTCTTGTCAGCGTAAGTCAAATCGCCCTCTTCGAGAGATAACTGCTGCATCAATTCAGGGCGCTTCGACTGGTATTGATCATAGCCGTCGATAATTGCCGCCGCGCCTGGAATCCGTCCATTGGGGCTTGCGCTGTTGAGAGCGTTGCGGATACTGCGGATAAGCTTGCCCGGGTGGTTATCGTGCGCGTGGATGTCTTGCCCAGCAATATCCGATATGAATTTCTGATATCGGTATTGCTCTGTATCGAAGATAATCGCGATCTTCCCTCTTTGGGTCTGCGAGCCAAATTTCTTGGCGCCAAGAAATAAGCCAAGCTCCAAGGGCATGTTAAACCGGGGAAGGCCGTTCGCTATGTCCAATTCGGTTCTAGATATATCGTGAATCCCGAACCGGCATTGAGAAATGATGCGGTTGATCTTCTCGATTCTTATGTCGCCCGCATTGTCCGCTTCCATAGCACAGCGCGGCCGGTAGCCACAAGCATAGATCGCGAACAGGATGGCATCAAGTAGGGGCGTATAGTCTTCGTCAAACGGGCAGTTGATGAAAACGTTCAAATCGTATTCGGACGCCATCGGCGCAGTCCGTTATTATCCTTTCTCTAAGACTTTGGCTATGGCAATGTTGACATCGCGACTGCTTAATCGACGCCGAACAGGGGCTTTTCTGATTCCAGCCTGAGACGCATCTTTTACGCCAATGACATCCTGTACATCCCCTTGTACGCCGTGAATGATGACTTTCCCACCACTTTTTGCGATCGCCCGTGCTGCAACCATCGCTTCGCTCTTATTGAGATAGGCTTTCGTAGTACGCCCGGAATCGGTATCGCGGGTAACCCATGTACCATCGCCATCTTTAGTGACGGAAAACGTGCTATTCATCGCTCATCTCTCGATATGTTAAAAACCATCGGTTCGAAAACAACCTGAGTCAGAGATCACGGCTTGATCGGCGGGGACCGCGGGGCGAAAACCGCTCGGGCAGTTGCCGTGGTGTGCCAACCACCGTAGATACGCCCTCTGGCTACAGATTAGGTCTCACTACCCCCCCTAGTCAAGCAACCGGAGTCGACCTCACCCAAAACAACCTCCCAACCGGGCACCAGCTCCAACAGCGGTCGCACAGTAACAAGGGAATCGTCCCGTGCGGCAAGGTACGCCGCTGCGTCCGACCGCACGGGGTCGCACTTGGCGGACCTCGCGGCGGCCAGGAGGGGCAAGGGGTCAAGGCAAAAGGAAAGACCTGACCCCATCCTCTTGAGTAACCAGGGCAAGCTCCGCGACGCTGTCTTTCCCCTGCTAGCGGACCAAATCCCACGGCAACTGAGTTTTAAACACAAGGTGCAGCGTCCAAAATCCGATTGACAAGCCCGCAAAATGCATATACATTTTGCCGATGATCGCTTGGGATGAGTCAAAGCGAAGGGAAAACCTTCACATAATCTCTTGCCGCTATGCCGACCGCAAAGACGCCGATGAGTACTTCCGCTCAATTTAGTCCGTCTGAAATTGAAGCTGCAAAGGCAGTTGCGCCCACCTCGTCAGCAGATAATGGCAGAGTCGATTGGCACAATGCAACCGTTACTGAGGGTGGCGGCGTGGCAGCCACCATTTCAGCTTTGCGGCGAACTCGATGACCAAACAAACGTCCCCCAAAAGAGCAGGTCGCTATCCGGCTAGATCCTGACGTTGTCGGTGCTCTTCGAGCGAGTGGCCCGGGGTGGCAGACCCGAGTTAATACAATCCTAAAGGAATGGCTGGCCACCCCTCCAGTTAAAAGCTAACCATCCGTTTCTTCGTCGCCGAATCCTGCGGGCCTATGCCGCTGCTTGTACGTCGATGACCAAGCGCCGACCCACACCGAGTTAAGGCCCGCTCCAGAGGGATTCCGTGGTACGGCCCCCTATCGAGCAGCGCGCAGCGCTGATAGTATGCTGTCCGTCGATCGCTTCGGCCATCGAAGACATGACGGCGTGCTGATTTATCTCGACATCTGCTGCTTCAACCGGCCCTTCGACCAGCAGACGCAAACTGACGCCGAAAACCGAGTCTGAGCTGAAACTGGCCGGGGTCCGGGCACTGATCGCCGCGCGCGGCCCGGTGGATGCCGAACGCTTTATCGCAACCATTTGAGGAACCACCCATGAACTTCACACTTGAGTGCGAGCAGGAAGACGATGGGCGGTGGCTGGCCGAAGTGCTTGAACTGCCTGGCGCTCTCGCCTACGGCGGATCAAAGGACAGCGCCATGGCAAAGGCCGAGGCGTTAGCCCTTCGGGTGCTCGCAGAGCGGCTTGAGCATGGGGAAGTAAAACCTCTGGCCATCAGCATTTCGCTCCCGGCCGCCGCATGAGCCAGGGAGGACAGCCCAATGTCGACCAGCACGTCCACGACCCACATTGACACCCCCATCGGCGCGGACCTGCACGCCATGCTCAAGCGGGCCGCCGAGATCCGGGGCATCGCCATAACTGACTTCGTGGTCGCCGCGGTCCAAGAAGCCGCCCAACGCACCATCGCGGAGACCGAGGTCATACGCCTGTCCCTGGCTGATTCGGAGCGTTTCGCCGAGGCACTCCTGTCCCCGCCGCCACCCTCTCCGGCATTAGAGCGCGCCTTCGCCCGCCGTCGCGAGCTGCTCGGCGGAGAATGACCCGTTACCCATCGATCCCCGCTGTTCGGCTGGGACGCTTGGCCGTCGATCAAGCCTTCCGTGGCCAAGGTCTCGGCAGCGCCTTAGTGGCCGACGCTTTGGCGCGTGCCGCCCGTTCGGAGATCGCACCTTTGCCATGACCGTGCACGCCAAGGACGAGGCCGCCTTGGCGTTCTACCTTCACCACGAATTCATTCCCCTGCTCGACTCGCCGATGACGCTCTTCCTGCCATTGGCACAGGTTCAGGCGTAGCTCCGAGGTCTCGGTGCTCGGTCTTTATCCCGCTGACATATCCGTGGTACGTCCCCTATTTCCTCTGTGGTACGTCCGGCCTTGATCATCGTTCCGGCCGCCCCAGGCCGGAGTCCAAGGCGTCAGCCTTGGATTTTCAGGACCAAGGCTGAAGCCTTGGACTCCAGTAGGTGGCCGCTGGCCGGAACGATGATCAAGGCCGTACGTCCCCTATTTCCTCTGTGGTACGTCCCCTATTTCCTCTGTGGTACGTCCCCTATTTCCTCTGTGGTACGTCCCCTATTTCCTCTGTGGTA
>NZ_KB902511.1 GCF_000379525.1 Lamprocystis purpurea DSM 4197 | reverse complement strand
GCGACCGGATAGTCGTCGCGTCCCGGNCCGCGCATCACCTCCAGGTATTGCACCAATTGCGCGTCCGGGAGATGATCGCGCACCAGAGACAACCGCTCCAGATCGCTGCGCGCGTCAACATCGCGCCAGTCAAATAAGCTCGGTTCAATGGCCGCCATGGGGTCCTCCTGCAAAGGATCGTCTCGATAACGATATGATCCCTTGGCGGCCACCTTTTTGCACGACCCCGCCGCCACGCTGGGGTGAATTTTCGCCCGCCGCCCCAGTCCATGCGCGTAAGTAACTGATTGTTCGTTCCGGGCTGGGGTAAACGAAAGTTTTCCCCCGCCGGGCGGCTTTTCAGTTCAAGGGGTTGCCGACACCGCTAGAGGCTCCCAACAGGGTGCCGACGGCAAGGCCGGCGCGGCGGTTGAAGCCGGAGAGCACTTGCTGGAGCTTGAGCCAGGCAGTGAACTGGGCGCGGATCTCCCCGATCAGCGGGACCAGCGGGTTGAGTTCGTTCTGATGCTGCCAGGGGGAGTACCAAACACACAGGGACCCCTCGGCCGCGTCCCGGACCCGCGGGTCCCAGGCCAGCGTCTTGATGCGATTGGGATTGCTGTGGACCCAGGTCTCCCAGCCCTCCGAGCCGACCTCCAGCCCGGAGTCCTTGGCGAGCATCAACGGCTGCTCGATGGGCCGGCCGCCCAGCGTGGCGAAGGCCCGGCGCATCACGCTGGTCTTGCCGGAGCCCCGTTTGCCGGTGACGCCGACGGTGAAGGTCGGCTCTACCTCCAGGACCATGCGCGCCACCTGGTCCCCGGCGCGCCCGAGTCAGAGGCCGTCGTCCAGGGTCCAGGTGTCGTTGCGGTAGTGCTTCATTGCGGGCGTCGGCTCGTTGCGTGGGGGGCCTGGGCGATTTCCGTCAAATCCTATACCAACTCGCGCGTCTTTTCGCCCGCCCGCGTTCCGCGTCGCGCGACAATCGCATCGAAGTGGCAGCGAACCGCGCGGCGGAGTAAAGTCCAGGTCATGCCGACTCAGGGGATTGCCGGGATCGCCTTAGACCGTGCTCCCCGCGCCTTCGCGAGCTTGAACGGTCAAACCAAGCGTCGCGGTGGCCGGATGGGCATCGCTCTCGCTCTGCCCATCCTACACGCTTTGGACCGCACCCCCTGCACTCCCCTCGCAACACCGGTGGAGATCCGCTGTCCGGTGCCGAATGCGCCGATCTGGTGAGCAGAGACCTGATATGAGCCCATCCCGAACAGTCGGCCGCCGCGGTCAGCGGCCAATCGGTCCGCTGCGACCGCCGACGCCGGAAGAAATCGCCTGGTCGCAGCAGATGGGACAGTACCGCACCAGGGTGCCGAAAGGTGTGTTTCGGTATCGCTCGCAGGCGGAGGCGAATGCGGATTGGGAGCGCTGGCATGCTGAACTGGTTGCGGCGACTGTTGACGACGGAACCCAGGACGAACCCACTACCGGATCAGGATAACGGGATCTATACCCGGCCGGCGACTTGGGCGGATGTTATTTTCACCATGCGGTTATTGAATGCGGCGGGGGTTCGCTATGTTCTCGTCGGCGGCTATGCGCTGGCAACCCACGGCTATGTGCGGATGACCGAGGATATCGCTATCGCGGTGTCACCGGACCCGGAGAATACGCGGCGCTGGATCAGTGCGCTCGCGCAACTTCCCGACGGTGCCGCGCATGAGATGGCGGAAAAAGCCGACCCGTTCGATGGCGATTATCTGCACGCAATTCGTATCAACGATGAATTCACCGTCGACGTATTGCCGGCCGCGGCTGGGGTACCCTTCGCGGAGCTTGAGCGACACATCGAATGGCTGGAGTTGGAAGGTGAACGCATCCCGGTGCTCGATCTCATTGGATTACTCAAGACCAAACAGGGTTTGCGGCCCAAGGATCAGGCCGACGCCGCAGTGCTGCGCCGGGCGCTGGCGCTGCGCGCCGACCGGAAGGACGGCGCTGACCAGGGGCCGTAAACGGGGCCTTGATCGTAATCCCGGCCAGCGGCTTGCGTAATCAGGGCTTCCAGCCCTGACGCTGTCAGGCCAGGATGGCCTGACTACGCACCCAGCGAGCCCAAGTGGACGGAATCTTGATCGAGGCCGTAAACGGCATTGGTCGCTCCGGCTGGAGTCCAAGGCTGAAGCCCTGGACTCCAGATCAGCACTGCCGGCCGGAACGATGATCCAGACCGCGGAATACGATGTCACCGATGAACCGGAAAGCGCAGTCCACACCCGGCCGTGAGCGTTCCGCGTCGCGGATCGACTATAACCCGGCGGGCAAGTGGTCCGTGGCAAGTGTCACGGCCCGCTACGCGGCGCTGCGTGTCCAACTGGGCGGCACCAGCGATTTCGCGTTGCAGCCCAGAGTCTATACCAATCCCGGCGGTATGACCTGGATCTACAACATCATGGAAGGTGTTGCCGATGGGGTCCAGCGCGGCGATCAGGCCTGCATCGAGCTGGCAATTGGGTATATCGAAGACAATATCATGGCCTCCTATACCGGATACATTCGGGAACGCATGGCGCGGAGCTTGCGCCGCGCGCCGTTGAGCAAGTCCCAGCAGACCCGCCTGGCCAATGTCTTTCTCTCGCAATTGATCAGCGGCAATCTGCACAAGGAGTATCGCGAGTATATCCGGCTCTTCAGAACCATGGGGGTCGCGGATTTCCGGACCACCATCGAAAAGCAGAGGGCGTCCGCCAAAGCCTACATTCGGCGGGCGGCCGAACGCTTGCTGGCCTGATGGACTTGATGACTTGGCCGGCGACCTTGGTCATCCTTCCGGCCACTGGAGATCGAGGCTTTAGCCGGTCCGGCGCTCAGGCGCCACTGATTTTCTTTAAGATATCGGGAATCGCCACCGGCTGATGGCCATGGAAGGAACATCAAGCCGCCCCGGACGATGACAGTCCCCCGTGGGAGCGGCGTCCCGCCGCGATGCGGTGCCGCGGTGACCACGAACGCTGCGACTGTGCGCCCGGCCCCGTCGCGGCGGGACGCCGCTCCCACGGGGTCGCTGCGCGACTTTTACGGTCAGACGCCCGTTTCATTCGCGGCTGCCCGCTCGACGATGTCATGGTAAAGGCTGACCGCACGGGTGTAGAGGTCATGCAGGTCCGGGTGGCGGTCCAGGTAGGGCTTGGCCCGCTCGGCCTCGACCATGACGCTTTCAAGAAACTCGATATCGAAATCATCGAGCCGCGCACCGCTGTCGACTTTCGCCTTGATGTCCAGCGCGCGCGGTAATAAAAAATTCGCGAACCGCTCGATGGTGACGGTAAAGACACCCTGTTCCCGCTCGCTGTCGCTCATGGTGTTTCCCCTTTGCTGTGGTTGAGTTTGACAGCCGCACGCGCGGCCTTGATCATCATTCCGGCCCTTCGGTGGATAAGCGCGAGCGTTGTCCACCGAATCCCACGCCGCCGCCGGTGGACTGCGCTGCGCTTGTCCACCCTACGCTGCCGCGTGCCCGGACGTCACACAGTCGAGGCTTCAACCGGACCAAGGCCGCTCCCACCGGGGTTCCCGTGCGATTGTCACGGTAAAGCCTCGACGTCGGGGGATCATAGCAACTCCAAGCTGGACGCTGCCGTCTGCGCCGTGACCGCGCGTGTCGTGACAAGGACTGTAACAGCGACCGCGGCAGCCAGTCGGCCAGGTGCTGACGCACTTCGGGCTGCCGGGCGACCATTCGCTGGCCTGAAGCTGGCCGCCATGGAGGGCGGCGAGACGCTGCACCCGGACAAAAGACAGCCTGACGCTTGACACACGTCAAGAATGTAATAACGTATCGCACTCCTGATCGCCCAAGCTGGGCGCGGCTGACGGAGTCCCGATGGTTAGGCAGTGTTTGGCGCAGTGCAGTGCATCGGTCACCGCAACCCGCGGGGGCGCAGCACCCCCGATCCGCCACCCTTGGCGTCGCGCCGGTCATGCCGGCAGCGGCGCATCCGTTCGAGAGGAGAGCCGGCGGGGCGTGCCGTGTCACCTTGGGCGTCCGTGCTCGCTGAGGGGTACCATCCATGGCGCTGGATTCCGGCGTCCGGCCGGAACGACGTCGGTTTCCACGCAGCTTCTTCTCAACCAAACTCACGCGCCGAGGTCCAGATGAACTTCCGTATCGCGCTCCACGCCCTGACCGCCGCCTTGACCTTGAACCTGCCCGCCGCGCTGGCGCAAGACGCCCACGTGCACCGGGAGCACGGTGCCCATGAACACGGGGTCGGATCGCTGACGCTGGCCCTGGACGGCAAGGAGATGGAGATCGAACTCGAAAGCCCCGCCGCCAATCTGGTGGGCTTCGAGCATGCCCCGAAAGATGATGCCCAGC
Source organism: Lamprocystis purpurea DSM 4197 (assembly GCF_000379525.1). Classification (GTDB taxonomy): domain Bacteria; phylum Pseudomonadota; class Gammaproteobacteria; order Chromatiales; family Chromatiaceae; genus Thiodictyon; species Thiodictyon purpureum. The sequence goes on along the minus strand of NZ_KB902511.1, from coordinate 59,258 downwards.
GTGCCGCGCTGGAACGGGCGGTCGCCCTGCTCAAGGACGGCGAGCGGCTCTTCAGCTTCCCCAAGGCGGCAGGCTGCCGGCTCACCGCGGCATCGGTGAGCTCGTCGCTCCTGGGGCATGAACCGGCGGAAAAAGCAGACCACGAGGATCACAAAGCCCATGCGGAGGCTCCGAGCGCGGCGGCCGACCACGACGCCGAACACGAAAGCCATGCGGACCTGGACGCCGACTACGACTTCGAGTGCACCCATCCCGAGAAGATCGATCAGGTCGAGGTGGGTCTGTTCGCAGCCTTCCCGGCCACCGAGCGGCTGAAGGTTCAGTACGTGACCGCGCGCGGTCAGGGCGGCGCCGAGTTGACCAAGGCGCAGCCGCGGATCGTCTTTTGAGTCGACGAAGGCTGATCGTCCGCCAATGAACGCGACTTCGGGTGCCGCTTGATGGCCCGGTGCTGGATGCGGCACGGTCAGGCGACCGATCCGGCCGACCTGGGCCGCACGCCCGCCGGGCTCACCCGATGCTGAGCGGGCAGCGCCGGACCCTGGAGCGACCGCCACGGATTCCGCTTGGCCGTCTGGGGCTGTTGTTCGCCCTGATGTTGGTGGCCTATCAGGTGCTGGCCGGCGCTCACGAGGTGGAGCACCTGATCCAGGGCGAGGCCGACCACTGCCCCATCTGCCACGCGGCGGCCAGTCCGGCGCTGCCGGCCCTGCCGCTGACCGTCGCGCCGCTGATCCCGCTGGGCCGGACCGAAACCCCGGCCCTGACCGTTGCCGATCCCGCAGTCCGCAGCCGACGCGGCCGGCAGGCCCGCGCGCCACCCGACTGATTCCGATCCGCCCAACAGCCGCCCCGCCCCACGGGCAGGATGCGGCCAATCTCCTTGCCGATCGGAGTCTTCCGTCATGCGTCATTCATTACCGCAGGGTGCCCTGTGCGCGGCCCTGCTAACCCCCTTGCTTGCGCCGCTCCCGGCCGCGGCGGCGAGCGATCCGGAGATCGCCGAGCTGCGCGCCTCGCTCAATCAGATCAAGAATCAATATGAGCGACGGATTGCCGACCTGGAATCGCGCCTCGCCACAGCGGAGCGCCAAGCCGCCCGCGCGGCACGGGAGTCCGAGGCCGCGGCCAAACAGGCACAGGCGGCTGCCGCCGAGTCCCGACCGATGACCGCGCCGACCGTCGACCCGGCGGCACCGTCCCCGGCCGCGCAGAGCGGCGGCGTCCTGGGTGCCCTGACCTCGGGCAGCGCCTTCAATCCACAAATCGCGGTGATCCTGGACGGTAACTACTATCACGACGGAATCGGCGGGGCGGGCTCGGCGCTGGTGGGCGCGGCCTACCAACCATCCCAATTGGCGCCTCACACGCACGGGGAGGAAGCCGCGGGTGAGGCGGCGGCTCACAGCCACGGGGCCGCGGAGAATGGTTTCAACTTCCGCGAGGCCGAGTTGTCCTTCACCGCCACGGTGGACCCCTATTTCGATGCGGCGCTCTTTCTCGCCATCGACGGGGATGGCGAGGTGGAACTGGAGGAGGGCTGGTTCCACACCCGCGGTCTGCCGTACGGGCTGCGGATGAAGGGTGGTAAGTTCTTGAGCAACTTCGGCTACATCAACAAGCAGCACCCCCATCAGTGGGACTTCGTGGATCAGAACCTGCCGTATCTCAACCTGCTCGGCGCCCATGGGCTCCAGGACACGGGCGTGCAATTGACCTGGTTGCCGCCGCTGCCGTTCTACACCTTGCTCGGGGCCGAGCTGGCCCAGGGCGACCAGGAGCGTTTCGGCGCCGTGGTCGATGCGGATCAGCGGGCGCTGCTGGCGGATAACGTGGGCTATCTGGGCGAGGAGAACGAGGGACCACGCCTGTGGACGGCCTTCGCCAAGGTCGCCCCGAACCTTCCGGAGCGGCATGCACTCCAGTTCGGCGCCTCCTATGCGCGCAATAATCAGCATCAGGAAGTGCAGGGTCACACCCATGAAGTCGCGGCCGAGCACAGTGACGAACACGAGCATGAAGAGCTCGTGCATTACAACGCCCTGGCGGGATACGCGGACATCTGGGGCCTGGATCTCGTGTACAAGTATGACGGCGGCGGCGCCGAGGGCCATAAGGGATTCAAGTTCCAGACTGAATACCTGCGCTCCACCAAAGACCTGTCGATCCGCTCCAGCCCCCACCCGGAGGCGCTTGGCGCATCCCGCGACTTCACCAGCGACGGACTCTATGCGCAGGCGGTTTACGGCTTTGCGCCCAAGTGGACCGCGGGCCTGCGCTACGACATCTTCGGGATGACCAACGAGGTGAGCGGCGGCACGACCTCCCAGGACTTCGGCTCATCGAACCGCTGGACGCTGGACATCACCTGGAATCTCTCGGAATTCTCGCGCCTGCGCGCCCAGTACGCGAAGAACGACATCCTGGAGGAGCCGGGTCAGCGCGAACGCTTCGACGCCTTCTATCTCCAGTTCCTGATGAGTATGGGGAGCCACGGGGCGCATACCTTCTAACGGCGAAGGCTCCTCAAGCGCATGAGAACCCTGTGGGAGCGGCCTCCGGCCGCGATGGGGCACACCCTGAACGCCCAGACCGCGCGATCCCCCGCGGCGGCCTCGATCAAGATGCCGGCCACTTGGGCTCGCCGGGTGCGTAGTCAGGCCATCCTGGCCTGACACCATCAGGGCTGGAAGCCCTGACTACGCACGCCGCTGGTCGGGATTACGATCAAGGCCCCCGCGGCCCTGTCGCGGCCGCAGGCCGCTCCCACGGGGGAACTTCATGTCTCGGATGCGGTGTGCATCCTTCAATGACCGTTGGCCATGCTGCCATGACCGTCACTTTTTGGAGAGTATTATGATCGGACGTTTTTGCACCGCCCTGATCGGGCTCATAGCCCTGGCCGCGGTCCCGGCCGCGGCGCTCGAAATCGTCGCCACCGCGCCCAGCATGGGCGCGCTGGCGCGCGAAATCGCCGGCCCCGGCGCCCAGGTGACGGTGCTGGCGGGGCCGCAGCAGGACCTGCATCGGCTCCAGGCAAAACCCAGCATGATGCGCAGCCTGCGCGACGCTGACCTGCTGGTCGCCATCGGGGCCGAACTCGAAGTCGGCTGGCTCCCGGTGGCGATCAGCAGTGCGGCCAATCCCCGCATCCAGCCGGGCCGCCCAGGCTATTTCGAGGCGGCTGCCCAGGTGGATCTGCTGGATAAGGGCGGGTCGGCGGACCGTGCTCAGGGGGACGTGCACCCGGTGGGCAATCCACATATCGATCTGGACCCGGTGCGCATGGCGGCGGTCGGCCAGGCCCTGGCGGGGCGCCTGGCCCAGCTCGACCCGGCCGCTGCCGCGACCTACCGCGCCCGCGCGGAAGCCTTCGCCACCCAGGCGGCGACCCGCACGGCCGGTTGGCGGGAGCAGTTGGCCGGGGCGCCCGGCGCTGTGCTCTATCACCGGGATGCCCTCTATCTGCTGGACCGTTTCGACCTCCCCTTGCTCGGCACTATCGAGCCGATCCCCGGCGTACCGCCGACCGGGCGCCAGTTGAGCGCGCTGACCGCCGCACTCAAGGGCGGCCGGGGAGTCATCCTCTATACCCCGTATCAGTCGCCCCAGGCGCCCCAGGCGCTGGCGCGCGACCTGGGTTGGACGGCCATCCAACTGCCGCTGGAGCCGCCGGCGGACGCGGACGGCAAGGGCTACCTGGATCATCTCGGGCGCTGGGTCGCGGCGCTCGCGAGTGCCCGGTGAGCGGCAACCCGGCGGCAGCGCCCCTGCTCCGACTGGAGCAGGTGGTGGCGGGCTATGCAGCGCCGGTGGTGGGGCCGATCTCGTGCAGCATCCAGGCGGGGGACGTCCTGGGGTTGTGGGGCACGAACGGGAGCGGCAAGTCCACCCTGCTCAACGCCATCGCCAATGCCGCCCGGATTTTCTCCGGGCGGATCGAGCGCGCACCGAATCTCACCCTGTTCTACCAGGAGCAGCGGCCGGTGCGCCTCCCGGCCATGCCGCTGACCGGGCGTGACCTGCTGCGGTGTGCCGCCGTCCCGACCCACCGACCGCCGCCGGGGCCCTTGAGCCAACACCTCGATCGGCGCCTCGACCGGCTGAGCGGCGGCCAGTACCAACTGCTGTGCGTCTGGGCGGCGCTCGCCGGGTCGGCGGAGCTGGTGTTGCTCGACGAGCCCACGAACAACCTGGACCCCGAACACGAACGTTTGCTGGCGCTGCTGCTGGCGCAACCGCCGGCGTACCGCGACGACCGGCGCGCGGTCCTGCTGGTCAGCCACGAACGCGCCTTTCTGGAGAGCGTCTGTTCGCGGGTTCTGGAGCTTGCCCCGGATGCCTGACCGTACAAATCGCACAGCGACCCCGTGGGAGCGGCCTCCGGCCGCGATGCGATGCCGCGGTCAACGCCAACGTTCGCTATCCCGCGCGGCTCCATCGCGGCCGGAGGCCGCTCCCACGGGAGACCCGCACCTCACGAGGTGGGTCATCGCCTACCTATGACTGTTCGCGTGTCAACGACTCTGTTCAGGCTGATCCAATGAATTGGGAAATCTATGCAGATCCACTGTTCCGGCTGCCCTTCGCGGCCGGCTTGCTGATCGCCGGGGTATTGCCGGTTCTGGGCGCGCTGCTGATGTTGCGCGAGGAATGGCTGGCCGCCCTGGGGCTGGCGCATCTGGCCGCTGCCGGCGCCCTGCTGGGGCTTGCCGTCGGCGCCCCCGCCATGCTCGGTGCGAGTCTGGGAGCGCTCGGCGGCGGGGCGGTGAAGTCGCTCGGCGGGGCGCGCGGGAACACGGCGTACGGTTTCATGATCTTGATCGGCTGGTCGGCGCTGCTGCTGGCGGCGGCCAATACCTCCGCGGGCGATGCCTTGGGACAGGCGGTGATGGACGGTCAGATCTATTTCGCCGGCTGGACTGAACTGGCCGCTGCCGTGCTGCTGACCGGGCTGGCCGTGACCGCCCTGCCCCGGCTCATGCCGCGGCTGCTGCGCGCCCGCTTTTTTCCGCGCCACGATACGGCCAACCGGCTGCCGGCCTGGCGCTGGCACCTGGGGTTCGATCTCCTGGCGGCATTCGGCGTGGCGGTCGGGACGGCGACCCTGGGCTTGCTGGGCGCGTTCGCCCTGGTCCTGGTCCCCGCCTGGGCGGCCTTTCGGATCGCACCCGGATGGGCCTGGACACTTTGGCTCGCAGGGCTCATGGGTGTCGCAGCCTATCTCGCAGCTTTCGTCCTCGCCCTGGGGCTCGATCAGCCCTTCGGGCCGGCGCTGACGGCGGTCTGCCTTGCGCTCGGCGGCTTGATCGGCGCGCTCAGCCGGCCGGCACAGGGCCGCCGCGGCGCGTGATGAGTCCGTTGACTTCACCTTTAAGCGATGGGCGCCCCGGCCGCGCCCGCCGCGCGACACGCGCGACTATTGGGCAAGCATTCCTCGTAGGTCGGGTCAGCGCAGCGTCACCCGACGTTTCTTGCGTCTGGTGGCACCACGCGACGGTATCCGCGTCGCGACGTGCTCCCGAATTGGAGCCTGGGCGCCAGATCGTCGTTCCGGCCGCCGGAAGACTGGAGGCCGAGGCTTTAGCCGGTCGACATCGCGCCTGCGTGACCCTAAGGATCGGTGTCGCGAAACTCTGCGCTCGGGTTAAGTCCGACAGACTGCTAAACCGCGCCCAGGACGGGATGCGTAATTTTGGCATCGGTGCGGTGTCAACCGCACCGGCCAAGCGTGCGGCTAAAGCCGCACCGACAAATTACGTTTCTCGCACTGGGCGTGGTTTAGTGCATGTAGAGGTGCAGGGCGAGCCGGAGGCGGCCTTCGCCGAACGCATGTTCGTGTACAACCATCGGCTGCGCGATGCCCGCGGCGTACCGGTGGCTAGCCTCGCGGTCCTCGCCGATACCAGCCCGCGCTTCCGCCCCAAGCGCTACCGGGATAGTCTCTGGGGCTGCTCCATCGACTTTCGCTTTCCCGTCGCCAAGCTGCTGGACTGGGACCGGCCCGCGCGGTGGGCGGAGCTGGAGCAGAGCCACAACCGCTTCGCGCTGGTGGTCATGGCCCAGATTCGCGCCAAGGACCGGGGCGATGCCGACCAGCGGCGGGCCTGGAAGCTGCGGTTGATCCGGCTGATGTATGATCGCGGCTATGACCGCGGCACGATCCTGGAGCTGTTTCGGGTCATCGACTGGATGATCCGGCTACCCGCGGAGGCCGAGGCCGCCTTTCGCAAAGACCTCTACGACTTCGAGGCGAGCAAGCAGATGCCCTATATCACGACTGTCGAACGTGCGGGAATCAAGAAAGGCCTTCGGCGGGGGCTCCAGCGGGGGCGCCAGCAAGGGGTCCGGCAGGGGGTCCAGCAGGGGGTCCAGCAGGGGGTCCAGCAAGGCGAGGCCGCATTGCTCCTGTGGCAGATCGAGAAAAAGTTCGGCGCGGACGTTGCGCAGCGCTGTCGCGGCCGGGTGGAGACCGCCGACAGCGACGACCTGCGGATCTGGTCGGAGCGCATCCTGACGGCGGACAGCATTGCGCAGGTGCTCGACTGAGCGAGCAAGTGGTCTGAGAGGTTGTGAAAGAAGATAATGGACTAGGCTCAGCAATTCCCGGCGAACGCTAACCCACTGAAAAACGAGCCGCATTTTTGCCAATTTTCGGTGGATTGCAAGCTGGGTTTAGTTAAATCAGGCACTTCACTCTTGTTCGCCGGGAATTGCTGGACTAGGCTCAATTAAATTCTTTTCCGTCTTCAAATTTAATTGAGCCTGGTTCCTTATCCCTGAGGCATCCTATCCCCTGTTCTAGAGCAACCGGAGCCAACGATGAAGGAAGACGACAAGGGTTACATCCAAGGGGTCGCGACCGAAGCCCTCGATATCTTTGCAACGGTCGCGGGGCAGGCGCGACAGAGGCTCGAAGATGGTTTCCATGGGATTCGCCCAGATGACCTGACCGACTTCAACGTCGCAACCGACCGAAACGCACTCGGGCGCATACAGCAGCTCAATCAAGAGAAGTATCGTAATCTCGTCACCCTGCGCGATGAGCCGGCCATTGCGCGAGTGGTTGTCGATGACTTCGGCGGCAACCGCGAGACCTATTACATCTGCCGCACCGCACCGCCTTCAGGCATCGGCACCGCCAGATTTGCGAGCAATCGCGCCCCGATTGCCCACATTGCGGCGCTGGAGGTGGGGCAGACCGCCACCCTCCCCGACGGTCGCAAGGTCGAAGTCGTCGAACGCTCCCTGCTACGACCGAGACGAGAGAAGGATGTTTGGGATTCACGCGATTCCATCGTCGAGTCGAAGGGTCTTGGTCCTCTCACTATTGCGTCCCTGCGGGCCTTGCTGGAAGAACTGGCGGTCGAGGCCGACGGGGACGTGCTGGGGCAACTGCTGGCGGAGGATCAGCAGGCAGCCAACATCGTGGAAGGCATCAGGCGCAGTGTCATCACCAAGATGGAACTGCGCGACCGCCCGGTGCTGGATCAATATCAGGACGAGATCTTTCGCCTGCCCTTGAACAAGCGCCTAGCCCTCCTGGGTCCCCCGGGGACCGGTAAGACGACGACCCTGATTCGCCGTCTTGGACAAAAGCTCGATCTGGAGTTCCTTGACCCCGGTGAGCGCGCAACGGTGGATCTGGTGGCGGCCGAAGGTGGTCTGCCGCACACTGATAGCTGGATCATGTTTACGCCAACCCAGCTCCTCAAGAAGTATCTCCAAGAGGCATTCAATCGGGAAAGCATCGCCGTGCCCAATAAGCGCATCCGCACCTGGAACGACTTTCGCCACGAGTTGGGGCGCGAGGCATTTGGCATTCTACGCACAACAACCGGCAGCGGCAGCTTCGTCCTCAAGGATACGACCACCTATCTGTCGACGGACACCCAGGCGCAAGCAATCGGTTGGTTCGACGACTTCGAGCAGTGGCAGCGGGCCAGGTTCCTGGAAGAGCTGTCACAGTCGGCACAACGCCTTGAGGAGGATCGGGATACCGCCGTCTCCGCGCTTGGAGAAGCGCTGAGCGCTGTGCTGAGGCGCAGCCAATCCGGGAGCGAGGCGGCCACGCTGATCGCGCTGGCGACGGAGGCGGATAAGGCCGCCGAACTGCGGAGCAAGCTCAAAGGCGAAACGGATCAGGCGATCCGCGGCGCCTTGAGTGTGCAGGTTAGAAAGGACAACGGCTTCCTTGATGCCCTGGGTGATGTCATCGAGCGGATTAAGGACCAGTCAGCCTCGGATGACGACGACCTGGATGAACAGGACGAGCAGGACACAGAAGACGAAGAGACGACACCCTCGGCGACCAAGCGGCAACGTGCCGTGACGGCATATATGCAAGCGGTCCGCGCCCAAGCCCGCGCGACCGCCACCGGTCGGAGCATCAGCAAGAAATCGCGAAACGGGGTTGTCTTGGAATGGCTTGGGGACCGGGCCCTGGAGCAGGCATCCCGGGGCGAGATTGGCATCAGCCTGGTCCGGCAGACCCATCTTCAACGCTTTGCCAACCCGGTTCGGGATTACTTCCACCGCATCCCGTCGCGCTATCGGGCATTCCGGCGAGCCCGACAGCAAGAGGCCCGCTGGTACCAGGGCCAGGCAATTCCGGCCAGCGAACTGGATCCCCTGGAGCTTGACGTGATGCTCCTGAGCAACGTGCGTGGCGGCGGTGATCTGCTGCGCGACCCACGCATCGCGAAGAATCTGAATGACCGTCGCTGGGCTGTGTTGGAGCCCCTGGCGCGCCGGAATCAAAACCAAGTCCTGGTCGACGAGGCCACCGATTTCTCGCCGGTCCAGTTGGCGTGCATGGCCGGACTTTGCCATCGTTACACCCGGTCGTTCTTCGCCTGCGGGGACTTCAACCAGCGCCTGACGACCTGGGGTACTCGGTCTCGTGGTGATCTGACTTGGGCGATCGGCGATATAGATATCAGGGAGATCAACGTCTCCTATCGCCAGAGCCGACAGCTCAACGAACTCGCCGGTGCGATTATCCGGGCGGCGGGGGGGGTGGGCGACGTCGGGGTACTACCGGAGAAGGTGGACAGCGAAGGGGTCAAGCCCGCGCTGCTGGAGTCCGCAGGCGATTTCCTCGTGGTAGTCGATTGGCTATCGGCGCGGGTTCGTGAGATAGAGCGGTTCGTCCGTCAGCTACCGTCCATCGCCATCTTCGTTAACCAGGAGTCCGAGGTGCAGCGCACCGCCGATGCGCTGGACGCGGCACTTGGCGCAGACAACATCCGAGTCTCTCCTTGCCCCCAGGGCCAGGTCATGGGGAACGACAGCGACGTTCGGGTCTTCGCGGTGGAGCATATCAAGGGCCTTGAGTTCGAAGCGGTGTTCTTTGTCGGCGTTGATCGACTGGCGGACCTTCATCCGGAGCTCTTCGGCAAGTACTTGTATGTGGGAACGACACGTGCGGCAACCTATCTTGGAGTTGCCTGCGTTGGCCTTCTGCCCGCCCAAATCGCAGGACTGCGGGAAGTGTTCGTCCCGTCCTGGGAATCCGGGCGGGAGGACGCTTAAGGGAACTAAATGCAGTGTCAGCAAGGGCAGGAAATAGTGGTCAATAGAATAGGGGAATAGAGCGTATGCCGGGGTAGGCCACGATATTTCCGCGGGCAGTCGCGCGACGCTCCGAGCTGCTCGCAAGACCGTCCCGCAGAGATGCAACGCCGCCCCAGATTGCGCTATTGCCCCATCCGGGCTATGCCCCTGAAGCGGGCGCCCACCGGTCGGACTGTTCGGGTATCCGGACCCGCTGGAGCCGAGCCTGCAGCCCGGATCGGGCGAGCGCCAAACGGACACCGAACGAACCTCAGTCCGGTGTCGCCACCCGCGCCCGCAACGCCTGCTCCGCCAGTCCGGCGACGGTCGCATCCTGCCATTGGTCGCCTCTCCAGCGGGTGTAATCGACTGGTTCCCCATGCATGCCTGCGATAAAACGTTCGGCATCCATCGGGCCGAGCGCGGGGGTCAGCGCCAGGGGGCCTAAGTTAATGCACTGCGTTGTGTTCGATGGAACTCAGCCTTTCTGACAATTTCTACTGTACCGCTTGACCGTCACTGTCACCGGATGGCTCGGCCGTTTCCCTCTCCCGGGTTGCATGGCGTAAGAAGGCGACTCATCATGGTCGTTCGGTTTTTCTGATAGAAGTTCGTACCAGATCGATGCGGTCTATCAATGATCGGAATTGCATGAAGCCCTCCGGGCCGAATGATTGGCGCACTTTGGGATTGTTCTCACAGTCCGCTATTGCATCTCCGATGTTCGCCCACTCTACCGGGGTCCGGTTCACCGTTTTCTTCTTGCCTGGCACGACGTTGCGCAGCTTCTCGATAAGCAGGCTGCTTAGCCCAAGAGCACCTTCGGTGTAAAGAAACTCTGGTCCCGACATATCGAACACGCGCTTCAACTCACCCTCGTCGTAATGACGGGTATTTTCCAGACGTGAAGGCACCCCACATCCGACAGCAGGTTCTTTATCGAGATATTGGCCCCACTCCTCCAACAGAAAGTTCGCATCCGCACTCGCCAAGAGCGGCGAGCATGATCCGGAATAAGAAACGATGAGCTGATTCTTCGCACGAGTCATTGCGACGTAAAAGCGAGCCAAATCTCGAAACCGTTCCTTTTGTGGTTTGAGCGGATCAGGAATCACCTTGTCGCTACAATTCACAATGATCATTGTGTCGAACTCAAAGCCTTTGGTATGCTCCAAGTCGCTCACATAGAGCGCGTTGTCAGTGATAGTCACGTTCCCGTCAAGCACTGGAACGTTGAGTTTCGTGCCAAAGTTCTGAATTTCGTAAAGGCTATATCCGCAGAAGGAGATGCAACCCTTACTAGTCGGCTCTTCTTCTTCGCTTGTCCTCAGATACGCAAGCGCGAAGGCGATCTCTTCTTCTAATGATGATGCCCTGAGCATAAGGGGAGGTGCCGCACTGAAGTCCGCATACTCCGGATCCAGAATCTCAAAATCTCCAGAGTCAAGCATTTCCTCGCTCAGATTACAATAAAGGACACCGTAGGCCGCGAGTAAGATTTCCCGGCTGTTGCGGTAATTTTTCTTAACCTGCATATTGAATAAGCTGGGAATCTCGATACCTGCCTCGCGAAAGCTTCGATGCTTTGCCGATACCTGCTGAGCCGCATCACCACAGAAAAATAGGTCGTTCTCTGCCGGACTGACGAACTTTCGCACCAACTGATACTCCATGGTTCCAAAGTCCTGCGATTCGTCCACCAAAATACAGCGATACAGCGGCTTGAGCCGGTCAATGTATTGGTAAAGTGCTGTGGCGATACCAAGGTAGTCCGTGACGCCGATATCACACATCTTCTTTTCCCAAAATTTCAGTCCATCAAGGAGCAAGGTGCGAAACCTTGCGTCGAGGGGATAGCCCCTGCCGTGCCTTTCAAGGTCGAGATAGCGTTTTCGATCTCCGCTTGGAACCGCACTGCGAATCCAGTCAAACTCCTCGCGGATGTATTTCTCTGCGTCAATATTTCGCGCAATCACTGAATCGTGCACTGGGTGGAGTACCTTGGCGCTAGAGTTGTTAAGCTCACAACGATAGTACTCCCTCCAAATCTCATCGATATGCTCCATGCTCTTCCATGTGACGTCGTCGTAGAGCTTATCGTTCTCCGGCTCAAACCGGTGCAGCAGTTCCTGACAGAGCGAAAAAAACGGCTTAACGTCAATACGCGACCGAACATCCACCGGACAAGCGGCTTCCACCATTTCGTTGATCAATCGGGCAAGCTGGCGATTCAGCGTAAGAATCAGAACCCGCTCGCCCTCGTACGTGTCGGCGAGGCGCACGGCGCGCTTAACGACAATGCATGTCTTTCCGGAACCGGAAACGCCGCTAAGCTTTGCAGGGCTTGAGAAATCTTTGTCAACAACTTCCTGCTGATCCGGATGCAGAAAGAGCATCCAGTCCATATTAGGATGCAGACTTGACAAAGTGCTCGAACACCCTTTGGAAGCGAGGATCGTCTGCGCGGATCGTCTTGATCGTCTCGCTGTCAGCAAGCCGTCTTATCTCATCTTTAGTTAACTCGACGATTTCGCGAGTTTCTCCCAGAAAAAGTTTCGCGCGATCAATGGCCTGTCTACGTTTATCTTGGCGTAACAATGAAAATACGTCATAAATAGCCTGTGCCCTGTCGATATCATCAATTGCCTTTGTGATTTCGTAGATGTCCGACTCTTCGTTGATCGATTCAAGTTCCTCGAGTTTGCGTACTAGCTGACGAGGCAACCCTTGGACAAGGCGGTCGAAATAGGTCTCAGGAGTTAGTCCTTCGTACAACTTACCCTTGGTGAGAGCCGACGGTCCCGTCAGGGCTGACTCAATGCCGAGTCCTCTTGGGGTTCTTTGAACATCCACCATGCGACCATGCTCGTCGGCCGCTAGGGTGAGTCCACGATTACGCTCTAACCAAGCGTCGCAGGCGGTATGATCTCCGGCGAAGCAGAATAGGGTGACATCCTTTTCGGTAATCGTGATGAGGCGGGCAAACCCTATCAGATCGTACTTCAAGCACTTACTCACGCGATTCTCGCCATGTTTGGTCTGCCTGAAACCTGCAAATGGGTAAGTGTCAGGAACCCCTATGCCACCAAGTATTGCCCTGACCTGTAGTGCTGCCTTTTGAAAAAGCCCTCCTTTTTGATAAAGATCTCTAACGCTAGACATAAAGTCTTTGTGATGCCGATATTCCATGTTGACCTCCTCTCATGCAGCCGCAGCAATTCCGGGGACAGTTTACTGACCTGGTGGGAAAGCGGGAGCGGACAGCGATTGGCGGCCCGAACTCCCGACCATCGCGCGTCGCTGCAACACCGACCCGGAGTCCGTTATCGCTCCATCCGGGCTAGACATCTAGGGCTGTATGGCCTCCAGAGAGCCGCCCAGTACATCGACCCCCATCCCTCCGGCGGCGAGCCTCAATCGATCTGGTCCAGAATTCGTCGCAACCGTAGTGCAGGACGGTCGCCAGGTGGAGTGCGTCGGGGGTTTTCAGTCCGTAGCCTGCCCGCAGTTGACATGCTCGATCGAAGATGCGGCCGTCGCTGCCAAGCCAGCGTTGCGCCGCAAGGAAGTCCTCGTCATCCGCAACCAGCTTGGTATTCGACTCTCGCAGCGGCTTGATGATCGCCTCCAGACGCACAAGGGGCGAGACGCACAGGAGCGTGTCGCTGCTTCGCGCCAAGAATTCGCGTGTCCGCTCGCTGAGCCGCCCGGCATCCTCGATCAGGTAGATCACGATACAGGTATCGAGATAGGCACGGCGTATCAATGGTCCCCCCAGTCCTCACGGAGCGCCGCGATCCGGCGCTGCACCTCGTTCGGGTCGCTGACAGGGCGTTGGGCCAAACGCGGGGATGCAACAGGGCCAAGGCGTCGGCCGCTGTCCCCCCGGCGGCAGGGGACGCCGTGCGGCGGCCGGACGGATCGGCAGCAGGGTCAGATAGGGCGGCTCCAGCGGGCGGACCCTTCCGTCTCGGTCGATCACGACTTCGATCGTTGTCAGCATGACTTAGCCTCGTGAGTACAGATGCGGCAGTCCTCTGCTGAGATAAATCAGCACGGCGACATGCCTCCGATGCTCAAAGCGACAGGCGGACAGCATACTACCTACAAGCGCAGCGCGCTGCTTGATGGTGCCAGAACCCGCCAACCTGGCTCCCGGGCAATCAGGACCGCCAGTTCGTCGCGAAACAGCCGTCGGGAAACAGCGGGCCGAAAAGATGCCAGGCTCAATTCAATCCACCGGACGCAGGCGAGTTTGATTCGGCCTGAATTTAATAGAGATAGGCCCGAATGGCACTCAGTTAAGGGCGAGACCTTAATATATCAGTGGCTTGCACTGGCCGGTCGGCGTCAAGATTCTGACTTCTCAGAAGCGGCACGCCTGGCTTTCGTGCATCTGCGGAGATCCGGGGACAATTTACTTATCTCTCCGCTGGCCACGCCGACCGAATTGAGTAAACTGTCTTCGGAATTCGCGGCCGTAGCGATCGAGATCGTCGCCATCGCGCCCAGTGACGGTGCAAGCCGGACCGCAGCAGGACCTACACCGGTTCCAGGTCAAACAGCGCGTCGGCCCAGTGGCATGTAGCGAACCCGTCAGGCTTACAGCAGCGGGCCGGAAGTCACGCGAAGAGTCGTTCCATCCAGGCCACGAACCGGCGTGCCGCAGCGGCGTCATGGGCGAAAGTCGCCGCCCGGATCGCGGTGCCGAAGGGCTGGCCGGGCTCTTTCTGCCAGGCTAGCCACGTATGGATGTGGGCCTTGATGAAGTCGGATGGTGTGAATCCGGCGCCCAGTCGAACGGCGCGCGTGGTGCTCTCCTCGGCCCAGGCCCAGCAAGGGTCGGCTGGCGGCACGAGCAGGGCAAGGAAGTCCTCAAGCTTGCCCGGGTTCTGGTTGTCGGGCATGAGCCAGACGCCAATTCGCTTGCCGTCCATCCGTTCGACCACCGTACCTTCTGGGTCGGGCCGGGTCGGCACCGGGAAACCCTCGTCGGATAACAGGTCGCATACCGACTGCCACCGACGTTCGGGCGAGAAGTCCGCATCCAGGACGACCCCGACCCGGCGATAAGAACGGACCGCAAGCGGCAGGGACTCCAAGGCCAGCGTGTCGCCTTTGGCGTCTGCGACGAAGGGATAGTGAGGAGCAGGGTTGTCCCAATCCCAGCCGTATTTGGCAGTCAACGCGATGATCGACCACTGATCGTCCCGCCCCTCGACGATCAGTCGATGGGGCGCGCTCGACCTCACCTTCGATGCACTCATCCCCGCACCTCGATGTGATGGCGTGCGGCGATCTCGATGTCCGCGGCCGAGTAGCGCACCGCGGCGGGCTCGGTCCGGTCGATGCGGTGTACCGAGACCTCCGCCGCCAGGTCTGGGGCGTCGGTTTGGAGCCAGGCTAAGGCGCGGATGCAGTCGCCGCTGTGGGATGTGGCGAAGACCTGCACATCGAGCCGCCGGGCGGACTCGATGACGAAGCGCCACATGGACTCCAGCGTGGTGTAGTGGAGTCCGGTATCGATCTCGTCGATCAGTAGTACGCCCTTGGCCGAGAAGGTCATGTAGATCGCTTGGGCAAGCAGTCGCTTCATCCCATCGCCCAGACTGCCGAGGGGCATCCGTTGCTCTTCACCCATCAGCTTCACAAAGGCGGTGCTTTGCGAGCCTTGCCCGATGAACGCGAGCCGCTGGATGGCGGGCTCGATGATCTGCAATGCTGAGATGACCTTGTCCTCCTCCGGGCTAAGGACGAGCAAATCCCAGATGGCCTGAAGAAACCCCGGCGGGGCACCTTCGGTACCGAGGAACCAAACTCTTACAGGTTTGTCTTTTCTCATCGCCGATATTACAGCGGAGACACTTGCTAAAGCGCCGACTCCCTCTCTGCTTTTGTCGTTTGGAGGCAGCAAGGGTTTGGGCGCTTCACCGCGAGTGAGATTTGCGGTAGATCCAAAAAGGAACCCATTCTCTCCGATCGGAACGGGAGGCTTACCTTCCGGATTGTCCGGCCCGGTCATCACCAGTTCAAAGGGGAGTCCGACTCCGACCAGGTCAATCAATGGATCAAGCTTCGCGGGATCCGCTTTATTTGGCCGAATACTGCAACCGACAACCCGGGCGGTATTGCCGTAACCGGCACTCAACTTGAACGACACGCCGTCGCGGATCTGATGTCCATGAAATAGATGGCTCAAATCGACATCCCAACCGGTCGCGCTCTGGCCGGGCGACTCAGGCCAAATCTCACGTCGCCGTATGGGACTGCTCCACAGCGAAGCGAGTTTCCCGCCCAACGCCACCATTTCCACCGCATCCAGCAACGAGGTCTTGCCTGCATTGTTCTTCCCGACCAGCAGGTTGACCCGGGTCAGATTGGGGAGATCGAACGAGTCGAAGGCCCGAAAGCCTTCGATCTTTAGTGAGTCGTACATGGTCAGCGCAACCTTTGTCTCTGAGGAGCGGCGGGGCTCGCTAGCGTCTAGCGCCCGGCGACGGCGCTACAGTAGCCCAAGCAGAGGTCCGGACCAAGCCGGGAGACGGCATCGCCCTTCTACTTGCTCGACGCCATCGCTCGATCGACGTAGGCTCCGCGTCCGCTTCAGGTATTTCCGGTGCACGACGTCCGGACACCGAACGCAGGGCAAGGTCCGACCGGCGGGCGCTGCCCCGGCGCGCGGATCAGGTGCCGCCGTCCACGAAAGTCAGGGCAAACCGGCTGCACTCGCCTTCGACTCCAGCGCCCGGCTGCTCGCCACCTCCGGCGCCGAATACGACACCGTCCGGAGCTCGACAGACCTCTTGCCCAGGCGAGCGTTGAACCAAGTATCCTGTTGCCGTATCGGGTGAGTTGCCAGCTTTTTCCTGTTGCATTGGTCAGGCTTCACGCCGATGGTGAAGGTGCCGGGGTCCGGCGACAAACCCTGGCTCTAGCCGGCGAGCGGTCACGGTTCAGCCCCCGTCGACCACTGCCCGCCCCAACGGAGGTTTCATATGCCGACCCGAATCTATCTGGTGCGCCACGGCGCGACCGAACTGACCGCCGAGGACCGGTTTGCCGGCTCCACTGAGGTAGCCTTGTCCGAAGAGGGGCGCACCCAGGTCGCGGCGCTGGCGCAGCGCCTGCGCTGCGAGCGCCTGGACGCGATCTACGCGAGCCCGATGCAACGTACCATGGAGACGGCGCGAATCATCGCTGTACCGCATGGGCTGGAACCGCTTGTCCAGCCCGATTTACGAGAGATCGCCTACGGGCACTGGGAGGGTCGCTCCCGCGACGAGATCGAGGCCGACTACGCCGACGAATACGACGCCTGGCAGGAAGACCCGCTCACCGTCGCGCCGCAGGGTGGCGAGTCCGGTATCGACGTGCTGGCCCGCGCCTTGCCGGTGCTTCGCCGCATCGTGCAGCACCATCGACACCAGGCGGTGCTGGTGGTTTCCCACAAGGGGACCAATCGGCTGCTGGTCAGCAGTCTGCTCGGCTTCGATGCCCGCGGCTATCGCGACCGACTCGACCAGAGCCCGGCGAGTCTGACCATCCTCGACTTCGCCACTGACGTGCGTGCGCGGTTGCGGCTGTTCAACGACGTCTCGCATTACGAGGGGGTGCCGGCCCGTGTGCTACAGAAGCGGCTGTCGCGTTGGTGGAGCCGCCCCGCCTGCTGACGGAGGGAAATAGGTGACGTACCACGGAATCGCTATCCCCCAAGCAATCTGCGGGGTCGCGTCGCTGCTGGTTTTCCCGGCAGTAGGCTTCTTTTCCAATGGCGAGTGTCACAGCGGACTTCTCGCCGATCCGGCCAACGAGCACTCAGGGGCAGACCACGGTTTCCTTTGCCACTAAGAGACACCGTATGAAGACCGACCGCGAGATCTATACCCTGCTGGGGGCCGACGCCGAGACCCTGGCGATCCTCACCGACGGCATCCGGGTGCGCGGACCGTATCGATTCGAGGCCCTGGAGGTCAAAGGGCTCGACCGGCGCACCGACGGCGTCCTGCTGCCGGAGGCGCCCGACGAGCCCATCTGGGTCATCGAGTTTCAGGCGCGGGACGATCCCAAGATCTATCACCGCTCGGTGGTAGAGTTGGGGCTGGTCGGCGAACGCAACCTGGGGCGCGTGGTGCGCGGACTGATCTTGTTCGCCACCCCGGCGCTCGACCCCCGCACCGAGCCCTGGTACGCCGCCGCGCGGCAGCCGGACGCGCCGTTGCGCGTGGCCTATCTGCAGCCAATCCTGGAGGCCCTGGAGCGGCGCGAGCCGGGCATCCGCTGCTGGCCGTGTTCCTGCCCTATCGGATCGCGGACCCGGAGCGACTGCGCCAAGAAGGGCCACGGGCCCTCGGGCGCATCGCCGCCGCGGCGCTGCCGCAGGCCGTGCGCGAGCGCCTGACCGACGTCTTTTTTTCGTGGCTGACGGTGCGCTTCAGCCATCTGAGCTATCCGGAGATTCTGACCATGTTTGGGATCCAGACCCCGTTTGAAGAGACCCGGACCTACAAGGAATTGGTGGCCATCGGCCACGAGAAAGGGCTTGATGAGGGGCGCGAGGAGGGCCGCCGCGAGGAAGCCGCGAACCTGCTGCTGCGCCAAGCCACGCGGCGCTTCGGTCCGCTGCCCCCGGAGCTTGAGGTCCGCCTCGATGCGCTGCCGCTCGCGCGCCTCGAAGCCCTCGCCGAGGCCATCTTCGACCTCGCCAGCCAATCGGACCTACGGGACTGGCTGGGCAGGCCCTGAGCGGAACAGCCGCGGGACCTCAGTTTGTCCGGGAATCGCGGGGACCGTCAGGCCGCGGCCAATTCCCGCAGTACCTCGGGGTGCCGCTCGGCCACCTTGAGCAGGGTCTTGGCGGCACCGCTGGGCTGGCGTCGACCTTGCTCCCACTCTTGCAGCGTGCGCACCGACACGCCCATGAGCGCGGCGAACTGCGCCTGCGACAGGCCGGATTGCCGCCGGGTGGCGTGATCGGCGAGTACACCACAGTCCCGAGGCCGGCGTTCATCTGGCGGATCGATTCCAGTAGCTTCTCTCCGAGCGCATCGCTGCCTGCGCTGGCCCGTCATGCCTTGAACGCGTGCGGCGAGCGCGGGCATCTCGCCGTAGGGGCGGCCTTCGCACTCTGTAACCGGGCGATCAGGGCGGCCGGCGTGCGCGGCGGAGGTTGCGGGTCTTCCGGACCACCGCCGAACCCCAGGGCAACGGCCAGGGCCAACAGGGTGGGCGTTCGCAGGTGCGCGGCGCGCAAGCGTTCCGCATCCGCGAGGGTCGCCAGGGCTTCACCCTGACAGACCACGAGGCCTTGACCCAGGATGGCCACGTCATCCGCCCAGCCATAGGCCAGGTCAACATCATGGGTGGAAAACACCAGGGTCGTGCCGGCCAGACACAGTTGTTCCAGGGCGGACAGCAGGTGGGCAACGCCCTGGGGGTCCAGCCCGGCGGTGGGTTCGTCCAGAATCAGAACCTCGGGTCGCATCGCCAGCACCCCGGCGATGGCGACCCGCTTCTTCTGGCCGAAGCTCAAGGAATGGGTCGGACGCTCGGCCAATGCGGCGATGCGCAGGGTCTCCAACGACTCGGCGACCCGGGCGCGCACAACCGCCTCCGGCAGTCCCTGATTGAGCGGGCCGAAGGAGACATCCTGCTCGACGGTGGCCGAAAAGAGTTGGTCGTCGGGCTCCTGCAAGACCAACCCGACCGTGTTGCGCCAGACGTTGAGGGCCTGACGGCCATACCCCGCGCCCGCGCCGTCCAGTAAGACCTGGCCGCGGGAGGGCTTCAGCGTGCCGTTCAGGTGCAGGAGCAGGGTGGTTTTGCCGCAGCCGTTGGCACCCAGCAGGGCGAGCTTGCGGCCCCGCGATACCTCAAGGTCCAAACCGCTCAAGGCAACGATGCCTCCAGGGTAACTGTATTCCAGCCCCCGGGCAGACAGGATGACCGGGTTCATGCCAAGCCCCGATCCAGCAACACGGATCCCAGGGCGACCGCCAGCAGCAGACCCCCAATCCCCGCCAGCCGGCGCCGGGACAGGGGACGCTCCGGCGTCAGGACGCGCAGTTCGCCGACGTACCCGCGGGCGGCGAGCCCGACCTCCAGGCGGCGCGCCCGCTCCAGGGCCCGTTGGAACAGGGTCGCGATCAGGAGTCCCAGTGATTTGAGACTACGTGGCCGGGTGCTGTAACCCTGCCGCGCGGCCTGTGCCTGCTGACCCGCCAGTGCCCGCTCCGCGAAGATGAAGATCAACCGATAGATCAGGAGCGCGATCTCGACCACGGCGGCCGGCACCCCCAAGCGGCGCAGCCAGGGGACCAGTTCCGCGACCGGAGTGGTCAAGGCCAAAAAGGCCAGACAGGACAGTGCCCCGAGGGAACGCAGGGTCACCTCCAGGGCGAGCGTCGCCCCGGCCGGGGAACAGGAAAGGTGTAACCCGTCACGCAAGTCGAGCGAGAGCGCCAGAAAGGGCGCGCTGGTGAGCATGAACCCCGTCGGCAGAGCCATGACCCCCAGGAAGGCGCGCATGGGAACAGCGGCCCCAACCACCGTCGCACCGGCCATGAGGAGGCATAGCAGGGGTCCGGCGGTCAGGGGCGGCAGCGTCAGGGCCAGGACCAGCCCCCCGCCGGCGAGCAACAGATGCTCGCCGGGGTGGTGACGGCGCCAGCGATTGGTCCAGGCGTGCCGGTCAATCGCGAGCATCGACGGCCTGCGCGTCGAGCCTGGCCGGGTCTGCGTCCGATTTGCGCCGCTGTGACTCACCGCGCCGCAGACCGAGGTAATAGCCGAGCAGACCCGCCCCCAGGGCCGCCTGCAGGGCAAACAGCAGGCTTTCGATCTCTCCGCTCGGCGGCTCCCACAGGGGCGTGAACCAGGGCTGGTAGTCCGGATTCGCCGCGGTGATCGCGGTCTGGGCTTGGGCATCGGCCCCGGCGAAGGGCTCGGCAAGCCCGCCGGGCAGCGGGAGGATCAGCGGCAGGGCGGCAATGACCACCACCGCGGCCAGGAGCAACAGATTGGTGCGTTTCATCGCACCACCCCCGGAGCGAAGGCCAGTTCGTCAAGGTCGTCCCGGCTGAATTGGATCAGCAGGTTGACCACCAGCACGGTGAGCAGCCCCTCGATGATGGCCAACGGGATCTGGGTCAGCGCAAAGACGCTCCCGAACTTGGTCACGGCGCCCAAGAAGCCGCTGACCGGATCGGGGAAGGCGAGCGCGAGCTGCACCGAGGTCACCAGATAGGTGGCCAGGTTACCCAGGGCGGCGGCCAGAAACACGCCCAGCGCCAGGGGGCCGCCCAGGGTGCGGGCGAGCCGGAACACCCCATAGGCGACCCAGGGGCCGGCGATGGCCATGGAGAAAATGTTGGCGCCCAGGGTGGTCAGGCCACCATGCGCCAGCAGCAGGGCCTGGAACAGCAGCACGATGGCCCCCAGCACCGCCATCACCGCGGGGCCGAAGAGGATGGCCCCCAGCCCCGTGCCGGTGGGATGCGAACAACTCCCGGTCACCGATGGGATTTTGAGTGCGGACAGCACGAAGGCGAAGGCGCCGGCGCTGGCCAGGAGCAGCTTGGCCCGCGGATGCTCGCGGGTGACCCGCGCGACGCTGCGCGCGCCCATAACCAGAAACGGCAGGGACGCAAGGCCCCAGACGGCAGCATGAACCGGGGGTAGGAACCCCTCCATGATATGCATGACAACGATCGCTCCACAGTGAAGGGGCGGATCGCTCTGGGGAGAGACCACGGGACACCCAGGCCAGCCAGCCACCGGCCGGCCCTGGGAGTTCCAGGCAAGCGGAAATCTTGCATCTCGCCACCGGAACACCCCGCCCGGATTGACTGATCGACACCCGACACCGGCAGGTCTCCTGGCTTGCAGGTCGGCGCCGACACCCACCTTCCCGGCGCCGTCCGGCGGCCAGTGGTGATTTCGGGTGCGACTCGCTGCGTACAGTTGCGGGGGCAGCCATGGCTTTGAACCATGTTCCCTTTTCATCCCCCGGGGCGTGACCGCGGGGGAACCGGTGTCGTTCGCTTCTTACTTTAAGACCTTCCTGTTCGGCTGGTCAAATCAGCCTCCGGGTCGGCCATGAGTCCATCCTCCGCCACGGGCACCCGGCGCGCATGCAGACCGGCTGGGTGGGCCTCATGAAGGGCGCGATCTATCCGGACAACCGAGCCTTGGGGCTGGTGCATCGCTCGCCCCCCATCGCCGGCACCGGTGAGACCCGGATACTCTATTGCCTAGACGCCTGACGCTCGGCGGCCTGATCGACTCACTCCATCAATGCGCTCCATCAATGCGCTCCACCGGCCGACATACGGCCGTGGCGTCGAATGATGGGTTCATTGGCTCTACCTGCCTAACTCAGCCAACCACGGAGACTGCCATGACCTTGATCCATCGCTACCGTCCGCTGACCTCGCCGCTGCTGGTCGTTGCCCTGACCGTCGCCGCGGCCGGGCTGGCCCCGCATGCGACTTGTGCCGCCGACGTCGCCAAAATGGAAGCCGAGCACACGTCCTGGGCCGAGGACCACGCCCGCTGGAGTGCCGAGATTGCCGACGCCGAGACCGCGCATCGTGCCGCCGAAGCGGCGGCCTACAAGCTGTTATGGCTGATCAGCCGGCACCGCAGTGAGATCGCCGCAGATGCCACCGAAATGCGCGCACACGGTGAAGCGATCACCGCCCATGAACAGGCGCTCGCTGCCGGCACGGACACGGTTGCGCTCGACGCGCAACATGCGCAGATGGCGGCCAAGCATGCCGCACATGCCGCGGCACATGCCCACGAAGCCGACCTGCACGGCAAAATTGCGGCCATTGTCCGCCAGATCGAGGCACTGCCACCGACAGCACCGGGCCACCCGAGCGCCGACGGCCCGGCAACCCACCCTGCGGGGTCCCCGTCGGCCGGCCAGTGAGGGCATCGGCGCCCGGCCCGCGGCGGACCGTCTTCTGGCATCAAAAGGGCGGCACCGGCAAGACCACGCTCGCCATTGCCTATGCCGTCCGCCTGGCCATGGACGGCCACCGGGTCCTGCTGATCGACACCGATCCCCAGGGCACCGCCACCGCCTGGGGTGAACGCTTTGCCGCGCGCTGGGGCTTGGTCGTGCGCGGCGCGTGCGGCACCGCGATCTGGCGCAGTCTCGCCGACCGGATGCCGGGTTTCGACCACCTGGTGCTCGACTGCCCCCCAACCATTACGAACGGGACCATGGACACCCTCATCGGCGCCGATCACCTGATCATCCCGGTGCGTCCCGCCTTGCCGGACCTTTGGGCGCTGGAGGATGTGGCGCAGATCCTCGCCGATCTGCGCGTCGGCGCCGCGGCACCCCGCACCCGTGTCGTCTTCAATCAGCATAGCGGGGAGGATCTGACGCCGCTCGTCGCTGTCGTTGTCGGGCTCGGCCTTCAGGCCTTGCCCGCGCCTATCCCGGCGGCTCCGGCCTGGTCAGCCTTGTTTTCCGGAGGCGGACCGCCATCCGGCATTGCCGCCTTGTTCGACGCGGCGAGCGGATGACGGCGTCCCGCACCGCCACCCGGCGCGTGGTGGCAGCCACGCCCGTGGGAGCGGCGTCCCGCCGCGATGGGTGCCGCGGTAACCTCAAACGGTAGAGCTACAGCCCGGCCCCATCGCGGCGGGACGCCGCTCCCACAGGGTCGCTACGCGACATTCACGGTAACGCCTCGACCGCCGGTGCACGATGTCCGGGCACCGGACGCGGGGCAAGGTCCGACCGGCGGGCGTTGCCCCGGCGCGCGGATCAGGTCCCGCCGTCCACGAAGGTCAGGACGAAATTCACCGGCACCGCGTTGCTGATGGCCGCGAGACCGGCCAGTTCGCGCAACTTCTCCACGCCGTCGCTCATGCCGAACTTGGCCGCATCGATCACCAGCGGTTTCACGCTCGCCACCATCACGGTGTTGGCGGAGACCTTCGCGGCCTGCACCACCAACACCATGGGCTGGGTCTGACCGTGCAGGGACAGCACGCCCTCGGCGGTGATCTCGGCAATCTCGCCGACGGCCATCGACTTGATCCGCTCCGGGTCGATCTTGGCGGTGAGCACGGCTTCTTTGTAGTCGGCGGTGTCGAACAGGAACTCCCGCATCCGCTCGTCGCGGATGGGTATCAGGGTCTCGACGCTGTCCAGCATCAGGACGATTTTCGCCTGGCCGTCGGGTGCGATGGTGCCGGCGATGTCCTTGAACGTGTGAATCTCGGCTACGTCCTTGCCCTTGATGGAAATGAAGGCCAGGTGCGAACGGGCCGGGTCGAGATTCCAGTCCGCCCAGGCTGGGGCGGCGGAGAATGCATAAGCGATCGCGACGAATCCGAGCGTGGTGAGAGCGGGACGTTTCATGGTGTTCCTCCAGGTTGTTATCCACCCCTGAAGGTGGCGCACCGCGGCCGGAACACAAGTGACGATCATAGTGACTTCGTACCTGATATCCAGACAGACCCTTGGTGTAGGGGCGGGTTTGAAACCCGCCCCTACGTCCGGTTATCACGTCCGAATGCGATGCGTAGGGCGCAGGGTCGGCGACGACCGGCAACACCTCCACCGGGATCCGGCTGAATAACGTGCGGAAGACCGAAAAGTGCAGGCTCGTCTGGTACAATGTAACATTCGCGCCGCCTGAACCCCTGGCCGCACCGACTCACTTGATCGATCATGACCGCTGCTCCCCTGCTTCCGCCCACCCCGGCGGCGATTGCCATCCGTGACCTGCGCTTTCGCTGGCGGGCGGACTTGCCGCCGGTGTTGGCTATCGACTCCCTGGACATTCAACCGGGTGAGCGGATTTTCATCGAGGGACCGAGCGGCAGCGGCAAGACCACCCTGCTGGGGCTGCTGTCGGGCGTACTGCCCGTGGTCGACGGGACCCTGACCGTGCTGGATCAGCCGCTGCATCGCCTCGGCGCGGTGGAGCGCGACCACTTCCGCGCCGACCACGTGGGCTATGTGTTTCAGATGTTCAACCTGATTCCCTATCTCTCGATGCTGGATAATGTCACCCTGCCCTGCCGCTTCTCGCGGCGGCGGCGCACCCGCGCGCTGGCGCGCGGCGGCAGCCTGAACGCGGAGGCGGTGCGCCTGCTCGCTCATCTGGACCTGGACGACCCCGCCCTGCGCGCCCGCCCGGTGACTGAACTCTCGGTCGGTCAACAGCAGCGGGTGGCGGCGGCACGGGCATTGATGGGCGCACCCGAGATCCTGATCGCCGACGAGCCCACCTCGGCGCTCGATGCCGACCGGCGCGCCGGCTTCGTCGAACTGCTGTTCCGCGAATGTCGGGAGGCCGGGCTGACCCTGGTCTTCGTCAGTCACGACGCGAGTCTCGAAGGGCTGTTCGACCGGACCCTGCGACTCGCTGAACTGAACCTCGCGGCGGCCTGAAGGACACTGGGGCGAACACGCACTATGCCAATTCTTATACTCGCCTGGAAAAGCCTGCTGAACCGGCGCTTCACCGCGCTGCTGACGCTGCTGTCGATCGCCTTCAGCGTCACCCTGCTGATCGGGGTGGAGCGACTGCGCGGTGAGGTGCGCGAGGGCTTCACCAATACGGTCTCCGGCACCGATCTGATCGTCGGCGCCCGCGGCGGCCAAATCAACCTGCTGCTGTACGCGGTGTTCCGCATCGGCAACGCCACCAACAACATCTCCTGGGAGAGTTATCAGGCGATCACAAACCTCCCCAAGGTCGCCTGGACCATCCCGCTCTCATTGGGTGACTCGCACCGGGGCTTTCGCGTACTCGGCACCACCGCGGCCTATTTCGAGCACTACCGCTATGCCCGCGACCGCGGGCTCACGCTGGCCCAGGGTGAGCCCTTCGCGGACCTCTACGATGCGGTCCTGGGGTCCGAGGTGGCGCGGACCCTGGGCTACCGGCTGGGCGACCCGATCGTCATCGCCCATGGGACCGGGGATGTGAGCTTCGCCCGTCACGCGGACAAACCCTTTCGGGTCGCCGGCATCCTGGCCCCCACCGGGACGCCGGTCGATCGCACTGTCCATGTCAGTCTTACGGCCATCGAGGCCATCCATGTCGGCTGGGAGTCGGGTGCCGCCGCCCCGGGCCGCTCCCCCGACGCGGAGCAGACACGCGCGCTGGCGGCAACCGGCGCCCTGACGCCGAAAGCGATCACGGCGGTCCTGGTGGGACTCAAGTCGCGCATCGCGACCTTCCAGGTCCAACGCGCCGTCAATGACTATCCGGAGGAACCGCTGCTCGCGATCCTTCCTGGGGTCGCGCTGGCGGATCTCTGGAGTCTGATCGGTATCGGTGAACGGGCCCTGTTGGCGGTGTCCGCCGCGGTCGTGGTGGTCGGGCTGTTCGGGATGCTGACCGCGCTGCTGACCAGCCTGAACGAGCGGCGCCGGGAGATGGCGATCCTGCGCTCGGTGGGCGCGCGCCCGGCCCATGTGCTCGCGCTGATCCTGGGGGAAGCCGTCTTCCTCACCCTGGTCGGCGCCCTGCTGGGAGTTGCGTTACTCTACGGCGTGCTCTTGCTGGGCGGACCCCTGATCACCGACCGGCTCGGGCTCTTCATCGGCATGGGGCCGCCGAGCGCCGCGGAGGGTCTGTTGCTGGCCGCGGTGGTCGCGGCCGGTATCCTGGTCGGACTGATTGCCGGCTATCGCGCCTACCGCCTGTCGCTGTCCGACGGGCTGCTGATCCGCATTTGAGTCATTGGAGACCCTGGACTATGCGTCTGATAGACACCCTGGCAGCATTGGTATTGGCGGCCGGCATAGCGGGCTGCGACGGCCAATCGGAGAATGGCCAATCGGATCACGGCAAGGCCCAGACCGAGACCGCGGAGACGGTCGCGGCCCCGAAGCTGACGGCAGCGACCCCCCAGGACCTGGACTGGGACACCCTGATCCCGGAGGACTGGCAGCCGGACACACTCTTCGACAAGTACGACCTCAACAGCCTGCAGGACGATGACCCGCAGGCTAAAGAACTCATGGCCAAACTCAAACAGCTCTGGGCCGAGGCCCCGGTGGTGCCCGCACTCGACGGTAAACTGGTGCGGCTACCCGGCTTTATCGTCCCCGTGGAGTCGGAGTCGACCAAGATCACCGAATTTTTGCTGGTTCCCTACTACGGCGCCTGCATTCACGTACCGCCGCCGCCGGCCAACCAGACCGTCTATGTCAAACTGGCGCCGGAGCAGGCCTTCGAGGGCGAGCTGTTCGACACCGTCTGGGTCACCGGGACCCTCAAGGTCACCCCGACCAGCAGTGACCTGGCCGACGCCGGCTACCGGATCGAGGCCACTGGAATCGCACCTTATGAGAAAGAGGACGAGCCGAGCCAGTAGGGCAAGCGCCTCATCCGCCGGCCTGCCGCTCGTACCCCATGTGCTGAAGCACCTGGCGCACATAGTTGCGCGTCTCGGAGTAGGGCGGGATCTGATAGCCGTTGCGGATGACGGCGTTTTCCCCGGCGTTGTAGCCGGCCAGGGCCAGCGTGAGGTCCTGGCCGAACAGATCGAGCAGATCGCGCAGGTAGGCCGCCCCGCCACGCAGGTTCTCGATCGGATTGAAACTGTCTTTCACCCCGTAGCGCGCCGCGGTGCCCGGCATCAGTTGCATCAGACCCTGAGCCCCGGCGTGCGACACGGCCTCGTGATTGTAGGCGGATTCAGTGCGGATCACGGCGTGGAGCAGTTCCGGACTCAGCTTGTTGAGCCGCGCATAGGCGTTGATCAGCCGTTCGAAACGGGCGCGACGGGCCGCCAATGACTCGCTCGCCGCGGCCGACTTGGAAGAGGACGGGGCCGGGTTTGCGGCCGGCCGCGGGTTCAGACTCGCCAGCCGCTGGCGATTCTCGTTGACCAGACCGCGCGACTCGCGCTTCCACTCCAGCCGATATTTGGCGCCCTTGAGCGGCGCGTCGGTGAAATAGGTATTGCCCTTGGCATCCACATATTTGTACACGTCCGCCCGGACGCCGGTTACGGCGCACGCCGACGCCGCGAACACCAGTGCCAACATGATGATCGGCATGCCACCCCCCCCCTGTTCCCCGGATTCGAGTCACTGCGCGAGATCGGCGGCGGCTGACCCGCTCGGCTCGGCAGCCCACAGTTCGCGGATCCGATCGCGGTTCAACGCCAGCCACTGGATCGCAATGATAAGAGTGGCCGCGGTGAGCCGCCCATGACCAAGATCATGGATCACGCGATCCAGACCGCGTAAAACGACGCGTGTGTATTCGCCCTCGTGCGGATTTCCCGCCGTCGCGGGGAGGTCGGTGTCGAGCAACTTGCCGCAGTAGATGTCCACACACTCGTCGCTGAAGCCGGGACTGGTGTGACAAACGGCAATGCGGGTCATGGCCCCGATCCGACATCCGGTCTCTTCCAGCGCCTCCCGCCGAGCTGTTTCCGCCGCACTGTGTCCCGCCGCAATCACGCCGCCCGGCGGCTCCCAGGTCAGGCCGCCGGTGGTCGAGTGCCGGGTCCCGACGCGGAACTGCTCGACCAGCACGACCTGACCGGACACGGGATCGAAGGGCAGCACGACTGCGGCACGCAGGCCATCGATACACTCTCGGTCTACGACGACCCGCGCCTCCGAACCCGGCACGGCCAGACCGAGACGGTAGCGATTGAGCCTCAGAAACCCATGACTGAGCGGCTCACTGCGAATGATCTCAACGTTCGTCGTCATGATCGAACCTTAGCACTGATTTCGGTGAACCGCGAGACCGCCCATCGGAAACAAATCTGAAGCCGAATCAAGTAGTCGCTAAGTCGCTCATTATTTCCCGATTTTTCTCGTAGGGTTATATTGACTTCTTAGTGTGTTGCAAGAATCGACGAACGGATACCGATTCAGGTCAATTTGCTATTGCTTTTCCGATCGAGCCACCTATAATCGGCTTGCACCATCACAACGTCAAATGTACCGGGGGGAACATGAATCGACGTTATTTCCTGGGGTTATCCCTGTCCGCCGTAGCGGCGCCGGCGCTGGCAAGACGGCCGGCCGAACGCCCAAGGGCACTGTCGCTACACCACATGCACACCGATGAGCGTGTCTCTTTGGTGTACCGGGTCGGCGACCACTACAAACGCAGCGCGCTGCAGGAACTCAACTGGTTCCTGCGGGACTTCCGCACCGGCGACAAGGTTGCGATCGACCCGCAGTTGTTCGACCTGCTCTACGACGTCAAGGCATCGCTGGGTGACACCGAGGCCCGCTACGAGATCCTGAGCGCTTACCGCTCACCGCAAACCAACGCCATGTTGCGCCGGACCGGCCATCGGGTCGCCCGCAACAGCCTGCACCTGTCCGGTCAGGCACTTGACATTCGCTTCCCCGACTTGGCCACCAGAGAGATCCGCGACGCCGCACTGGCCCTTGGCCGCGGCGGAGTGGGCTACTACCCCGGCTCGGACTTTGTGCACATCGACACGGGTGCGGTGCGGCACTGGCGGGCTTGATCGAACCGATCCCGGTCGCGAGCCAGTCGGGCTGAGCGGCCCGATGATCGGTGATCCGACCAATCGCTAACGACGCGGGGCCTGGGCCCCGCGTCGTTTTTTTGCGTGGGTGCAACCGGTACGGCTAGGACGCGCGGAAGTTCAACACAGAAACCTTAAGCCTTTTGTGCAATTTTATTAATTTCGTCCATTGATTTTTCCAGGCGAGACGTGCGTCGCGCCTGACGTATCGGCGGGCGACGGTCGACGGTGGCTCGACGATCAGGCATCGCGGCCTGATATCCAGACACGTCAAACCGCGCCGGCTTGGTGTAGGGGCGGGTTTGAAACCCGCCCCTACGTCCGGTTATCACGTCCGAATGCGATAACATCGCCTACCCTGCTGGGCGCGGTTTAACCCAACACCCGAAAGCTGACTGTCTGGTCCGGCACGTCAACCTCTCTGACGGCCACCCGAATGCCCTGATTCAGATCGGGTTCATCGCGTAACCGCAGCCGCGTCTCCAAGGCGAGCGCGCCGATCAGGGCCACCCCCTTGCGTTCCTCCTTCCCGACGATGATCGCCTCGCCCTGCCAGTCCGGGTGATCCTTGAGAAAGACCAGCTTCCAATGCAGATTCGAGAGCCGTTCGGCCCGCCGGACCGTGCCCGCGGCCGCCTCGGCCTCGCCGATCCGCTCGGTCACCTGCTCCGCGGTCAGCAGCGGCTGGCCGGACAGCCAGGCACAGAGTTGCTGATGGACGAGAAGGTCCGAATAGCGCCGCAAGGGGCTGGTGGCGCGCGTGTAGAGCGGCAGTCCCAGACCGGCGTGCAGGTCCGGGGTGATCAACATGCGAGTCGGCTTGAAGGTTCGCCGCCGGGCATACATGGCGGCGAGGTCGCGCGGCTGATCGCCGGTGTCCGGCGCCACCTGCGTGGCGTAACTGATCGGAATCGCGTGCTCCCGACAGAACCGCGCCACCCCCTCCCCGGCCATCAACATGGCCTCGGTGACCAGCCCCCGACTGGCCAGACGCGGGAGTGGCCGGATCGTCACCCGACCGTCGACGACCCGCACACTCACCTCCGGCAGATCGAGCGAGATCGCCCCCAGGGCGACCCGCCGGGCACGGAAACGGTCGGTCAGCGCGCACATGGCGGCGAATGGCGCTTCACCGAGTCGGCCATCCACCGCGTCATAGGTCAGTCGCTGGGCGCGAATCCAGGTCCGATGCACCTCGATATCGGTCAACTCGCCCTGCGCATCGCAACGCAACGCAATCGACAGGGCAGGCGAAACCGGCTGCAAGCCCAGCCCCAACTGCTCGGTCACGCCCTGGGGAAGCATATTGATGACCCGCTCGGGCAGATAGAGGTTGCTACCGCGCGAGCGCGCCTCGCGCTCGACGGCGCCGTCCGGCGCGACCAGCGCCGCAACGTCTGCCACATGGACCCAGAGCCGGTCGCCGTCGAGGCTCACCGCGTCATCCGGATCCTGGTTGCCCTCATCGTCGATCGCGTAGGCCGGTAAATCGGTCAGGTCGAGGCGCTGTTGATCCGGTAACGCGGGGACCGGCAGGTCCGGATCCGCCGTCGGCACGGAACAGCGCCCTGGATAGGGATTATGGCGATCCGACCAATGCCCCACCTGAATCAGGGCGCGATGGGCATTGACCGGGGTCTGCTCGTGGCCCAAGGCCTCCAGGACGCGGCTGCGCTCGCTTTGGCCCAGCGCCAGACGCTCCACCTCGGTGAGACGGCCGGCGTCCTGCGGTGCCGGCGCGGCCTGCGCCATGCGCCCGAGAAAGGCCTGCCACTCACGCTCGGCGACCGCCTTGGCATCACGCTGGGCGCGGTCGTGCTCGACCTCGGCCCGCGGACGGGCACGGATGGCGCCGGGGGTGCCGGTGAAGCTCAGCCCCTCCGCCACCAGTTGCCAGGCGGCCCAGGCGGTGACCGGGGTGAAGGCGGAGAAGGCGAGTTCGGCCAATTCCTGGAGGCTGATCTCGCTGCCCTCCAGCAGCTCCCAGGCGGCCTCGACCTCGCCTTCCTGCGGCACGAGTTCGCTCAGACTACGCAGCGGCCCTGGATGGAGCAGTTCCAAATCCTTGGCGCGGACGCGCTTGGACTGCCCGCCTTCGAGCGCGATTTCGATCTTTTCGCCCACGCTGACGACACGGGCGGGATGCACCTTGTAAAGCACCAGGCTATCTGCCGGCGGACTGGGTTGATGTGACGACAAGTGGCTGAATGCTCCGCGTGATGCAAGTGAGGGACTGGGGCTTTGGGTATGATACCCCCGATGCCGTGATCGACAGGCGCCGATGGGCGGCGCCGCAGCACGAGGGTAGCGAAGATGAATCCTGATTGGCGCGCTTTTCTAACCGCACGTGGCGCCGGCGGCGGCGCGGACGCGCACGAACCGGCGCCGGGGGCGCCCGCCGACGCGGACTGCACCCGTTATGATCTCTCGCACTTAGGGCTGATCGCGGTGCGGGGCGACGATGCCGTGACCTTCCTGCAAGGCCAGTTGACCAATGATGTCCGGGCCGTCTCGGATACCCACAGCCAACTGAGCAGCCACTGCAGCCCCAAGGGCCGGATGCTCGCCTTATTCCGGGTCCTGCGCCTGGGTGACGCGATCATGCTCCAACTGCCGCGCGAGCGGGTCGCCGACACACTCAAACGGCTGCGGCTGTTCGTGATGCGCGCCAAGGTCAGACTCGAAGACGAAAGCGACGGCCCGATCCGCATCGGCATCACCGGCAGCGGCGCGGTCGGCGCCCTGGCGGCGCTCGGGCTTGCGCTGCCGGAGTTGGACAATGCGTTGGCGGTGACCGACGAGGTCACCGTGCTGCGCCTGCCGGCCCCGGTCCCGCGCTTCGAACTGATCGGCCCGTTCGAGCGGCTCGCGCCCCTGTGGGATGCGCTGACACCCAACTCAGTGATGGGCGATACGGACGCCTGGGCACTGCTCGACATTCGAGCCGGCATTCCCACCGTGTATAACACCACGGTCGAGACCTTCGTCCCGCAGATGGTGAACATGCAACTCATCGATGGCGTGAGCTTCGACAAGGGGTGTTATGTCGGGCAGGAGGTGGTCGCGCGGATGCGCTATCTGGGTACACTCAAGCGCCGCATGTACCTGGCGGAGGTCGAGAGCCCGACACCGCCGCAACCCGGCGATGAACTCCACTCGGCTGGAAGCACCTCGGAACAGGGTGCCGGCCGGGTGGTCGATGCACGTCCAATCGGCGGGGGCCGCTATGCGCTCCTGGCGGTCGTGGAGATCGCGGCGGCCGAGGTCGGCGACGTCAGACTGGGCGCGACCGGTTCGCTGCTGCATCTCACGGCACCGCCCTATGGGTTTTCAGCCGAGTCTTGATGACCGCATCCGTGTCGCGAGCCAGATCCGCAAGACCGTCTCACCCCCGATCTCCTGCCGATCTAATCGCAACCCCGTAGGAGCCCGCTTGCGGGCGACCGTTCCCGATGACCGCTGACGGTCGCCCGCAAGCGGGCTCCTACCGCGCGCCCGCCGTCGTGCAGCGGGCTCCTGTAGGAGCCCGCTTGCGGGCGACCATCTGCGCCTATATCCATCGCGCATCCCAATGCGGATAATCCCGAACCGATTGCACCAATCCCGCTCGGACCGGATTGGCGATGACATACCTTGCGACAGCCCGAAGATCCTCTTCGTTGCGCAGCGCATGATCGTGGAATCCCTTTTGCCAAAGCCGCCCGGTGTGGCCCAACGCTCGGTTGATGGCGATCGCCGAGCGTGATTTCACCCGCAGGATCAGCCGCGACAGATCCGCATCGCCGAGTTCCACCAGCCAATACAAATGATCGGGCATCACCACAAACGCCCAAGTGACCGCCCAGCCCAGCGCGTCCGCCGCTCGAAGTTCCTGTACCAACAGGCGAGCGCACCAGAAATCCGCGAAGACCGGACGCCGACCTTGCGTGACGGTCGTGATCAAATAGACCTGCCCCGTTTCGGACCAGCGGCCTTTGCGCAGATCACATCCATGGGGTCCAATACGCGTAGGAGCCCGCTTGCGGGCGACCGTTCCCGAGGACCACTGACGGTCGCCCGCAAGCGGGCTCCTACCGGTCATGGCGCCATGTCCTAGTCCTTCGCGCTGTAGGAGCCCGCTTGCGGGCGACCGTTCCCGAGAACCGCTGACGGTCGCCCGCAAGCGGGCTCCTACCGGTCATCGCGCACCCGTCGTGAGCGGCGCCATGTCCTGTCCTTCCCGCTGACTGTCGCCCGCAAGCGGGCTCCTACGCATGCCCACGGATCGCCTGCCCGACCACGCACGGCAGATGGGTCCGCGCTCAGTCCTCCGGCCGCATGTGCGGAAACAGCAGCACATCGCGGATCGAGGGTGAGTCGGTGAACAGCATCACCAGACGGTCGATGCCGATGCCCTCGCCCGCGGTGGGCGGCAGGCCGAATTCCAGGGCGCGGATGTAGTCGGCGTCGAAGAACATGGCCTCCTCATCCCCGGCATCCTTCTGCGCGACCTGATGGCGGAAGCGCTCGGCCTGATCCTCGGGGTCGTTCAGCTCCGAGAAGCCGTTGGCGATCTCGCGCCCGCCGATGAAGAACTCGAAACGGTCGGTGACCAGCGGGTTTTGATCATTGCTGCGGGCCAGCGGCGAGACCTCGGTGGGGTACTCGGTGATGAAGGTGGGTTGGATGAGCTGGTGTTCGCCGGTCTGTTCGAAGATCTCGATGTGGATGCGGCCCAGCCCCCAGTCGTCTTTGGCGTGAATGCCCAGGGTCGCCGCGCTGCGCCGCGCGGCATCCAGGTCGTCGATATCGGCCGGCGTGAACCCCGGATTGAAGCGCAACACGGCGTCGCGCACGCTCAGACGCTCGAACGGCAGACCAAAGTCGAACCGGGTGCCCTGATAGTCGAACACCGGGGTGCCCAGCACCGCCTCGGCCATGCCCCGCAACAGGTCCTCGGTCAGGTCCATCAGGTCGCGGTAGTCCGCGTAAGCCTGATAGAACTCCAGCATGGTGAACTCGGGATTGTGGCGGGTGGACAGGCCCTCGTTGCGGAAATTGCGGTTGATTTCATAGACGCGCTCGAACCCGCCGACCACCAGCCGCTTGAGATAGAGCTCCGGGGCGATCCGCAGGTACAGCGTCATATCGAGCGCATTGTGATGGGTCACGAAGGGACGTGCGACCGCCCCCCCCGGGATCACGTGCATCATCGGCGTTTCCACCTCCAGGAAGGCTCTGGAGTTCAGATAATCGCGGATGTACTGGATGATGGCGATGCGGGTGCGGAAAGCGGCGCGACTCGATTCGTTGACGATCAGATCCACGTAACGCTGACGATAGCGGGTCTCCTGGTCGGCCAGACCATGCCACTTCTCGGGCAACGGCCGCAGCGCCTTGGTCAGCAGCCGCAGCGATTGACAGCGCACCGACAGTTCGCCGGTCTTGGTCTTGAACAGAGTCCCCTCGACGCCGACGATGTCGCCGATATCCAGTTCGCGCTTGTAGACGGCATAGACGTCCTCACCCAGGAGCTCGCGCTGGACGAAGATCTGGATGCGGCCCGACATATCCTGCACGTGGGAAAAGCTCGCCTTGCCCATGATCCGGCGGCTCATCAGGCGGCCGGCGATGATGACCCTGACCGGAGCCGCCTCCAGCGCCTCGACCGCCCAGTCGCCATAGTCGGCGAGCAGGTCACCGGCGAGCGCGTCACGCCGGAAATCGTTGGGAAAGGCGTTGCCCTGGATGCGCAACTGCGCCAGCTTCTCGCGCCGCTGGGCGATCAGCTTATTATCGTCCCGACGCTCCTCTGACGCGGGCGCGCCGCTCGACTCGCCCTGGATCGATTCAGACATCTCCACAGACATCTCCATGGTTCTCCGGAAAGTTACAGGCCGCTCTTCAAGCTCGCCTCGATGAAGGGGTCAAGATTGCCGTCGAGCACCGACTGGGTGTTGGCAATCTCGACACCGGTGCGCAGATCTTTGATGCGCGATTGATCCAGCACATAGGAGCGGATCTGGCTGCCCCAGCCGATATCGGACTTACTGTCCTCCACCACCTGCTGGGCGGCCCGGCGCTTCTGCATCTCGAACTCGTAGAGCTTGGCCTTGAGCTGCTTCATGGCCTGATCCTTGTTCTTGTGCTGCGAGCGCTCGTTTTGGCATTGGACCACGATCCCGGTGGGATTATGGGTGATGCGCACGGCGGATTCGGTGCGGTTCACATGCTGGCCGCCGGCGCCGCTCGCCCGGTAGACGTCGATGCGCAAATCCGCCGGGTTGATCTCGACCTCCACGGTATCGTCGATCTCCGGGGAGACGAACACGGACGCAAAGGAGGTATGACGGCGGTTGCCGGAGTCGAAGGGCGACTTGCGCACCAACCGGTGGACGCCGATTTCGGTCCGCAGCCAGCCGAAGACATAGTCCCCCTCGAAATGGATGGTGGCGGACTTGATGCCGGCCACCTCGCCCTCGGAGACCTCCAGCAGTTCGGTCTTGAAACCGCGCCGCTCACCCCAGCGCAGATACATGCGCAGCAGCATCTCGGCCCAATCCTGGGCCTCGGTCCCGCCGGAACCGGCCTGGATGTCGACGAAGGCGTTCTTGTCGTCCATCGGCCCGGCGAACATCCGGCGGAACTCCAGTCCGCCGACGCGTTGCTCGCACCGCTCCAGGTCGCGGATCAGATCCGCCGCGGTCACCTCATCCTCTTCCTCGGCGACCAGGGCCAGCAGGTCGTCGGCGTCGATGAGCGCGGCCGTCATCTCATCGACGGTCAGCACCACGGTTTCCAGGGCCGCGCGCTCCCGACCCAGGGTCTGGGCCCGCTCCGGATCGTTCCAGACCGTGGGATCTTCGAGCTCGCGCAGGACCTCCGTCAGCCGCTCTTTGCGCTCCTCGTAGTCAAAGATACCCCCTAAGGGACGCGACGCGCCCCTTCAGGTCATTGATCGTGTTGGCAATAGGATTGATGTCCAAGATCTTTACTCCGGTTGATCGAACCTGCGAGTATACGGGCAGATGCGGGGTTGGCGCCACGACCGGCGGCGATGACGATGACGGAATTGACCGGGCCTGGGGTCGTCTATACTTCACATCATGCCAATCAACCGTATCCGACCCCACTCATGGCACGCCTACCCCGCTTTGTTTTGCCAGGTGTTCCGCAGCATGTGATCCAGCGCGGCAACAATCGTCAGCAAATTCTCTTCAAGGAAGAAGATTACTGGTTTTTGTGGGAAAAAATCGGTTCGGCCGCCGAGAAATTCGATTGCAAAATTCATGCCTACGTTCTGATGCCGAATCATTTCCATCTGGTGTTGACACCCTTCAGCCAGGACGGCATTGGTAAGCTGATGCAGTACGTCGGACGCTACTATGTCCAGTACTTCAACAATTGCTACGACCGCACCGGCACCCTGTGGGAAGGCCGCTACCGCGCGACCCTTTTCGACCCCGCCGCCTTCCTGGTGCCGATCAGTCAGTACGTGGAATCCAACCCGGTTCGTGCCGGGCTGGTCGCGGCCCCGGCCGATTACGCCTGGTCGAGCTTCGCGGCCAACGCGACCGGTGCGGAGGACCGCCTGATCACCCCCCATGCCGCTTTCGAGCGACAAGGCCGCAGCCCGAAGACCCGCCAGACGGCCTATCTGAAAGGCTTCGGAAAGCCGCCGGATGAGGCCCTGTTGAATCGCATCCGCGACGCCACCAACAAAGCCTGGGTACTGGGTGATCCCGAATTCTGCACCCACATCGAGAAACAGGCGGACCGCCGCGCGTCACCTCGTCCACGCGGCGGCGACCGGCGTTCCGCCGCTTATCGGGAAGCCACCGGACGCGCATAATCCAGCCTATGAATCTCGACGACGCACTCCGTCCGGAAGGACAAAGCCCCTGGACACGGTTTCTGGGGACCGGCTTGCCCGCGCGCACCCTGGATTTGCGCTTCGATTGCCTGCTGCCCCGAGGATCACGTCATCGTCCAGACGTGGACCCACAACGTGTCAGAACGCTCTACGCCACCGAGCGTGAGAATCCCTGGGCGCTCCTGGCAACGATTACGGAACATGCCCGGCTGGTCAATCGCAGTCGGGTCGCAATTGATACCCGCTTCCAACTGGCGGAGATCGGACTGGCGGCAGTCGCCAGAACCGGCCGCGGGCTGGTCACCGAACAACTCGCGCGCCGCGGCGGCGTACCCGAAGAGTCCGGACATCAGGAAGCCCTGACCGCGATTGCCGCGGCCTTGAACGTTCTGCTCACGGCCTACCAACTGGTCTTCCAAACCGATTACGGCAAAGGCCGCTTCTGGTACGTGCGGGCGCGGCGCCGCGTCCATCAGTGCGCGCATCGCCTGCTCGAGGTGATCGGGATGATCCAGCACGTGAACGCCCTGCGCTACCAACGCCTGGACGGTGACCTGTGGCGCACCGCCAATACAGTCTATCGGGTGATGCTCGATTACGAACTGGTCGAAATCCCCCAGGACACGGTGGGCGCGCTGGTTGGCGCGCTCGCCGGACGCCAGGCGCGCAGCATCCAGGACCTTTACGCCGCACTTCAGGTCCCGGAGATCATCGGCTGTCTGACCTGGCCGGAGGCACTGTTTCCGTTCGCCCTGGACTATTGCCGTCTCGTTCGGGACGGCGTACGACTCCTCCCGTCCGATGGCTCCGCCTGCGGTGAGTTCCAGATGCTGACCGGTTGTTATGCGGACCGGGAGCCGGCGCGGGAGCCGGTGCCGGAAAACCTGGGACCGGCCATCCTGATCGATTACGCGAACCTTGCGCTGCAGGCCAAAGCCGATTTCGACCAGTTGCGCCGGGCCCGCGCCACCCGCAACCCGCAGGGCCTGCCCCGTCGCTTCGCGCCCCTGCATCCGTCGCAGTTGTTGGCCGCGGGCTATCTGCTGATGGGCATCGCCGAGCGTAGTCCACTCGCCTGGACCGCGCCCGGCAGCCGCCCCGCGGAGCGGGACCTGCGCATCCATGCGAGCTTTCCCGATGTCTATGACCACCTCCTGGCGATCTTTGAAACGACCGGGCGGGTCGCCGCCACCCGTGAACTCTCCGACATGTTCGCGCAACGCTCTGCCGCCATCGGCGAAGACCACACGGCGACCGCGGCCAGCCTCTGGTATATCCTCCAGGAGGCGCCCGATTACCTGCGTCTCCACACGCAGGAAACCCGTTTCACGCATCGCCTGACGATCGGCTCCTTCCTCGCCTACGGGGTCGGCGAGGCCGGCATCCGCCGCCCCCGCCTGGGCAAAGTCACACGCATCCAGCGGCCGGACACGGGCATGGTTCAGGTGGACGTGGCCATCATCGCCGAGTACGCCCGTCCGGGCGCTATCCGTCCGTTCGAAGGAACCATGGCACCGAGCGTTACCACCCCCACCGCCGCCCCCATCCGGGTCCTCTTGACCTACGGGGACGCCGCGGGCTGGGGTCTGCTGCTCCCCGACCAGGCGCAGTTTTGGGAAGATTCCACGGTATTGCTGGTCAGTGGCGGCAAGGATATCGGCCTTGAATTGGGCGAACTACGGGATCTGGGTGAGGGGTACTGTCTGTTTCGGCTCAAAGCACGACTGGACCAGGGCGTTCGCCCCGCCTACCCGACGCCGCCGGCCGGCAATGCCGCCGGTACCGATGCGGTTGCCGCACCCGCAGACCAGTCGGCGCCGCCGGCAGAGGCACCGGGATGAGGCCCAGGCGCGGACGATCCACCCATCCTCGACGACTGACCGTCGGCGGCCTGGGTTGTGCGCTGTTGCTGGTCTGGGCGAGCACCGGGGCAACGACGCTGCGGGATTCCGGCTATGGCGACGGCAGTCTGGTCGATCGCGGCGGCAACTACTATTATCCGCAACCGGACGGCAGCTTCATGGATCCTTACGGCGCCAGCTACCACCCGCTGGGGGACGGAGTTTATGCGGACGCCATCGGCAACCGGATCGAGGATGGCAGACCACCGGAGGCCCTCCCGGCGGACCAACCCCGCGATCCACACGGCGCACCAGCGCGCATGGAGGGCAGCGCGCCGGACGCCGGCGCCTGGCCGTCGGAGCAAGACCATGACCCGGCGCCCGCCCGCCCCGACACACTCCCGGTCGATCGCGACGATCACGCCGGCAACGCGTTGTTCGGCTCCATGTATCTGGAGGATGCCGGAGACGGATATCTTGAGATCACCCCCGAATCCTTAGCCGCCGACCCGCGGCTGGCCCCGGCGCCGCAATCATCATCAAACCCTGCCGCACGCCAGCCCTGACTGATCGAAAAACCATGAACCAGGACGCGATTGCCGCCGTCTTTCACCTCTATGATCCACCCGTGTGGCTGGTGACCGCCGCCCACGGCGGACGCCGCGGCGGCCTGATCGCCACGTCGGCGGTCCGTGCGTCGATCGTCGCCGCGCAGCCGCGGATGCTGATCGCCATCGCCCGCCACCATCACACCTGGGGGCTGATCGCGGGCAGCGGGCGTTTCGCCCTGCACCTGTTGCCGCTCGGCGGTCTGGATGCGGTTTGGCGTTTCGGACTCCAGAGCGGCCATCAGCAGGATAAATTCGCCGACTTGCCGCCGGAGACGACGCCGGACGGCAACCCGCTCTATGCCGACTGTGTCGCCTGGCTCGACTGCCGGGTGGAGGAGACGCTCGATATCGGCGACCGCAGTGTCTACGTCGCCGCGGTCACCGAGGGCGCGGTGCCGGGAAACGGACCAGTCATGAGTGTCGCCACGCTGCTGCGCGATGCACCCGGCGAGCGGCGCGCGGAACTCGATCGACGCTATGCCGCCGATCAGGCCAGTGACCGCGAGGCGATCCAGACCTGGCGCCGGGATCGGGGTCTGGCCTGACGGGTGCCTGCCGCTGCGGAGATCCGCACCCTCCGCCAAGGAGCACTGACCTGATTCGACGCTGCCGTTATACTTGGAAGATACGCAAAGAGATCCGGCGATCGAGTGTCAGCTTTTCTTACACCGCGGTCGTCCGCAGCGGCAAAACAGGAGTCCGTCATATGACAGATCAAGTAGATTGCTCGATGGTATGAGATTCGCTTGCGCTCACTTGATCACGGCCTTCAGGAGTTACGATGATCCATCAGCCCTTGGAACCCAACACGGAGCGCGAGCCGATTCTTCAGGGCCGACGGCGCTTGCTCCAGGCCGCGGCGGCCGCGGCGCCGCTCATCGCGACACTGCCGAACGGGGCCGCGGCGGCGACCGCCAGTACCGCTCAGTGCATCCTGGCATCACGGGCCGCCAGCCCGGACGACGTCATCCCCGGCCCGGCGCTCGATACGTTCGTGCGCCAGCATGGCACCATGACAATCTTCCACCTCGACGAGGACACGGAAACGAAAGAGACGGTCTACTCCATCGCGGCCGCCCCCCGCCCCGGCACCTATTACAAAAGCGATGGCACGGCGTTCGACACCACCGGATGGACCAAGGACAGCGAGAGCGATGTTCTGCTGTTACGTGTATTCCAGCCCATTAGCGACACCTTCGATTCAGTCGGAAACCCGACCTCGGTGGCTGATTGCGGGAGCACCTCGATCCTCCCACAGTGTATCTTCCCGGTGACTCAGCAGGACCCGGGCTCGGGCAACATGGGCATCACCGCCAGTTGCCTGTGCTCGGTCAACCCGAGTCTGGTCGCAGGGGCCTGTGGCGCGCCCTAGCCGCGAGCCTGATCCGGTCGGGGGCTGGATGAAGGGAACGACGCCAGGCGGCGACCGCTATCTCAGCCCGGCCGACACGCGCGTAGTGGCAACCTGGGGCGCCGAGAGCAGTGTGTACTGCCGCCGCACCGGCGATACTCACCTGCTGAGCATCCTCCCAGCCGAGTTGCTCGCAATGCTGCCCCCGGAGCCGACCGACCTCGAGACCATCACCACCCGCATGGCGCGCTCCTGTGCGCAACCCGTCACCCCGGAATGGACCGCACGCATCCGTTCCATGCTCGACGAACTGGTCCGCCTCGAACTCGTCGACCGGTTACCGGAGTGACCCTGACGGAGCTGATGCACGCGCAGGACCGGCGCGGATGCGTCGGCGACGGTTTGTTTTACCGCTCCGGACCCTTCATCATCGCGTTGCGGACCCGACTCGCCGACACGCTCGACCTGTTGGAGCAATTCTACGGCCCCTGCTGGGCCAGCCGCGACCCCGCCGTCGCGCATTTTCAGGTTGAGGTCAACAGCGCATCAGGACTCCGGCGCTGGTGGCGTACCCAGGCCGTATTCGCATTGGACGGCCTGCACCCATTCGAGCCCTTCCCCCGCGAACACGCCTTTCCGCTGCTGGAATGGGGCCTGAATTGGAGCATTGCCACGCGCGCTCACCTGTATCTGATGCTGCACGCGGGTGCACTGGAGCGCAATGGTCAGGCATTGCTGCTGCCCGCGATGCCCGGCGCGGGCAAGAGTACGCTCAGCGCCGCCCTCGCCTACCGCGGCTGGCGGCTGCTCGCCGACGAGTTTGGACTGATCCGCCCCGCTGACGGTGCCATCGTGCCGCTGCCGCGCGCCATTCCACTGAAAAACCGGTCGATCCCGGTCATTCGCGAGTTCTTGCCGGACGCCTTCCTCGGGCCGGTCTTCCCCAAGACCAGAAAGGGTGATGTGGCTCACCTGCGGCCACCGCTCCCGAGCCTGGAACGTCAGACCGAACCGGCACAGCCGCGCTGGATTACCTTCCCGCGGTTTGTGCCCGGCTTGAGACGGCCGCAACTCAAGCGCCTGGAGAAGAGCCTTGGATTCACCCGCCTGGCCCAGAACGCCTTCAACTATCGCCTGCTCGGCGAGGACGGGTTCACCACCCTGGTCCGCCTGGTGCGTGAGTGCGCGTGCTTCAGCCTGGAGTATGGCGATCTCGACGCGGCCATCGCGCTGATCGCGGAGATCACCGCGGATGCACCCGGCTAAGCTGCACCCGCTCTTGCGCGG
This sequence comes from Lamprocystis purpurea DSM 4197, assembly GCF_000379525.1. Lineage (GTDB taxonomy): Bacteria > Pseudomonadota > Gammaproteobacteria > Chromatiales > Chromatiaceae > Thiodictyon > Thiodictyon purpureum. Next base: position 17,255 of record NZ_KB902511.1, on the reverse strand, counting down.
CGCCCGCGAGCCGTCGGCCGTCGTGCACTTCTCGGCGGACGACTGGAACCGCTGCCTGCGTGCGGCACGCACTGAGCGTGTGCTGGCGCGACTCGGTTATCGCATCGCGGATGCCGGTGCACTGGGCCGCTGCCCGGCGGCGGCCCGCGATCAACTGATCGCGGCGCGCGCCTATCCAGGCTTCCTCCAATGCCGGATCGCGCACGAAGTCTCGCAGGTCCGCCGCGCGCTCCCCGCCGCCGACGGCGACCTGATCCTGCTCAAGGGTGCCGCCTATCACTGCGCCGGATTGCCGCTGACGCGCGGGCGGCAACTGCGCGACCTCGACATCCTGGTGCCGCGCACGCGGATCGACGCCTTTGAGCGCGACCTGCTGGCCGCCGGCTGGGAATCGCAACCCCTCGATGAGTACGACCAACGCTATTACCGTGACTGGATGCATGAGATTCCGCCGCTGCGGCATCCGCAGCGGGGCGTCGAGGTCGACCTCCATCATCGGCTCCTGCCCCTGACCAGCCGCCTGCGGCCGGACCCTGATCTCCTGTGGGAGTCCGCGCTCCCGGTCGCCGGAATGCCCGGAGTGCGGGTCCTGAGCCCAGTGGACATGCTGCTGCACACCGCCACCCATTTGTTTCATGACGGCGCGATCCGGGGTGGACTCAATGACCTGTGGGACATCGATGAACTCTTGCGCCACTTCGCAGCGCAACCGGCGTTCTGGGAGACGCTGCCGGAACGGGCCGCGCGCCTGGATTTGGGCCGCCCGCTGTATTACGGACTCCTGTTCTCGCGTGCGCTCCTGGGCACTCCGATCCCGGCGGCCGTCCTGACCGACGTCGGCCGACGCTTCGCGCCAGCCCGGCCGGTCAACGCACTGATGCACACGCTGGTGACCCGCGCGCTGCCGCCGCAGGAAGGCCGGTCCGCGCTCACCGGCCTGGCCAATTGGCTCTTGTATGTCCGCTCACACTGGCTGCGGATGCCGCCGCACCTGTTGCTGCCGCATCTGATCCGCAAATCACTGCGGCGGCTTGAGCACGCCGGGGACCACAGTAGGGGCGGGTTTTAAACCCGCCCCTACATCCAATTGTCGCGTTGGACGACAACGATCGCAGTGGTTAGCCGACCACTTCCCCTTGCAGCACCCGATCGAAGCGCAAAGCCCCATCCGCGAAGTCCACCTCGATCCGGTCGCCCGGGCCGAACTTGCCGGACAGGATCTCCTGGGCCAGCGGGTTTTCCAACTGGGCGCGGATCGCCCGCTTCAAGGGTCGGGCGCCATAGACCGGATCGAATCCCGCATCGCCCAGATGGTCCAGGGCGGCGTCGCTGAGTTCCAGGCTCATGTCCCGATCGGCCAGCCGCTTACGCAGGAACTGGATCTGGATACGGGCGATGGCGCGGATCTGTACTGCACTCAAGGGGTGGAAGACGACGATGTCATCGAGCCGGTTGATGAACTCGGGCCGGAAAGCCAGGCGCACATGCTCCATCACCGCCTCTTTCATCTCGGCATAGTTGGCTTCACCCGCCCGTTGCTGGATCACATCCGAACCCAGGTTGCTGGTCATCGCGATGACCGCATTGCGAAAGTCGACGGTACGCCCCTGGCCGTCGGTCAGGCGCCCATCGTCGAGCACCTGCAAGAGGACATTGAAAACATCCGGATGGGCCTTCTCCACCTCATCGAGCAGGATGACGCTATAGGGCCGACGGCGGATCAATTCGGTCAGGTGACCGCCCTCCTCGTAACCGACATAGCCGGGGGGCGCACCGATCAGGCGCGCCACCGAGTGCTTCTCCATGAACTCGGACATGTCGATGCGCACCATCGCGTCCTCGGTATCGAAGAGGAACGCGGCCAACGCCTTGCACAACTCGGTCTTGCCGACGCCGGTCGGGCCCAGGAAGAGGAAGGAACCGATCGGCCGATTGGGGTCCGACAACCCGGCACGCGAGCGGCGGATGGCGTCGCTCACCGCCCGCACCGCCTCGTCCTGACCGACCACCCGCTGACCCAGTGCCGTCTCCATGCGCAACAGTTTGTCCCGCTCACCCTCCAGCATCTTGGACACCGGGATGCCGGTCCACTTGGAGACGATGTCGGCCACCTCTTCCTCGGTGACCTTGTTGCGCAGCAGTCGGGTCTCGCCTTGCTCTACCTCGCCGGCGACGGCCAACTGCTTTTCCAATTCAGGAATACGCCCGTAGGCGAGTTCGGACATGCGCCCCAGATCGCCGGCACGCCGGGCGGTCTCCATCTCGATGCGCGCCCGGTCCAGCTCCTCCTTGATGTGCGCGGTGCCCTGAACAGCCGCCTTCTCGGACTTCCAGACCTCGTTCAAGTCGGTGAACTCGCGCTCCAGGCGTTCGATCTGGCCTTCCAGGTCGGCCAGGCGCTTCTTGGAGGCATCATCCGACTCTTTCTTGAGCGCCTCCCGCTCGATCTTGAGCTGGATCACGCGACGATCGAGCCGGTCCATCTCCTCCGGCATCGAATCGATCTCCATGCGGATCTGCGAGGCCGCCTCGTCGATCAGGTCGATCGCCTTGTCCGGCAACTGACGGTCCGTGATGTAGCGATGCGATAGGGTCGCCGCGGCCACGATGGCCGGGTCGGTGATCTCGACCGCGTGGTGGACCTCATAGCGCTCCTTGAGTCCGCGCAGGATGGCGATGGTGTCTTCCACGTTGGGCTCGTCCACCAACACCTTCTGGAACCGCCGCTCCAGGGCGGCGTCCTTCTCGATGTATTTGCGGTACTCGTCCAGAGTGGTCGCGCCGATGCAGTGCAGTTCGCCGCGGGCCAGGGCGGGTTTCAGCATGTTGCCGGCGTCCATGGCGCCCTCGGCCTTGCCGGCGCCGACCATGGTATGCAGTTCGTCGATGAAGAGAATGATGTTGCCCTCCTGGCGGGCCACATCATTGAGCACGGCCTTGAGCCGCTCCTCGAATTCACCGCGGAACTTGGCCCCGGCGATCAGGGCAGCCATATCGAGCGAGAGCAGACGCTTGGACTTGAGCCCTTCCGGGACCTCGCCATTGATGATGCGCTGGGCCAACCCCTCGACGATGGCGGTCTTACCCACCCCCGGCTCGCCGATCAGCACCGGATTGTTCTTGGTCCGCCGCCCCAGCACCTGAATGGTGCGGCGGATCTCATCATCGCGGCCGATCACCGGGTCCAGCTTGCCCTGCTCCGCCCGTTCGGTCAGGTCGATGGAGTATTTCTCCAGCGCCTGGCGTTGCTCCTCGGCGTTCGGATCATCGACGGCCTGACCGCCCCGCACCGACGTGATCGCCCCCTCGATGGCTCCTTTGCTGGCACCCGCGTCCCGCAAGGCGGAGCCCAGGACGCCCTTGTCCTCCAGTGCCGCCAGCACGAAAAGTTCGGATGCGATGTACTGGTCGCCGCGCTGCTGAGCCAGCTTGTCGGTATGATTCAGCAGCCGGTTCAGGTCATTGCTGACATGCACGTCACCCGCCGCCGCACCCTGCACGGACGGCAGCCGCTCCAGCGCCTCGCCCAGGGCCGAGCGCAACCGGTTCACGTTCACGTCCGCCTGGGTCAACAGGTGACGAACGGTCCCTCCCTGCTGATCCAGCAGGGCGGTCATCAGATGAATGGGCTCGATGAACTGATGATCGCGCCCCAAGGCCAGACTCTGAGCGTCAGCCAGGGCCATTTGGAACTTGGCCGTCAGTTTGTCCATGCGCATGGTGCAGATCTCTGATGAAACATGTGGATATCCGCAAGTTGCGGACACGCGGTCCGACTTCAAGGGGTTCGGTTCCTAACCGAACAAGACTATCCTTGTTTCCTTTTTGGGACTGATCACCGCATGATCGAACCGGACGCACTGCTCTCCGAGCGCTTCTTCGATGCCCTGCACTATGCCGGGCAACTGCACAACCATCAGGTGCGCAAGGGCGCCAAGGCCCCGTACATCGCGCATCTGCTGGCCGTCGCCAGTCTGGTACTGGAGCACGGCGGCAGTGAGGACGAGGCGATCGCCGCCCTACTGCACGACGCCATCGAGGATCAGGCGGAACATCAGGGCGGGGCCGCGGCGCTGCGCGCCGCCATCCACGCACGCTACGGGGCTACCGTGCTCTGGATCGTCAACGGCTGCACCGATGCCGAGAGCGTTCCCAAACCACCCTGGCGCGAGCGCAAGGAGTCCTACATCCGCCATGTGCGCGACACGCCGGACCCGGCTTACCACCGGGTGAGCATCGCCGACAAACTGCACAATGCCCGCTCCATGCTGCTGGATTACCGCAGTCTCGGCGACGCCCTGTGGGAACGCTTCAGCCGTAGAGAGCCGGCCGAGCACCTCTGGTACTACCGCAGTCTCGCCGAGGCCTTCCGCACGGCCGGCCAGGCCCCGGCGGCCCTGATCGACGAACTGGAGCGGGTGGTGGCTGAGTTGGAATCACTGGTCAATGAAAGGAATGAGCCTCAGTGACGTTGTCGATAAGTAGGAGCCCGCTTGCGGGCGACGGGGGGAGGCACAATGGCTCGATTCCGGCGGATCACGTCGCCCGCAAGCGGGCTCCTACGGAGTTTGATATCGGCGCAGCCGCGTAAAATAACCCCGCGCATCTCAGGTATCCTCCCCCACGCGGCCGCGCGGCCGCGCTGCCCTGTGGAGTCCCCCGATGAGACGCTGGTTGCTGCCGTGGTTCCTGTTGTTACTCTGTTGCATCGCCTTGCCGGGGGTCGCGGCCGACGCGCCCCACCCGCGCATCGGTCTGGTCTTGAGCGGCGGCGGCGCCCGCGGGGCGGCCCATGTCGGCGTGCTCAAGGTGCTGGAGGAACTGCGGATTCCCATCAGCGCCATCGCCGGAACCAGCATGGGCGCGCTGGTGGGCGGCGTCTATGCGGCCGGCCGCAGTGCGGCGGAGATGGAGTGGCACCTGACCAGGGTCGACTGGGACGACTTGCTCCTGGACGACCCACCGCGTCAGCACTGGCCGATCCGGCGCAAGCAACTGGACTTACAGCCGTCGGTCGACCTGAGCGTCGGCTTCCACAAGGGCAGGATCAAATTGCCGGGCGGCGCCCTGGCCGGACAAAAGGTGGAGAACTTCTTCAGCGCGCTGATCGCGGGCACCGAGGCGGTGCCGACGTTCGACGACCTGCCGATTCCCTTCCGCGCCGTCGCCACCGACTTGGAAGACGGTCGCATGAAGGTCTTCGATTCCGGTCCCCTGCCGGAGGTGATGCGCGCCAGTATGTCGGTTCCCGGGGTCTTCGCTCCGGTCGAAATCGGGGAGCGCATCTATGTCGACGGCGGTCTGGTTCGCAACCTGCCGGTGGATGTGGCCCGCCGCATGGGCGTGGATTTGGTCATCGCGGTCAATCTGGGGGGCGCCTTGCTCCCGCGCGATCGGTTGCAGTCGGTGGTTGGGGTCATGGAACAGATGCTCGCCATTCTCACCGAGAAGAACGTCCAGGATTCGCTCGCACAGTTGCGCCCCGACCAGGACATCCTGATCTCACCCGATCTCGACAGCATCAGCTCAAGCGACTTCAAGAGCGCCGCGGAAGCAATCCGCCGCGGCGAGGCTGCCGCCCGGGCAGCGGCCCCGGCGCTGCGGCGCCTGAGCCTCAGTCCCGCGGCTTATGCCGCCTGGCGGGCCGCCCGCGCCCGCCCGACCGCGGACGAGGCACCGATCGCCGCGGTCGAGATTGCGGGTCTGACGCAGGTCAATCCCGCCCTGTTCGCACCCCTGGCCGCCCATCAGCAAGGACGGCCCCTGGACCGTGAGCGTCTGGAGTCCGACATCCAGACCATCTACGGCCTGGGCGATTTCAAGAACATCAATTATGACCTGAATCCGCTGGTTGACCCGACCTTGTCGGACGACCGGAATCGCCTGCTCGTCCGGGCTCACGAAAAGCCCTGGGGACCCGGCTACCTCAGCTTTGGACTCGGTCTCTCCACGGATTTCAAGAGCGACGACCGCTACAGCCTGCGGGCAACCTATCGCCGCTCCTGGCTCAATCCGCTCGGGGGTGAATGGTTGACGAGCGTGCAATTCGGGGACCTGATGGGCCTCCACACCGAGGTCTACCAACCCCTGGCGATCGACCGCCGGTTCTTCGTCGCCCCCAGCCTGAGCATCGGGATGGCCCCGGTGAGTGTTTTCGAGCAAGGTACACGTATCGCGCGTTATGATCTGATCCGTGACGCCATCGGCCTGGACCTGGGCAGTACCCTGCCCGGCGGCAATGCCGAGCTGCGGATCGGTGCTTTCCTCGGCAGCGCAACCCCCAAACGCGATACGAGCTTCCCGAGTATCCCGACGATCCCAGAGCAGTCGATGAACGAAAGCGGTCTGCGGGTCGCTTTCCGGTACGACACGCTCGACAGCGCCACGCTGCCGCGGCGCGGCAACCGCGTGGTCCTGGACCTGCGCGCGCCGGAACCCGTCATGGGCGCGGACCTGGATTTTCAGAGGGTGTCGGGTCATTGGACTGCCGCCTACAGCAGCGGCGCTCATACGCTCGTCAGCCGCGCCGAGTTCGGCGCGGGCTTTGGTGATCCCCTACCCTATTACGACCAGTTCGCGCTCGGGGGCTTCCAACGTCTGTCCGGCTATGCCATCGATGAACTGCGCGGTGATCGCATGGCCTTCGGCTCGCTCACCTACTACTACCACCTGACCCGCTTGAAGCTGCCCCTGACGCGCGGGGTCTATGTCGGCGGCTCACTGGAGGTCGGCACCCTGGAGGACACCGAGCCGGCGCTGACCGCGCCGGGGACCCGCTTCGGCAGCAGCCTCTTCCTCGGGGTCGATACCTTGATCGGACCCGCCTATCTGGGCCTCGGGGTCTCCGGCGACGGTGAAGGCACCGGCTATATCAGCATCGGGTGGCCCTGACCCGCCGTCATGGATTCGCAACGGCAGCACGGGAAGCGGGTCAGGTATGATCCCGCCTATGGACGCGCGGCCCCGCGCCCCCACAGAGTTGCAAAACCGATGAAACGCCTGTTGTTGCTGTTGTTGATTTGCTGCGTCGCGCTGCCGACCGCGGCGCGCGATGCCGCCTACCCGCGGATCGGTCTGGTGCTGAGCGGCGGCGGCGCCCGCGGGGCGGCGCATGTGGGTGTGCTCAAGGTGCTGGAAGAATTGCGCATTCCCATCGCGGTCGTGGTCGGAACCAGCATGGGCGCGCTGGTGGGCGGCACCTATGCCAGCGGCGTGAGCCCGGCCGAGATGGCGCGCCGCTTGACCGAGGTGAACTGGAACAAACTCTTTGTCGACGACTCGCCGCGGGACGACTGGCCGATCCGCCGCCGCGAGCAGAGCCTGCAACCGAACTTCGACTTCAGCGTCGGCGTGCGCGAGGGCAAGCTCAGACTGCCGAGCGGGGCACTGGCCGGACAGAAGGTCGAGCTGTTCTTCGGTGACCTGGTCAAGAACGCCGACGGGATCAAGCAGTTCGATGAGCTGCCGATCCCGTTTCGCGCGGTGGCCACCAATCTGGAAAACGGCGACATGCAGGTGTTCGACTCAGGCCCTTTGCCGGAAGTGATGCGCGCCAGCATGTCGGTGCCAGGGATCTTCGCCCCGGTAGAGATCGGCGAGAACATCTATGTGGACGGCGGCCTGGTGCGCAATCTGCCGGTGGACGTGGCCCGCGCGATGGGCGTCGATCTGGTCATCGCGGTCAACCTGGGCGGATCTTATCTTCCCCGCGATCAGCTGGAGTCGGTCGTGGGGGTCGTGGGACAGATGGTCGCGATTCTCACTGAACAAAACGTCCAGCGATCACTCAAGGAACTGCGCCCCGGCACGGACGTGCTGATCTCACCGGACCTGGGCGATATCACCTCCAGCAACTTCGACCGCGCCGCCGATGCGATCCGCATCGGCGAGATCGCGGCGCGCAAGGCCGCGCCGCGGCTGGCGCACCTGAGCGTCAGCCCGGACGCCTATGCAGCCTGGCGGGCCGACCGGCCGCTGGCCATTCCGGACCGGGCGCCCATCGACGAGGTCAAGGTCGCGGGCCTCGAATTCGTCAATCCGGCCATCTTCGAACCGCTGATCGACCATCAGGAAGGACGGGTGCTGAACCGGAAACGGCTGGAGTCCGACATCGGCAAGATCTATGGCCGCGGCGACTTCAAGAACATCAACTACGACCTGGATCGGACGAACGGCGGCAACCGCCTGGACATCAACGCCCGCGAGAAACCCTGGGGACCCGGCTATCTGACCTTCGGTCTCGGCATCGCCACTGATTTCGAGGGCGACAACCGCTTCGGCCTGCGCGGCACCTATCGCCGGACCTGGATCAATGATCTTGGCGCCGAATGGTATACGACCGCGCAAATCGGCAACGTCACCGATCTCTACACCGAGTTTTACCAACCGTTCTCAGTCGAACGCTCCACCTTCGTGCTGCCCAGCCTGGGATTTTCGCGGGTGCCGCTCAGCGTTTTCAAGGACGGCAAACGCGTCGCGCGCTATGACCTGTCGCGCAGCACGCTCGGCCTGGACCTGGGCGCAACCCTGTTCGGCGGCAATGCGGAACTGCGCATCGGCGCCATCCTTGGCCGCGCCAATGCCAAACTGGATACCGGCGACCCTGAACTCCCCGAACCGGAATCCAATGAAACCGGCCTGCGCGCGGCCTTCGTCTACGACACCCTCGACTCCGCTTTTCTGCCGCGGCGCGGTCACCGCCTGTCACTGGACCTGCGCTCACCACAGCCGGCGATGGGCGCGGACGTCAGCTTCAACCGCGCCTCGGGCTACTGGGCCGGCGCCTTCAGCTTCGGCGACAACACCATCGTCGCGCAGGCCGATGTCGGCACCGCTTTCGGCAGCGACATGCCCTATTACGATCAATTCACATTGGGCGGCTTCCAGCGCCTGTCAGGCTATGCCACGGACGAGTTCCGCGGCAACAACGTCGCCTTCGGCTCACTGACCTACTACCGGCTGCTCACGGCACTGCCGCCGCCGCTGGGCCGCGGAGTCTATATCGGCGGATCACTGGAGGTCGGCACCCTGAGTGAAACCATCGAGCAACTGAACGAATCCGGAACCCGCTTCGGCAGCAGCTTCTTTCTCGGTGCCGATACCTGGCTGGGACCGGCCTACTTCGGTATCGGCCTGACCGGGGACGGCGAGACCACCGGTTATATCATCCTCGGGCGGCCATGAGTCCGGCACTTTGGCTCATGGACTTCCGAGGATAGACTGTCGTTGTCGTATAGCGTTCGCACCTGATATCCAGACAGACCTTCGTGTAGGGGCGGGTTTGAAACCCGCCCCTATGTCCGGTTATAAAGGGAACTCTCGCCCATCTTATATTTCGAAACTGGACCTTCCAATACCTTAAAAGAGATATACGCCGCTGCAGTGGAAGCGAGTAGAACGAACCAGGCGCCGAAATACCCATTGACCCCGGCGTCTTTGACGAACATAATGAATATTGGATGAAAAAGATAAAGACTAAAACTGAGTGCGCCATAGTACATCAGTAACGGAAGAGCAAAAAAACGCTGGATCACTCCTCTGACGTTGACCGCTGACAAGAGGATCAGTGACCAACAAATTGCATATAGAATAAACTGTTTATGAAAATAGTTGTATGGGACACGCTTCCCCAGCAACGAAAAAACCAGAGGCGTCATGATGATAACGCCGAAAACACCAAGGAACCCCGAGTATCTTAAAGTTTCCCTCGCAATTTTGTTCAGCCCGTTTCGGTTGATACCGTCCTGGAGAACAGCAAGAAATACACCAACGATAAATATCGGCAGATAAGGCGACAATCGCGGATCATTTGTTAAGGATTCGCTTTGCGGTGATATGATTTGGGATAACGACATCAGCAGAAAAAAATACAATACTGTTGCACCATAACCATATGACCGGATGAAAACGATGGTCAGCACCAGAAAGGGAAGCAAGAAATAAAATTTAAACTCAACCGCAATACTCCAGGTCACATCTTTGCCTTCCAATAGGAACAAGTGACTCAAGAAACCATGCCAATTCAAGTCAAAAGGTATTCCGACACCACTCCGCCCGAGAGCAGTCGCGAAAAACCAGGTACTCATAACCGCAAGCAACAAATAGAGAGTATAGAGTGGGTAGATGCGAAAAAATCGTCTCTGCCAATAGTGTGACATGACTGAATATGACAATATTTCCTTGCCCTTCTGTAACAAAATCAGCGTAAGCAAAAAAGAACTCAGAAGGAAAAACAGAAATACACCGGACTTTCCTATACCTCCTAAATCAAGGATTGGAACAAAAAACATACCGGAATTACTGGTATGACTAAGAACAACGATCAATACGGCAAACCCGCGAAGACCATCGAGGGAATCCACTTGGAATTTCTTGTCGGATATTTCCCTATGAATCACGTCTCGGTCAACCCCCGCTTATCCATGACCCGCTTCGCCTTGCCGGCAAAGCGCTCGATGCTGCGCGGCTCCACCAGCTCGACTTCGGCGCGGATGCCGGCGACCGTGTGAATCTCACGGGCAATACGCTCACGCAGTGCCTGCATCCGGTCCATCCGGTCGGAGAAGGATTCGCGGCGGATCTCCACCTTGACCGTGACCTGATCCAGGGTGCCGGGTCGGCTGACCTCGATCAGATAATGGGGGGTGGTGCCGTCGACCCGCAACAGGGCTTCCTCGATCTGCGATGGAAAGACATTGACCCCGCGAATGATCAGCATGTCGTCGCTGCGCCCGGCCACCCGGCTCATGCGCAGGGTGTTGCGGCCGCACGGACAAGGCGCGCGGTAGATCCGCGCGATATCGCGGGTCCGGTAGCGAATCATCGGCATGGCCTGCCGGGTCAGGGTGGTGATGACCAGCTCACCAGGTTCACCCTCGGCCACCGGCGCCAGGGTCTCCGGGTCGATGCACTCCACCAGAAAGTGATCCTCTTGCAGATGCATGCCGTTGCGCGCCGCGCATTCGCCGCTGACCCCGGGGCCGATGACCTCCGAGAGTCCGTAGTTGTTGAAGGCGAGGATGTCGAGCTCCTCTTCGATCTCGCGGCGCATATCCTCGGTCCAGGGCTCGCCGCCGAAGTGGCCGTAGCGCAGCGACAAGGCCCGCGGGTCCAATCCGGCATCGCGGGCGGCGTCGGCGATGGTCAGGGCATAACTCGGGGTGCAGATCAGCGCCTCGGGTTGCAGATCGTGGATGATATCGAGCTGACGCCGGGTATTGCCGGAAGCGGCGGGGATGATGGCCGCACCGACCAGCTCGACCCCATAGTGCAGCCCGAAGCCGCCGGTGAAGAGCCCGTAACCGAAGGCGATCTGCACCGTATGCTCGGGTTTCAGACCACCCGCGACCAGGAAGCGCGCGCACAGCCCGGACCAGATGCGCAGGTCGTCGGGCGTATAGGCGACGAAGGTCGGCCGGCCGGTGGTGCCGGACGAGCCGTGAATGCGCGCCAGGTCCTTGCGCGGGACCGCCAGAAAACCCAATGGCTGGTGGCGGCGCAGATCGTCCTTGGTGGTAAAGGGCAGGCGGCGCAGATCATCGAGCGTGCGGATGCTGCGCCTGGTGATGTCATGCAGGGTGAAATGGTCGCGATAAAAATGGACGTGCGCGACCCGCTCGACCAAGTCACGCAAACGCTCCAGTTGCAGCGCCGCCAGATCCGGCCGCGACAGGGTCTCCGCCGGGTCGAAGATGCGGTTTTCGATCAGAAAGCCGGATTGCGGCATGGGTGATTGACTCACGGGAAATGGCTGAAGAGTTCCTCGGCATCGACCACATGCAGGCCGGCGGTCTTGAGGACATCGATCGCCGGGTCCGGGTCCTCGAAGCGGAAGATCAGGATGGCCTTGTCGCCGCGGCGCAGCGAGAAGGCATACATGTATTCGATGTTGAGGCCCGCGCTCTCCAAGACCCGCAGCACCTCGGCCAGACCGCCGGGGCGGTCGGGCACGTCGACCGCCACCACCTCGGTGAGATTGACCACCCACCCGGCGTGCTCCAGGACCTGCTTGGCCCGCTCCCACTCGCGCACGATCAGACGCAGGATGCCGAATTGGGCGGTGTCCGCCAGTGACAGGGTCATCAGGTTGATGCCCTCGGCGGCGATGGCCTCCAGGGGGGCGCCAAGGCGCCCCGGACGGTTCTCGAGAAACAGGGACAACTGTTGCAGTTTCATGCGTCGACACTCCCGATCTTGGTTGCCGCCGACGGCCGTCGGCCGCCGGCTTCCAACCTGGGTTTGAAAGGCGAAATTCGATGGCGGCCGGCGTCAGATGTTGCGCTGGTCGATCACGCGGCGGGCCTTGCCTTCGCTGCGCGCGATGGTGCGCGGTTCCACCAGCCGCAGGTCGACGCGAATTCCGCAGATGTGCTCGATGGCCTGCGCAAGACGGGCACGCACGGCCTCCAGGGCACGGATCTTGTCGCTGAAGACCTCCGCGGTGACCTCGACTTCAACCGCGATCTGGTCCAGCCCGCGCTCGCGGGTGAGGATGATCTGATAATGCGGCAGGGTCCCTTCCACCTCCAACAGGGCAGCCTCGATCTGGGACGGGAAGACATTGACCCCGCGAATGATGATCATGTCGTCGCTACGCCGCCCGATCCGCCGGATGCGCCGCAGGCTGCGGCCGCACGCGCAGGGCTCACTGATGATCCGGGTGATATCGCGGGTGCGGTAACGGATCATCGGCATCGCTTTCTTGCTGAGCGTGGTCAGCACCAGTTCACCCTCGGTGCCGTCGGGCAGCGGCCGGCAGGTCTCCGGGTCGATGATCTCCGGGTAGAAGTGGTCTTCGAAGACGTGCAGCCCCTCTTGGGCGGCGCACTCGCTGGCCACCCCGGGACCGATGATCTCGGAGAGGCCATAGATGTCATAAGCCTTGACCCCAGCCTCGGCCTCGATATGCGCCCGCATGGCGTCCGACCAGGGCTCGGCACCGAAAACGCCGACCCGCAGCGGGAGTTCGCGCAGATCCACCCCGACCTCCCGGGCGCGTTCGATCAGGTGCACGAAATAGCTCGGGGTGCAGCACAGAGCGGACACGCCGAAGTCCTTCAGGACCATGATCTGGCGTTCAGTGTTGCCGCCGGAGACCGGGATGACGGTCGCGCCCAAGGCCTCGGCGCCATAGTGCGCACCCAGCCCCCCGGTGAAGAGCCCGTAGCCGAAGGCGTTTTGCAGAATATCGCCGCGGTGCAGGCCGCAGGCAGCGAAGGTGCGGGCCATGACCTCAGCCCAGACGTCCACGTCCTCGCGTGTATAGGCGACCACGATCGGCTTGCCGGTCGTCCCGGAGGAGGCGTGCAGCCGCACCACGTCGCCCATCGGACTCGCGAAGAGCCCGAACGGATAGGTGTCGCGCAGATCGGTCTTGACGGTGAACGGCAGCTTGGCGATGTCCGCGAGGCTGCCGATGGCGTCCGGCGTCAGCCCCAGATCGTCCATGCGTTGGCGGAACAAGGGAACGTGCGCATAGGCACGCCCGACCACCGCCCGCAGGCGCCGCAGTTGCACCTCTTGCAGGCGCGCCTCGGGCAGGAAGTCCGGCGCACTGACGGGATGAAAGCCCCCCGCCGCGTCGTTCCAAAGCTCGGTTTGCATGGATGCTCGTCTCCTGAAAGCAGTGGTTAGTGGTTAGTGGGGCCTTGATCGTCGTTTCGGCCGCCGGAAGACCGAGGCCGAGGCTTTCGCCGGTCGCCATCGCGTCGACGCGGCCCTGGTCAGGCTAACAGCCATGGAAGGAACATCAGCCACCCCGGACGATGAATGTCCCCCGTGGGAGCGGCGTCCCGCCGCGATGCGGTGCCGCGGTGACCGCGAACGCTGCGGTGACACGCCCGGCCCCATCGCGGCGGGACGCCGCTCCCACAGGGTCGCTGCGCGACTTTCACGGCGCCACTCACGGGCTCAGGCCGCGGTCGCCCGCTGCGCCGCAGCGGCCCGGCCTAGCGCAAAGGCCTGGTCATTGAGCGTGTGCAGCTTGGTCTCCAGGTTGGCATGGATGGCCGCGTCCCAATGCTCCCGGGGGATTTCCAGCAACGCCGACAGCGCTCCCAGCAGGGCGACATTCAGGCTCTTGCGGGTCTTGAGGACGTTGGGGCCGATCAGGTCCGGACCGATCAGCGCCCCGCCGGGACGCAACACGCCGCGGTTGATCTCCACCTGGGTCTCTTCCAGCACGACCAGCACATCGGCCTCCCCCGCGGGGACCATCGGACTCCACACCTGCGCACCGAAGCGCACGTCGCTGCTCACCGAGCCGCCGCGCTGGCTCATGCCGTGGAGTTCACTCTTCTTGACGTCAAAGCCGGCCCGGAAGGCGGCATCCGCCAGGATGTCGGAGGCCTTGAGCACCCCTTGGCCGCCGAGCCCGGCGATAACGATATTCGTGACTTTATTCATCGCGCGACCTCAATCGTCCGCCAACTGGGACGGACAGGCGGCCTGCAGCCGATCGGCCGCGGCCTTCTCATAGAACCGGATCTTGGGGGCGGCCAGCACACAGGGCTGACGGGCCACCACGAGCGAGGTCTCGGACCGGGACAGCAAGTCCTTGAGCAACCGCTCCAGGGTGCCCTCCTCCGACTGGAAGTGCACCACATGAACGTTCTGCACCCCCATGGCGCGCGCCAGATCCTCGAAACAGATTTTACCGGTCGGGTCGTGGTGCAGGGTGCGCCCGGTGCCCGGATGCTCCTGCTGGCCGGTCATGGCGGTGGTGCCGTTGTCCAGGATCATGACGACATGGCCGGTCGCGGGCGGGTTATAGACCATCTCGGCCAGACCGGTGATGCCGGAATGGACGAAGGTGGAGTCGCCGATGACACTGACCACCCGCCGCGCCTGATCTTCCGGCAGGACATGCCGCAGCCCCAAACCCACGCCGATGCTCGCCCCCATGCACACGCAGGTATCCATGGCCTGGAAGGGCGGCAGCACCCCCAGGGTGTAGCAGCCGATATCCCCGGCGACGATACAGTTCATGTCGCGCAGGACCTCGAAGACGCCCCGGTGCGAACACCCCTGGCACAGCTCCGGCGGCTTGCCTTTGGGCGGCACCGGCTCCGGTGTCTGGTCGTGCGTCAGGATGCGCCGCACCCGCTGCACCGTCAGCTCGCCGAAGCGGAAGGACTCGGGCTTGCCTTCCGCCGGGATGCCGGCCGCGCCCAACGCCTCGACCAGCACCGGATCGCCCTCCTCCAGCACCACGAGCCGGTCGCAGCCATCGGCGAAGCGCCGGATCGTCTCCAGCGGCAGGGGATGCGTCATGCCGATGGTGAGCAGGCGCGCGTGCGGCGCCGCCTCGCGGGCATGCACGGCGGCGATGCCGGTGGCGATGATGCCGAGCTCGGACCCGCCGTCGAAGACCTGATTCGGCCCCTGCGCATCGTTCCAGACCGCAATCGCGGCGATCTTCTCGCGCAAGCGGCGATGCGCCGGCTTGGCATAGGCCGGGATCATGACCCGCGACGGGATGTTGCGCTCGAAACCCGGCTCGGGCGAAAGATGGGGCGTCGCGCCGGGCCGCACGATGGTCTTGGAGTGACAGACGCGGGTGGTGATGCGCAGAATCACCGGGATTTGCCAGCGCTCGGAAATCTCGAAAGCCAGCAAGGTCAGGTCATAGGCCTGCTGGGAATCGATGGGCTCCAGCATGGGCACGGCCGCGGCCCGGGCGTAGTGGCGGTTATCCTGCTCGTTCTGGCTGGAGGCCATGCCCGGATCGTCCGCCGAGACCAGCACCAGCCCGCCGGCCAAATCCGTATAGGTTGCCGTGAACAGCGGGTCCGCGGCCACGTTCAGCCCGACATGCTTCATGGTCACCAGGGTCCGCGCCCCGCCGAAGGCCGCGCCCAGACCGACCTCCAGCGCGACCTTTTCATTGGGCGACCACTGCGCCCGGCCGCCGAGGCGGTCGAAGGTTTCCAGAATCTCGGTCGATGGGGTCCCCGGATAACCGGTACCCAGCCGGACGCCGGCATGCAGCGCCGCCAGGGCGATCGCCTCGTCGCCACTCAACAGTTCACTCGACAGTTGCGGTGACTCGCTCATGGTTCAGTTCGCCCTCGCGGACAGTCATTTGGAAACCCGCGATTATCCGCTCCGCTCCCGCATCGCGGCAAGGGCGGCGCTGCCCGGCGCGGAGTCTGTATCTTCTTTACATGAGAGCCGCCTGCACCAGCGCCGGGAACGAATCGTTAGCGATCTAGATAAACTTTTGTAAACAGCAAGCTATGCAATAGCTGTTGCACAAAAATTACAGTTGCAGGATAACCGATCGCCTGCTATTCTGTGTTTCAATTCAGCAAGCGCAATGGCTGACATTTCGTGACTTCAGGCTTCAACCGCCATCATGAGACGATGACGAAGTTCGGAACTGGAGGTCAGTCACTTGCGTCGGCACCGGCTCGCCTGAGCCCGCGGGGCATCGGGCGACACCGCCGGTCCCGACCCTACTCTTGGAGTTCGTTATGTCCGTGCGGCTTCGCCGGTCCTCACTGCAGGGCTTTCTCTCTCTGGCCCTACTGTGTGTAATGCTCCTCGCCAGTTGCGGCCCCGCGACTCCACCGCCCCCTGAGGCAGAAACACAACAGCCGCAGGAACTGATCAAACAACGGGCAGAAGCGCGCTGGAACAACATGATCGCGCGAGACTTTGCCGCGGCCTACGCTTACGAGACGCCGGCGTATCGGGCGACGGTCAGCCTTGATCAGCACCTGTCCCGGTTCGGCAGCGCCATGCGTTGGTACGGCATCACCGTCGATCAGGTCACGGTGGCCCCTACCGGCGATCGGGCCGACGTTCTGATCACGCTGCAATACGAATCCGAGGTGCCGCTGGCCGGCCAGCCCGTTCATGGCATTCTATCCTTGACCGAGCACTGGATCCTGACCCAAGGGAACTGGTGGCTGGTCGCTGACACGGACACCGCTGAATAGGCTCCGTCAGACGGCGCCCGGCACCGGCCGGTCGTCATGTCGAAGCATGAGCCTCTAGCGGTGTCCGCAACCCCCTGAACTGAAAAGCCGCCCGGCGGTGGAAAACTTTCGTTTACCCCAGCCCGGAACGAACAATCAGTCAGTTGCGCGGGTGGGCTGGGGCGGCGGGCGAAAATTCNCCCCAGCGTAGCGGCGGGGTCGTGCAAAAAGGCGGCCGCCAAGGGATCATATCGTTATCGAGACGATCCTTTGCAGGAGGACCCCATGGCGGCCATTGAACCGAGCTTATTTGACTGGCGCGATGTTGACGCGCGC
>NZ_KB902510.1 GCF_000379525.1 Lamprocystis purpurea DSM 4197 | reverse complement strand
ACAACGCGCCGTGGGCGCGTTGCCCCCACCTTGCCCACACTCATTCACCCTTTGCCCACACTGCGCCGCACGGCCGCCGGAGCTGGCTGAGAACGCCTGCGGCGCAACAGCAACAGATCTTTTCTTAATCGCTGCGCGGATGCCGTCTTAACGACCGCTCCGCGGTGGCTGGGGCAGCGCCAAACCGCTGCGATGAACGTCGGCACGACAACTTAAATTCGGGGGAAAACTGTCCTGGACATGGGGTCCACTATACATTTCGCGCCGGACGCGGTTTAACAATCCGAAAAAATTATTTTTTCATATAAGCGACGATGGAGCAGACCAAGTGATAACCACATCTTTCCGTTCGCGCGCGGCTGCCGCCGGTCGGCGCGCTGCGGTCGTGTTCCAGGCCTTGCTGGCAATCATCCCGGCGTCGGCCGTTGCGCAGCAACCGCTCAAGGGCCAGACGCTCGGCCATAAGCCATTGTGCGAGGCCTCCGCGGCCGCAGTCATCGATTGCCCCGATGGTGCCGGGCGCTGTCTCCTGGTGGGCGACAATGAGGTGCGTACGTCGCTATTCCTATTCAAAATCTTGAACCACGGCATCGACTCGGCCGACCCGCTGCCGCTGCCGCTTACGGTGGGTGAGGACACCGAGTTGTCGGACATTGAAGCCTTGGCGCGGTTGGATCAGGGGGGTGTCGTTGTGTTCGCTTCCCACGGTCGCAATGCGGAGTGCGAGGCGAAGGACAACCGGCGCCGCTTCGGCATCATCGGCAAGCCGGGGGTGGCGCAAACGGCCATCAAGGTGACAGCGTCGGGTGTGATCGGCTGCGCCGCACTGTTCGGCGATCCAGCGCCGACCAGCCCGCTCGTGCGGGCCGCCTGCGCTGAGATCGACCGGGTGGAAGCCGCGGCCGACGCGGTCGCCAAGGACCGGAAACGCTGCAAACAAGTCGATGCCTTCAACGCCGAAGGGGCGGTGAACGTCTCCACGGTAGCCGCGCCCGACCTGTGGATCGGGCTGCGCTCGCCGTTGCTGTCCGCGCATCCGACCCTGACGAGTCGCCGCGACCTTGCCATGCTCATGCATCTAAAGGGACTGGACGCGTATACGTTCGATCGCGTAGCCGTGCTCGATCTGGGCAGGCGCGGGATTCGTGATCTCGCCTTTGCCGATGGCTGGGTCTGGGTCATTGCCGGCCCGCCGGAAGACCAGGAAGGCGGTACGGCGGAGCCCTTCCAACTCCGGCGTTTCCGGGCGGGTGCGCTGGACGCGGATGCGATCATCGAGCCCGAGTTGGTTCGCGACGACCTGCCGTCGTCGGCGGAGGGGCTTGCGATCTTCGACGGTCAAGCCCTAGTGGTGATCGATGGCGATGCGGGTAAAAAAAAGGACAAAGTTTGCGCTGTCCCCGCTGGATTCGTGATCCTGCCGATGGCGGCTGCCACACCAGAATAGGCACGGGATGGACGCCGGAACCTCAACGGCGCTTGGCTCAGGCCGCGCCCTATCTATAGCGTCCGCTCAGGTGGCGGCGCCATTCATCCCGAGAGGAGGACCAACATGCCAGTCACTATCATGAATTCGGTCGGACTGAACGCGAACAACGCTTCGGCGGACGTCAAGAGCATTCAAGAGTTATTGAACGCCAATCGACACTTACTCATCCCGTTCGAGGACCTTCCCGTCGATGGTTCAGCAAGCCCCGCGCTGTTCTCGCGCATCGAGACCTTCCAGCGCCGGGTCCAGCCCGGGACGGTACCTGACGGGCGCGGTCTGCGCGCCGGGTACCGACGGCGGACGTGCGCGCGCCCCAACGGCAACGCGCACTGGCGGGTGTCGCCGATCAGAGCGATG
Organism: Lamprocystis purpurea DSM 4197; assembly: GCF_000379525.1. Taxonomy (GTDB): domain Bacteria; phylum Pseudomonadota; class Gammaproteobacteria; order Chromatiales; family Chromatiaceae; genus Thiodictyon; species Thiodictyon purpureum. The sequence goes on along the minus strand of NZ_KB902510.1, from coordinate 62,871 downwards.
ACAAGGACCGCGCCATGGTCTACAGCATCAGTGCCGTTGAGACAGGTACGGCACTGGTCGCGACCGCCACAGTCTTCTCCAGTGCCGTACCCCGGACCGTGCGTGGCACGTGCCGTAGGTCAGTATCGCCCGCTGGTGGGCGATGATCCAGGGCTCATCGGCAGGAGTTGCCGATGTCCGCGACCGCCCGCCTGTTCAACTGCGCTCGCTGTGGCCATCAGGTGGCGATCTGCCGCCACTGCGACCGCGGCAACCGCTACTGCGGTCCGGACTGCGCGCAGGCCGCACGGCGGGCGTCGCGGCGCGCGGCCGGGATGGATCGGCGTCGGGCCAGGGAGGGCTGCGTGCCGACCAACTCGCGGCCGTCCTGCTGGCCCAATTCCCTGAATACGACGAGTGTCCTCGCGCGGGGGACACCGGCGCGTTGCGCTATTTGGCGGGCAGCGTCGATCTGGATGGCGGCGGAAGGGCGGAGGTCGTGGCCTTGACGCTCGGCCGCGAGGCGTGCGGCAGCGGCGGCTGTACCGCCTTCGTGTTACGGGACAGCGGTACCGGGTACCAGATCGTTACCCGCATGGCCTCGGTCTCGGCGCCGATCCTGGCCGCCGCTACCCGCTCCGACCACTGGCGTGACCTGATCGTCGGCGGCGGCGGTGCCGAACCCGGCGCGCGTGTGGTGCGTTTCAGCGGCAAAGGCTATCCGGAAAACGCCTCGCTGGCCCCGCCCGCGGGCAAAGGCGTCGCCGCAACGCCGGTGATCGCCGATGCCCCGACCGCGCTTGCCGCGGCGCCGCTACTGGTGCCTGCGGCCTGTGCCGAGACCGCATCGGTTGCCGCCGGCGAATCGCTCGGCGGCCTGCGCATCGGCAGTGACGCCGCCGCCGCCGAACGCCTGCTGGGACCACCCAAGAGCCGGGGCAAATCCGCGTTATGGGAGGCCGACGGTCTTTACCACCGGGAGTGGACCTTTCCCGCCGTCGGTGTTGTCATCGGGCTGTCCGCACCGAAGCCGCAGGGTCCATGGGAGGTTTTTTCCATGCGCCTGAAGGCGCCGGCGAAGCTGATGACCGGCCGCGGCATTGGCATCGGGGCATCGCGCAAGGAGGTTTTGGCCGCTTACGGCCGCGCCGCGGAGCCCGGCGAATCCGGGGAACCGGGGCGCTCTACCCTGACCGTCGGTACGGACTACGATGCCCTCGTCTTCAGCCTTGATGAGCGCAATCAGGTCGCGGAGATCTACCTTGGGGCGCTGGCTGAGTGAAGATTTACCCGCGCGCAGGGGGAGCCAGCGACACGGCCAGCGTGACCCGATCCGGTGATCGCTAGGCTCAATGGATCAGGGGTTCGCTTTGCAAGGCGCCGGCTTGGGCTGCGGCAACGGCGCCGAGCAGTCGAGTAGGGTCGGTATTTGGACCGGATTGGCGAGGTCCATCCCGCCTCGCGCCATATGGAAGAGCCGGCCAACTGCGTCACGGGAGCGCAAATATCAGTCCCGGTGGTCCCGGGTCATGCCCGCCCTGAACAGAACGGCGAGCCCGAACGGACGACAGGCAGACCGCGCCTTGAGGGCCCCGCCGTTATCGTTTGATTAGGCCCGGGCGCGGCCAGTGCGCGGCAGCTCGGGTCAGTCTCACCCCAGCATCCCCCCCTGCACCGCATACCGCACCACATCCGCCACGGAGTGTAGCCTAAGCTTGTGCATCAGTCGGTTACGGTAGGTATCCACGGTGCGCGGACTGATGTCCAGGACTCGGGCGATCTCCTTGCTGCTATGGCCCAGGGCGACCAGGCGGATCACTTCCCGTTCCCGGCTCGACAAGGCGATGGACCCTTGGCCGTTGCGCTGCAGGGCGCGGAGCTTGGCGCGGATGGAGGGGGTGACGAAGGTCCCGCCGGCGGCGATGCTGCGCACCGCCAACACCAGATCCTCGAAGGAGTTGTCCTTGAGGATGTAGCCGGCGGCGCCCGCCGCTTGGGCCTCCAGCGCGGCGGCGGGGTCATCGTGCATGGTGAGCAGCAGGCAGCGGGTGTCGAGCGCGGCGGCCTCGACCCGGCGGGTGATCTCGATGCCGGTGGCCTGGGGCATGGACAGGTCCAGGATGGCGATGTCCGGTTGGTGGGTCGCGATCATGCTCCAGGCGGCCGCGCCATCGGCCGCCAAGCCGAGCAGGACGATGTCCGGCTCGGCCTGGAGCAGGGCGGCGAGGCCCTGGCGGACGATGGCGTGGTCATCGGCGAGGATGACACCTATGGACACAGGATGGTGTCCTTGGTCAAGGGGACGCAGATACGCACGATGGTTCCCCTGCTGGGGCTGCTGCGCACGCACGAGCGGCCGAGGACGGCGGCGGCGCGCTCCTGGATCATGCATAAGCCGAGCCCCGCGGGATCTGCGCCGGTGCGGTGGGTGTCGAAGCCGACGCCGTTGTCGCCGATGGCCAGGATCAGCCGGTCGTTCATACGCACCCGCAGGAGCACGTCGATGCGGCTGGCGGCGGCGTGGCGCACGGCGTTCGATAAGGCCTCGCGGAAGGCGAGGAAGCATTGTTCCTTGACCTGGTCGTCCAGGGTGAAGGAGCAGTCGGCGGCGCTGACCTGGATACTGATGCCGGTGCGCTGGGCGGTCTCGTTGCACTGATGGCGGATGGCATCGAGCAGCGACAGGCGCTCCAGGAACAAGGGTCGGAGTTCGCAACTGACGGCGCGCAGTTCCCGCAAAGCCGCTCCGGCCTCATCGATCAGTTGATCCAAGAGCGCGACCGGCACCGTCTCTTCGCGCTCGGCCAGCGCCCTCGCCTGCTTGAGGCCCAGGTTGAGCGCCTGCATGGTCTGGCCGACCCCATCGTGCAGCGTTGCCGCCAGGTGTCCGCGGGCCTCCCGTTCGGCATCGTTGCGCAGGCGGCGCACCGCCTGGGCCTGGGCGTCGCGGGTGCGTACCGTCTGGATACCGAAGGCGAGGTCATCGGCTAACTCGGCGAGCAAGGCCACCTCGGGCGGGTCGAAGACGTCCGGCGTGTCCGCGAAGATGCTGAAGTTGCCGAAGGCCGCCCCGTCGGCGCGCAGGGGCAGTGCGATCATGGCGCGATAGCCCTGGCCTATAGCCGTGTCGGCCCAGGGGGCAAGGGCAGAGCGGACGGACAGGTCGCGCAGGATGACCGGTGCCCCGACCTCGCAGGCGACGCGGCAGGCACTGCGTCGGTCGCCGGCGTTGGCGCAGGCCAGGACCGCGGCGGCGAAGGCCGCGTCGCCCTGACCCGCATGGGCCGCCAAGCGCAGCAGTGCCCCGCGACCTTCCCCGGCGTAGCCGACCCACGCGAAACCGTAGCCTTCCTCCTCGACCAAGTTGGCGCAGAATGCAGTAAGGAGCGCGCGTTCGTCCAGGGCGCGGGCGAGACTGCGATTGCAGCGGGAGAGCACGGCGTGAGTGTGGCCCAGGCGGCGCAACTCTTCCTCCGTCTGGCGGCGCTGCGAACGGTCGTAGGTCATTCCTGTCCTTGATTGTCGTTGAAGTCTGGGCAAAACTGCTTATTAATTTACCCGAATCAGGGGGATGTTGGAAACCAAACGGAAGGAAGCGCAGACCGGCACTTCAGTTTTCTTACGGTGTACAGAGGCGAGGCTATGATAGTCGCCGGCGGCAAGCCGCTGCATCTCCGAATCGTCGGCCACGGCAACGCCCGCCGCCCAAGGCGAAAGCAGCAGCGCATCCAACCCGGCGGCATCCCCCGGCCGCGAACGATGCGGTTTGTGCCTGACACTGGTGGCGAATTGCGCTCAAACGGGCGTATCCGCCGCACCGGCTTGGCTCAGACCCGGAATGTCTCACGCCAAGACGCCAAGGTGCTTCAAGCCGCTATCGAAACCGGAGGCGCTCGCGGGGTGACGGGGGTCACCGCAGGATTGCGCGCTTCTTGGCGTGCTTGGCGCCTTGGCGTGAGACACGTTCTTTCCAGACTCCGCGTTCGGGCGCATTCGCCACCCGTGTCTGTGCCTCACCGTACTACATTGATCGCGTGGCCGGAACACGGCCGTGATCATCGGTCGCCCACCGGATCGAGGCGTTACCGTGAAAGTCGCGCGGCGACCCCGTGGGAGCGGCGTCCCGCCGCGATGAGGCCGGGCGTGTCACCGCAGCGTTCGAGGTCACCGCGGTACCGCATCGCGGCGGGACGCCGCTCCCACGGGGGACATTCTTCTTCCGGGGCGGCTGATCTTCCTTCCATGGCCGTTAGCCGGACGAGGGCCGCGCAGACGCGATGTCGGCCCGGGCCAAAGCTTCGGCCGCCGGGGTTCGTGTCAGGCCTTCGCCATGCCCGCTGCCAGGCGGTCGAGTGTCGCGAGATTGTTGCGATAGCTCGTGAGTGCCTGCTCGAAACCGGAGGTCTTGACCCCGGGGTTGTTCTTCTGGAACCGCTGGATGGCGCCCTCGAACATCCGGTATTGATCCTGCCCGCCCACCGCGGCCTTTTCCACCACCCGGCGATTGCCCCACACCCGGCCGCGCTCCTGCTCCAACTCCTTGGCGCCGGCTTGACCCTGGGCCACCCGCTGCTGGACGGACGCCAACCGACGCCGGTCCTCCGCGATGACGGTCTTCACATCGGCGATCAGGGTTTCGGTTTCGCGATTGGAGTTGCGTACGTCCGTGATCATCGCATCGAGCTGATCTTCCTTGTTGGCATAGCGTTGCTGCATGTGGGCGACATAGATACCCGCGATGGCCCCGACGCTGGCACCGATGATGGCGCCGCCGACGGCATCCTCGGTATCACCACCGGCCGCAACGCCGACCGCAGTGCCGACCACGGCGCCGATCAGCATCCCTTGCCACACGGTGCGATCGAACTTCTTTGCCTGTTCGCGCAGCGCCGCCTCCTGCGGGCTGAGTTCACCTTCGTAACCGAAGGTGTCGGGTTTGCCGCCAAACGAGAGTCCCCCGATCGAAAAGCGTCCACCAACCTCGGCCGGCGGACGCTCCGTTTGGGTTTCCAGGCCGGCGGTGCAGGCGATGAGCAGCAGAGTGGTTGCCATCAGGATGGCGCCGCGCCCGAGTGTTTGGAGCATCATGGTTGTTGTCCTGCCGATCCGCCCGCCGGTGTGCCCGGAGATACCGTGGGTTCGATTTGCAGCAAATCCTGCTGCCAGGTCGCCTTGTCCGCGGCCCCGGCCTGGCGATAGGCGTCCAGGTGGCGGGCGAACAGGTCGGCATAGGGGATCAAATAGGCATTGTCCTTGGTCTTGAGCTCTTCATCGACCACCTTGAGTTCCGCTCCGACCTCTGCCGCCCCATAGTCCCGCCCTACGTTCACGACCATGTCCCCATAATAGGACAGGCTGCTGGCCATGCCTTGCTCGATCTCGGCGAGCATCCCCTGCCACTTGGTCATCTTTTCGGCGAGCGCGTCACGCGCTTCGGCGATCAGCTTGGGTCCGTCCCGCGACCCCTGAGCCTGCTTGGCGAAGGTGTCGAAGTTGCTCTGTGCCAGCCCCATCAACCCTTGCAGCACCTCGGCGCGTTTGCCGTCAGTCACCACCCGCTTGCCCATAAAGGCGCCCATCCGCAGCAGGGCGCGTACCGTGCGGGCGCGGGCCTCGTTGAGCCCCGCGTGCGCCTGTTCGACATTGCGCTGAATCAGTTCCAGCCGGGTTCGCAGGGCGTCGTCCTGCGATTGGCGTGCAACCTCCTGCAACTCGGCCAGCGCCTTGTCCGAGTCGACTCGCACGTCACCGGTGAGGCTCGGTAACTCGGACCAGGACTCCTTGATGGCATCCAGACGTGCCGCCGAGACGATGACCGGGGCCGTGACCACCAGTCGGAAGCCCAGGCTGTCGAGTGCCTTGGCGCGGCCGGTGGTGGCATTGAAATAGTTGTGCTCCTGGCGCACGGCGCTGCCGATCTGGCTCGCCGGGGTGAACACATCACCGCCGCGGCTGACGAAACCGCCGGGCTGACCATGGGGACGGCCGCGGCGGTCCAGATGGAAGGGCGCCAGGGTCATTTCGGCCGCGTTGCCGAGCACGTCATACAGGCCCAGCGGGTTGGGCTTGAGCAGTCCCACCGGGTGCAGTTCACCGGCGGCGGAACCGGTGCTCTCGTGCCAGGCATAACGCGCCAGATCGCCGTCCGGCATGGGGAAGACGGTCGCCAGAAAGTCCGTGTCATCCACCGCGAGGCCGCCGCGGGTCGCGAACTCCCATTCCTCCTCGGTCGGCAGGCGCAGGAAGCCGGGTTCCTGCTCTTCCCGCGGCAGGGCGGCGGGGGCCTTGGTGAGCAGCCATTCGGTCGTGCGGCGGGTGAAATCCACCGCGTCGAACCAACTCACGTCGGTCATCGGCAGACGCCCGCGCATCGTCGGTTGAGGGCAGGTGTCGGCGGTGAGTGCGGCGTACTGGTCGCGGGTGGTCTCGTACTTGGCGATGTAGTAGCGGCGCGCGGCGGCCGTGCCCATGCTGAAGGCGCCGGCCAGGTGGCTGAGCCGCCGGCCCTCCTTGTAGCCGCGTGCAGCGTCGGTCTGGCCGAGTTCCACCTGGCGGTCATCGAGCAGGTTCCCGCCGGGAATCTCCACCGGTCGAAAGACCATGGCGCCGCCGCAGGCCAGGGGCAGGATCAGATCCCCCGCGGCGGGCGTCGGGTTATAGAGTTTCTCGGGCCAGGTGATGGCCGGTGCGGGTGTGTCGGCACGGGCCGGACCCATCATCAGGCAGCAGGCCGCGGTGGTGATCAGGAAGATGATTGCGTTCATTTGCGGTTGAATTCAGACCTCACGTAAACCCTCGGCAGGTTCGATGCGCGCCGCCCGCCAGCCGGCCCAGGCCGCCGAACCGGCGGCCCCCAGCAGGGTCGCCGCGAGCGCGATCAGGAGATGCGTCGGCAGCAATCGGCAGATCGACTCGTCATGCTGGAGGCTGTCGGCGAACCAGATGTTCAAGGCCGTGGCCACCGGCAGGTAAACCGCCAGCGCGGCCACCGCCCCCAGCAGGGCGACCAGCAGGGCCTGGACTACCGGGAACAGGACCAGGCTCCTGGTCGGAAACCCGATCAGCCGCACCACCGCCAGTTCGCGGCGTTTGCGCTCCACGTTGGCCAGCAGATTGGCCGCCAGCGAGGCGAGGAACCCCAGGGTGCCGATCATGGCGATCAGCCAGAACACGCGGCTGAGGTTGCGGTCCAGCGCCTGCATGCCGGCGATCTCGGTGACCTGGGTGCGGACCTCCACGCCGTCCGCGGCCAGATCGGCGGCGAGTCCGGCCACCGCGTAGATGCTCACCGCATAGAGGCGAAAGCGCGCGAACTCACGCGGCCCGCCGCGGACTGGCGCGCCCTTCCAGCCCAGCGCCGGGACAGCCAGGCCGTCCCGATAATCCTCGGTCGCCACCAGCAGGGGCAGCGGAACCAGGGCCGCCTCCTCGGCCATCGCCGCATCCGGCAGGATGCCGGTCACCGTCACCTCCCACAGGGCCTGCTCATCCCGCTCGTCGCGGCGGCGGTCGACCCGCGCGACCAGCCGGTCGCCCGCCGCCGCGCCCAGTTTGCGGGCGGCAGCGGCCGAGAGCACCAGTTCCGTCAGGCCGGTCGGCACCGCGGGGCCAGCCGCACCGGCCAACCCCGATGTGAGGAGTGGATCGCCGGTCCCGGTAGGGATCATGGAGACGACTCGCAGGTCCTGCCCGTTGGCGGTGTTCAGCAGGCGGGTCAGGCTGGCGGCGATGCGCCTGGTATTGGGGATCAGAAAGGCGACATCCGGGCGGGCGCCGATGCGATCGAACCAGGCCTGATCATAGTCGCGACTCCCCAGCGGCTGGATCTCGCGATTGACCGGCGACTCGACCAGGCGCTGGGCCAGAGTGTCCACCAGACCGAACTTGAGTCCGAACAGGATCAGCAGCGGGGCCAGGACGGCCATCAGCGCCAGCACGAAGCACAGCGAGATCCGCCGCTCATGGGCAAAATCCCGATAGGCCAGTCGCAGAATTTCAGGCGTGGCGCGCATCGTGATTCAAACTAAAACCGGAATAAGGTTTCATGTGCGGTGACATCTTATTGGTGTTTAGCCCCAGAACAAGGACCGGGTCAGGTCCCCATCACGCTCGATGCGGTGCTCCAGCACCCGCACGCCCGGCAGTCGCTCCGGCCGCCAATCATGGCTGGCGATCACCGCGCAGGCGCCCGACTGGCGCACCAGATCCAAGAACAGATCCAGAATGCGTGCCGCGTTGAGCGGGTCGACCGAGGCGGTCGGCTCGTCCGCCAGCACCACCCCCGGCCGATGGGCCAGCGCGCGGGCGATGGCCACCCGCTGGCGTTCGCCCACCGAGAGTTGGCCCGGACGTTTGTCGAGCTGCGCGCTAATGTCCAGGCGCTCCGCCAAGCGTTCGATCAAACCACCGGGATCACGCCCCAGCAAGCGGCAGGAGAGGGCGATGTTCTCCCGTGCGGTGAGGAAGGACAAGAGCCCGCCGGTCTGCAGCACATAGCCGATATGGGTCCCGCGCAACTGGCCGAGTCCGTCCAGATCGTCGCGCTGCCACAGCCGCCACAGATCGGTCGCGGCGCGATGTTCCGGGCGAAAGCTGAAGATGCCGGCCCGATCCGGGCGCAGGGCCAGTGCCAACAGGTCGAGCAGGGTGCTCTTGCCGCTCCCGCTCGCCCCCTGCAACACCACGACTTCGCCGGGCGCGATACGCAGCTCGGGCACCAGCAGTTCGAAGGCGGTCCCGCCGCCGACGCGGCGCTTGATCAGCCCCTGACACAGGTAGACGGGCGGGGAGGGCGCCATCAGGGCAGGCTATCGAGCGGCAGGGTGGTGACTGCTTCTCCCGGCGGGGCCGCCGGGGCCAGGTTGATCCACCGGTCGGTCTCGTCGTGGACCTTACGGTAGAGCCGGATCTTCTCATCGATCACGTCCAGCACCTCTTGCTGTTCCGCGTAGGAGCGGGCGAGCCAGCGTTCCGGGGTCAGATTCATGATCTGACTGGTGTAGGGCAGCCCGTCCAGCCAGGCCCCCACCAGACCGACATCCGCGAGCCGCTTCACCTGGACCTGACTGACCTTGTCGGGGTCGCGCGCCAGCGCCGCCGCGGCGCCGCGCAACTGGTCGAAGAAATCCTTGGCGTTCATGTGCGTGCGTTCACCGGCGGCGAGGATGGCCTCCAGGGTCTCCTGCAGGTTGCTCAACTGATTCTTGGTGAGCATCACCCGCACCTCCAGCGTCTTCTGGGTCGGGTCGATCAAATCCCGATCGGTCACCCAGGCCTCGATCAGCCGCGGTGCCCGGCTGCCGGTCTCCCGGCCCAGATAGGCCAGTTGCATGGCGCGCCCGACCAGTGCGGTCTTGCGCTCGACCGGATCGACCTTGGGTCCCTCCGGCACTTCGATCAGACGCCCGGACGCCGCGCTCTCGAGTTGCCGCAGCAGGGCGTCGGCGAGGGTGTCCACCTGGGTGCCGAACGCCTCGACCGCGCCGCCCTCGACCGGGAAATAGAGATCGCCCGCGTCGCCCCAGCGGCTCAGTTCCCGATATTGCCGGGTCGCGCCCTCGTGGGTCTGACGGCCCTCGCGGGTCAGCAGGTGCAGCACGGCGATGGCGATCTTGCCGCCGCCCCCGGACTGGTCTTTTTCCTGGGCGAGCAGGCGCAGGCGCTCGGCGGACAGTCCGGTGCGGCCCAGCGGGTCGTTGGCATCGCGCGCGCCGGCGTCGGTGATCAGCACGATATAGCGGGCGTCGAAGCCACTCCAGTCGATGCGCTCCAGGGCGTCCTGGATGCCGGCGTAGGCGTCCTCGTTGAACCCCTTGCTGGAGACGGTCGCCTCCTTGACGCCGGCCACCTTGGACTGGAAGGTCGCCGGGTCGCGGCCGTCCTCCAGCGACGCCGCGACCCGGCTGACATACTCGAGTCCGGGTGCCGCCTCGACGTTGTCCCGGAAGGCGACCAGGCCGAAGCTCAGTCGTTCGCCCAGCGTCGAGCCCCGCAATTTGTCATAGATGCGGCGGACCGCGGTGCGGGTGCGGTCGATGTAGGGGCCCATGCTGGTGGTGCTGTCGATCACGAAGACCACACCGGCGCGATAGCCGGCGGGGCGCGACGCGGCCGTCTTATCGGCCGGCTTGGCGTTGGGTTGGCGCGCCGGTTTGGGCGTTGGCTTCGCGGCGGTGTCCGTGCCCAGCAGGTCCTGCTCCCCCGCCTGCAGGGTCACCGCGGCCACCTTGAGCAGCATGGTCTCATGGCCGCTCTGCAGGTACACCGGCTCGAAGGCGAGGATCGGCAGCAGATAGAACTGCTCGTTCGGGTCGATATAGGTATCCGGCTCTTTGGCAATCACCGGAAAGTCCGTCGGGAAGCGTCCGGTCTTGACCTCGGCGCGCAGGCGGTCGACCTGCGGCACCAGGTCCTCGGCCTCCAGCAGGTGCGTGAGCCGGTCATGATCGCGAAAGAACAGCGCCGGATCACGATTGGAGGTGCGCGTAAAGGCCAGCGTCAGCGTCTGGCGCCAGTCGATCGCCTGGGCCGCCGCGATCCAGCCCTGAGCCGCGTCCGCCGCGGCGCCGACCTCGATCCAGTCCTTTCCCTGGACGGCACGCCGGTCAAAGACATAGAGCACCGACAAGGCCGGCAGCGCCGGACCGGGCGCGGCAGCGCCGCCAGGCAGCGTGAGCAATCGCGTATCGGGCCGCGTCAGCACCCGCTGATAGAGCCCCGGCTTATCCGGAATCGACAGGGCGGTCCGGTCGGCGGTTGCTGCCGGGGCCGCCGTCACCGCGGGTCCGCACAGCAGGGCCAACGCCGCCGCGACCGGCAGCACGCGGGTTAGGAAAGACCTCATTGGATGAGTGCTCCTCTGCGTAAGTTGCCGATGAGGCGCCGCGGCACCCAGGTCCCCGAACGGCAGCGGGGTAGGGGCACTGATGAGAGTACACCGGCGCCTGCTTGCGCTCCAGACCGATGTGATGGGCATCCGGCGCGACGGCCTTGATCATCGCTCCGGCCAGCGACGGACTGTCCGCAACTGGAGGTCGAGGCATTACCGGAAAAGTCGCGCAGCGACCCCGTGGGAGCGGCGTCCCGCCGCGATGGGGCCGGGCGTGCAGCCGCAGCGTTCGAGGTCACCGCGGCACCGCATCGCGGTGGCCGGATGGGCATCGCTCGCGCTCTGCCCATCCTACGCGCTGACCGAATCATTTGAAAAATTGACGATCCGGTGAGTCTCTCGAATACTCTGCCACGACGCCTGCCGCGGCCACGCAACACCTACTCCAAGGAGTCCCAATGACAACCGCACTGGTCAACTGCCCCGTTCAGCCCGTCCCTCAGCCGCTGGCCGCCGCCCTGCGGGCGTGTCTGGGCCCCTTCGCGCTCCGGCCGCTCGCGGCGGCGGGCGCGCTGGCCCTGGCGCTCAGCACCCCGCTCGGCGCCCTGGCCGACACCTACACCGTCACCACCCTTGATGACAGCGGGCCGGGCAGCCTGCGTCAGGCGGTGCTCGATGCCAATGCCCGAGCGGGGGCGGACGAGATCGTCTTTGCCTCCACTGTCAGCGGTACCATCGCCCTGACCTCCGGACGGCTGGTCAGCGCGGACGCGCTGACCCTGACCGGGCCGGGGGCGTCGGTGTTGACGCTGGATGGGGGAGGGGCCTCAGATATCCTGCTGTTCGCTTCTGACCTGACGGTATCCGGTCTGACCTTGACGAATGGGGAAAACGCGATTTATTCCCATTCTTCGTATGATTCGCATCTTAAGGTCAAGGACTGTGTGATCGTCGAAAACTCCGGCTTTGCAATCTTCAGAGACACCCGCAGAAACACGGATTATGATTCCCCCTCCAGCTATTTGGACGTGGATGATTCGATCATTGCCGGTAACGGTAGCGGCATCGAAATGCTAAATTCGACCTATGGTGGCCCTTTTAGCTCTGCTGGCGGCTATGTACGTATCCGCAATAGCGTAATCACCGGTAATCGTGGGGTTACTGCTGTATATGCATTCAGTGGTGGCATCGCCATATCTGACAGCACGATATCTGATAATGGCAGTACTGGTTATTATAGTAAGTATAGCGGTATTGTTAGTTCAATTTACGGCGGCATCAGTATTACCGGCAGTCTGATCGCCGGAAACCGCGGATCGGCTGTCAGCAAAGGGTTCGATGCGTCGGTATGGATTGATGCCAGCACCATTACCGGTAATCGGGGCGCGGGCGTCACCCTTGGATTCGAACGTGGAGACCTGCGCATCCTGAACTCGACCATTACCGGCAACGCGCTCACTGGGGTTGGGGCCTACCTGTATTCTGGATATGTCAGCATGTTGAATTCAATCGTCGCCGGTAACGGACCAGGTTCCGGAGCGGACCTGACGGGACCACACATCTTCGACGTCACCTATTCGCTGATCCAGGCGCCCGGCGACGTGACGATCACTGAATCAGTCCCCGGCTCCAACATTTTCAACACGGATCCGATGCTTGGCCCGTTGGGGGACAATGGCGGTCCGACGCATACCCAGGCCCCGCTGGCCGGCAGTCCGGTGCTTGACCGCGGCGACCCGAACTTCAGCCCCCCACCCGCCTTCGATCAGCGCGGTTCGGGCTACCCGCGGGTGGTCGGCGGCCGTGTCGATCTGGGTGCGGTGGAGGTGCAAGTCGGCGAGGCGCCGTATCGGCGTGCCTGGCTGCAACTCCTGGGCGACACCAACGGCGACGGCACCCCGGAGATTGCCGTGGTCAGCCGGGTTCATGACACCGCCCGCGCGACGGTGAAAGACGCCGCCACCGGGGCGCTGATCAGCCAGGTCGCGTTCAGTGATGCGGTGCGGTCGTTGGTGGCTGCCGAGACCGTGCCGGCCGTCAGGCCCGGGCTCGGGCCGCATCTGGTGCTGCTCGGCGCGGCGCCGGCCCAGGCCGAGACCCGCAATCCGCTGACCGGCGATCTGCTTGGAACCGTCCGCGTCGATAGCAATCCCTTGCCCTCCCCGGTGGACTTGGCGGTACTCCCTGACCAGGACGGGAACGGTGTCCAGGATCTTGCCGCGCTGGTCACGGCAGCGTCGACGCTCGTCGCGGCGGAGCGCGTGACCGAACGCGTGAGTGTTGACTCGAACGGTGCTCAAAGCGAGCCTTCGAGTGAAGCCCCATCGCTCAGTGCCGATGGGCGGTTTGTGGCGTTTCAGTCCGCCTCTGCCAATCCCGACATCAATGGTACTCGCGATATATTCGTCCAGGATCGTTTGACGGGGGCGACCGAGCGGGTAAGCGTCGACTCGAACGGGGTTCAAGGAAACGATGGGAGCTACTTTCCGGTCATCAGCGCCGATGGGCGGTTTGTGGCGTTTCAGTCTTACAGCAGCAATCTCGTCCCGGGCGACACCAATGAAGACAAAGATGTATTCGTCCACGACCGCGAGTCGGGAGTGACCGAGCGGGTAAACGTCGACTCGACCGGGGTTCAAGGGAACGGTTCCATCGGATACGGGGTAGCCATCAGCGCCGATGGACGCTTTGTGGTGTTTAGTTCTTACAGCAGCAATCTCGTCCCGGGCGACACCAATGATGAGTCCGATATCTTTGTCCACGATCGCGTGACGGGGGTGACCGAGCGAGTGAGCGTCGACGCGAACGGGGTTCAAGGGAACGGTTATAGCGGATTCCAGGGGGTGGCCATCAGCGCCGACGGACGGTTTGTGGTGTTTCACTCTGGCAGCACCAACCTCGTACCGGGCGACACCAATGATGCGTTCGATACATTCATCCACGACCGCGTGATCGGAGCGACCGAGCGGGTGAGTGTCGACTCGAACGGGGTTCAAGGAAATTATGGGGGCGGCGGGTCTGGGGCCATCAGCGCCGATGGACGGTCTGGGGCCATCAGCGCCGATGGACGGTTTGTGGTGTTTGGTTCTTACAGCAGCAATCTCGTCCCGGGCGACACCAATGAAGACAAAGATGTATTCGTCCACGACCGCGTGACGGGGGCGACCGAGCGGGTAAGCGTCGACGCGAACGGGGTTCAAGGGAACGGTGACAGCGGAACCTATTACGGGGTAGCCATCAGCGCCGATGGACGCTTTGTGGTGTTTGATTCTGACAGCAGCAATCTCGTCCCGGGCGACACCGTTATGGGTCACCGTATCGTCATCCACGACCGTGTGACGGGGGCGAATGAGCGGGCGGACGTCGACACCTGCATGACTCCAGGCGTTGGTTGGGCATCCTCGTTTGCAATCAGCGCTGATGGTCGGTCTGTCGCGTTTGATTCCACTGCCTTTAACCTTGTTCCGGACGATACCAATCAGGCTTCTGATATTTTCGTCCGCGGACCCGCCGCCGACACGTCCGCGCCCCTGTGCCCGGTTCCGCAAGACTCAACCCAGGTCGAGGTGCGCGACGCGGCCACCGGGACCTTGTTCAACACCCTGGCCTTTCCCGCCCAGTTCGAGCCCCGCCAGGTGCTGGCTCTGCCCGATCTCAACGGCAACGGCAGCGCCGAGGTTGGCGTCGTGTTGTCCGACCCGGACAAGACCGACCGCCTGCTCATCAAAGACACCCGCACCGGTGCCGCGGTGCAGACCCTGTGGTCCGGGGCCGACCTGTTGCAGGCCGCGGTGGTCGCCGACCGCAACGGCAACGGCTTACCCGAGGTGGCGCTGCTATGGCGCGACCCGGCGGTGGGCGACACCCACGTGTGGGTCGTCGATGCGGCCACCAACCAACGAGTCGCCTCGCTGGCCGGGTTCGGCCAGGGCTACGACCCGCTGAAGCTGGCGGTGGTCGCCGATCTGAACGGCAACGGCGTGGACGACTACGCGGTCTTGGGCCGCAACGCCGCGACCGGCCAGGTCGCGGTGTCCGTACAGGAGGGGGCGACCAACCGCTGGCTGAATCGGTTCTGGTACGACAAGGGGTGCACGCCGCTCGATCTGGCGAGCATCGCCGACCTTGATCACAACGGCGCCGCGGAGTTGGTGATGCTGGGCCGCTGCGGCGCCGACGGCGAACTGCGGGCCGTCGTCACCGACGCCAAGACCGGGCAGGTGCTGAACCGGCTGACCTTCTAGCCGTCACTGGCCGGACGGGGCTAGCGCTTCGTCCGGCGCGAGTGGCATCGCACTTGCTTAATCCCACAATGCCCAGTTCTCACATCGCAATTCAGTAGGGTCGCGCGATGCCGCCCAAATGTGGAATTGCTGTGCCGACGCCTGTCACAGATACGCAACACCCAAGCCCAGGAGATCCAATGACACCCGCACTGGTCGACTACCCCGTTCAGCCCGCTCCCCAGTCGCTGGCCGCCGCCCTGCGGGCGTGTCTGGGTCCCTTCGCGCTCCGGCCGCTCGCGGCGGCGGGCGCGCTGGCCCTGGCGCTCAGCACCCCGCTCGGCGCCTTCGCCGACACCTACACCGTTACCACCCTCAATGACAGCGGGCCTGGCAGCCTGCGTCAGGCGGTGCTCGATGCCAATGCCCGAGCGGGGGCGGACGAGATCGTCTTTGCCTCCACTGTCAGCGGCACCATCACGCTGACCTCCGGACCGCTGGTCACCGCGGACGTGTTGACCCTGACCGGACCGGGCGCCGCGGCCTTGACGCTGGATGGGGGTGGGACCTCCGATGTCCTGAACGTTGTTTACGACTGGGATCGGCCGGGTGGGGAGCGCCTGACGATATCCGGTCTGACGTTGGCAAATGGGGAAAACGCGATCGATGCCGGCACTGGAGGGTTTTCTGATTCCGGCACAGATATTCATGTCAAGGAATGTGTTGTCACTGGCCACTCCGACTGGGTCATCATTTCAAACGACGATTATGGGAGCGGCAGGGTCACGATAGAGGATTCGGTTATCGCCGATAATGGCAAGGGACTCGCTGTCCCCGCATCGTCGAAGGGTGGTGGGGGGTATTCAGCAGTCATACGCAACAGCAGCATCACCGGTAATCGCGGTACGGCCGTGGCAGTAGAGAGCGGCTACGTTCTGATATCCGACAGCACGATAGCCAATAATGGGAAGGGGTTTTCCGGCATCTATTACTACAGTAGCATGGCTGTGCGTATCCTTGGCAGCCTGATCACCGGAAATGGCGGACCAGGTGTTGCGATCGGGGCTTCCTCCGGCCTGGTAAGCATCGTCAACAGTACTATTACAAACAATGGCGTTGGCGTATACCATGATGGCGGACAACGCTTGGACATCCTGAACTCGACCATCACCGAAAACGTCGGCAGCGGAGTCGTCGCTTTATCTTCCTGGTCGCCAGGTGTCGGTATCTCGAATTCCATTATCTCCGGTAACGAACGAGGCACCCCGGCGTCTCCGGATAGAGCGGACCTGTATGGAGGTGGGACCTTCAATATCAATTATTCGCTGATCCAGGCGCCCGGTACGGTGTCGATCGAAGAAGCGGTCGCCGGCTCCAACATCTTTGATACCGATCCGTTACTTGGCACGTTGGGAGATCACGGCGGCCCGACCCTGACCCAGGTCCCGCTGCCCGGCAGCGCGGTGCTCGATCGCGGCGACCCGAATTTCAATCCCCCGCCCGCATTCGATCAGCGCGGTTCGGGCTACTCGCGGGTCGTGGGCGGCCGTCTCGATCTGGGCGCGGTCGAGGTGCAAGTTGACGAGGCACCGTATCGGCGTGCCTGGCTGCAACCCCTAGGCGACACCAACGGCGACGGCACCCCGGAGATCGCCGTGGTCAGCCGGGTTCAGGACGCCGCGCGCGTGACGGTGAAAGACGCCGCCACCGGGGCGCTGATCAGCCAGGTCGTGTTCAGTGATGCCGTGCGGTCATTGGTGGCTGCCGAGACCTTGCCGGCCGTCAGCCCCGGGCTCGGGCCAAATCTGGTGTTGCTCGGCGCGGCCCCGGCTCAGGCCGAGACCCGCAACTCGCTGACCGGCGATCCGCTCGGGACCGTCCGCTTCGATCGCGATCCCTTCTCTTCCCCGGTGGACTTGGCGGTACTCCCTGACCAGGACGGAAACGGTGTTCAGGAACTCGCCGCGCTGGTCACGGCAGCATCGACGCTCGTCGCGGCGGATCGCGTGACCGAACGTGTGAGTGTGGACTCGAACGGTGCTCAAAGCGAGTCTTCAAGTGAAGCCCCGACGCTCAGTGCCGATGGGCGGTTCGTGGCGTTTCAGTCTTACAGCAGCAATCTCGTCCCGGGCGACACCAATAATTGGAGAGATGTATTCGTTCACGACCGCGTGACGGGGGTAACCGAGCGGGTCAGCGTCGACTCGAACGGGGTTCAAGGGAACTATGGGGGCTACCGTGCGGCCATCAGCGCGGACGGACGGTTTGTGGCGTTCGAGTCTTACAGCAGCAATCTCGTACCGGGCGAAACCAATGATGGTCCTCATATATTCGTTCACGACCGTACAACGGGGGCGACTGAGCGAGTGAGTGTCGACTCGAACGGGGTTCAAGGGGACGGCGGCAGCTACGCTCCGGCCATCAGTTCCAACGGACAGTTTATTGCGTTTTCTTCTGACAGTAGCAATCTCGTACTAAACGACATCAATGATAGAATGGATGCATTCATCCACGACCGCATGACGGGGGCGACCGAGCGGGTGAGCGTCGACTCGCACGGGGTTCAAGGGAATGGTAATAGCTGGTCTGGATCCATCACCGCCGATGGGCGGTTCGTGGCGTTTTCTTCTGACAGCAGCAATCTCGTCCCGCGCGACACCAATCATGTGAACGATATATTTGTCCACGACCGCATAACGGGGGCGACCGAGCGGGCGAGCGTCGACGCAAACGGGGTTCAAGGGAATGATGGGAGCTACTCTGCGGCCATCAGCGCCGACGGAAGGTTTGTGGCGTTTCAGTCTTACAGCAGCAATCTCGTACCGGGCGATACTAATGGTGCGTTCGATACGTTCATTCACGACCGCGTGACGGGGGCGACCAAGCGGGTGAGCGTCGATGCAAACGGGGTTCAAGGGAGCGGTGACAGCGAATACGCAGGGGTAGCCATCAGCGGCGATGGACGGTTTGTTGCGTTTGCTTCCGACAGCAGCAATCTCGTCCCGGGCGACCCCAATGCTTGGACCGGTACGTTCGTCCACGACCGTGTGACGGGGGCGATTGAGCGGGTGAGCGGCGGCATCTGCGGGACTCCGGGTATTGGAGCGACATACTCGTTAGCAATCAGCGCTGACGGTCGGTTTGTCGCATTTGCTTCCACTGCCTTTAACCTTGTTCCTGACGATACCAATCAGTTTTTCGATATTTTCGTCCGCGGACCCGCCGCCGACACGTCCGCGCCCCTGTGCCCGGTTCCGCAAGACGCGACCGAGGTCGAGGTGCGTGACGCGGCCACCGGCACCCTGTTCAACACCCTGTCCTTCGCCGCGCAGTTCGAACCGCGCCAGGTGGTGGCGCTGCCCGACCTCAACGGCAACGGCAGCGCCGAAGTCGGCGTGGTGCTGTCCGACCCCGCCAAGGCCGACCGCCTGGTTATCAACGACACCCGCACCGGTGCCGCAGTGCAGACCCTGTGGTCCGGGGCCGACCTGCTGCAGGCCGCGGTGGTCGCCGACCGCAACGGCAACGGCGCGCCCGAGGTGGCGCTGCTGTGGCGCGACCCGGCGGCGGGCGACACCCGCGTGTGGGTCGTCGATGCGGCCACCAACCAACGGGTCGCCTCGCTGGCCGGGTTCGGCCAAGGCTACGACCCGCTGAAGCTGGCGGTGGTCGCCGATCTGGACGGCAACGGCGTGGACGACTACGCGGTCTTGGGCCGCAACCCGGCGACCGGTCAGGTCGCGGTGTTCGTGCAGGAGGGGGCGACCAACCGCTGGCTGAATCGGTTCTGGTACGACAAGGGGTGCACGCCGCTCGATCTGGCCAGCATCGCCGACATTGATCACAACGGCGCCGCGGAGTTGGTGATGCTGGGCCGCTGCGGCGCCGACGGCCAACTGCGGGCCGTCGTCACGGACGCCCGAACCGGGCAGGTGCTGAACCGGCTGACCTTCTAGCCGTCACTGGCGGGACTGCGTTTCGCGGTCCGGCCGCGCGGCCATTCGGCCGGACGGGGCCTTTGCTCCGTCCGGCCGAATGGCTGCGCACTCCCTTTTCTTACGCGTTTTCACTTGTTGGTGACCAAGTGTGACAGAGTTCACGCTTTGGGAGTCGGCGTATTGCCGCGCGGTGATTTTCTGCCAGACTGCAACCAACGACGCTCCCGCGGCGTCGATTAGTGCTCCGTCCATGGACTTCTAAAGGTTGGGATGTATGGCGATGTCGGATTTGCGCACGACCAGGCGTTCTGCCGGAAAACACCGACTGATCGAGAACCAGCCATGACCGTGATCGTGGCCCGTCACTTGGCGCCTGGGCAGCGGATTGAGGCGGATGTTTGTGTCGTTGGGTCCGGCCCCGCGGGTCTGACGGTCGCCGCCGCACTGGTTCGGGCTGGCCACTCGGTCTGTGTCATCGAAAGTGGGTATTCCGCGCCGCATCAAGGCGCTCAGGAACTAAGCGCGCTGGAGTCGGTCGGTCATCCGGTCCGCGAACCCTTTGTGCATCGCCTGCGGATGCTTGGGGGTACTGCCAATCTTTGGGCCGGGCGCTGCATGCCACTGGAGCCGATCGATTTCGAGACCCGTGACTGGGTTCCGGCGAGCGGGTGGCCGGTGTCCTTTGCCGACTATCTCGGTTTCCTGCGGCAGGCCGGACGGCTGATGGGATTACCGCAACCAGGCGTCGAGCCCATCGCGAACCGGGCCGGACAACAGGCGCCGGCCGGACCACCCGCGCTCTTCGAACGCACTGACTTTTCGTCGAAACTCGCCCTCTGGGCCAAGCGTCCGCCGAATTTCTGGAGTCTCTTCGGTACCACCCTGAAACGCAGTTCGGCCTGCCGGATCATCATCGGGTTGACGGTGATCGGGCTGCGTTTGAACGACGCGGGAACCCGGGTCACCGCGCTGCGGGCGGTTCCGTCCACGGGGGGGCCGACGCATGAGTTGCGCGCCGGACGCTTCATCCTGGCCATGGGGGCGATCGAAAATACCCGCTTGCTGCTCCTGGGGCTGCTGGACAACCCGCAAGCCTGCTACCCGCGCGAGCCGCTCGGCCGATATTTCATGGATCATCCGCGCGCGCTCCATGGGCAGATTCGGTTGAGTGCGGGCGTCGACCTGACCCGGTATCTCAGTTGTCCGGTGCGCGGCGGCATGATGCAGCCCGGCCTTGGCCTGGCGTTCGAAAAACAACGCATCCTGCGCTGCCTGAACGGGTATCTGCACTTTGAAGTGGCGCGTCCGTCGGTCGTGGAACAGGGCTATGACACCACGATTCACGTCATGAAATGTCTCTTGCGCCGTGGTTATGCCGGGCGGCGCCTCGCCCCTTCACTGCGCCCGCGCATTCACGATCTGATTTACCATCTGACCCCGCGCGAGTTGCTGCCCTACGATCTGTATCAACTTTACTTCCGGGCCCGCGCCCTGGCGCGCGTGCAGCGCCGCAACCTCGTGGTCTATAACCACTGCGAGCAGGTGCCCGACCCCGACAGCCGGATCACCCTGGGGACCGGCAAGGACCGGTTCAGCAATCCCCTGGCGCGGCTGAACTGGCGCCTTCATGCTCCGGAGATCGAAACACTGGTGCGGCTCCAGGAGACCCTGCGAACTGTGCTCGAAACGCGCGGACTCGGTCGTCTGCTCTCTGATCCGAACGATCTGGAGCCGGCTTTGTTCGCCGATGCATCGCACCACCTCGGCGGCACCCGGATGAGTGCACAGCCGGCCACCGGGGTCGTGGACTCCGATCTCAAGGTGCACGGGGTCGTCAACCTGTTCATCTGCGGCGGTTCGGTCTTTCCCACCAGCGGCAGCGGCAATCCCACCTGGAGCATCGTCGCCTTTGCCCTGCGGCTGGCCGACCATCTGGGCGCGCCGAGCAGCGGTGCGGCTTGGGGTGGTGCTGGATGAAACGCCGGACTTGGGGCTGAAGTCTTGGGCTCCAGGTTCGGCACTCTATTCTTGCTCGGGATGCAGCCGGTGGATCGGGCCGCGGCGGTTTCGATTCGCGGCGTGATTTTCCGGCAATCTATTCGGAAAACGGGTACTAAGGCGAGTATATCCGCTGCAGCGCATCGCGCCCGCGCCAGATGGGCCCGTCCCATCCTGATCTCGCCATAGGAACGGTCATCGCCGAGCGTCTGCTTGGCCGGGGCGCGGTACGGCCGCGGCCTCGATGCCCTGGCAGCGGCACCAGTCGGCGACGATGGCCAGGATCTCCTGGCCATAGCGCGCGACGGAGGGCTTGCCGATGCCTTTGACGGCGACCAGCATCTTCGGGTTCTGGGGCAGGGTGTCGGCGATCTGTCGCAGGACGGCGCGGGTCAGCACGCGATAGTGCTCCACGCCCTCGCGCGCTTCTTCCTGCGCCTTGCGGTCGCGCCAACGCAACAGCGCCCCCAGCAGTCCGGGGCTCTCGGCCGCGTCGTGGCGCGGGTCTGGTCCCGGCCCCGTCGGCGGCCCGTTGGGCTCGGCGTCGATCCGCGCCTTGGCCAGCGCGCTCAGATGGGCGGCCGTTGCGAACCCGTCCCGGCAACTCTCGATACCGGCGGTCTTGACCGCCAGCTCAGTGCGCAGCGCCGCGACGGCCTGGCCGAGTTGCTTGCCCAGCGCCTTGTTGTCGGTCCCGAATGAGAAGGCGGCGAGCCAGGGGCGCAGGCCCTGCTGGAGCTGCTCGGCGAAATAGACGGACGCCTTGCGCAGGCGCTCCTGTACACGGGCATCGTCTTCCGGGGGCAAGTCCTCCTGGAACAGCGCGCGGAGCTGGCCCCGGAACTTGGCGGCGACAGTGACCACCGCATCGAAGGTCTGTCGTTCCAGGGCGTCGATGGTGTTCGCGCCGTTCGCGTCGATCACCCTTTGGTGCTCGCGCAGCAGGCCGAGCAGTCGCCGCAACCGGGCGCCAAGCGCGTCGAAATCCCAGCATTCCTGGAGCAGCCGCTGCTGGTAGGTGATGCGTGCGCGGTCGATCCGGCCCTGGGTCGGCGGATGGCGGGTGGCCTCGGTGACATAGTCCGCCACCACCTGATCGGTCATGACCGCCCGGCGCGGGATGGGGGTGCCGAGCACCAGCCCCTCGAAGGTCTTGCAGCGGCTCAAGGCGACATAGACTTGCCCGGGCGAGAAGGCCGCCCCGGCATCGACGATGGCCCGCTCGAAGGTCAGGCCCTGGCTCTTGTGGATGGTAATCGCCCAGGCCAGACGCAACGGGTACTGGGTGAAGCGGCCGACGACCTCCTCGGTGATCGCCTTGGTCTCTTGATCGAGGCTGTACTGGATGTTCTCCCAGGTAACCGGTTCGACCTCGATCTCGGTCGCATCATCCGGGCAACGCACGCCGATGCGCTCGCGGCCAAGGCGGGTGACGGTGCCGATCTTGCCGTTGAAATAGCGCTTGGCCGGTCCGGCGTCGTTGCGTACGAACATGACCTGGGCGCCTTGTTTCAAAGTCAGCTTCTCGGCGGTCGGATAGCTGTGCGCCGGGTAGTCGCCCTGGATATTCGCGGCGAATGTGAATGACTTGGTGTCGAGTGCGGCGAGGCGCGTCTCATTGATGCGATCGGCGCCCTGGTTGTGCGTCGTCAGGGTGATATAGCCCGCCGATTCACTGGGCCGGAAATCGGGCTGATAGCGTGAGTTCAGCCGCTCCAGGGTGGCGTCGTCCAGCCGGTTGTCGCGCACGCGATTGAGCAGTTCGATGAAATCCGCGTCGGACTGGCGGTAGATGTGCTCAAGTTCGATAGGCACCATCTCGGTCGCCTGCAGCGCCCGGCTGCCGAAGAAATACGCGGAGTCATAGAACTCCCGGAGGATGGCCCAGTCCGCCCCGGGCACCACGGGCGCAAGCTGATGCAGGTCGCCGATCATCAGCAGCTGGACGCCGCCGAAGGGCCGGTCGGAGTCGCGCTCCCGGCGCAGCACGAAATCGACCGCATCGAGCAGGTCGCAGCGGACCATGCTGATCTCGTCGATGATGAGCAGGTCCAGGCCCTGGACGATCTCGCGCTTCTGCCGGCGTAAACGCCGCTCCGCCGTCTGGCGCTCGCTGTCTCCGCCGGGCACGAAGGGGCCGAACGGAAGCTGGAAAAACGAATGCAGGGTCACGCCGCCGGCATTGATTGCGGCCACCCCGGTCGGGGCGGTGACGATGGTGCGTTTGGGCAGGTCTGCTTTGAGCGTGTGCAGGAAGGTGGTCTTGCCGGTACCGGCCTTGCCGGTCAGAAAGACATTCAGATCCGTGCCGCGGATGAGTTCTTGCGCCAACTGCAACTGTGGATTGCGCATATCCGTCTCGACAACTGTGCGGGGCGGCGGTCATTGTGCGGCTTTTTTGGCCTTGCGGCCAGTTTACCAGAGACGGCGCGGGATTCGGTGGACTGCGCTATCACCCTAGGGCTGGAACGATGATCAAGGCCGCGAAACGCCGTGGGGCGAGAGTGTCCTCGCGGGTATCGTAAACACGATTGCGATTACGACAACGACAACGACAACGACCGAGACCGAGACCGAGACGCCAAAGCCGCGACGATACTCAGGGCCGCGTGTGGATTGTCACCCATAGGCCGCCGTCAGTTCATTCAAATCCACTCGCGCCCGCAAGCGGCGACAGAGCATGAAGATGCCGACAAACTTGCGGTGCAGGAAGAAGGTCGCCGGTTCGGGTTTCCGGCCGAAGGCATCCTCGTAGAAGAGTTCGCGCCCGCCGACAAAGATCCGCTCCAGGAGGGTGGCGGCATGGTCACGTTCCACTTGGCGAAACGCCTGGCCGGTGAGTTGATCCACCGGGATACCGGTGGCGAAGTCCATGGCGAGGACGCGGGTGCTGGAGAGGTCCCGGTGGACCTTGGGCACCAGCAAGTCGGGGTCGTCGCCGATGAGTGCCCCGTAGGCTTCCAGCGCGTCGGCCTCAGTCAGGTAATCGGCCTCCTGGTGGAGTTGGCGACGTGCTACCGCCAGGATGGGCTCCAGGTTGACGCCCCTGGGCGCGAGCCCCAGGGTCTGCCCCAGGAAGGCGAAATTGTCCAGGTCGCTGTCGATGCTCTCGCGCACCCCGGGAAACTGGATCTTGATGGCCAGGTGCCGACCGTCCCGGGTCTCGGCCTGATGGACCTGCCCGATGGAGGCGGCGGCGATGGGGGTGAAGTTGAAGCGGCGAAAGCGCTTGTCCCAGTCGACCCCCAGTTCGCCTGAAAGCACCTGGTTGACCTGTCCCAGCGGCATGGGCTGGGCAGGGTCGCGCAGGCTCGCCATGATCGCGGCGGCCTCCGGAGAGAAGATGTCGGAGCCGTCCAGGGACATGAGTTGACCCATCTTCATCGCCGCCCCGCGCATTTGCGCCAGGCGATCGGTGAAACGCTGGGTGCGTTCGGGCGACATTTCTTTACGTATCAATGATTGCTAATAGGCTAATATATAAGGGCGACTGAGCGTCCTCCGGGTATTGCGGGCACGGTGATTCGACCATTCGTCCTGCCCGTCCCGGGAAGATCGCGGTAGTCGTGCCAACCTGGCGTACTCCCTACATGTGCTTGCGTCGTCACCTGGCGGCCATCGCCGCGTTCACCACCCTGATGTTGTTCATCCCCAGCGCGGCCCTGGCCGCAAACTGGTACGTGTCGCCCGCCGGCAATGACACCGGCGACGGCTCCGCCGCCCACCCCTGGCGCACGATCGCCCATGCCGCCGCCGCTGCCCTGCAACCCGGCGATCAGGTCCTAATCGCCCCCGGCACCTATGCCGAGGCGGTCGCCTTGACCCGCTCCGGCGCGCCGATCGTCCCGGTCACCACCGGGGTTGCGGTCGCCGGGACCGATACCATCCGCTTCCCGGCCGGCACCGATCTGTCCGGGATCGATCTGGCCGTACACCCGGGTGAATACCGGCTCTATGTCTATCGCAGTTGGCGCGCCAACAACGGCGTCTTCGCGATCCTGGAGACCGGCCGTTATCGCGACTACAACGATGCGGACCCGGTCGACTGGACCATCGTCGACGGCATCGACGCCACCGGCTCGCACCAGGGCGGCGGCGTGCATCTCCAGGATTCGAGTTTCAACGTCGTCATGAACAGCCGGTTCTATGACCTGCAGGGTGCCGGTATCCTCATTGCCGGTAACCAGGGCGAGCCGTCGCGCTACCACCTGATCTGGAACAATACCCTTTACAACACCCCGACCGAGGGCGTCTATGTCGGTGCCGGCGGCCATGGTCCGGCGGCCAATCACGCCTGATCGAGGTTGTACCGCCGGCTGTCCGCCAAACGGTGCTTTCCAGCGACTTCGAGACCGGGCTCGCGGGTTGGTACCGCCAAGGTAAGGTCGCCTGGTACGCGGGCGATCCCAAGCACGGGACCCACGCCATGCGCTTCACCGGCAACAATGTCTGGGTCGAGCGCCGGCGCTCCACCGCCGGTTACCAGGATCTTGTGCTGTCGGTCTACCTGGGCGCCAAGTCGTTCGAAAATTGGGAGTACCTGATCCTCTATTGGACCGACGGCCAAACCTGGTACGAACCGCTGACCGTCGATAACCACCACCCGGCCAGCGATGGCCAACTGCATCTGATCGAGATCGCCCTGCCGGCCGCCGCCGCCAACAACCCGGCGTTCGGCATCGCCTTCGGCATGTGGGACACCGACACCAGCGACTTCGCCTACATCGACGAGGTGCTGTTGACCGGCGTGCCCATCAGTCCGTAGGGCGAACGCAAGCGCCGCGCGGAGCGTCCGGTGACGACGCGGGACGAGGAATACGCGCTCAAATCCCCGTGGCATGGGATCTGGCACAACCGGCAGACGGGCTATGATCGCCGCGGCAATGCGCGGCGATCATCCGGCCGACTCAGCGTTTCTTCGGCGGCATCAGGTCGGTAATGGACCCGTGGGCCATCTCGGCGGCGAGGCCGATGGTCTCATTGAGCGTCGGATGGGGATGGATGGTCAGCCCCAGGTCTTCCATGTCGGCGCCCATTTCCAGGGCCAGCACGGTTTCGCCGATCAGCTCGCCGGCGTTCACGCCGACGATGCCGGCGCCCAGGATACGATGGGTCTGGGGATCGAACAGGAGCTTGGTCAGACCTTCGTCGCGGTGGATGCCCAGTGCCCGGCCGCTCGCCGCCCAGGGAAAGACGCCCTTTTCATAGGCGATCCCTTGCTTCTTGGCCTCGGTCTCGGTCAGCCCCATCCAGGCGACCTCGGGGTCGGTGTAAGCGACCGAGGGGATGGTCAGGGGGTCGAACAGGGCCGGCAGCCCGGCGATGACCTCGGCGGCGGTCTTGGCCTCGTGGGTGGCCTTGTGCGCCAGCATCGGGTTGCCCACCACGTCGCCGATGGCAAAAATGTGCGGGACATTGGTGCGCAGGTGTCCGTCGACCGGGATGAATCCCCGCGCGTCGACCGTGACGCCCGCGGCTTGCGCGTTCACCGACTGGCCGTTGGGCCGCCGGCCGACGGCCACCAGCACCTTGTCGTAGGTCGCTTCACCGGGATGCTTGCCGTCGAACACCACCTTGATGCCCTCGGGCGTCGCGTCCATGGCGGACACCTTGGTCTCCAGCATGATACGGTCGTAGCGCGGTTTGATGACTTTTTCGAAGGCGCGGACCAGGTCGATATCGCAGCCGGGCATGAGTTGGTCCTGCAACTCCACCACCTCGATGCGGGACCCCAGGGCGGCATAGACGCTGGCCATCTCCAGGCCGATGATGCCGCCGCCGACGATCAGCAGGCGTGCCGGGATGTCGCGAATCTCCAGGGCGCCGGTGGAGTCCAGCACCCGCGGGTCGTCGTGGGGAAAACTCGGGATGCGCACCGGGCTCGAACCGCAGGCAATGATGCAGTGTTCAAAGGTGACGTTCACCCGGCCCTCGGCGGTCTCGACGCTCAACTGATACGGGCCTTCCAGTCGTCCCTCGCCGGTGACAATCTGCACCTTGCGCTGCTTGGCCAGTGCCGCCAGTCCGCCGGTGAGGCGGTTGACGACCGCTTGTTTACCCGCGCGCATCTGGTCGAGATCGATCTGCGGCGGGGCGAAGGTCACGCCCATGGTGCCCAGAGATTTGGCCTCCTCGATGATGGCGGCGGCATGCAGCAGCGCCTTGGAGGGGATGCAGCCGACGTTCAGGCAGACGCCGCCCAAGGCGTTGTAGCGCTCGATCAGCACCACCCGCTTACCGAGGTCCGCGGCACGGAAGGCCGCGGTGTAGCCGCCGGGTCCGCCGCCGATGATCGCCACCTCAGTGCTGAGGTCCTGGGTTGGGGTCTGGTTGGTTTCGCTCATGTTCGCTCTGCAAGGTGAGTTGGTTAGGGGTCCGGGTGTCGGTGCGGCGTGAAGGTGCGCGATCCGGACTGACGGACGGTATCGGCTGGGGGGATTATCGCGGATTTGACCCTCAGTCACGTTGCGGTGTTCGGTCCAGCCGCGACGCGCAGCGGCCGGAGATGCCCGTCGGTCAATGATCGCCATACCCATTCCAGGGGCCCGTAGCGGAAACGCCGCAGCCACAGCAGGCTGAACAGGACCTGGAACGCGGCGACGGCAAGGAAGATCAAGGCCAGTTGCCACCGCTCCAGACGCCCGAAGAGCGCGAATCCGAACCCGTAGAACAGGGTGATGCCGATCACCGTCTGGGTGATGTAGTGAGTCAGCGCCAGGCGTCCGGTGGCAGCCAGCGCATGCGTCAGCCGGGCGGCGCGGCTCCATCG
Source organism: Lamprocystis purpurea DSM 4197 (assembly GCF_000379525.1). GTDB lineage: Bacteria > Pseudomonadota > Gammaproteobacteria > Chromatiales > Chromatiaceae > Thiodictyon > Thiodictyon purpureum. The sequence continues at coordinate 35,136 of NZ_KB902510.1, read as the reverse complement.
GCACAGCAGTCCGATCAGGCCGACGTGACCGAGCGCCACCGGCAGGCGCCCGAGATCCAGGTCACCCTGGGCGAGCCCGGCCACGATCAGCGGGTCGAAGTCCAGGCGATAGGCCTGGTAAACATCGGCCCCGCGCAGCCAGCCGCCCACCCCGAACCCCAGCAGCGCGAGTAGCCAGTAAAGCCCCGCCGGGCGCTGTCCGGAGAGGACTCCCCAGCGGTACAGCGCCATGCCGATCAGCATCATGCCGCCGATCTCGAAACCATGCCGCTGATAAAAGACCGTGGACTGTTGCGCCGCGACCTCCGCGGCTTGGGCAGCGAAGAGGGTCAGGTAGTCTGAACCGTAGGTTTGGATGTCCTGTTCCAGTTGCAACCGCAGCCAACCCAGGAAACGGGCGGCCTCCGCCGGGTCCGCGCCGGCCCCGGCCGCGGCGGCGGCGAGCTCGGGTGACTCGGGCAGGCCGCGCAGCCAGTCGATGACCGCCGGCCAGTCGATCGTCAGGTCCGCGACCCCCTGGAGCACGACTCCGATCAGGAACAGCGCCAAGGCCGGCAGGCGCCGCAGCGGGAAGAGAAAGAGTCCAAGCAGCCCGTAGGCATAGAGCACGTCATGAGGCCACAGCAGCAGATAGGCATGGATCAGACCGAACAGCATCAGGATCAGATTGCGCCGGTAGAAGCGGTCCACCAACGCCACCCCGTCGCGCGCGAGCCGTGCCTCGTCCAGGTAGATCAGGGCGCTGGCCCCGAACAGCATGGAAAAAACGCCGCGTACGGCACCCTCCATGTAGACCTCGGTCGAGGCCCAGAGGGCGAGATTCAATGGGCTTGCGGTGCCGAGCAGGGTCGGCAGGGCATTGGCCCCGTAGGGCAGACCGAAGGCGCCGACTCCGATCCAGAAGACGCCGAGCACGGCGAAGCCGCGCAAGGCGTCGATCTGGGCGATGCGGCCGGCGTCGGGAAGACGCAACGACGGTGCTGCAGGATCGGCTCCGGTCATACTCTGGTCACCAGGATCGCACGAAAATCGTTGACGTTGGTCAGGGTCGGACCGGTGACTACCGAGTCGCCGAGGGCCTGGAAAAAGCCATGCGCGTCATTGTCGGCCAGGTGATCCCGCGGCCGCAGACCCAGGGCCGCGGCGCGGCCGAGGCTGTCCGGGGCGAGCCAGGCGCCGGCGATTGGTTCCTGACCATCCATGCCGTCGGTGTCGCCCGCCAGGGCATAGACGCCGGGCTGGCCGGCGAGCGCCACCGCCAGGGCCAGCAGGAACTCGACATTGCGTCCGCCACGCCCCTGACCGCGGACCGTCACCGTGGTCTCGCCGCCCGAGAGCAGAACACAGGGGGCCGGAGTCGGCTGGCCGTGCACGGCCACCTGCCGGGCGATACCGGCCATGACCGTGCCCACGCTGCGCGCCTCGCCTTCGATGCTGTCGCCCAAAATAAAGGGCGCGATTCCGGCCTGACGTGCGACCGCGGCGGCGGCTTCGAGTGCCAGTTGGGGCGTGGCGATCAGTTCGACCTTGCCCCCGGCGAGGCGCGGGTCTCCTGGTTTGACCGTCTCGCCCGCGCCGCTCGTGAGCAGCGTACGTGCCGCTTCCGGCACGGCAATCCCGTAGTGGTCGAGGATCCGCAGGGCGTCCGCGCAACGGGTGGGATCGGGGACCGTCGGACCGGACGCGATGTCGGTAGGATCATCGCCCGGTACGTCGGAGATCAGCAGCGTCAGGACCCGGGCCGGGTGGCAGGCCGCCGCCAGGCGTCCGCCCTTGATCGCGGAAAGATGGCGGCGTACGCAGTTCATCTCGGCGATGGTGGCGCCGCTCTTGAGCAGCGCCTGGTTCAGCGTCTGTTTGTCCGCCAGTGTCAGGCCCGGCGCCGGCGCCGTCAGCAGGGCGGACCCGCCGCCGGAGAGCAGACACAACACCAGATCCGCGCGATCGAGTCCGTGCACCAGGTCCAGGATGCGGCGGGCCGCCGCGCTGCCCGCGGCATCCGGTACCGGATGGGCCGCCTCGATGACCTCGATCCGTCGGCAGGGTACGCCATAGCCGTAACGCGTGACGACCAGACCCGTAAGATGGCCGCTCCAGTGCCGCTCCACGGTCTGGGCCATCGCCGCCGCCGCTTTCCCGGCGCCGATGACGATCAGGCGCCCCGCGGGCGGGTCCGGCAGATAAGGCGGCAGACAGCGCGCGGGCTGGGCCGCGGTGATCGCCGCGTCGAACATGTCACGCAACAACGTCTTGGCGTTGACTGTGCTTGGGTCGGTGATCCTGTTTGCGGTCATTTGATATACTGTCTGATCTCTCGAACGCGGTCGCCTGTTCCATGTCCCGCATTGCCGTCTTGCGCGTCTTCATCCTGGCCGTCCACTGCACAATGGCGCCGGCCGGGCCGGGGGTCGGGGAGTGAGTTCCGACCCGCTGGAATTCATTGCGTGCGACGCCTTGGGTGCGGGCGAGGCGCAGACCATCGCCGCCAGCCTCGCCGCCGGCGACCCCTGGCGGACCTTGGGCTACGGCGCCGACGCGCTGGCGCGCGGACTCCAGCTCACCCACCCGGACCTCACCCGCTATCTGGCGGTCCGCAACGGGGCGATTCAGGGGCTTGTGGTCATCCGCCACCCCTGGCTGCGCGGGGCCTACATCGAACTGTTCGCGGTCTTGCCGGGCGCTCAGGGCCAGGGGGTTGGCCGCGCCGTCCTGACGTTCATCGAGCGGACCTACCGCGGCCGGACTTCGAACCTCTGGCTCCTGGTGTCCGGTTTCAATTCAGGTGCCAGAGCCTTCTATGAGAAACAGGGTTTTCGCCCCGTCGGCCTGCTCACGGACCTGGTGATCGCGGGACAGGATGAGGTGTTGATGCGCAAAGTGATTCAGGCCCATCCAACGCCTTCCCGGCGGACCCCATCGGCCTCCCCCGCGGAGCAAGGCGATTGAGCAATCGCCAATGCCGGCGACGCCTGCCCGGTTGGCCGCTCCGGGCGCGGACCCGCATCCGCTAGGCCCCCGTACCTTCACGGCGCGTCACCGCGTGCGTGATGGCGTCCACCAGCGTCCCGAGTTCCTCGACAGTGATGACCGTGAGGAGTCGCTGGATCAACTCCTGCGGCAATGCGACATAGACCCGGACGCCGTCCGGGAGTTGAATGACGAACCCGCTGCCGTCGTCATCCCTGGCCGATTGGGGCAGGTTCCTGACCTGTACCGACTGTTCAGCGGAAAACAGTTCGTCGTAGATCGCCTCGATGCGTTCGGCCAGTTCGTCGTCCAAGCCAGCCTCGTCGACGACGACCAGGGTCTCCAGGTCACCGGGCTCCAGGGTCCAGGCCAGGCCCTGCGCGGTGAGAAAATCCTGGAACCGCTTACGGGGTGTTTCTTGGAAAAAGACATACTCCAGCATGATCCGGCAACCTCCTGCGAACGTCTCGATGAACTGACGCGAACGGATGCAGGCGACCGCCAGGGTGGCGGGCGCGTGCTTGCCGCGCGTCCCTAGTGTAAGGTCATACGGTCACGCGATGCCAACCGATCCCGCTCGGGCGGTGCGGTTGAGCGAGAGTGTTTCGTGTTCAATCCTGTGTTAACCATGGAGTAACGCGCGTTGTCGAGCCACCGCCGTGCGTCTGGTGCCCGCCGCTTGTCCGGCCGTCTGCTCGGTACACTGTTCCCGCCAACCTGCATCCTCTGCGGAGCGCCGGGGGCGGGTGGACGCGACCTGTGCCTGGGGTGCGCCGCGGAACTCCCGTTCAATCGGCACAGTTGTCCGTGCTGCGGGGTTCCCTTCGACGGGCCGGTCGCCGCACTGTGCGGGTCCTGCCAGCGGCGGGCGCCGCCTTTCGCGCGCGCGATTGCGGCCCTGCGTTATGAGACTCCGGTGTCGAACCTGGTGGCTGATGCCAAGTTTCGCGGCCGCCTGAATACCGCGCGTCTGCTTGGCGATATTCTGGCGGATGCGATACGCGAGCAGGGGCTGACCTTGCCGCAGGCGCTGCTGCCGGTGCCTTTGCATCCGCGGCGGTTGGCCGAACGCGGCTACAATCAGGCGCTGGAGATTGCCCGCGTGGTTGGGCGGGCCCTGGCCCTGCCGATCGATGCGCGGTGCTGCCGCCGGGTCCTGGCCACCCCGCCGCAGGCGGGTTTGGACCAGGGAGCGCGCCGCCGCAATCTCCGCGGCGCCTTCACCGCACAGACGCCGCTGCCGTGGGCGCATATTGCGATCGTCGATGATGTGATGACGACCGGAAGTACCGTGAGCGAGTTGGCCTTGGTCCTGCGGCGGGCCGGTGCCATCACGATTGACGTCTGGGCGGTGGCCCGGACAGCGTGATGTCCGCGCTTTGAAAATACATCGATCAGAGACAGGGGCTTCCCGCCATGAAATTTCCCCATCTGCCGCTGGGGCAGCGGTTTGTCTATCAGGATGAGCGCTATACCAAGACCGGTCCAATGACCGCCAGCCGTGAGCGCGATGGGGTCCAGCGCATGATCCCGCGTTCGGCTGCCGTGTTACCCGGCGACGCAACCGGTGAGGCGTCGGCCGGACCAGACCCGCGCGGCTCTTGGCAGGCCGCCTTGGACGCGTACGAGATGGCGTTGCGCCGCGGGTTGGGACCGCTCGACCTGGACTTGGAAGAGCGGTTCGAGGCGAGCCTGGCGACCGCCCGGGCGGTCTTCATCGCAGCCATCCGGTGAGTTCCGCGCGGCTTGGATGCTGTTGCTTGTTGTTGCCGGCGGCTCACCGCGTGGCTCTTTGAAACAGGCGCAGCGCATCGATGTCGCGCTCGATCGCGGCGACGGCGCCGCGATAGGCCGGGCTCTTGGTGTCCTGGAAGGCCGCGGCGAAAGCGGCGGCGTTCATGCCTTCCGGCAGCCGGTCGATGGCGGGCATGAGGTCGTCCGCGGTGAGTCCCTCACGGGCGGCGGCCTGGACGGCCTGGGCGTCCTGGCGTTGGCCGGTGGCGAGATTGGCGAAGCGGGTACCGGCCCGGTCCGCGGCCAGGTCGGCAAAGCTGAAACCGCTGCCCCCGCGGGAATCCGCGACCTCTTTGTAGAGCCCCACCAGGTCCGAGAGCGCGCTTCCACCCTGGGCGGCGAGCGCCGCGGAGGTCATGAAGTGTTGCGCCAGGTCGCGGCGGCCAAGCAGCGCAACCGGGCGAAAGCGGATGCGGGCGGAGCGGGCGTCGGGTTGGTCCGGATCGCGGATGTGCTGTTGGTTCGTATAGGCGGCGAGGGCGAGGAGTGCCACCCGGTTCTCCGCGACCGGATCGGACTGAGACGCGCCCTGGGCCGCGGACAGAACCACCGAGAGCAGGTCCGCCAGCGCGATCGTCGGCGGCTTGGGATGGGCGGCCGCGTAGCGGACCAGCACGTGCTGATAGGTGAGAATCCGGGCTCGCTCCTCCGCCGAGACCAGACCGCTGCCCAGATTGGCCAAGGCGTCGCGGTGCCACTCGTAAGTGAGCAGCGCCAAATCCGGTTGCAGATCGACATGGTGCAGCAGGCGGGCCTGGTCCAACGCGTTCACCAGGCGCTCCGCGATGGTCTGGACCAGGTTCTCGGGCAGTGGCAAGCCCGCCAGGCGCGCCTGTGCGATCCGGGGCAGACGCTCGCCCCCGGCCAGGTTCAGGTCCAGATTCATGAAGCGCTGGTCAGGGTCCCAGGGCAGTCCCAGCGACGCGGCCACCCGCGCGCCGTCCGCCGTCAGTCGCACGTCGACACGGCCTTGGCCGACTCTGTCGATCAGGTAGTTGCCGATGATATTGGCCTCGCGTTCCGAGAGGGTCAGGGTGATCCGCTCCCCGTCGCGCAGACCCTGCGGCTTGGCGGCGACGAGCCACTCCCGTGCCCAGGCCTGCTCGGCCGCGCTCAGGGTGCGGTCTTCCGGGACCAGCGGCCGGCTGTCCAGGAACACCAGGACCACCAGTGCGCCCAGCCCCAGCAGGGTGAGCGTCAGCAGCCAACTCAGGATCTTGATCAGCAGGCTCATCGCGATGTGCCCGGTTGGGCGGCACGCAGGTACTGCAACTGGCGCCACCAGAGTCGGGCACCCCAGAGCAGCGCCAGCCCCATGATGAGTGCCCCAAGCAGGTGACTGGTGCGGGCGAGTTGGTGGTCCAGATGAAGCAGCCCGGTCTCGCCCAGCAGGTATTCCCAGTCGTGGAAGCCATAGGGCGAGGAGTGCCCGAAGTTGCCGCCCACCAGCGGCAGAACGCCGGCGCGGGCATCGTTGATGTAGGGGGCGATGTCCAGAAAGTTCTCGCCGAACCACCACAGGGCGGCGGATGCGCCGAAGGGGTCACGGGTCTGAACCAGCAGGACCCCGCAGCAGATGGCCGGCATCAGCAGTTGACCCAGAGTCCCGCCCAGTGAGGTGAGGTAGTCGCCAAACGGGCGGAACAGAATGTGCCCGAACTCATGAAACGGCAGGTTGATGTTGTGCAGAAAGGACGCACCGACGCCGCCGCTCTCCACCGATGTGAACATCAGCGACAGTCCCCAAACCAGGAGCACCGCCCACAGCAGACCGCGGGCACTCAGGGTCAGCCAGTCCCCGCCGGGCGTGGCCGGGAACAGCAATGATTCCGACCGCTCGGACGCGGGCGGGGTCAGGGTCGACGTACGCGCGTCGACCCGCCCCGGCGGGGGTGCGGGACTGTCCTCATCCGCACGCGGGTGGTACTTGTAATACTTGGCAAAGACGATACCGCAGCGGCAACAGATGGCGTTGTCCGCCGACTGTTCGGCGCCGCACTTGGGACATTGCATCGGGACGGCCTTCACCGTGGCGCTACCGCGAGATTTCGGGGGGATTCATCGTGCCAGTCTAGCGCGCCGCACGCCTGTCGCACAGTTCGGTGCGGGACAACTGCGGTTCGTCGTGGAGTCGTCCGGGACCGGCGCGTTATACTGACCAGTCTGACTAGCGCGACTTTCGACGGAGGTTCCCATGCGCCAATGGGCTTTACAAGATGCCAAGGCACGTTTGAGTGAGCTGGTGCGGCTGGCTGCTGACCACGAGCCTCAGGAGATCACCCTGCGCGGCGAGCCGACGGTGGTGGTGTTGGCACGGGCCGACTATGACGGACTGACCAAGCCGCGCGAGTCCTTGCTGGAGTTCATGCAGCGCTCCCCGCTGTATGGGGCAGACGACGTGGAGTTCACCCACGACCAGAGCCTCTCCCGCGAGGTCGATCTGTGAGCTGGCTAATCGACACCAACGCGTTATCGGAGTTGAAAAAACGCCGCCCGCACCCAGGTGTCGCGGCCTGGTTCGCGCAACGCCCGGCCGCCTCGCTCCACCTCTCGGTACTGACTTTCGGGGAATTGCGCAAGGGTATCGATGCCATGCCGGAAGGCGACCGCAAGACCACCTTCGCGGCCTGGTTGGAGGTCGAAGTACCCGCCTACTTCGCCGGCCGCATCCTGGGCATCGACGCCCACACCGCCGACCGCTGGGGCCGCCTCTGTGCCGAGGCGCGCCGCCCACTGCCCGCCATCGACAGCTTGCTGGCGGCCACCGCACTGGTGCACGGCCTGACCCTGGTCACCCGCAATCTGGGCGACTTCCAACTGCCGTTGTTGCGGGTCTTCAATCCTTGGGGTGAGCCTCCCGAGGCGGACTGATGGGAAGCGAGACTGCCCTGAAGCGAACTCAACGGTGCGAAACATGCTGCTCAAATCCATTACGTTAACCAACTTCCTGAGCTTTGGTGACAAATCCAAACCACTTTCGCTGCTTCCCCTCAACGTAGTGATCGGCCCCAACGGCTCCGGCAAGTCCAACTTGATTGAGGCTGTCGACCTGATACGTTCCGCACCAAAGGACCTCCTTACGCCCATTCGTGACGGTGGCGGCGTGCGCGACTGGCTGTGGAAAGGAGCGCAAGGAACGCCAGCGGCTAAAATCGACGCGGTGTTGGAGAACCCGAAGGGGAGCGCGGATCTACGTTATCTGCTGAGCTTCACTGAAGTGGCGCAACGCTTTGAGCTGCTCGATGAGCGTATCGAGAACGTAGAACCCGATCTTGGGCATCACAAGCCATATTTCTACTACCGCTTCCAAGACGGGCACGGCGTGCTCAACGTCAAGGGCACAGAGCGACGCCTGCAACATGAGGAGATCGATCCTACTGCCTCGATTCTCGCTCAGCGCAAAGACCCTGATCAATACCCAGAGTTGACCTACCTCGGAAATGCATTTTCCAAGATTCGTTTGTATCGTGAGTGGACCTTCGGTCGCTATACCCTACCACGGTTGCCACAGAAGGCTGATTTACCAAACGATCTATTGCAGCCTGACGCCGGCAATCTCGGTCTGGTGCTCAACCGCTTGCGCCGCGAGCCCGCGGCGAAGGCGCGCCTGCTTGATGCATTACGCAAACTCTACGAGGGCATTGACGATTTCGATGTGCAGGTCGAAGGCGGCACTGTGCAAGTCTTCCTCCAGGAAGGCCGCTTTACCGTGCCGGCAACGCGCCTCTCCGATGGGACCCTCCGCTACCTATGTCTGCTCGCTATTCTCTGCCACCCCAGCCCGCCGCCTTTGATTTGTATTGAAGAACCAGAGTTGGGCCTACATCCGGACATTCTACCCACCGTGGCAGACCTATTGAAGGAGGCATCTGAACGATGCCAACTTATCGTTACCACGCATTCCGAAACGTTAGTAAATTGCATGCACGACGTACCGGAGAATATCATCGTCGCCGAGAAGCATGAGCAGGGCACCGTGCTACAGCGGCTGGATTCTGCAGACCTGAAGCCGTGGTTAGATAAATACCGCCTGGGCGATCTTTGGCTTCGCGGCGACATTGGAGGGACCCGATGGTAGGTATGAAACTTTTCGTCGAGGGCGGCGGGGACAGCAATGATCTCAGGACTGCCTGCCGTGCGGGTTTTGCAGCATTCTTGAAGAAGGCTGGCCTGACTGGCGCACTTCCAAGGATCGTTGCCTGCGGTAGTCGCGGTGCAGCTTATGCTGATTTCTGTACCGCCATTGCCAATGGGCAACACGCCATGCTGCTGGTGGACAGCGAGTCGGCCGTTTTGCCTACGCACCAAGCTGACCAGGACAAAGCCCGATGGCAACCCTGGGCACATCTTGCCCAACGACAGGGAGATCACTGGGCCAAGCCCGATGGCGCGGCGGACAACGACTGTCATCTCATGGTTCGATGTATGGAAAGTTGGTTTCTGGCGGATCGGCAGACTCTACAGCTATTTTTCGACCCCGGTTTCAAGCTCAATGTCCTTCCGCCGCCATCGCGACCTGTCGAGGACATCGATAAGGAAGACCTGTATCAGAGGCTAAAGACCGCCACTGCTCATTGCAAGACAAAAGCCGGTTACGGCAAGGGTGAGCACTCATTTAAACTCTTAGCGTTGATCGACTCGGATAAAGTCACCGGCGCATCCGGGTGGGCCAAGCGATTTATCGACGAACTCAAGCGTCGCATGGGGATTTGACTTGCAGGACCACATCGATCCTCCCGAAAGAACAATGCCCCATGAACGAACTGTTTGATGGCCAGAGTGTGGCAACCGGCGGTTCCATCGACTGTTGGAGTTCCAGAACCAAACAGGTTGGAGTCCAAGGCTTCAGCCTTGCCCAATGAGCACCTAGGCTGAAGCCTTGGACTCCAGTGGCGGAAGTCCGTGCGGCGCACCCCAGTGGCCTGGGTCCGCCGCACGGATCGGGCGTCCTAGCCCGCGGCCTTGAGCTTGAGCCGCATGGCGTGCAGCGTCGGCTCGGTATAGCCGTTGGCGATCTCGCGGCCCTTGAAGATCAGGTCGCAGGCGGCCTGGAAGGCGGTGCCGTCGAAGGCCGGTGCCATCGGCTTGTATAACGGGTCACCGGCATTCTGGCCGTCGACCACCACCGCCATGCGCTTCATGGTCGCCATGACCTGATCGCGCGAGATGACGCCGTGGTGCAGCCAGTTCGCCAGAACTTGGCTCGCGATGCGCAGGGTCGCGCGGTCTTCCATCAGGCCGACGTTGTTCAGGTCGGGCACCTTGGAGCAGCCGACGCCCTGGTCGATCCAGCGCACCACATAGCCCAGCACGGCCTGACAGTTGAGGTCCAGTTCCTGCTGGGTCTCTTCCGGGGTCCAGGTGCCCTTGGGGTCGAGCGGGATCTGCAGGATGGTGTCGAGACTGGCGCGGCGTCCGCCGGCGGCGATCTCGGCCTGCCGGGCGGCCACGTCGACCTGATGGTAGTGCATGGCGTGCAGGGTGGCGGCGGTGGGCGAGGGGACCCAGGCGCAGTTGGCCCCGGCCTTGGGGTGCATGGCCTTGGTTTCGACCATGGCGCGCATCTCATCGGGCATGGTCCACATGCCCTTGCCGATCTGGGCGTGACCCGGCAGGCCGCAGGCGAGGCCGATGTCGACGTTCCAGTCTTCGTAGGCCAGCAGCCAGGGGGCGGTCTTCATGGCGCCTTTGCGCAGTACCGGGCCGGCCTCCATGTCGGTGTGGATCTCGTCGCCGGTGCGGTCGAGGAAGCCGGTGTTGATGAAGATGACCCGCTCGGACGCGACGCGAATGCACTCCTTGAGGTTCACGGTGGTGCGCCGCTCCTCGTCCATGATGCCGAGTTTGATGGTGTTGCGGGGCAGCCCCAGCGCGGCCTCGACCTGAGCGAACAGATCGACGGTCAGCTGCACCTCTTCCGGCCCGTGCATCTTGGGCTTGACGATGTAGATGCTGCCGGCGCGCGAGTTGCGTAAAGCCCCCGTGCCTTTCAGGTCATGGACGGCGCACAGTGAGGTGATCAGGCAGTCGAGCATGCCCTCGGGGACCTCGGAGCCGTCGGGCAGCAGCACCGCGTCGTTGGTCATCAGGTGGCCGACATTGCGCACCAGCATGAGCGCGCGGCCGGGCAGGGTGAGGGTTCCGCCGTTGGGGGCCGTGTAGGTGCGGTCCGGCTCCAGGGCGCGGTCGACCAGCTTGCCGCCCTTGCTGAACTGGGCGGTCAGGGTTCCCTTCATAAGCCCGAGCCAGTTGCGGTAGACGCCGACCTTGTCCTCGGTATCGACGGCGGCCACCGAGTCCTCGCAGTCTTCGATGGTGGTGACCGCAGACTCCAGCAGCACATCGGCGACCCCGGCCGGGCTCGCCTTGCCGACCGGATTGGCGCGGTCGATCTGCAACTCGACATGCAAGCCATGGTTGACCAGCAGGACAGCGGTCGGTGCGGCCGCGTCGCCCAGGTAGCCGGCGAAGCGCGCCGGGTCCTGCAGCCCGGTCCGGCTGTTGTTCGGCAGGCCAACGACCAGTTGGCCCTGCTCCACCCGATAGCCGACGGCCTCCCGATGGGAGCCGGTGGCGAGCGGTGCGGCCTGGTCGAGGAAGGCCGCGGCGCGGGCGATGACCTCGGCCCCGCGGTCGGGGTTATAGCCCTTGCCGCGTGCCAGCTTGCCCTCGTCCGGGATGACGTCGGTGCCGTAGAGCGCGTCGTACAGGCTGCCCCAGCGGGCATTGGCGGCGTTCAGCGCGTAGCGGGCGTTGCTCGCCGGGACCACCAGCTGAGGCCCGGCGATCGACGCGATTTCGGCGTCCACATTGGCGGTGGTCACGGCGAAGTCCGGACCCTCGGGAACCAGATAGCCGATGTCGGATAGGAAGGCGCGATAGGCCCCGAGGTCGATCGGCTGGCCGCGATGGTTCAGGTGCCAGGTGTCGATTTGGGCCTGGAGCGCATCGCGCTTGGCCAACAGCGCCCGGTTGCGCGGCGCCAACTCGGCCAGGATGGCGGCGAAGGCGCTCCACAGGCTGTCGGGGTCGACCCCGGTGCCTGGTGTGATCTGCGTCTTCACCAGGTCATACAGGGGCTTCGCGACCTTGATGCCGCTCACTTCCACTCGCTCAGTCATTGCTTGCTTCTCCGACCCCCGGTGGTGAGGGCCTGTCGTTGTAGGTTATGGCACGGGCGGCGGGACGCCCCCGATACAGCCCCCAGATTGTCAGGTCAACCGGAACGCGGCACAAGTGGTGCGTGCCGGGTTCCGTCGCGGTCCGCGTCGACGGTCGTTTCGCGGAGGCGTCGCCGATCCGGCCGCGGCGGCGCGGGCGGGCGAACGCGACCGGCGCAGTTGTTTGAATCCGCACGGGTTAGCCGATAGGCACCGAGTGTTCTCCGTCCTTGACGCTGGGGCCGCCCCTGACTACCCTGCCAAGGTCATGTGGGCTTTCCCGCCCGCCGTGTCGTGCGGGTTTGTCAACGCCAACACGCTGTTTTTCTGAAGAGCATCATCGTGTATCCCAAGTATTTCGGACTCAAGGAGCCGAGTTTCTCGATCGCCCCTGACCCCCACTACCTGTTTCTTAGCGAACAGCACAAGGAGGCCTTGGCCCATCTGCTGTACGGCGCCGGTGAGAGCGGCGGCTTCGTGTTGCTCACCGGTGAAGTGGGAACCGGTAAGACAACCGTCTGTCGGGCCTTTCTGGAGCAGTTGCCGGAGGGCGTGGACGTGGCCCTGATCGTCAATCCGGCGATGACCGCCAGCGAACTGCTGCTCAATTGCTGCGACGAATTCCGTATCCCGGTCGGGGAGGGGGAACCTTCGGTCAAGGTCCTGGTGGATCGCCTGAACGACTATCTGCTTGCCGCCCACGCGGCCGGTCGTCGTCCGGTCCTGATGATCGACGAGGCGCAGAACCTCCGCCCCAAGGTGCTCGAGCAGATCCGTCTGCTCACCAATCTGGAGACCACCAAGGCCAAGCTGCTGCAGATTTTTCTGGTCGGCCAGCCGGAACTGCGGACGATGCTGGACCGCGAGGGACTGCGCCAGATCAACCAGCGTATCACCGCCCGTTATCATCTGCGTCCCCTGAGCGCGGCCGAGACCGGTGACTACATCCGCCATCGCGTGGCGGTGGCCGGGGTCGATCGCCCGTTGTTCACGGCAGGGGCGATCCGGCGCATCCATCAGTTCGCGGGCGGGGTGCCGCGCGTCGTCAATATCCTGTGTGATCGCGCCCTGCTCGGGGCCTGCGTCTCGCGCGCCAGTCAAGTGACGCCCGCGGTCGTCACCAAGGCCGCGCGCGAGGTGCGCGGGGAGGGGATCAAAACCGCGCGCCCGGCGGCGGCACGTCCTGCCGTTGCGGGAGCCGCGGCATTGACCTTGATGTTCACCGCGCTTTGGCTGTCCGTTGATCGGCTTTACGGTGACCCGGTGGAACTGATCGCCGGGTGGTCGGAGTCGCGGCCGGGCCCCGAGTTGGCCGGTGCGGCAGCGCTCGACCCGCCGGTTGTCGCACCAGCCCCGGCGGCAACCGAGGGCGGAAGTCCGGATGCCGCCGTCGCGGGCGCGCCCCTGTCCCCCAATGCGGTTGTCCCGATTGCTGCTGCCGCTGCCGTGACCCCGCCGACCGCTGCGGTGCCGGCTGACGAGCCTGTGATGTCAAGCGCGGTCGCGGCCGACACCCTTGCCGCGTCCTTGCCGCGGGTCTCGCTGGCCGCGATCCAGCCAGAGTCCGCTGCGGATACCCTGGCGCGGATCAGCCTGCCGGAGGAGGCGGCCTTGCGCGTCCTGTTACGCCGCTGGGGGATCGCGGTTCAGGATTTGGGCTTCGGCGATCCCTGCGGGCGAATGGCGGTGTTTGGACTGCGGTGCGAACGTGAGCAGGGCAAGCTCAGCCATGTCCGGTTCTATGACCGGCCGGTTCTGCTGCGCATGAAGGATGTCGGTGGCGAGCGCCGGTATGTGGTGCTCGGTGCGCTTGATGCGGCCGATGCCACCCTGGATTTGCTGGACGGCAGCGAGCGGATACCACTCACCGGGATCGAATCGACCTGGAACGGCGACTATACCGTCGTCTGGCAGGCGCCGCCGACCGGCGCTTCGGTGATCGGTCCGGGGGCCGCGGGCGAGTCCGTGCGGTGGCTGCGGCGTCTGCTTGCACAGGTCCCCGGAATCGATGGCGCAGACAACGGGTCGGCTCAGTTCGACGCTGCCCTGGGCGCCGCCGTGCGCCGATTCCAGGTGTCGCGCGGTTTGTCGCCCGACGGCATCGCCGGCCCCCGGACCCTGGTCCAACTCAACAACGCCTTGACCACGCCAGGCATTCCTCACCTGATGACCGCGCCGCTCGCGGCCGCGGCAGCGGCGCAGCGCACTGCGGCCCAAGCGGCGGTTGACGGCACGGCAGCCGATCCAGGTCGTTGGCGGATCGGCCCGTCGGCTGCTGTCCAGGATCTGTCGGTTCCGCCAGGGAGTCACGGTGCGCCATGAGCTACATCCTCGAGGCGCTGAAGAAGTCTCAAGCCGAGCGCGAGCTCGGACAGGTGCCGACCCTGCACGGGGCTGGCCTGTTTTCCGAGGACGACGCGGTGCCGGCGCGCAGCCCCTGGATTCTGGTCTCCGTCGGGCTGGCGGCCGCGGCGGTGCTGATCGCGCTCTATGCCGCGCTGCGTCAGCCGGTCCCGATCACGCCGCAGGTCGCGGTGCCGGCCGCGCCTCCCGGTCTGATCGAGCGCGCGTCCCCGGTGCAACTCGCCGTCACGCCGACCGCGCGCGACCCCGCCGGCACGACACCGGATCGCGGGGCCCGCCAGACCCCGATCGTGAATCCGCCGGTTGCGGCAGCGGCGGCACCGGTTGCCCTGAGCCCGGCGTCGGGCACCGAGGAATTGCGGTCATTCGCGAGCGCAGCGCCCTTGGTCGAGGCGCCGCCGCCCAAAGGCGCGGTACGCGCACCCCCGGCGATGCCCGCGCCCCGCGCCGCTGATCTTGGCCAAACGCCGCGCGCATCCGACCAAGGCCGCCACACGGATGCGCTGGAGGCCGAATTGGAAGTTGAGCTCCAACGCCAACTGGAAGCCGACGAGAGTTATGCGGCGGACGCCGAGGAGTGGATTCCGGTCGCGCAGTCGGAGGACCCGGCTCCCACGCCGGTGCCGCCCGACCTGATAGCCGCTATTGAGACGTTCAAGAACGAAACGGGCCAGGTCCAGGGGCGCGCTGGGGACCGGCGGTCCAATGAATCCAAGGTGAAGGACGAACTCGCAGCGCCGCCGCAGGAGCCGCATGATGCCGGTGATCTGACCAAGCTGCGCCTGACGCGCGACCAGCAGGCCAGCGTGCCGGCCTTCTTAATGACCGTGCACGTCTTCGAGGCCAATCAATCCCGTCGCTTCGTCTTGATCAACGGACTCAAGTACCGCGACGGGGAGAAGACGCGCGAGGGGCTGGTGGTCGAGCAGATCGTCCCGGACGGGGTCGTCCTGAGTCATCAAGGCAACCCGTTTTTCGTCCATCGGTAGCAACGGGTGACGGTTCTGCATCGGGTCAAACGCGCCCGGCGGCAGGGGGAGAGCGAACCGCTGGTCAGCGACGCAACGCCCTTCGCGACAGGCGGCGGCAGCCGCTAGACGGCCCCGACCTGAGGAACCGGGTTGCCGGTTCCAACGGCCAAACGGCGGCGCAGGCGACGCACATTACGCATGGCCGTACCAAACACCTCGCTGATGGCCTCGGCCGGGTCCTTGCGTGCATCGCGCACGATAATTTGGCGACCTTGTCCCAGATTCGCGCGCAACTCGCAACGCACCCGGTGACCGTGCAGGGGGTCGAATTCCTCATTGATACGCGCTAAAGCGTCGATGCTTTCATCCGGGAAGCGGTCAGCGAGTTTTTGCGCCTCGCTTTCGATCTGTCGGCATATTGCCTTATCCAGGGCCAGGGTGTCGCCGCTGATCTTTATCGGCATGGGTTGAGTCTCCAGGACTTCATTTGTCTTTCGATTGGATGACCCGCGGCTTCGGGGCGAACCCGGAGTGCAGGAACGGGCGGCAGAACTGCCGCGTCAGTGGATATGTCGGGTATAGCGGTCGTACGCGCAACGACGCTACCAGCGCTACCAGAGAATCGCTTTGGGTTGTCGCGGCGGGTGCTGTGCTCGGGTCCAACATCGCGCTGGCACTATTCATAGCGTCTACGGCCGAAAATACAAGCCCGGCTGATCGACAACCTCGGTGGTGGCTACGGCGCCGCCCGCGGGAGCGGGGGATCGCTGGGGCCAGGCCCATCATCGTCGGGCGGGGCCGGTAGGTGATCTTGCGAAAACTCAATGGTTGTTGGCCGGTTGCTGTCGAACTTCTCAAGCGAAATGTACTCGAAGTCAGGGAGTTTCCTTGGAAGCTCGCTGACTCCTTCGTCATCGTCCCCGCTTTGTGCGGGGATTTTTTTGTCGCGGACCTTGGGTCTTAAGTCGTATACAGTGCCTTCCCGCCATCGCGAAGGAACCGGCGGCACCCACAGTACATCCCCGACCACCACCGAGCCCCGCTATGCCCGAGGGAGACACCGTTCACACCATCGCCGCTGTCCTTGGGCACTGGCTTACGGGGCGTCGGCTGGACGCGGTTTGGGTGCGTGGACAATACCTGTCCGAACTGACTGCGCGCCAGGTTGTGGCAGTGACCAGCCGCGGCAAACATCTCTTCATCGACCTGGATGACGGCCAGCGACTGCGCAGCCACTTGGGGCTCTATGGCGCCTGGCACCACTACCGGCGCGCGGAGCCTTGGCAGAAGCCGCGGCATCAGGCGTCATTGATCCTTGAGGTCGAGGGACGGATCTACGTTTGCTTCAACGCCCGCGAAATAGAACGCATGCGAATTCAGAGGTTTCGGGATCTGGATCTGCGCCGTCACCTGGGGCCGGACCTGACCCGCGAGGCGTTCGACCCGGGTCTACTGTGGGACCGCGCCTTGGTACTGCTGCCGCGGGACACGCCAATTGTGGACCTGTTGTTGGACCAGCGGGTCGCTGCCGGAATCGGCAATGTTTACAAGTCAGAGGTGCTGTTCGTGACCCGTCGCTCGCCGCAACTGCGGCTCGACGACCTGTCTTGCGCGGATTTCGATACACTGTACAGGACGGCGGGGGATCTGCTCAACGGAAATCTTTCCGGCGGACCGCGTCGTACGCGGCCGTCCGGCGCTGGACAGGATCGGCTCTGGGTTTATGGTCGCGCCGGGCAGCCCTGCCTGTGCTGCGGCACACCGGTGCGCCGCGACCGGCTCGGACGCAACCCGCGCTCGACTTACTGGTGTCCGGTCTGCCAGGGCAGCGCGTATTCGGGCGGGCTCTAGTCGAAGAGGTCCCGAAAGGCCTTGGCGAATGATTTGTAGGCATCCCAGCCGTCCTTGTCCATCACCTGGTCGATCACCCAGCGATTCTCCTGGCCCGCCCCCATCAGATTCTGAATTTCGAACCCGAGGTGTCGCAGAAAGGCGTAGCTGGGTCCGTCCTGATCGAGTTGGTACTGCGCATAGTCCGCGGAGCGCCGATTGAGCAGGTCGACGAAGGGGCTGCCGTAGTCCCCAGGGCCGAGCAGGTCCTGACTGTTGTCCTGGCAGTGTGCGATCACGTTTCGCACGAGGCTCGTAATCAGGACGCGACGCGCGTCGTCGGCGAAGCGTCCGTGGGCCAGCCGGTCGGCGACCTGGATCAGGAAGGCGAGATATTCGCGGATGACACCCAGGCGCTGGGCGTCGTCCGCGTAGACGAAGCGCTCGCAGTGCAGATTGATGGCCTTATCCAGCGCGATGCGCCAGGAGATGAAGGCAAGTGCTGAGGCAATTTCAGGCAGCGTGCGGTTGGACGCTTCGTTCCACCAGTGACTCTTGATGCGTATTGCCATGCCTGATTCCTGCACTCGTTAAGCTGCTGCGGCGCCGGACCCACCCCCGACCGAAAATCCCAGATTGGGGCCGTGAACGCCACCCCAAGACCCCCGGCAGCAGTACCGGACCCGCGTGTGCGTCCGAACAGGGCGCAGTCGCCTCCATCCGGCGGCCTTCGCGGCACGGCGTATCGGTGCGGGAAGGGGCCGGTTGCAATCGCTTGAGTGATGGGTTGTCCGCCCGGTCGGGCGGGCAAGTTGGTGCCGACCGCATCAACGGGCGCAACACACGGGCGGTTTTGCTGTAGCCAAGCTATGCTATATGCAACGGGTTTTGAGTTTTCGGTTTTTCTTTTTCAGTATGGACAATTGCTATCAACTCGCTCCGCCGTCCGAGGACGCGCAGGCCTGTCGGGAGTTTGATTCGCCGGCCTTCGATGCCTGGCTCGAGCGGCTCAGCGGGCAGGGCCTTTGTCAACTGTTGGTGTCGCTGTTGCTCAAGTTGGAGCGACTGGCTCAGGTACCGGTCGAGGGTCCGCGGGCACTGGCGATTCTTCAGCAACTGGCGATCGTCCTCCGTGATGTGGCCGACGATCTGCCCAAGGGCCGGTTGCCGCCGCCTGACGCAGCGGCGCCGCTCTCCCTGGAACAGCGCCTGTGCTGCATCATGTTCAGGAACCTCAAGTTGACCTTGGAGCGCCGGGACCGTTCCGCGCGGGGCGTGCCGGTAGATCCTGATGCGGAGCGCGCGTGGTTGGTTGCCGAGATGTTCGACTGGCTTGGCCGACAAATCGAACTCGGGGTGGTCCGGGGCAGGACCTGGCCCCCGCATACCTGGCAGGAACTGCACGATCTGTTCTTCTATGCCAGCAACCGGATGGCGGCGGCACGGCCACGGATGGCGCAAGCGGCTGATGCCCTTTCGGGCGACGACCCGCAAACAGCTTACAAGCGGCTCCTGATCCTCGGCTTGTACGCCGAGCAAGGGGGCGACACCTTGCTCGGGCCGGATCAGGCGGAGCGGCTCGCCGACTGGGCGCGCGCAAGCACACTCGAAGATCCTGGTCTGTACTTCGGCTATCTCGGCACTTACCTCGTCGAGGTCTCGCGCGATACACCGCCGCGCCTGGTTACGGGCGCCCTCGGCTCAGCTACTCGGGCCTGGGTCTTGCGTTTGCCGGCGGACCTTCTCTCCATCATCGAGGCCAACCGCAAACGGTTCCGCCCCGGCGCCGACTGAGAACCCAACTGAGAACCCAACTGAGAACCCAACTGAGAACCCAACTGCGATCCCAACTGCGATCAAGTCCCCGGTTCAGGGCCATGCCCCGCGCTGCCTGCGTTCAAACTGGGAAGCAATCGGCAGATCCTGAGCGACCGCGGCGGCTAGCATTCAAGGCGGAAGGGTGCCACCATCGACGTGCTCGGGAATGGGGGGTCGGGGTCGTACTTGAAGGCTCGCCGAGGTTTGTCGATTGAGTTCGACTGGAAGGTCATCATGGGCTCCGATTCCCTTCAGTTAGCGACCGCGACCATCCGTGACCTTGCCGCACCGCGCTTCGTCGGGGACGTGCCCGAGTCGGGCGAATGGATTCGCAGCTTGCGCGCTGCCGGGGTGCGCCAATCGGGCCCCGCGCTGGTCCTGGCACTGGACGGCCTGCGCCGGGCGGACTGTTCCCCGTCGCGACGCTTTTCGGTGCTGCGGTTGCTCAAGCGCCCCGTACTCAAGACTTGTGCCGGTTTGCCGAAGCCTTGGACGATGCCCTTGACGCCGGGATCAGCGGCCTCGGCTGCCGATTCGGTTCAGCGCGGGGTGACGGTCGAGCAACGGCTGTACTGGCTGATGTTTCAGAATCTGAACCAGGCCTTGCGCCAGTTCGATCGCTGCTATCTGGTCCAGGATGAGCAGCAGGTTCGGCGGCGTGACTGGGCGACGCATAATCTGTTCCGGTTCTTTGGCCGGCAAATCCGTTACGCGGCCCTGTGGGGTCGGCCGTTACCGGAGAACGCCTGGCGGGACCTGCATGATCTTTATGTCTATCTGTTGGTTCGGCGGATGACTCAGGGCACCCGTCATGGGCACCCGGGCAGCGGTCAGGACGATACCGATATTGATAATGAGTACAAGCAGTTGCTCTTATTTGGTCTGGCGGCGCAACGCTCGGCGGCAGGCGTTCGCAGTGAGTCGGTCATGGCCGGACTGGAGGAGTGGGCGCGCGAGACCGTCCTCGAAGACCCTCAAGGGATGTACGGGGATGTCGGGCTCTACGTGGTCGAGGTTGCCGAGGACCGGCCGCCGCGCCAGTTGTCGGGGCCGTTGGGCGCTGATTTTCGGGGTTGGGTCTTGGTGCCGCCGGCCGCGTTCATCGTGCAGCTCGAACGCAGCGCCCGCGATGACGAGTCGCGGGGCTGTCCAGGTTAGGCGATTTCGGGAAAATATGGTCCAGATGACGTGTTATTCATTTCGCCCGCGCGGTCGATATCCGTCAGGAATCAGGATGGTGGGTGCGCGTTGGCTGCGGTCCTTGTCAGGGAAGTCGGACGTATAATGTAGCCCCCGACTCTCGCGCCGCCGCAGCGCCGACTGGATGATGAGATCCGCCACTTCGAGCAGGTTGCGCAGTTCGATCAGATCATTGCTGACACGAAAATTGCTGTAGTACTCGATCACTTCCTGATGGAGCAGGTCGGCGCGCCGTTTGGCGCGGCGCAGCCGCTTGTTGGTGCGGACGATGCCCACATAGTCCCACATGAAACGACGCAGTTCGTCCCAGTTGTGGGTGACGACCACTTCCTCATCGGGCTCGGTGACCCGGCTCTCGTCCCACGGCGGCGCCTCGAGGAGTTCGCCGCTCTTCGTCATCAGGCGGGTGATGTCCGCGGCCGCCAACTCCGAATACACCAGACATTCCAGGAGCGAGTTGCTGGCCATGCGGTTCGCCCCGTGCAGCCCCGTGTAGGCCGTCTCGCCGCTGGCATAGAGGCCGGCCAGGTCGGTGCGGGCCTGATCGTCGACGATGACGCCGCCGCAGGTATAGTGCGAGGCCGGAACCACCGGAATGGGCTCACGGGTGATGTCGATACCGAGTTCAAGGCAGCGGGCATGGATGGTTGGGAAATGCTCGATGATGAAATCGGCCGGGCGGTGGGAAATGTCCAGGTAAACGCAGTCGCTGCCCAGGCGCTTCATCTCGTGGTCGATGGCGCGCGCCACGATATCGCGCGGGGCCAGTTCGGCGCGGGCGTCGAAGCGCGGCATAAAGCGCTCGCCGTCCGGGAGCAGCAGCCGCGCACCTTCGCCGCGCAGGGCCTCGGTGATCAGGTAGGAGCGGGCCAGCGGGTGATAGAGGCAGGTCGGGTGGAACTGCATGAACTCCATGTTTGCCACCCGGCAGCCGGCCCGCCAGGCCATCGCGATCCCGTCACCGGTGGAGACATCCGGGTTGCTGGTGTACAGATAGACTTTACTGGCGCCGCCGGTTGCGAGCACCACGAAGCGCGCCAGATAGGTCTCTACCCGGCCGGTCGCGAGATTCAGGATGTAGGCCCCGAGACACCGGTGCGCGCGCTGATCCCCGAGGTGACGCGAGGTGATCAGGTCGACAGCGATATGCTGCTCGTGTACATTGATATTGGGCCGATCACGCACCTGGGCTTCCAGCGTCGTGGCCACTGCCAGACCGGTAGCGTCTGCCGCGTGTACAATTCGCCGGTGCGTGTGGCCGCCCTCGCGTGTCAGGTGATAGCCGCCCGCCGACACATACTCGGCGTTGCGGGTGAAGGCGACGCCCTGGTCGAGCAGCCACTGGATATTGCGGGGACCGTGCTCGACCACCATCCGGACGACGCGCGGGTCACACAGGCCGGCCCCGGCTTTCAGGGTGTCCTGGACATGCGACTGCACTGAGTCGTTGGCGTCGAGCACCGCTGAGATGCCGCCTTGGGCGTAGACGGTGCTGCCCTCGCTCAACTCGCGTTTGGAGACGACAGCCACCGCGCTCTGCGCGGGCAGACGCAGGGCCAGGCTCAGGCCCGCGGCCCCGCTGCCGAGGATCAGGCAATCGTAACGGTGGACGGTCTCGGTCATCGTTCAGGCTCGCTCGCGGATCGATTGGTGGCGGAACAGGGATGGTCGGGCCGAACGTCCGGCCAAGTCGCTACACTCACCGATTTCATGTCCTGGATCAAGGTTACGTGCTTTACTTGGGACCTTCTCGACCGCACTTCGATGTACCAGCGAACTAACCGAACGAGGAATTGTCCATGCCATCGGACCCCGGACCCGACGGACGCGAGGTCAGCGGGCGTGACTGAACGCGACACCGACCACGCTTTGGTCTTACGTGCTCAGGCCGGAGACAAGCGGGCCTTCGATCTCCTGGTGTTGAAGTATCAGCAGAAGGTCGCCAACCTCATTGGGCGCTACATCCGCGATCCGAGCGAGGTCCTGGATGTGACCCAGGAGGCATTTATCAAGGCCTATCGGGCCTTGGCGGGTTTTCGTGCGGAGAGTGCCTTCTACACCTGGCTCTACCGGATCGCCGTGAACACGGTGAAAAACCAGCTCGTGGCCCAGGGCCGCCGCCCGCCGGGAGACGATCTGGATACCGAAACGGCTGAGTTGATGGACGGGGGCGGGCGGCTGCGCGATTACGCCACCCCGGAGCGTCAGTTGTTGACGGATGAGATCGCCCACAGCGTTCAGGATGCGCTCGATGCCCTGCCGGAGGATCTGCGCACCGCCATCGTCCTGCGCGAGCTCGAGGGGCTGACTTACGAGGAAATCGCCCAGGCCATGGAGTGTCCGATCGGGACTGTGCGATCCAGGATTTTCCGGGCCAGGGAGGCTATTGACAAGCGGCTGCGTCCGCTCCTTGAACCCTAAGGCGATTTCCGTCAAATCACATGATTTTCCGGCAATCGCCCAAGTCCTGGCATCTACCAATGACCGCTGAGCAAGTTTCCCAGTTGTCCGCCCTTGTTGATGGTGAGTTGGCGACCCGTCATGCCGTGCCCTTGGTCCACTCGGTCGGACAGGACCCGGCGTTGCGTGCAACCTGGGAGCGTTATCACCTGATTGGTCAGGTCCTGCGTGGTGAGCGGGTCCAGTCGGAGGTGCGCGGTGTGGCGGCCGCGGTCCGTGATCGATTGCGTTCCGAGCCCACCCTGGTGATGCCCCGCGCAGTTGTCGGCGTCCGCTCGCGGATCTGGCATTCACCCCTTGCCGGCGCCGCGATGGCGGCCGGCGTGGTCTTGCTCGCGGTCTTCGCCGTCCCGGGATTTTACCGTGGACCGGTGTCCGGGACCGAGTTGACTGCCGACCGGTCCGCTGGGGCTCAGCCGGCGCGTTCCGCCGCGGTCGGCGACGCCGCGATCGATCACGCGCTGCGGCGCTGGCAGACCGATCGGGATGCACTGGCGAGCAAATTGGATGTGTTTCTCGTCAATCACCAGGAAACCGCACCCGCTGCCGGGGTCAAGGGGCTGCTCCCCTACGCCACGCTCGTGGGCTATGAGCGGGTTCGCTAGGGTGCCGGGCCGGGTGGGTGCGGCACTGCCGACGGCGCCGTCCCGCCCGCTGTCGCGCCGCGGCGGAGCAGATGTCGGGTTACGCGTCGCCCGCGCGGTGCCGACTGGCCGCCGCCGGTGGTCGCGGCGGCACTGGTTGCCGATCGGACTTGCCATGCTTCTGGGCTGGTGTCTGCTCCCCCGGGTGTCGGCCCAAGTCGCGGATGCGATCGATCTGGGTCCGGCGACCCGCCTGCTGGACCGGATGAACGGGGCCTTGCGCTCACTCGATTACCAGGGAACCCTGGTCTACCTGATCGACAATCGGCTGGAAACCCTGCATCTGGTGCATCGGATCGAGCACGGCCGCGTCCAGGAGCGGCTCGTCTCCATGAGCGGCCCACTGCGCAGCGTGACGCGTGAGCGCGACCGGGTGACCTGTGTCATGCCGAACGGCCATCCGATTCTGGTCAAGAGCCAGTCCCGTCGCGCCTTCATGCAGCCGGAGCCGATCGACCCGCGCGCCCTCAGTGATCGCTATCGTACCGAGCTGCTCGACAGCGCGCGGGTTGCCGGTCGGGAGACCGACGTGGTGGCGATCCGGCCCCTGGATGAGGTGCGCTATGGGTACCAGTTTTACCTGGATCGGGCCACCGGCCTGCCCTTGAAATCGGACCTGATCGACCATCGGGGCGAGGCGATCGAGCAACTCCTGTTCACGTCCATCGAACTCAGCGGCACCACCGCGGCGTCGCCCGCGTCCGCGGACGCTCCGCCGCCGGTCTTTGCGGCCCCGCCGACCGACCCGCTGCCAACCTCGTGGCGCTTCGATCCGCGCCCCGCGGGTTTCGAGTTGACCATGCACGACGTCATGGAGGGTCCGCAGGGGGCGCAGATCGACCATTTCGTGTTTTCAGATCGGCTCTCATCGTATTCGGTTTACATCGAGGGCAATGCCATGGACGGGTTCGACGGGGTGACCCGCATCGGGGCGGTGCATGCCGCCGGCCGGGTGGTCGACGGGCATCAGGTCATCGCGGTCGGCGAGGTCCCCGCCGGGACCGTCGCCGCTGCCGTGTCGGGCGTTCGCTCGGCCGGGGACGCGACCCCCTGAGCGGGTACCCAGCGCCGGTTCGTGGTACTGGCGTTGTTGCGATTGCGCCGCTACAGTGTCGAGTTGACTGGGAGTCCACCGTTTCGACCGGTTCTGCCGTGTCGGCGTGAGGCTGCCGCAATTCCCTCATCCTTCCCCGGCTGATCGATCGAGTGAGCGCCCTCGCGTGCCGTGCGGACCTGGGTGATCTCGGTGCCGTCGATCGAATTACGGAGTCCCCATGCGCCTCTTTGCGAGTCTCAGGCCTGTTCTCGGTGCCGTCCTGGCCA
Source organism: Lamprocystis purpurea DSM 4197 (assembly GCF_000379525.1). Classification (GTDB taxonomy): domain Bacteria; phylum Pseudomonadota; class Gammaproteobacteria; order Chromatiales; family Chromatiaceae; genus Thiodictyon; species Thiodictyon purpureum. Next base: position 10,605 of record NZ_KB902510.1, on the reverse strand, counting down.
CCGCACTGGTGGCCCAAGTCCAGGCCACCAACCGTGCGTTGCCGGAGTTCACCGCCCTGGTGGCGCAAAACGGTCCCACGGTGGTGAATATCAGCACCAAACAGAGCCAGAATCTGACGAGGAGCTTCCAAGGCTACCCCATCCCCGATTTGCCCGAGGACAGCCCCCTGCAGGATTTTTTCAGGCATTTCTTCGGTGATCAGGGTGACTCGGGGGAGGCGCCGGAAGACGACGAGCAGGGGCGGTCCCTGGGCTCGGGTTTCATCGTCTCCGCGGATGGCTATGTCCTCACCAATGCCCATGTCGTCGAGGGGGCGGAGGAGATCATCGTGCGCACCAGTGACCGCCGGGAGTTCGTGGCAACACCGGTGGGGGCGGATAAACGCAGTGACATTGCCTTGCTGAAAGTCGACGCCACCGACCTGCCGACCGCGCGGATCGGTTCGGCCAAGGACCTGCTGGTCGGTGAGTGGGTGCTCGCCATCGGTTCGCCCTTCGGCTTCGAACACTCCGCGACAGCGGGTATCGTCAGTGCCAAGGGCCGTAATCTCCCCAGTGAAAACTACGTGCCCTTCATCCAGACCGACGTGGCCATCAATCCAGGTAATTCGGGCGGTCCGCTGTTCAATCTGGACGGCGAGGTGATCGGCGTCAACAGTCAGATCTACAGCCGGACCGGCGGTTTCATGGGTCTCTCGTTTGCCATCCCGATCGACGTGGCGATGGACGTCGTCGAGCAGATCAAGACCAAGGGGCGCGTGAGCCGGGGTTGGCTGGGAGTGCTGATTCAGGACGTCACCCGCGATCTGGCGCCGACCTTCGGCTTGAGCCAACCGCGCGGTGCTTTGGTGGCGCAGGTGCTGCCGGACAGCCCCGCGGCGACTGCCGGAGTCAATGTCGGCGACGTGATCCTCAGCTACAACGGCAAGGACGTACCCACCTCGAGCGCCCTGCCGCCCCTGGTCGGGACCACTCCGGTCGGCGAGTCCGCCCATCTGGACGTCCTGCGTCAGGGTGCGATGGTGGCCCTGGAGGTCAAGATTGCGGAACTCCCCGAGGACGACGGCGCTGCTGACGATCCGGACGGCAAGGGCGCGGAGCCGGCCGCCAGCGATTTCAACCGCCTGGGAATGGTGGTCATCGAACTGCGTCCGGAGCAGCGGGAGCAACTCGGGATCGCGCAGGGCGGCGCGCTGGTCGAGCGGGTGAAGGAAGGACCGGCCGCCCAGGCCGGACTCATCGCGGGAGACGTCATCCTCATGCTGGACAATCAGACGATCGACGATGTCGCGGGACTCAACCGCATCCTGGAATCGCTCGAACCCGGACGCTCGATCTCCGTCCTGATCCAGCGGGGCGAGGGGCGCATGTTCTACGCCGTGCGGGTTCCCAAGCCGTAGGGGACCTGCTTCTGCTATGATGGCGCAGTTTTTGCGGCAGCAGTTGCCGCGGCGCGGCTCCGGCCGCGGCCGCGGGCAGACCGGCTGACCGCGTCCCCCGGTGGCCCGGTCTTGCTCCCCGACGCCCCGCACTCAGAGAGCCCCAGGGCGCCCCACACCGATGACTGATCTGACCCATATCCGCAATTTCTCGATCATTGCCCACATCGACCACGGCAAGTCGACGATCGCGGACCGCTTCATCCAGCTCTCCGGCGCACTGAGCGAGCGTGAGATGTCGAGTCAGGTCCTGGACTCCATGGACCTGGAAAAGGAGCGCGGGATCACCATCAAGGCGCAGAGCGTCACCCTGGAGTTCAAGTCCCGCGACGGGCGGACCTACAACCTCAATTTCATCGACACGCCGGGTCATGTCGACTTCTCCTACGAGGTCTCGCGCTCGCTGGCAGCCTGCGAGGGCGCCCTGCTGGTGGTGGATGCCGCCCAGGGCGTCGAGGCGCAAAGCGTAGCCAACTGCTACACGGCCATCGAGCAGGGGCTCGAGGTGCTGCCGGTGCTGAACAAGATCGACCTGCCGTCGGCGGAGCCGGAGCGGGTGATCCGCGAGATCGAGGAAATCATCGGTATCGAGGCCAAGGACGCCCTGCGCGTCAGCGCCAAGACCGGCGAGGGCATCCCTGAACTGCTGGAGACACTGGTCACGCGCATCCCGCCGCCCCAAGGTGACCGCGATGCCCCCTTGCAGGCCCTGATCATCGACTCCTGGTTCGACCCCTACGTCGGCGTGGTGTCGCTGGTGCGGGTGATGAACGGCGAGATCCGTCGGCGCGACAAGATTGTCATGCTGTCCATCGGGCGCACCCAACAGGTCGACGCCGTGGGTGTCTTCACCCCCAAGAAGACCGAGCGCCCGAGCCTGGGCCCCGGCGAGGTCGGCTATCTCATCGCCGCCATCAAGGAAATCGACGGCGCTCCGGTGGGCGATACCATCACCCGACCCGAGCGGCCGGGTGAGAAACTCCCCGGCTTCAAGGAGATGCGCCCGCGGGTGTTCGCCGGGCTCTATCCGGTCGACTCGGACGCTTATGAGGATCTGCGCGACGCCTTGGGCAAGCTGCGGCTCAACGACGCCTCGTTGTTCTACGAGCCGGAGGTGTCCCAGGCCCTGGGCTTCGGCTTCCGCTGCGGGTTTCTGGGCATGCTCCACATGGAGATCGTCCAGGAACGTCTGGAGCGCGAATATGATCTGGATCTGATCACCACCGCCCCCACGGTCATCTATGAAGTCCTGCGTCAGGACGGCGAAGTCATCCGCATCGATAATCCGGCCAATCTCCCCGAGCCGAATCGGATCAGCGAGGTCCGCGAACCGATTATCGAGGCGCACATTCTCACGCCCCAGGATTATCTGGGTAACGTGATCAACCTGTGCATCGAGAAGCGCGGTGTGCAAAAGCAAATCCAGTATCTGGGCGGCCAGGTCATGGTGAGCTACGAGTTACCGCTGGCCGAAGTGGTGCTGGACTTTTTCGACCGGCTCAAGTCCGCGAGCCGCGGCTATGCCTCCTTCGAGTACGAGCTGAAGCGTTTTCAAGCCTCCGATCTGATCAAGCTCGACGTGTTGATCAATGGTGACAAGGTGGATTCGCTCTCGACGATCGTGCATCGCTCGGTTTCGCAGTCGCGCGGTCACGACATCACGGTGCGGATGAAGGAACTGATCCCGCGGCAGATGTTCGAGGTCGCCATCCAGGCCGCCATCGGCAGCAAGATCATCGCCCGCACCACGGTCAAACCCCTGCGCAAGAATGTCACGGCCAAGTGCTACGGCGGCGACGTGAGCCGCAAGCGCAAGCTGCTGGACAAGCAAAAGGCGGGTAAGCGGCGCATGAAGCAGGTGGGCAAGGTGGAGATCCCGCAAGCCGCCTTCCTGGCCGTGCTGCAGATGACCAAGGATTAGCTTTTTTCTATTCAACCGAGACCTGCTCTACGTCATGAACTTCGATTTTCCGGCCTTTTTGGTGCTGGCTTCCGCCGTGACGGGCGGCATCTGGCTGGTGGATGCGCTCGTCTTCGCCCCACGGCGGCGGCGCCTGGTACAGGCGGCCGCCGCGGCGGATGGCGGGATGTCCGGCGTCGCCGTCTATCGCGAACCCGTCCTGGTGGAGTACGCGCGCTCGTTTTTTCCGGTGATCTTCGCCGTCCTGCTGCTGCGCTCCTTTGTGGTCGAGCCGTTTCGCATCCCCTCCAACTCCATGATGCCGACGCTGTTGACCGGCGATTTCATTCTTGTCAACAAGTTTGCCTACGGGTTGCGTCTGCCGGTGAGCAACACCAAGATTGTCGATCTGGGCGAGCCGCGCCATGGCGATGTCGTCGTCTTCAAGTACCCGCAGGACGACAAGACCGACTACATCAAGCGCATCATCGGTCTGCCTGGTGACGAGATCTGGTATCAAAACAAGACCGTCTATCTCAACGGCCAGCCCCAGGGCCAATTGCCGATCGGCCGTTATGCCGGTGTCGCCTCGGGCGCGGTGATGACCGGTGCGCGTGAAGCCGTTGAAAACCTGGATGGGGTGGAGCATCACACGCTGATTCGTCAGGGCGCGCCGGACCTGCCGCCAGGCTGCCGTGTGCTCGCCGCGGGGCCGATCCGGGTGCCGCCCAACCAGTATTTCGTGATGGGGGACAATCGCGACAACAGTAACGATAGCCGCTGCTGGGGCTTCGTACCTGAAGCGAACCTGGTGGGCAAGGCGTTCGCCATCTGGATGCATTGGGACAGCGAGCGTGATGGTATTCCGATCGCATGGGATCGGCTCGGTAATGTCATTCGATAGCGGAGGTAACGCGATGCCGGGGATGCGTGCGGTGCAGCAGGGGATGGGGATGAGCGCCATCTTATTCGTTCTGGTCGTGGTGATCTTTGCCATGACTCTGCTCTTCAAGCTCGGACCTTCGTACATGAGCTTTTTTACGTTGAAGTCCATTATGAACAGTGTCGCGGAGAGTCCTGAGCCCATTCTGGGAGGCAAACCCGCGGTGATGAGACAGGTCGAGAATCAGATGATGGTGAACGACGTCCGGTCGGTGGACAGTAAAGCCTTCACCGTCAAGAAGAGCGGGGAGAATACGCTGGATCTGACGGTCGACTATGAGCAGCGGACGCATATCTTCGCCAACGTCGACGCGGTGCTGACGTTCAAGCACACGGTTGTGGTCAAGGGCCGGTGAACGCGGACGCTCAACGATTTGCCCGCACACTCAACCACGCCTTTGCCCGTGAGGACCTGCTGGTGCAGGCCCTCACGCATCGCAGTGTCGGGGCCGCCAACAATGAGCGTTTGGAGTTTCTGGGTGATGCCCTGATCGGCTTCACCATCGCCGAGGCCTTGGTGAGTCGCTTCCCCCAAGCCGACGAGGGCGCCTTGAGCCGGATGCGTGCCACGCTGGTGAAGCGTGAGTCCCTGGCCCAGCTTGCCCGCGGTCTGCAGCTCGGCGATTATCTGCGGTTGGGTGGCGGCGAACTGCGCACCGGCGGTCATACCCGCGACTCGATTCTTGCCGATGCATTGGAGGCGGTGCTCGGCGCCGTCTATCTGGACAGTGGATTCGCTCAGGCGCGATCCGTCATCCTGGCCCTGTTTCGGACCCACTTGGAGCAACTCGATGATTCCCGTGCCAGCAAGGACCCCAAGACCCGTCTGCAGGAGTTCCTGCAGGCACGTCGTCGCCCGATTCCGGAGTATGAGGTGGTGACCATCGGCGGTACCCAGCACGACCAGAGCTTCACGGTACAATGTGTCTTGCCCGATGACGGACAGTCGGCGCGCGGTGAAGGGAGCAGCCGACGGCGGGCCGAGCAGGCGTCCGCCGAAGCGATGCTGGCGCGGATTGGCGAGGTTGCCCATGGCTGAGCCAGAGAGCGATCCGGTGATTCGTCGGTGCGGCTATGTGACCATCGTCGGGCGCCCCAACGTCGGCAAGTCGACGCTGCTCAACCGCATTCTGGGTCAGAAACTCGCGATTACCTCACACAAGGCCCAGACGACCCGCCACGCCATCCTCGGCGTCAAGACCCTGCCCGCGGGTCAGGCCCTGTTCATCGATACCCCCGGCATCCACCAGCGCGGTGACGGGGCATTGAACCGTTACCTCAACCGGGCCGCCCGGTCGGCCATCGGCGACACCAACCTCGTTCTCTTCGTGGTCGAGGCCCTGCGCTGGACCGCGGAGGACGACCTGGCCCTGGAGGCCCTGGTGAACGCCAAGGTCCCGGCGATCGCCGTGATCAACAAGGTGGATGGCGTGCCCGATAAGACGGCGCTGCTGCCGTACCTTCAGGCGCTGGCGGCGCGCTATCCCTTCAGTGCCTTGCTGCCGGTTTCCGCGGCGCGGGGGACCGGTATCGAGGCCCTCGGACAGGCGGTGATCGCCGCCCTCCCGGAGGGTGAACCGCAGTTCCCGGAGGATCAGATCACCGACCGGTCGGAGCGGTTCTTTGCCGCCGAACTGTTACGTGAACAACTGGTGCAGCGTTACGGGGAGGAACTGCCTTATCGGACCACGGTGGAGATCGAGCGCTTTGTCGAGGACGGTGGGCGCTACCGGATCAATGCCCTGATTTGGGTCGAACGATCGGGGCAGAAGGCTATTCTGATCGGTCACCGCGGCGAGGCCATGAAGGCGACCGCAACCCAGGCGCGTCTGGAGATGCAGAAACTCTTCGGCTGTCCGGTGCACCTGGAAGTCTGGGTCAAGATCAAGAAAAGCTGGTCCAGTGACGAAGCCGCGCTGGCCCAGTTGGGGTACCGCGACGCGTGAGCGGTTCCGGCGGGTTGATCCGCGCCTTCGTCCTGCACCGGCGCGACTTCAGCGACACCAGCCTCCTGGTGGAACTCTTCGCCGAGGGTCATGGCCGGTTCCCGGCCATCGCCAAGGGGGCGCGTCGCGGGCGCAGCCCGACGAGCGCTCTGCTGCAACCGTTTCAGCCGTTGTGGATCGCGGTGGTCGGGCGCGGCGAGGTGCTCACCCTGACCCGCAGCGAGGCGGCCGGGCGTGCCTTTGCGTTGGTCGGCCGGGCCTTGCCCTGCGGCTTCTATCTGAACGAGATTCTGATGCGGCTGTTGGGCCGCAATGATCCCCATGACCCGGTCTTCGCCTTTTATCATGCCGCTCTCGGCCAGTTGGCCGAGGGTCAGGACCTGGATTCGGCGCTGCGCCGGTTCGAACTGCGCCTGCTCGACGCCTTGGGTTACGGGCCGTCACTCGATCGGGTGATGGATGTCGGCGACCCCGTGGATCCGCGGTATCAGTATGTCGTCGAGCCGGGTCGCGGCACGCGGCTGGCCGACGCGGATGACCCGGGCGAGCCGATCCCCGGCGCAACCCTGTTAGCGCTGGCCCGCGGGGATAGCCTGGGTGCTGATCAGGTCCGGCCGGCGCGCACCCTGCTGCGGCGGCTGCTCGAACCCCACCTGGGACCCAAACCGCTGAAGAGCCGGGAGCTGTTTCGACGCGCGGGTGATGCCGGTCAGCGTGGTCCAGCGCCGCCGACCGATGAACCCGGAACCTTATCCGCAACTGAACCTGAATGATCGAGAGTCGAAATGCAAGATACCGCACCGCCCGAGGTTCTGCTTGGGGTCAACATCGACCACGTCTGTACCATTCGGCAGGCGCGCGGCACGCGCTATCCTGAGCCGATCCAGGCCGCCCTGGTGGCGGAGCAGGCGGGCGCCGATCTCATCACACTCCACTTGCGGGAGGACCGCAGGCATATCCAGGATCGGGACGTGGAACTGCTGCGCGATATCCTGGTGACGCGGATGAATCTGGAAATGGCGGCAACCCCCGAGATGGGCCGCATCGCCGCCAGACTGCGCCCGCCGGATTGTTGTCTCGTGCCCGAACGGCGTGCCGAATTGACCACCGAGGGTGGTCTGGACGTCGTCGGCCAGCGCGCCGCCCTCACCGAGTTCTGCGCCATGTTGGCGGAGGCGGGCGTGCGGGTCTCGCTCTTTATCGATGCCAACCCGGCGCAACTCGAAGCGGCCCAGGCGGTCGGCGCCCCGGTCGTCGAGATCCATACCGGGGCCTATGCGGACGCCCGCACCGCGGAGCAACGGGCTGCTGAGTTTCAACGCATCCAGCGCGCGGTGGAGCAGGGTCTGGCGCTCGGACTCCAGGTGAACGCCGGGCATGGGCTGGATTACCATAACGTCAAGGCCATCGCCGCCATCCCCGGCATCAAGGAGCTGAATATCGGCCACGCCATCGTCGCGCGCGCGCTGTTTTCCGGGTTGGATCAGGCGGTCCGTGACATGAAGCGGGTGATCGACGCCGCCGTGGTGCGGCCCGCCTGATGTGGGGATGCGCAATGCCGCTGCACCTCCAGTCATTTGCGCATATTTGTCTTCAGGCGATTGCCGGATGTGACGGAAATCGCCTCAATTGCGGCCAACGGCTCTCTTCAGGATCACTGCTGACATGCCATCTCACACCCTGACTCTGGTCCTTGCCGCCAAGCGCGGCACCGGACTTGATCCACTCACGCTCCATCGCCCCAAGGCCGCCGTTCCCTTCGGCGGTAAGTTCCGGGTGATCGATTTCACCCTCGCCAATTGTCTGCATTCCGGGTTGCGCCAGGTCCTGGTACTCACCCAGTACAAGAGTCACTCGCTGCATAAACACCTGCGCGACGGCTGGTCGATCTTCAACCCGGAACTCGGCGATTTCATCACCCCGGTACCCGCCCAACAGCGCGAGGGACTCAACTGGTATGGCGGTCCCGGCGATGCCATCCGCCAGAATCGCTATCTGCTGGAACGCAGCGCCGCCAGCGAGGTGCTGGTGCTGGCCGGTGAGGCGATCTATCGCATGGACTACGCGGAGCTGATCCGCGCGCACCGCGAGTCGGGCGCCCAGGTGACCCTGGCCGTGCGTGGTCGTCGCGAGCCCGGCTCCAGTGTGCAGCCGCTGGTCATGGCGGATCAGGACAGTCGTATTCTGGGTCTGACGGCACCCCAAGCGGATGCTGCCGCGGTGCCGCCCGCGGACGATGCACTCGCGACCATGGGCGTCTATTGCTTCGACAAGTCCTGGCTGCTGAGTGTGCTGGATCAAGGCGGCGAGGGTCCGGACGAGGACCTCGGGGTGGATTGGATCGCGCCGCACCTCGGCACGGCACTCGCCTGCGGTTACCGCTTCGGCGGCGAACGCGGCCGGGTGACCCCGGATCGCTATTGGTGTGACCTTGCCTCGATCGACGCCTATTACCAGGCCAATATGGGTCTCTTGCGGGCCGAGCCGCCGCTCGATCTATATCAGGCTGATTGGAACATCCGGACCTACCAGGGCCAGTATCCGCCGGCGCGCACCGTTCCCGGGGCGGTGAGCGGTACCGAGGGCATTTTCGTCAACTCGATGCTGGCGGCCGGCACCGTGATCTCCGGCGGCGGCGTCAACCATTGCATCCTGTTCACCCGGGTTGGCGTGCGCGACGGTGCCATCGTCGACGCCTCCATCCTCTTCGATGGCGTCGTGGTCGGGGAGGGGGCGCATCTGCGCACATGTATCATCGAGAAAGACGTGCGGATTCCCCCGAAGGAGCGCATCGGCTTTGACCGCAAGCAGGATCAGGAGCGTTTTACGGTCTCCCCGCAGGGAGTCGTCGTGGTGCCGAAGGGGTATCGGTTCTGACTCCCGGCGAGCGTCTCGTTGCCTCTCGAGTGTCTGATATTGATGGTTGAATCTCCGTGCATTTCTGTCTGTCAGATGGATCCTGCGTGCGGCCTGTGTCGTGGTTGCTTCCGCACCCGTGATGAAATCGCCGACTGGAGCAGCGCGACGGATCACACCCGACTGCGCATCCTGGCAGCCGTCGCGCATCGCCGTGAGGAACACGATCCTTGGCAGGGCGATTTTCGTTGTGACTGCGAACGCTGATGGATGGTCCTGGGGCGTTCTGGCAAGGGGTTCCGTTACGGCCCCGTCGGGTCGGTTCAGCCGGGTTGACAAGCGCTGGCGCAGTCCACCGAATCCCGCGCCGCCTGCTAAAGGTGCTTGATCGTCATCCCGATCTATTGGACGAGGTTAGGTCGGCATAGGGTACTTGGTTCAGGGTACCATCCTCTTCGATGTTGTCGTGGTGGGGGAGTGGGCGCATCTGCGCACCTGCATCATTGAGAAAGATGTGCGGATTCCGCCGAAGGTGCGTATCGGCTTCGACCGCAAGCAGGATCCGGAGCGTTTTACGGTGTCCCCGCAGGGTGTTGTCGTGGTGCCGAAGGGGTATTGGTTCTGACTCAAGCGGACTGCTTGGTTCTCTTTGAGGGTCGGCCGGAATACAAGGTGACAGAGTAGAATTAAAAAATCATTGATAGGAGACATCGAGTGAATGATGAACTAGATAGACTGCTGTGTAGCAAATTTCCATGTATCTTTCCTGATCGCTATGAGTCAGAATCTAGAACTATTATGTGCAGAGGCTTTGAACATGACGATGGATGGTTCGAAATTTTGGATTGTGGTCTTCATCTTATACAAGGTCATATAGACTCTATAAACTCAGTGGCTGGCTCAAAAAGCGTAGAGCAAGTCGTTGCAACACAAGTTAAACAAAAATTTGGCAGTCTTCGCTTTTACTACAACGGCGGTGATGAATATATTCAAGGGGTATTCGATATGATGAGGGAGATGAGTGGGCGTACTTGTGAAGTATGCGGAGAAAAAGGGCGCATTCGCACAACAAAAAGGCGCTGGCTTAAGACTCTTTGCGACAAACACGCTAAAGAAAATATAAGAGAAAATGAAAAAAGGGCCGAACTCAATAATCAAATCTGAAAATGGCCTAACAAGTCGCTTACGCGGAACATGCGAAAAGGTGGCGAAAAGAGGCCAGGGCCCAGTTCGTTTTTCAGAAGCAAGAAAGAGCCTATATTTTTCCTGAAAGCGAGCGCACCATCAGGGTTCGTACCATCTGCAGCGTCAGTAGCGGCGCGGGCCACGCCCGCCGGTTGTCCACCCTTGGCCACGGCGCGACCCGCCTGTTCAGCGCGCGCCTCGGCACCAACATGACGTCACGCGCAGGGCGCCGCTCAATTTCCTTAGTGAAGGTTCACTAACAAGTTACTCATTCTAGCTCAGGCGGCCTCTGTCTGGTGGCGGCCATTGATGCGCATTTGGAGTTCAAGGCTTCAGC
>NZ_KB902509.1:67328-158101 GCF_000379525.1 Lamprocystis purpurea DSM 4197 | reverse complement strand
TCTGTGGTACGTCCCCTATTTCCTCTGTGGTACGTCCCCTATTTCCTCTGTGGTACGTCCCCTATTTCCTCTGTGGTACGTCCCCTATTTCCTCTCTAAGCGTCGCTCATCACTGCTTCTCCATATTCAAAAAACCTTAATGAATACAACATATTAGCGTCACCCATGGTCGGTGTTGTTCTGAAATCCTTTTCCATGAGAAACGTATCGAAGAAACGGCGATTATTGTCATCTTTCCCTTTTTTATAAGAGAGAGCGGAAAGAACTATCTTGGCTGGCCGGATACGCTGACGAATCGCGTTACGCAAAAATTCATGATCAGAGTCATCGAATAGTTTCGGAGTGAAACCTACTCGTTCATTTGCGAAGTAATGTAGTTTCGTCCAACCTAGAACACGCTGTACTTTTCCTGGGTCAAGGCGCTCCATAATCGTACAAATATCGTCTACCATCAATTCTCCGTAATGCACGTTATCAGAAAACATCTCGCGGATGTAACTCGGATCAACAGCCTCAATTTTCGCTACTTGAACAAGAGCTTGTTCTGCAAAAGAAATCTGTTCACTCGTCATTTTTTGCTCAATTTCGGCAGATGTAACAGATCCGATATTCGGTGAACCTTTCGAGAGAAAGTTCTCATCAAGGGCAAGGTGCCGCAGCGCAATAAATCGGCCGAACATAATCTCTGGTTTCGATTGAAGACCCTCGTCAAGACGTGAAAGCCACGCCAATCCTTCAGAAGGAGATCTATCACACGTCATGAGAAAGTCGACCACTGGATTGTCTTTGTCGTTCTCGCTTGTATCCGTATTGAATGGAGCGCCCACATTGGAATTTTGGTTGTCATCCTGTATATCGTCTTCATCGGCCATAAAGACAGAAAGCACCGGCGCATTAATTAATCGAAACCGATCAACTGGCACCCATTCTGGCTTGAGCCTCCATACAATCCATACGAGTGGATCGCCAACCGCGATAAGCCAGGCAGGTAGTGATAATAGACCAATGAGAGGCACGCCTGCTCGTGATAAGGCGCTAACCGGAATTGCAATTGCCATCGCGACAGCTAATATAACTGAAAGTCCAAGCCAAAACTTTAAAATATTAAGCCAGACATTGAGCGTCATGAAACTTGCCTCTCCATCGGCGTTGTTAAAAATCCAGAGTATAGTATAAAGAAGCGATGCTACTAATATGCGAATCAGCGCTATCTGTAGGGTAGAGCGCCAACTGATCTTCTGAAAAAACTCGGTAACAGTCATTTTCTCACCCTCTTGTTATCGGAGTCGTCGAGCAGTGCAAGTACATCTGTCGTGCCGCTCATCTTGTTGTTGACTATCCTTCTCTTTTTGCAGCATCTACTGCTGCGGCAAGTGATGAATATGAGCCTTTGAATGGTTTGCCATCTTTCCTAATATAGAATTTCGGGCTACCGAACACACCTCCAGACTCTTTGACAATTTCATATTTTGAATATTTTCCATATATTGTTTCGACGACCTCATGCTCAGACATATGAACCTCTTAATAAGGTAAAAAATAGACGATTAGACCAGTTGCAATTGCTCGTCACGGTTAATCGCCAACAACCATGAACGGCCTAACGAATAAGCGTTTATCCGTTGTGCGCGCCGCGCTGATCTCGGGTCGTGGCACGGCGCCCGGCGCGCCAGAGTCAAGGGGTCACAGAGTCAAGGGGTCAGGTCTTGCCTTTTGCCTGACGTGAGGCGACAGGCAAGACGTGAGACCTGACCCCGTTCGCCTCTTGACCAATGGCAAAGTCGGCCTAGCAAAGCCAGAGGACGAAAGTTCGGAGCGCATGCCGCTGAGCGGCGGGGGGCCAGCATCGCCATATCTACCACCTCCAAGTAAGCGAGGCGAAAAACACTCGGCCGCACCGGCGCAGACCGGTCGGCATCAAGGGCTGGTCACACTGCCGACCAGCGAAGAATAACCGCAGCTAGAGTCTACGTTTTTCGTAGAGTTGATACAAGGGGATGTCGCGACCATCCCCGCATGGTCAAGAAATCCTCAACGACGCCTTGCTGCTTCGGTGCGCGCTTGCGCCAAGCCCGCGAGCGCGCGGGACTGGCCCAGGACAAGTTGGGCGTTCTCATTGGGCTGGATGAGGGGTGCAGCAGCGCCCGGATCAGCCGCTACGAGACAGGTGTACACGAGCCGCCTTTTGAGACGGCCCGCAAGCTGGCTCAGGTTCTCGGGGTTTCGGTGACCTACTTTTACTGCGAGGACGACTGGCTGGCCGACTTGGTGCTGAGGCTGACGGCGCTGACCCCGGCGCAGCGGGTTGAGCTGGCCGCCTGGTTGGACCTGCGGCGCGGGGTAATCTAGCCCGTGATCTTGCGCTGAGAGGGCACCGCGCCGACACTTCGCCGACTCCCCGCCAAACCCATCCCGGAGGAACGGTTCGATGACCGCGCAACCCAGGTACACCGACCGGGACGACTCCCCGACCGACGATCACATCATCCAACTGCACGGGGTCACCTGGGCCGACTACGAGCGCCTGCTCGCGATCCGCGGCGACCACTCCGCGCCCCGCATCGCCTACCTCCACGGGACAGTCGAGATCATGAGCCCCTCGCAAACCCACGAGTCCGTCAAGTCGATGATCGGCTGCCTGGTCGAGACCTGGTGCCTGGAGCGCGGCATCCCCTTCCTGACGGTCGGCTCTTGGACACTTCAGTCCAAGCCCAAGTCGCGCGGGGTCGAACCGGACGAGAGCTATCTCTTCGGCGATCCCAAGACGGCGGAGCGCCCGCAGCTCGCAATCGAGGTAGTGTGGACCGCCGGGCGGATCGACAAGCTGGCCATCTACCGCCGGCTCGGGGTGGCCGAGGTCTGGTTCTGGCGCAAGGGCCGTATCACCTCCTACGCCCTGCGCGGCGAGCACTATGTCCCGATCGCCGCGAGCGAGGTTCTGCCGGGCCTGGACCTGGAACTCCTGACAGGCTTCCTCGACAGCCCGACCACCTTCGACGCCATCCGCGGGTTTCAGGCGGCGCTGCGCGCCGGGGGCACCACGCCGTAGCGCCGTTGATCCGGCGCCCGGACGTTGCCCCGGGCGTCCTGAATCGGGTGTCCGAACCTGAGCGGGAAGGGGCCAGAGCGGAATGGCGCTAAGTTAAGCGCGAGACCCCATTGCCTGTTCGTGCAACCCAGAAGTCTTTCTCGATACTGGCGGCCGGCAGGCGCAGCCGGGCTTCGGCCTGCTGGAACGCGACGGCGCGATCCGCGGCGGACAGGGTTAGAACCAGCGCAGCGCTGCGATCACGGTGCCGCTGATGCGCCCGGCGGTTTGCATGTTGCGCGGGGTAGTCTGCTTGAGGACGATCTCGCGACCGTCGGCGAGGCGCAGCATGCGGGTCGGGCCGTGCGCAGGCGCCCATCCCGACACAGGCGGGTCAGCGCCTGATCGTTACTGTTGCCATCCGCGACCAGGAGTCGGTACTCAGCGCTGCTTATTGGGATGGCCGCTCTTGCCGAGGTCCTGGATCTGCGTAAAGATCGAGCCGCCCAGGATCTGCTTTAAGCACTGCAACATCTCGGCGTAGTCTCGATTCAGCATGTATTTCCCCCCGGGTCGCAACCGACCAGAGAGCGACCGTAATATCCCACACGCAATCGATACGCTGTGCCGACGAGCCCTCGACAAATCCGTCGTCCGAGTCGTCGTCCAGCGTGGCGACTTTCACAATCAAGCGATTGAGCTTCATGATTTCGATAAATCACCCGGTAGCTATGGACGAAACGCTCCCTGACCGCTACGTCTCCAACCTCAGGGACCACGCGTCCGATTTCTGGAAAACGACCGATGGACGTGGCGGTCGCGAACATTCAGCGCCCGCGCAGACCATCCTCGAACCGCCCGACCTCGCGCAAGACCTCCTCGAAATCCGGCGACGGCCCATAGAACATCGATTCCCGCATCTTCTGATAGTCGGCCCGCCAGTCAGACAGGAAAGCCGGGGCGGGTCGCAATCTGAGCCCTGCCGGGGTCAGGCCGTCGTAGCCATGGTCATCGTGCAAGGATTCCGGAAAGTAGATCGCGCGATGCCGGACGACGTTGGCGAAGAGCCCTTCGGTGGTCAGGGCCGCGTCGGCGATTCCGGCCCCGATCAGACAGTAGACGTCGTAGTAGTGGCGGGAGAGCCGCGCCCTGGGTGGCTTGGGCGTCTTCCGGCAGGCCTGTTCGTGCAACAGCATCGCCTTTTCGATGAAGGTCCGCTTGGGTGAAACCACGCGCACTGTGAACCGGCCCAGGCCGACCGCCGCCGGAAAGACCCTGGCGATGTCCGGCTCGATTTCGCAGTGCTCCAGCGGTTCGGTGTCGGAACGGGCGCCAAGCTCCACCCGCACGACCGGGCGGACATAGGGCGATAGGCTCGCCTCCTTAGGCTGGAGGACGCCCGGGTAGTGAAACAGCAAGGTTTGTCGATCGGGGTCGTCGGGATCCGCCACGAGGTTCCAGTGGAGAACCGGCGGGATGACCGTGGCGAGATGTTGTTCGAGCGTCGGCAACAGGCGTTCCTGGATCGCGGCCCGTGCCCGCTCCTTGACGCCTTCGACCCGCTTGCGCTTTTGCTTCGCGGATGGGGCGTTCTCCGGCGCGGCGTCGCCTTCGATACCGAGGAATGGGCGGTCGATGACCAGATCGATATCTTCGGAAAAGCGCTGGATCAGGTCCCAGGCCTTTGAGAGCGAGGTGCCGCCCTTGAAGGTGAGATGGTCCTGCCAGTCCGGCAACGAAAATAGGGCTCGCAGCGTAAAGCAGACCCAGAAGTCTTTCTCAATGCTGGCGGCCGGCAGGCGCAACCGGGCTTCGGCCTGCTGGAACGCGACGACGCGATCCGCGGCGGACAGGGTTAGGAACTGATCCAAGGGTCGTGGTCTCCGTCGTCATGGACTCGAGCGGTCACTGCTCCTTGGGGGCAAACACCGTACAACGTAGTTTCCCCCCATTGAGCACATTTACTGGACTAGCGCGGCCAATGCTTCGTGGGGGGGCTTGTTGCTGCGCAATAAGGCAACCCCACCCCGGTCGCCTGGCTTAGCTCGGTCGGACGACTCCATGGGGGGGGTGCTCCAGCCAACTATCCGCCCATCCGGCGTGTTGAATTGGCGAGCACGGACGCACCCTTGACGGGTGGCGACAAGCCCGACTCGGCCTCGTCGGCGATGTGGCGCAGCGCGGTTGTAAGCCAGTAGGCCGGCGCGCATGGCGCATCCTCGCGCAGGGTGGCTTTGTCCTGGTCGGACAATCGCCGGCGCAGCTTGCCGATAATGTCGCTATCCACCGCGTCCCGCCCGAGCCAGCGCAGCGCTGCGATCACGGTACCGCTGATGCGCCCGGCGGTCTGCATGTTGCGCGGGGTAGTCTGCTTGAGGACGATCTCGCGACCGTCGGCGAGGCGCAGCATGCGGGTCGGGCCGTCGGTCAGGAACAGGAGCTTCATCGGGACCTGCTCGGTCAGACCCAGTTGGTTGGCGGCATAGGCACCGGCCGGTTGCAGGCGCAGCGCATCGCGGCCCGCCAGGGCTGCGGCGACCGCGTCGCTGGTGACGGACAGCTCGCCGAACAGCGGATGCTCGCGCGGCAAGGCGTAGAGCCCGCGGCCGACCCGGCGCAGGCGCCCATCCCGACACAGGCGGGTCAGCGCCTGATCGATGGCGGCGCGGCTGCCGAGATCGAGAAAATCGCGGGGCGTGAGCACTTGCCCGGACGCTGCACCGGCGAAGCGCTCGCAAATCTGCTCGGCGAGGGACAGCGGGTCTTTGGTCGTGGTCATGTCAGAAAAAATAGTACG
Source organism: Lamprocystis purpurea DSM 4197 (assembly GCF_000379525.1). Classification (GTDB taxonomy): domain Bacteria; phylum Pseudomonadota; class Gammaproteobacteria; order Chromatiales; family Chromatiaceae; genus Thiodictyon; species Thiodictyon purpureum. The sequence continues at coordinate 152,276 of NZ_KB902509.1, read as the reverse complement.
TTTTTCTGACAAAGGCAAGCTCAACAATCATCGGGGGTAGACCCTGAGGTAAGGCTCACCAGTTCACGGTTCTGGCCAAAACCCGTAATCCATCATTTCCTGGAATGATCAAGGGCAGGAAGCCGAAAACACCGATTCGGCAAGTCCGGTTTCTCGAGCGGCGACGCGGCCTTGATCATCGTTTCGACCGTCCGCGGACGGTCCGCACAGCGGACCCTCACTGCCATTAAGTTAAGCGCGGACGACGCGGCTTCTCGTTCCCACGCTCCGCGTGGGAATGCCGGGCGGGCGCTCCGCGTCCGGTCTTGGCGCCGGACGCGGAGCGCCCGCACGTGCTCCCACGCAGGAGCGTGGGAGCCAGAACGGCAGTTGGACGGTCCGCGCAGCGGACCCTACGGTGACACCGTGACCTGTAGGGTCCGCTGTGCGGACCGACGACGGTGCAGATCGCGCGGTGGCCGGGTTTATGACCAAGGCCCGCGACGCGGCGCGCGACCGGGAAGCGCGGGGCGCCCTGGTCATCGCCCCTATTTTAGCGATCCTTTACCGTAACGATCCTCAAAGCCGGCACGAACCTTGTCGATGGCGTCCTTGTTCATGCCGCTGAAGTACCAATCATGGCCAGGGATGGGCTTGAAGTGCTTTGTCAGCAGGGCCTTGGCGAACTTCTCGTTGCCATCCTTCTTATGGACGACCTCGTTGAGTTCCGGTATCCACTCGAAGTAGGTGTTCTTGGCCACCTCGTAGATGCCGTGCCACCAAGTGTAGTCCGGACCGCTCATGGAGGCCCCATGGCGGGCGCGGCGGCCCTCGTGGTGCCAGATCTCCCACCAGGTCCATTCGATCTTCTCGTCGAAGGGCGCGGGCGTGATGTAGCCCTTGTCCTTCAACTCAGCCATTACCGCGGCGATGGGCTTGGCAAACTTGTCGTTGTAGAGGTCCACGACGCCGTCGAACTGGGCATAGTGGCCCTCGATGACGCTGGTGGAATGGCAGCCGAAGCAGACCTTTTCCATGTTGGCGCGGCGGTCCTTCCAGGTCAGCACTTCGACGACCTTGGAGCCCTGGGCGGCATCCCCCACCGCGGGAATCGGCTTGCCCTCGGGAACATCGAACTCCTGCCCGTTCTCCAGCCGCACCAGGTTGATCTTGGTGGAGATCGGCGGACGCAGGGTCCAGGAGATGCGCTCGCCCACGTTGTGAGTCTTGCCGATGCCGGGGCCGGCGCTCATGTGGCAGGTGGCGCAGGTGGGGGCTGCGGAATAGTCCACGCCGGCGACCCACTTGTCCGAATCCAGGTTCATCTCGGCGATCTGGGCACGGTAGATGATGCCGTGTTTGGACTCGTTATAAACTTCCATTTGTGGATGATCCGGCCCGACATGACACTTGCCGCAGGTGTCGGGGGTACGTGCCTGGGCGCGTGAGAACCGGTGACGGCCATGGCAGGCGGAACAGGAGCCCTTGGAGCCGTCCGGGTTAATGCGGCCGATGCCGGTGTTCGGCCAACTGCCCGGCAAGGGCCGGCCTTTGTTCTTGCCCTCGGTCACAAACTCGAGTGTCCCGCCGTGACACTGACGACAGCCGGCGTTCACCGCCTCGGGTCCGCCGAGAACTTCGCCTAGCAGGTTGTCCAGCGAGGCCAGAATGTCACCCGCCTTGGCATGGTGTGAACCGTCCATCTGCTGGAATTCGGTGTTGTGGCAGCGCGCGCAGTCCTTCGGGGTCACGACGATGGAAATCAGCGCATCCTCGTGTTTGAAGGCGTCGATCTCGCCTTCCTTGGCCTCGTGGCAATCCAGGCAGGTGACCCCGGCCTGTCCGTGCTTGCTGCGGTTCCACTCGAGATGCAATGCGGGGCTCTCGGTCATGTGACAGTCCACGCAGTCCTGCCCGCGCGGATCGCCCCAGTCGACTCCGGGCTGACCCACGGCACGTTCGGCCTGGGCCGTCTGAAGCAAACCCAGCAGACCAACGACGATGCACAGACAGCGACCCAGGCCGGCGCCGTTGGCCGGTCGGCGGTTGCAGTGGTGATGCAGCATGATGTACTCCTCTCTCTTGCTTTCTGGCGGTTTGGATAATCCTGACATGAGCAGTCAGCCATCAGCTTGAGTGTAGAACACGGCCTTGGGAGCGCTGGCGCAGCAACAGCTGACGGCTGTGCGCTGACTGCGCTTCCTGGAAGGATTGCACCAGCAACCTTGCCGAGAGCGGCCCCCAAGGGCCTTGATCCAAGTCAAACGCGACCTCACTTTTCCGCACCGTGAATGGTGCGCTGCGACCGCTCCAACGCAACGAACACGGATGAATCTGAATTTTTGGTCACTTGACCACAACCGCCGCACTGTTGACTCTACCGCCCGCACCGGCACCGTCGGCGCGCGGCCGATCCGGAGCGCGTCGCGGTTCCAATCATCAACCAACCACAGCAGACACGGGAGTCACGCATGATCGAGGTTCGCGAGCTCAGTCGGAGTTACGGCGAGCTGAAGGCAGTGTCGGGGGTCTCCTTCGATATCGGCCACGGTGAGATCGTCGGGCTGCTCGGCCACAACGGGGCCGGCAAGACCACTATCATGAAAATGCTGACCGGCTATCTGGAGCCGAGCAGCGGGACCATCCGCATCGACGGGCTGGACCTGGCCGAGCACCGCCGCTCGGCCCAGCGCCGCGTCGGCTACTTGCCCGAGAACTGTCCGCTCTACCCGGAGCAGACGGTGCTGGATGCGCTGGAGTATCAGGCCGTCCTGCACGACATCCCGCGGCACGCGCGGCCGGCAGCCATCCGTCAGGCGGTGGAACGCACCGCCCTGACCGCCAAGGCGAGCGCCCCGGTCGCGACCCTGTCGCGCGGCTATCGCCAGCGCCTGGGGGTGGCCCAGGCCATCCTGCACAGTCCGAAGATCCTGATCCTCGACGAGCCGACCAACGGCCTGGACCCGACCCAGATCCAGCACATGCGCGGTTTGATCCAGGAGTTGGCGCAGGACGCCACCATCATCGTCTCCACGCACATCCTGCAAGAAGTCGAGGCGATCTGCGGCCGGGTGCTCATCATGAGCGGCGGGCGTCTGGCGCTCGACAGCAGCAGCGATGCCATCGGCCGTCATCCGCGGCTGCGGGTCACCCTGGATCGCCCCGCGGCGGAGGCGGCGCCCGTTCTCAGCGCCCTACCTGGGGTGACCGGCGTGGAATTGGTGGACGAGCCGGCCGGGCGCCACTGTTTCGCGCTCAGTCTGGAGGATGCGGCAGCAGCAGCCCCGGCCGTCGCCCGCGCGATGGCCGATCAGGGGTGGAATCTGTTCGGACTGGAACCGGAGCGGCGCGACCTGGAGGCCCTGTTCCGCGCCGTCTCCGGGGCCGCGACCCCCGCCGACGCGCCATCCGCCCAGACCGTCACGGAGACCGCCCATGTCTGACATTCTGCGTATCGCCCGCAAGGAGTTGGCCGCTTTCTTCGGCTCTCCGGTGGCCTATATCTTCATCGGCACCTTTCTCGCCGTGTGCCTGTTCGTGTTCTTCTGGGTGGAGGCCTTCTTCGCCCGCAATATCGCGGACGCCCGCCCGCTGTTCGAGTGGATGCCGGTGCTGCTGATCTTTCTGTGTGCCGCGCTCACGATGCGTATGTGGAGCGAGGAGCGCCGGGCGGGGACCCTGGAAATCCTGCTGACGCTGCCGGTGCCGACCTGGCGGCTGGTGGCGGCCAAGTTCCTGGCCGCGCTCGCTCTGGTCACCATCGCCCTGACGTTGACCCTGCCGCTGCCGGTGACCGTCTCGCTGTTGGGTCCGCTGGACTGGGGTCCGGTCATCGGGGCCTATGTGGCGACTCTGCTGCTGGCCGCGGCCTATCTCTCGATCGGGCTCTTCGTCTCCTCCCGAACCGATAACCCGATCGTCGCCCTGATCGGCAGCGTCCTGGTCTGTGCCCTGTTCTATTTGCTGGGCTCCGAGGCCCTGACCAGCCTGGTCGGCAATCGCGGCGGCGAACTCTTGCGCCTGCTCGGCAGCGGGTCCCGTTTCGATTCGATCACCCGCGGCGTCATCGACCTGCGCGACCTCTATTACTATGCAAGCATCGTCGGTGTCTTCCTGGCACTCACGGTCTACAGCCTGGAGCGGCTGCGCTGGGCGCCGGACAGCGACCGGCCGGCGGGTCATCGCCGCCTCACCCTGATCACCCTGCTGGCCGCCGCCAACTTGTTGGCCGCCAATCTGTGGCTGCACGAGGTCGACGGGGCGCGCACCGACCTGACCCAGGGCCAGGTCTACACCGTCTCCGACGCCACCCGGACCTATCTGGACCAGATCCAGGAACCCTTGCTGATCCGCGGTTATTTCAGCGCCCAGACCCATCCGTTGCTGGCCCCCCTGGTCCCGCAGATTCGCGATCTGCTGCGCGAATATCAGGTGGCCGGCGGCGGCCGGGTGCGGGTGGAGTTCGTCGACCCGGCGGACCATCCGGACTTGGAGCGCGAGGCCGGCGAACAGTTCGGCATCCGTCCCGTGGCCTTCCAGACCGCGAGCAAATACCAGTCGGGGGTCGTCAACTCCTACTTCGACCTGGTGGTGAAGTATGGCGACCAGTTCGAGCATCTGGGCTTCCAGGATCTGATCGAGGTCAAGGTCCGCGGCGAGAACGATCTCGATGTGCGGCTGCGCAACCCCGAGTACGACATCACCCGGGCGATCAAGAAGGTGCTGTACGGCTATCAGGGCGGCGGCGACCTGTTCACCGGCCTGGGTCAGCCCATCAAGCTGCGCGCGTTCGTCTCGGCGCCGGGTCAACTGCCCGAGCCGCTGCCCGCGTTGCGGGCTGATCTGGAGGGACTGCTCGGTGACTTGCAGGCCAAATCCGCCGACCGCTTCAGCTTCAGCATCGAGGACCCGGCAACCAATCAGGCGCTGACCCGGGAGGTCGAGGACCGCTTCGGCTTCAAGCCGCTGGTGATCGACCTGCTCAACCCCACGCCCTTCTATTTCTACCTGGTTTTGGAGTCCGGGACGCGCGCCGAGGCGGTGCCCCTGCCCGAGTCACTGGACAAGGCGGGTCTGCAACGCGCCATCGAGGCGGGTATCAAGCGTTTCGCCCCCGGTGTCCTGCGCACCCTGGCGGTCTATACCCCGCCCCAGGCCGGCGGGGAGTTCGGCATGCCGGCGGCCCGTCCGGACTATGGCATGCTCCAGGCGCAATTGCGCGACGGTTTCAATCTGCTGGAAACCGATCTGAAAACCGGCCAGGTGCCGGCTGACGCGGACCTGCTGTTGGTGCTGGGACCGCGGGATCTGGACCAGAAGCAGCAATTCGCCATGGATCAGTTCCTGATGCAGGGCGGCACCGTCCTGGTTGCGGCCTCCAGCTTCCATGTCGAACTGGGACGCGGGGCGATCAGCGCGCAACCCCAGGACACGGGCCTGGAGTCCTGGCTGGCGGCCCAGGGGCTGAGCTTGGGCAAGTCACTGGTGCTCGACCCGCAGAACACGCCCTTCCCGATCCCGGTACAGCGCAATCTGGGCGGTTTCATGGTGGAAGAGATCCAGATGCTGGATTACCCCTACTTCCCGGACGTACGGGCCGAGGGCCTCTCCAACGAATCGGGGATCACCGCCAACCTGGGTCAGATCACCATGAACTGGTCCTCGCCCATTCAGGTCGATCCGCAGAAGACCGCAAACCATCGCGTCACCGAACTCATCCGCAGTTCCAGTGACGCCTGGACCAGCGACTCGACCGAGATGCAGCCGGACTTCCGCGCCCATGGCGACCTGGGCTTCCCGATTGGCGACGACCAAGGCACCAAGGTGCTGGCGGTGGCAGTCGAGGGACGTTTCAGCTCGGCCTTCATCGGCAAGCCATCACCCTTGCTGCCTGACCCGGCGGACCAGGAGACGAAGGCGGCCGACACGGCGCAGCCGCAGACGGACGATCCGGACGCGGCGACGCCAACCGCTGCCAAGCCGCCGGCTAAACCGCCGGTCGCCCCGGGGGTGATCGAATCCTCCCCCGCCGCGGCGCGCTTGATCCTGCTCGGCTCGGACAGCTTCCTGACCGACACCGCCATCACGCTGGCCAGCGAGGCGACGCAGAGCCGCTATCTGAAACCCATCGAACTGGTGCAGAACGCCGTCGAGTGGTCACTGGAGGACCGGGGCTTGCTAACCCTGCGCGGCCGCGGCCAGTTCAGCCGGCTGCTCGAACCACTGAGCCGCGAGGGGCGGATGGCCTACGAGTACCTGAACTATGCCCTGGCCCTGGGTGGCCTGGCGCTCCTCTACTGGCTGGCACGCCGGTCGCGGCAGCGGCGTGATCGGGCCTTGGCGCGCTATCTCGAACCGGCGTCGACGCAAGGCAAGGGCTGATCCATGGAGAACACCAGCATGAAACAAGGCACCCTGCAACCAGGCCTCCCAGCCCGTTCGCGTCTCCAGGAGTGGACCGCCACCCTGCTGGCGCCCATGACGCTCGGACTCGCGTTGCTCCTGGGCCTGCAATTGGCCGCGGCACTCCTGCTCGGTGCGGGCGGCAGCGGCACCCTGAACCCGAGCGCCGCGGACACCGCGCTGCTGCCGTTCGACGCCAAGACCGTCACGGCAGTGCGGATCGAGGGCGGCGATCAGAGCGTGCTCCTGGCCCGTGGAGACCAGGGCTGGCTGATCGCCGATCTGGGTGACTTCCCGGCCGACGGGGCCAAGATCGATCAGCTCGTGGAGAAGCTGGCCGTGCTCAAGCGTCCGCTGCCGGTGGCGACCAGCCGCGAGGCACTCAAGCGGCACAAGGTGGCGGACGACGGATTCGAGCGCAAGATCACGCTCGAGTCGGGCGATACGCCGGTCGCGACCCTGCTGCTCGGTGACTCGCCCGGCTTCAAGCGCCAGTTGGTCCGGGTCGGCGGAGAGTCGGCGGTCTACGACGTTGAACTGCCGCTCTTCGAAGTGTCCAACCGGCATGACGACTGGCTCACCCGTGACCAGTTGCAGATCGACCAGGAGCAGATCAAGCGCATCAGCACCGCCGACTGGACTTTGATCAAGGGTCAGGACGGCTGGCAACTGGAAGGCACGGATGAGAAACCGGACGCGGCGGCCGTGATCAACCTGCTGGGGCGCATCAGCAGCCTGAGCTACCGTGGGATCTTGGGCACGCAGGATAAGCCCGAGTACAACCAGGCCGCGCCGACCCTGGACCTGCGTCTGCAACTGGCGGACGGCAGCGCCCGTGAGTACCGCATCTCCAAGATGAAGGACGGCACCGACTCCGTACTCAAGGCCGCGGACCGGCCCTGGTACTTCAAGCTGTCCGACATGGACCTGGAGGGATTAGCCGATGTGACCCGTGACCAGTTACTCGGGAAGGCCCCGGCCGCGGCGCCGCAAGCCTCGCCACCGGACGCGGCGAGCCCTCCCGCGGGCGGTGAAGCGGCGATCGAGGACGAAGCCCCCCCGGCGCTGGAGGAAACGGCGGAACCACCACCGACTCCGGAGCAAGCCCCCGTGGCGGATGACGTGACTCAGCCCCAGCCGGGATCAGACCCAGCGCGATAGGACGGTCGCCCGGCCGTTATAGCGTTCGCACCTGATATCCAGACAGACTTTTGTGTAGGGGCGGGTTTCAAACCCGCCCCTACGCCCGGTAATCAGGTCCGAAGGCTATATCCAGACAGACCTTCGTGTTGGGGGCGGGTTTCAAACCCGCCCCTACGTCCGGTAATCAGGTCCGAAGGCTATATCCAGACAGACCTTCGTGTAGGGGCGGGTTTCAAACCCGCCCCTACGTCCGGTTATCACGTCCGAAGGCGATAAACCAAGGCGATTGCCGTCAAATCCGGCAATCGCCTTAGGTCAGACCGCGCGGTCTTGATCGTAGTCCCGGCCAGGGGCGTGCGTAGTCAGGGCTTCCAGCCCTGACGGTGTCAGGCCAGGATGGCCTGACTACGCACCCGGCGAGCCCAAGTGGCCGGAATCTTGATCGAGGCCGACCGCGCGATCTTCAACCGAGCCCCGGACGCTATTTCGGCGCCGGATAAGGAAACACACAGCCCGCCACCGGAGACTTGTACCAGTCCGCATCCTTGGCACCGGCGGTGTTGACCCAGTTGACAAAGCCGGGATAGCAGTTGTTGACCGGGTTTTTCTCCAGCGGCTGTTGCCACTCATCCGGCAGATTGATCGCCCAGGGCAGTCCAGCCTTGGTCTTGAAATAGCGGCCGATCTTGGGGTCGCTGCCTTCATTCTGCCAACCGAACAGCCACGTCTTATGTTTATCGGTCGGCGGATGATCGGGAAGATGCGTCTCGCGCGGCCGATCCCCGACGATGTAGATGAAGGGGTTATAGGGTGCGGCCCCGAGTGCGTCGCGGGTCAGCGCCTCCTTGAAGGTCACCTGGAAATGCACGGTGGGTCCTTTCACCTCCGGGCAGTTGCGCTCGGCATTGAACTTGGCCGCGTAACAGGTCCGACTGCCGGGATTGCGATCCGCCAGCTTCTTGGAGTCGTCAATCAACAGCAGGGTCAGCGACCGCTGCTCCGGCTCGGCGGTCAGCGGCCGGCTGGCCGCCTCGTCGACCCAAAGGCTCCCGGACGCCAGATCCTCAGGAAGCAGATTGGGGAAGTTCAAGCCAAACCCCTGGGAATACGCGGACCCGCGCGATTTGATCTGAAAGCTGCCCTCCAGATCGCGGATCAGGCCCGCGGCATCGCGGACCTCGGTCAGGGTATAGGCCAACACCAGATCGTCCAGGTCATAGTCGCCCTCGATCGGCCACATATCTTCAAACGCCAACTGGGCGCGGCCGGTGCTGCTCGGGTAGGTCACCCGCGAGGCGCGTAACGGGTCCTGTGGATAGTCATCATCCGAGTTCATCACCCCGTCCTTGTCCGGGTCGGCGGGATCAACCAACTCCGCGATCTTTTCCTTGGAAATGGCCTCGAAGGGGTTGGCCTGGATGCTGACCATCACGTCGTTGAAATCCTGGTCGCAATTGCTCTTCTCGCGATTGATATCCTCCACTCCCAGGACCAATTGTTCGTTGGTCTCGTCCCTGAGCAGGATGATATGGGCGCGCAGCAACGGGTTTGTCTCCATATTCAGGCTTTGCAGACTGTGCCAGACCCAACCCGGATAGCGCTCGGTCACCCCCTGGCTGCCATCCCAGCCGTTGGCGATCAGAAAGAAGCCGATCTTGGTTCCGGCTGGAAAGCGGCCCAGATAGACCTGCTGGCCGGTCTTGAGTCCAAGGGAATTGCCACCGGAGGTCGAGTAGGAGGTATTGGGCCACACCACGGTGTACTCCACCTCATCGCGGCTCTGCGGCGGGCTCTTGGCCGGATAGGCATAATAGCCGATCGCGTTCTGGTAACCCGCTCCCTCGTGCAGGAAGGTCATCCAGATATCGGCATCTTTGGTGAGATTGAGTGTCGATGAATCACTGTCGGCGATCAAGGCGCTCGCCCCGGTCACCCGCACGTCTTTCGATTCCGGCAGGGTTTGCGCAATCCGTTCCATGAGATCGGCACTGACCGGCTGAGGCGTCAGGTCCATCTTCTTGGGAATGCCCTGATTATCGTAGTTGGCCTTGTAGACTGCCGCCCCGTAACCGTCGCCGAACAGGAATCGATACTGGATTGGTTCCGATACCGCCGCGGTAGCCGTCGTGGCGGCCAGCACCCCGGCGACTGCCGCCGCGAGGGTGAGTCGGCGGGTGAGCGCGTGGTCGCGGTGCTTCATGGCTGTCACCTGATCAATGGCTGGTGTCTTTCTGAAATGGTTGTGCATGCTGGATCAACCGAACTCGTGATGCAGATTGAGGGTCGCGTCGACCGGCACCAGCGCAGAATTATCGATACCGAATACGCCCACCCGAATCAAGACATTCTTGACCGAACTGGGGACGCGGATTTGACGGTCAAAATTGCCCCACTCGTCGGTTAGTCCGCGCTCGATCACACGAAAACCGCCGTCCTCACCGTCGATCGGTTCAAGGACTTCAACCGTGCGCTGTCCCGCGGGTGCACCTTCGACATCGTTTACGCTCACTTCGACCCAGAGATCCCGCTCGGTATCGAAGCCAAAGGCCTGATCCGGTTGCACCACCTGATTGAGTGGACCGCTGGTCTTGGAGGTGGTATCGCCGGCCTGGGCGCAGCCGACCGGCATCAGCAGTTTCAGCAAGACCAACAGGAAGAAGTGACCAAACTTGCGCGTCATTTTGCTTTTTCCGTTCATGATAGGCCCCGGCTCGAAGCGCGGGGACGACGCCCGCGATGAGATGCCTGATCGTATCGCCGCCACCGGGAGCTCGACCTGGATCATTCGTTAAGAAACCGATACGAACAGGGTAATATATAACAGGGTCACGACCGGCAACCTGTGACCGGGTTCACAACCTGGGATGTTGGTCGAGGGGGGCGCAGCGACCGGGTTGCGCCTAAGGAGACGGCGGCGTTCTCAGCAGCAGGGGGCGGAGGGCGCAAGCGCCCTCACGGTCAATAGACGACCGGGAAAAACTCCGTCGGGTCGGCGGCGCGGCCGGAGGCCGCTTCCACGGGGTCACCAAGTGACAAAGATCCGGACGATTGCCGATCGCCGCTTCACGCACCCGGCCCGGTAGGCGCCGGAACCGGTGTCGCCGCGGTGCGCCCCGCGACGGGCTTCGTCTGCGGGGCGGCGGGGTCCGCCAACGGGCGGGGTGCGGGGAACGCGATCCGCAATGCGCTGGCCGGACCCTTGAACGCCTGACGCAGGGCCGCGTCGCGCCCATAGATGTCCGACCGGAATCCGACCCTGCCGTCCTCGTCAGCGTAGGCGGTCAGATAGTAAAGCAAGACCGGCAGCCGCTCATCCAGAATGACATACCGCGTCTTATTGGTCGAGATCACACGGTCGATCTGGCGCCGATCCCAATTGGCCTCGCCCAGGATCACCTCGGCCAGCTTCAACGGGTCCTGCACCCGCACACAGCCATGGCTGTAGGCCCGGACGCTCTGGCTGAACAGTCCCTTGCTCTGGGTATCATGCAGGTAGACCGCATGGTCATTCGGAAAGATGAACTTGACACGCCCCAGGGCGTTGGATGGCCCAGGCCCCTGGACGATGCTGTAACGCCGCGGATCACTCACGTTGGCGCCGCTGACCGCGCGGCCGGTGCGCCGATCCACCACCTTGAAGCGGCTCGAAACACCGCGCATCTTTTTCTGGATCGACGGTGGGACTGTCCGGGTCGGATTGAAGACGACATGTTCCATCTCGTCACGGAAACTCGGCGTCTGATCCTTCGGAGTGCCCACGACGACGCGCGTACTCCAGTCGATCCGCCCGTCACGTACGACATGCGCCATGAAGCCCGCCACGTCCACCAGGACGTAATCCGCCGACAGATCATCGTAGAACCACCGCATCCGCTCCAGGTTGATGCGGATCTGATCGGCCTTTTTCTCGTCGAACGGCTGATTGAGTGCCGTGATCGTCGCCGCACCGGCAACCCCATCCGCATTGAGGCCGGAGCGCTGCTGGAACTTCATCAGGGCATCACGCAGCGCGGGGTCGAACAGCTCCGGGTCCTGCGGAGCCGGGGTTTCGTCACCGAGCGCCCGCAACCGCTCCCGCAGCGTGACGACCCGCGGGTCACGGCGACCCGGCACCAGCTTTTTCCCCTGGGGAATCTGCGGCGATGCGGTAAGCGGGCGGGAACTACCGAAATTCCGGAGGGCGTGCTCAAGATCGGCAAAGAAGAACGGTTTCGCTGCCAGATCGCCCAAACTGCCGCGCGTATCCGCGGCTGAGACCACCTGCTCCATGGAGCGAATCAGGGTCTCCGCGGGAATCGCCTTGCGGTGATTCCAAAAGCGGTTGACCGCCGCCGGATCGATGCGGCCGAACCGCAGGTGATAGGTGTAACGCAGCAGAGCATCGCTCAACTGAAGATCCGCGGCCAGACGCGCCGCGGGCGCCAGGCCATCCAGATGACCGGGCTTGCTGAGCCGGCGCAAGGTGGCGACATGGTAGTCGGCAGGCTGGAAACCGGCGGCCTGCCCCGCCTCCACCGCGTGCAGCAGCGCCTCGACCTGTGCCGGCTGCAGCCACGCCAGCCGATAACCGCGCGCAGCATAGAAGCCCGCGAGCACGCGACCGGATTCCAGCGGCACCCCATCAATCGTCAGCGCCCCCTGGTCGCGGATCGACTCCGCGGTCGCGCGCAGCAACGGGTTGGTTTCGGAAACCGCAACCGCGACGACCGCGGTCTGATCGGCGGTCACCGGCGGCGACGGCACGGCAACCGCCGGCGGATTCATTGCCGCAGAGTCGGCGGTCGTTGCAGTCACCGGCGGCGCTGCTCCGGGTGGCGCAACAGTGATGGTGTCGCTCGCCGCAAGTACGCCTGGCAGGGCGACCGGGATCAGGGAGATGGACAGCAACAGGTGCCTGAAAAAGCTTGCGGGAATCATCTCCTGCTCCTGGAACGAATAAGGGCATCAAGACGCAACGCGAAAGGATCGAGCGCGGATCAGCCAGGCGATGAGAGAACCGTTCGGTTCGCCGCTTGGCTCCGTCGTATGATATCCGAACCTTCCGCGAAAGATTCCAACCAGTTTGCATTGTAAGGACCCGCGATGACCCTTCGCCAGCTCTACTGCGTCCCCGTCGGCCTGCTGCTCGGCATCGCGGCCGCCCTGCTGTTCCCCGCGGGTGCGCCCTATGTCGCCTGGCTGGGACAGATCTTCATCTCGCTGCTGAAGCTGCTGATCCTGCCGTTGATCCTGGTTTCGATCTTTGCCTCGCTGGCGGGGAGCACCGAACTGCGACAGATCGGCGGGCGCACCTTCCTTTATTATGTCGGCACCTCGGCAGTCGCCGCCGCCATCGGCACCCTGCTCGGGCTCGCGTTCGCGCACGGCCTGCCCGCCGGCCTGCTGAGTCTGGGGCAAGTCCAGACGACGGGCGCCGCCTTCAGCCTGGACCGGCTGATCGATAACTTCATCCCCAGCAATCTGTTCGCATCACTCACGGCAGGCAATGTACTGCACATCGTCTTCGTCGCGGTGATCGCCGCCCTCGCCGCCCGGCGCATTGCCGCCGACCAGCGTGCAACCCTGATCAGCGGGGCCCAAGCCCTGGACGCACTGCTGATGCAGACGCTGAACGGCGTGCTGGCCATCGCCCCGGTGGGCATCGCCGCCCTGGTCTACGGAAGCCTCGCGACCATGGATTGGGCGGGCGTTTTCCAACTGCGCAGCTTCGTGTGGGCGGTCGCGCTGGCCGCCGTGCTGCACGCCCTGCTGCTCATGCCGGGGCTCTACTGGGTGCGGACCCGTCGCTCCCCCTGGCGCCTGGTCGCGGCCTGTCGGGAGCCGCTGCTGACCGCGCTGTCTACCGCCTCCAGCAACGCCACCTATCCGGTCTCCAAGCGCGCGCTGGAAGACTTCGGCGTCAGCGAGCGGGTCACCAGCCTGGCGCTGCCGCTCGGCGCGACGCTGAACATGCACGGCTCGGCGCTCTATCAGGCGATCCTGCTGATCTTCATGTCACACCTGGCCGGGGTCGAACTCACTGCGCTCCAGGCCGTCTTCATCGTACTGTTGACCATGGCCTCCTCCGCCGGCACCGCCGGCATTCCCAGCGGCGGTATCGCCATGATGGCTTTCATGCTCGATCTGCTTGGATTGCCCCCGACCTATCTCGCGTTGTATCTGATCGTCGACCGCTTCTTCGACTACCCCATCACCGCCATCAATGTGTGGGGCGATCTGGTGGTCGCGGCCATTGTGGATCGGGAACTGCGGCGCGATACTGCGGTGCGGCCTTGATCGTAATCCCGGCCAGCGGCGTGCGTAGTCAGGGCTTCCAGCCCTGACGGTGTCAGGCCAGGATGGCCTGACTACGCACCCCGGCGAAACCAAGTGGCCGGAATCTTGATCGAGGCCTGCGGCGCGATGCGTTCGCAAGGGTAGCGTAATCTCTTAGACGCGCCGTCTGTTTGAGACAACCCAGAGCGCGCCGGAAAACAAGGATACCTTCTTGTTCGATATTGGAGCCTTGAAACCCTCATGCTGATCGAGTTCCGGGTCGCAAACCACCGCTCTATCCGGGATGAACAGGCCTTCACCATGCAGGCGGACGACGTTGACCCAGCCGACCCACGTCCGCGGCACGTCTCGGGCTTCGGCGGAAGACTGCTTCCGGCGGCTGCGCTCTATGGGGCTAACGCGAGCGGCAAAAGCAATGTGCTCTCCGCGCTCGGGTTCATGCGCGATGCGGTCCTTGAATCTCAGCGCGCCTGGCCGCCGGAGGGTGGAGTGCCGCGCGACCCCTTCGCCTGGGGCGGCCAGTCTTCCGAGCCTTCGCTGTTCGAGGTGACGCTCCTGATCGCGGATGTACGCTACCGATACGGCTTCCTAGCAGATGACCTACATTTTGTTGAGGAATGGCTTTACGCGTCGAATGGGGAAGAAGAGCAGAGTTGGTTCGTGCGAGACGACGACCGGTTCAGCTTTGGCGACCAACTGCTTGGGGAGAACCGGCTGATCGAACAGGTCACCCGACCGAACGCCCTGTTTCTTTCCGCTGCCGTTCAGCTCCGACACCAGCAGCTCGGCCCACTTTACGGCTGGTTTCGTAACTTACAGGCAGTCAATATCGAAAAAGGAGGCCGTGTCCAGCCCGCCGACAGAGGGTCCGAGTACCGGATGGTGCTGGAGTTACGCGATTCCAAAGACAAGCCCCTGCCGCAACGCCTGGCGAGCTTCGTCGAACTGCTGCGCGCGGCCGATGTTGGAATAATGGACCTTAAGACCGAAGAGACGGACCAAGGCTCGGGCGTTTTCAACGGTGGACACCGTGAGATCCGTCTTCGGGTCCTGCTGCGACATCGCAACGCTGCGGAAGAGACGTGGCTCCCCTTGGAGCAAGAGTCCCAAGGGACACGCACGCTTTATCAGATGGGCAACATACTGCTGGATGTTCTCGGGAATGGCGGCCTGCTGCTTGTTGACGAGTTGGAAGCGCACCTTCACCCCATCCTTGCTCTCCAGATTCTTCGCCAATTCAACGACACGAGCACGAATTCCCACAACGCGCAGATCCTGTTCACGACTCACGACACGCACTTGCTCGGGACTATGCTCGGGGATGCGCCCTTGCGACGCGATCAGGTCTGGCTGACCGAGAAGGATTCCGAGGGCGCCACTTGCCTTTACCCGTTGACCGATTACAAGCCGCAGCCATCCGAGAACCTTGAGCGCGGTTACCTGCAGGGCCGTTACGGGGCCATCCCCTTTCTCGGGGATCTGGTCAAATCCAGGAACCCAGCGGATGGAGAATAAGCGCCGCGATCGAAAACGAAACCCAGCGCGGCGTGCGCCAAGCAAGAACCCGAAACGGCGTCTACTGATCGTCTGTGAAGGCAAAGTGACGGAACCCGATTATTTCCGAGGATTCGAGCGCTGGGCACGTAACAACACCGTCGAGATCGTCATCCCCAACCAGCATGGAGTACCGCTGACACTGGTTCGCCGGGCAGAAAAGCTCAAGTACGACGCCGAATCCGACGCGAAGCGAGAGGATGACCCCTTCCTCTCCTTCGACGAGGTCTGGTGCGCGTTTGATGTAGACGAGCACCCGAACCTGAATGATGCCCGTCAACTCGCGGCTGCACGCGGTATTGAACTCGCGGTCTCTAATCCCTGCTTCGAGCTTTGGTTGTGGCTACATTTCCGGGATAGTCCCGGCGCGCGTCATCGTCACGACCTGCAACGGATGGTCCGTGATCACCTTCCCGACTACGATAAACATCTTCACTTTGATCAGGTCTCGGAGGGCTTCACAGACGCCTCCCGGCGGGCGCGCCGTCTGCACGAGGATGCCCAAGCTGAAGGCGAGCCCGACCGCAATCCGACGACCAGCGTCTTCCGACTGACCGAATCCATCAGTCGTAACGATTCGGCCCCGTCGGTAGCCGGCCGCTAAGCCGCACCGACGCAGATGCCGCGGGGCGCGACATGCAACCGAATCGCGGCCCGTCGCACGCACGCGCGGCGCTGCACCTTCGCGCTGAACGCCGATTGGTCTGGTACATTTCATTTCAGAGCATTCGCACGGCCACCGAACACCAACGACCGATCCTGATTCAGTATAATCGCCGCGGGCGCATGGCGCGTCTCTTAGCCGGACCACCGAAAGGAGTGCAATCATGGCCTCTGCGATCGTCGCAACGCTTACGTCGCTGAAAAATCGCCCGCGTTCCCAGCAACTGAGTCTGGCTGCCGGAGTCCTCGCCTTCGTCGTCGCCCTCGTCGCGCTCATCGGCGTCGTGCGCGGCATCGACCTGTCCGGCGTCGCCGCAATGGACGGCCAGGCCACCCCCGCGCAGGTTCAGGCCGAAATAGCCGGTCTCCGCGCCCAGACTGAAAAGCTTGCCGCCGACCTGCAGTCGTTCCAAGCCGACCTGCGTACTGCCGCCGCCCTGCCGAAGGACACCAAGCAGGCGCTCCAACAGCAGCAGAGCCAGAAGCTGCTCAAAGACCTCGCGGAACGCCAGGAGCGGCTGGAGCAGATCATCGTCGCCAACCCGGGCAAGGCGCTGGAACTCGCACTCCTGCAACGCGACCTGGAAAACCTGAAGGCGGCCCAACAGCAGCATCTCGCCGCGATCGGGGCCGCGGTCGAACGCGGTTACGCCTCCACCAGATGGGTTCTGGCGGGGATGGCGGTCAGCCTGCTGCTGCTCGTCGCGGGTACGCTCCTGAAGGGCAACGCGTCTTAGGGAATGGTTGAGGCTACAGCGTTCCCGCCTCCAGGAAGCTGAAATATCCAGCCCGGTTAAAAATGATGTGATCCAGCAGTTCGATGCCGAGGATGGCGCCGGCAGCCTTGAGTTGCGCGGTGATGGCGAGGTCACCCGGTGAGGGTTCGAGGCCGCCGCTGGGGTGATTGTGGGCGACGATGACAGCGGACGCCCGGTCAGCGAGTGCGTCGGCGAAGACCTCGCGCGGATGCACTGGGCTGCGGTCGATCAGCCCGATCGACACCACCCGGATGTTCAGGATCTCATTTGCGCCATTGATGCTGGCGCAGAGAAAATGCTCCTGCTTACGGTCCGCGTAATGGTGGATGTGCGGCAACAGGTCGGCCGGGGTCTCGATCTTCGCACCCTCCGGCTTGATGCGACGCCGGGCGAATTCGATGGCCGCGAGAATCAAGGTCGCCTTGGCGTCCCCGACACCCGCGAACGGCAACAGGTCTTCGGCCTTGACGTCCAGCCCCTTCTGGTCGATGAGCCGCGCGAGCTTCGCGGCCAGGGCCAGCACGTCCAGGCCCGGCGTGCCCTGGCCCAGGAGCACGGCGAGCAATTCCTGGTCACTCAAGGCCCGCGCCCCTTTGCGCAGCAGCTTCTCGCGCGGACGCTCCGCCGCCGGAATTTCGTGGATGCGCTTGCCCATCGCCTCAGGCCGCCAAGGACAACTGGGCCTGAATGACCGTCACCGCCATGATATCGAAGATACCGCCGGTGTCGGTGTATTTGTGGTCGGTCAGTTCTTCATAACGTCCGTGGGCGTTGTAGGCCGACTGGATCTCGCCATTGACCTGGCCGCGATAGGCGCCCTCCAGATAGATGACATTCCCGCGGTGCGCCTGGACCGTGGTGCGGATGACCGGATCGGCGATCTTCTCCTCTGTCACCTGCCGGATATAGAGCGCCTCTTCATCCGTGATGTCGTAGGTTGCGCGGATCTGTGCGATCACATCCTGCACCGAGACCTTCACCGGCACCGGGCCGGCACCGCCGGCGCCCTTGCCCGGCTTCAGCCTGACCCGGCCGCCACTGGTCGTCACGCCCTGAAACTGCACCGCTGCCTTGGTGACCACCGTGGCACGCACCTGCTGCATCAATTCCGACACGCTCCCTGCTTTGACGAGCTGCGGACCGACATAGTCGGCAAAGGTGGCGAACTCCCCGATCGCCGCCGGGTAGGTGAAGAAACAGGTGAGGAAATGGAAGCTCCTGACGAAGCGCGCCAGCAGGGCCACGAACGCCTTGCGCCCTTCCCAATCGGCCAGCCGCGCCTGAAAGCGCGTGCGCAGCGCATTCACCTGGAACTGCACCCGCGCATCGGTCCCGTGCTCGATCAGGCTGAGCAGGTCGCCGACGTCCTTCCGGGTGAAGACCCCCGCGGCGAGGATCTCCGCGTGCAGGGCGAGGCAGGTGTTTTGATCCGGCTCCTGCGGCTCGAACGGCGTGCCGACCCGATAGGTCGCGAAGGCCGTCAGGATTTGCTTGGCGTTGTTGGTGAAGTCCACGACCACCACATCCCGCTTGCCGGGGTGGCAGCGGTTCAATCGCGAGACCGTCTGCACCGCGTTGCGCCCGAGCACCGGCTTATCGAGGAACATACCGGCGAGTAGGGGTTGGTCGAAACCGGTCTGAAACTTACTTGCCACCACCATGAGCCGGTAGTCGTCGCCCTCGAAGCGGTCCTCGATCAGTTCACCCGTCTGTAACCCATTGACCGCGTGCTCGCTGATGGCCGCGTTCGTCTCCGGATGGACAAAGTCCGAGAAGGCATAGAGCACCTGATAGCCGGCGCCGCGTTCCTTGAGCTTCTCCTTGATAATGGTGAAATACCGCAGCCCTGCCACCCGCGATGAGGCGACGATCATCGCCTTGGCGCGTCCGCCGATGAGCGGCGCCACCTCCTTCTCGAAGACCCGCAGCATCACCTCCGCCTTGTATTGGATCAGCCCGTCGTCCTGAAAGGCCAGATTCTGCAGCACCTTGGATACCACGCCCTTGGGATAGAGCCGCTCCTCGTCCGGCGTCGGAACCATGGGGCAATGCAGGTGATAGAGCGTCTTGTACGAGATGATGCCGGCGGCCACGTCCACGATGTAGCCCTCGGCGATGGCCTCGGCCTCGGTGTAGCGGTCGAATGGCTGGCCGAACATGGAGACGGTCGCCGGTGCCGGCGTGGCGGTGAAGGCGACGAACAACTGATTGCAGTCGTGCTCGCGAATCACCCGGGCGATCAGCTCTTCTGGGTCCTCCTCCGGTGCCTCGCTGTCCGGCTCCCCCGGCGCGCGGAACGGCAGGCGGATGGCCGCGCCCATCTGCCCTTCCTGCGAGCGGTGGGCCTCGTCGATCAGGAAGGCCACCCGCAGCGTCTTCAATACCGGGTTGTTCCGGATCTCATCCAACACCCAGGCAAACTTCTGCTGGGTGGTGACGATGATCGATTTACGCTCCCGCAGGAAGCGCGGCAGGTCATCGGACTTGCGCGCGATGCCCACCACCGACTTCAGGTGGGTGAACTTTTCGAGGTCCTCGCGAATGTTGGTGTCGAGCGACTTGCGGTCGGTGAGGATGAAGGTGATGTCCACCAACTTCTCGTTGGTACCGGGCTGGAACAGGCTGTGCAGCCGGTCGGCAAGCCAGCAGATGGAAAACGTCTTGCCGCTGCCGGCGGAATGCTCGGCTAGATATTTCTTGCCGATGTCACCGGTCGCGGCGAAGTGGGCGCTGATGTCCTCTGCTACGCGCCGCACCAGCCGGCTTTGGTGATAGCGCGGGAAGATCGTAAAGGCCGGCCGCGCCGGCTTGTCGTCCTCGGCCTCCCGCTCCGGCACGCGCAGGAGGAAGAAGGACAGCGCCTCCAGCAAATGCTCCGGCGACAGCACCTCGCGGTAGAGAAACTCGACCGGATACTCATCGGCATTCGTCGGGGCATTGGTCAGCCCCCGATTGTGCCAGCGGAAGTTCTCTTCCTGGCGCGGGTCCGTGGCGGCCATCAGGTCGCTGGTGTCGGCGGCGAGGTAGAGGAAGGGATGCCGGAAGATCCTGTGCCGGTGGTCGCGCTTGGTGAACTGCGCCACCGCGTCATGGACGTTCTCATTGAGCTCGTGTTTCAGCTCGAGCGCCACGATGGGCAGGCCGTTGAGATAGAGGACGAAATCGATTTCGTGATTGGCGTCGCCGAAATAACAATGCGGGCGGAAGCTGAAGCGGTTCTTGGCGTACTGGTCGGCAGCGGCGCTCGCCGCGGAGCGTGGTTTCGGATAATAGAGGTGGAATTCCAGACCGCGCACCTTGAGGCCATGACGGAAGAGCATCCACAGTGGCGTGTGCTCCAATTCTTTGCGCAGTGCCTTGAAGATCGCCTCGCGCGCGTCCGTGCCGTAATCCTCCGCCAGCTTCTTGATCTGGTCGGCCTGGGTGGCTTCGAGGAAGGCCCAGAGATGGTCCTCGGCGATAAAATTCACGGTGTCCGTGATATCGGACTGTTGCAGCACGGCATACCGGTGCTCGCGGGTAAGGTAGTCCGCGATGTCCTGCTGAAACCGAAGCTCCGGGGACTTCTTCTTAGCCATGGGCTTGGATCCGGTTGATGTCGGCGTCGGTGATCCGCCGCTGGCCGGTGACGCATTCGTGGATCAGGGATTTGCGGTAGGCGGTGAGGGTGGCGATTTGGGCTTCGAGAGAATCCCGAATTGCGTTAATTCGATTCATCTCACTCTCAATGTGACTGGCGATGGCTTCCTGCTCTGCAAGCGGCGGCAGGGGAATGTAGTTCCCGCCGATCTGCACATAATTGATGTTGGGCTGGGTGGTAACGATCATGGCGCCGAGAAGTGCCGGCTTCATGGCCATGAGGACATAGAAAAGGTAATCCTTGTCAAGCAAGTGATCTGGCACGAATCCGACAATACTATCTGGAAAGCACGCGTCGAAAGTAGTCACTGCCACCTCCGCAATCTTGGCGCCCGTAATCGTCATTACGATTGTGCCTGATGGAAACATTTTTGAAACCGAGAGTCCCAACTCGTTTAGCGTTTGGCTATACTCGGTGATAAACTTCCCCGCCGCTGAGATGCTGCCTGTCTGAATGAATGGGTAAGGACCATCATAAAATGCAGGGTCGTTCCTCGGGCGATGAGTGAATTGACCTCTCAGCATTTCGACATGGCGCTTCAGCTTAACCCTTTTCCAATGCTCAGGGATCGATGGCATCCAAGCAATGTCGGAGCCGGCCATTCTCACCTTGGGGTTTAGCCCATTGCAAACCGCTGTTTGAATGACGGTCTCTCGCAAGCAACCAAGGGTTCCAAGTTGGCCGCGTTTGGCAGCAACCGCCGCGTCAATCGCCGCGCAACTCGCATCCAGGTAGTCGGTGATGCGCTGTTGCTCCGGCAGTGGCGGAAGCGGGACGCGCGCATCTTTGAAGACCGCCTGCGAAAGCCCAAATCTGGTGACACCTACGGCTTGGGCCTCGTAGTGGGAGCGGAACGCTTTGCTGCAATGAAGCCAGGCAAGATACGGTCCATAGACGTGATGTGCCCTAGGGCGAATCAGTGCTAAATGATAACCGCAGAGAACGCCAGGCAAGGTTTCCGCCACCAAAGCTGGGATCGCTATATCGTCTGGAGTCTCCGAGTCCTTCGTCGCCAGGACATCCCCTATCTGAATTTGAAAGCGCGCTATCTCACGCGGCTCCGCAGATGCCTCCATGAATTCGATTTCGGACGTGATTCGATCGTTCTTGTAAACATCGACGTAGTTGCAAAGGCGAACAGGAATCTCGGAATCGAACGTATGCTTATCTACGTTGCTGAAAAGAATCTCGGTAACATTGCCCATGCGGTCGGATCGCCAATCCTTTGGGATATCTTTTAGAAAACTGGTCTGCGGGCTCATTACTCCCCTCCCTCCATCTCCTCCCGTACCACATCAGCAAGTTGCCTGGCAGTGGGCAGCTTGCCTTTCATTTCGCCCGGCAATTGCGACTGTAATTCATAGACCGCGACGCCGATGGGATTGCCCTTGGTGCGCAGCGCATACTCGACCTCCACGTCGTCCTTTTCGGCGCAGAGGATGATGCCGATCGATGGCTGGTCCCCGGGGCCGCGCTCCTTGTCGTTGAGCAGATTGAGGTAAAAATCCATCTTCCCCGCGTGCTCCGGCGCGAAAGCGCCGACCTTCAGTTCAAAGGCGATCAGCGCCTTGAGGAAGCGGTGATAGAAGAGCAGGTCGATGAAATACTCCTTTTCGCCCAGCGCCAGCCGGTATTGACGCCCCACAAAGCAGAAGCCATAGCCGAGTTCAAGCAGGAAGGCCTGCAGGCGGGAGACGAGGCGGTCCTCCAACTCGCGTTTCTTCACGGCCCGTTTCAGGCCGAGGAACTCCAAAGTGTAAGAGCTGTTGAGCATTTCATCCGCCTGCTCGGCGAGGTATTCCGGCATGGCCAGCGGAAAATTGTGGGTCTTCTTCTCGGTCACCGCCCGTTCGTAGGCGCTGGCCTTGATCTGATTGAGCAAGACATTGCGTGACCAGCCGAATTGCGCGGTGGCGCGAAGGTAGTAGATGCGGGCGGCGGGGTCGGTGAGTTTTGCCATGACATTTGCGTGATGTCCCCACGGCACCGTCGCCACCATTTCTCTCACAAGCTGTGAGAGATTCTCGTGGGCAGGCACGGTTTTCTTCTCCTTTCTCAATTCTTTCACAAGCTGTGCGAGAAATTCAGGAGCGGTGTGTGTGCGGTAAAATTGCAGCATCCGCCACACATTTTGCACGGAAAAGCCGGTTGTGCCCGGAAATGCAGTCTGGAGATCCTTGGCTACCAGCTCAACGACCGATTCGCCCCAGCCCAGTGTCTGCTGCTTCTCCACGATCCCGCGCCCGATATCCCAGTAAAGCATGATCAGTTCGTGATTGACCTTCCTTGCCGCGGAAATGCGGGCGTTCGCGACGCGCGCCTTCAGTTCTTCTATGAACCGCCGGTAGTCGGCATCGCTCGTCAGGTTGGTATCCGTCGGCATTTTCATTGAGCAAGGCCCTCCAGCATCTTCTCGGCCTCTTTCTCCAGCCTCCAAAACTCCGCCAGCAACTCTTTCGCGGGCCTGGGCGGCTGGTAGCGGTAGAAATACTTGTTCGGCAAAATCTCGTAGCCGAGGATGGGCTTGCCGTCCTTCCTCGTCTCCTCCCAGCGGATGATCGGCTTGGCGATCTCGCGCTCGAGGAAGGCGGCGATGTCCTCGCCGTGCGGGATGTATTCGTCGTCCTGCACATAGTGCCGGTGGGTCCATTCGACCGCCAGCGTCTCCTCGGCGCCGGCCAGTGCCTCCTTGAACTTCTTGGCGGCGTTGTCCTTGGGTGTGATGGTGAACGCGACGGTCTGCTCCTCGCCTTTCACCTTCAGCCGCACGCGAAAGCTCAGGTCGCTGGCGTGGAACTCCTGTTCTTTCTTGAGGTTCGCGGCACTGAAGGTCTTCAGGTAGGGCTCGGTGAGGACGGCCGGCTGGTCGTGTTCATCAGTCTGCCAGAAGACGACGCTGACCTTGTGATAGGCGAATGCCTCGCGCGCGAAGACCTTGACCTGCTCATCGGTATCGTCATCGGCCCAGCCGTCGCGGTAGCGCGCCTCGATCCAGGCGCGATGGGCGTCGGTGATGCGGTTGCGTTTGTTGCCGAATGACTTCGGCTCCTTCTCGAACTGTCCGCGGGCGTCGATGAGCATCACGCGCCCCTGGTGGCTGACCGGCTTGTCGTTGCGCAGCAGCCAGACGTAGGTGAAGATCCCCGTGTTGTAGAAGAGTTGGTCGGGCAGCATGACGATCGCGTCGAGCCAATCGTGCTCCAAGATCCAGCGGCGGATCTCGCTCTCCCCGCTCCCGCAATCGCCATTGGACAGCGGCGAGCCATTGAAGATGATGGCGATGCGGCTGCCGCCCTGCGCGACGGGGGCCATCTTGGCCAGCATGGTCTGCAAGAACAGCAGGGCGCCGTCGTTCACGCGCGGCATCCCGGCCTTATAGCGGGTCCGCTCCAGCTTGCGGGCCTCCTTCTCATAGCCGTCCTTGCCGCCCCAGGTGACGCCGAAGGGTGGATTGCTCAGCATCCGGTGGAAGCGCCACTTGGTCTCCGGCCATTGGTCGCCGGGCTCCCTGCTGTAGGGGTCGTCCGGGATCAGGGAGTTGCCGAGGTGGACGGTCGCCTGCCGGTCGTTCTTGATGAGCAGGTCGGCCTGGCAGACAGCGTAGTTGGTGGGTGACAACTCCTGGCCGTGAACGGTGACGTAGTTGTCGACCCGCGCCTTTTCCTCCGGGGTCTCGGCGCGCTCCAGCAGGTGCTCTTTGGCCACGGACAACATGCCGCCGGTGCCGCTGGCGGGGTCGTAGATGGAGAGATGCCGGTCCGGGATTGGGATATCGAGCAATTCGACCATCAGGCGGATGACCTCGCGGGGCGTGAAGTGCTCCCCGGCCTCGTCACCGCTCTGCTCAGAAAAGCGCCGCAGCAGTTCTTCGTAGATGTAGCCCATCTCCAGCCCGGAGAGGTCACCGGGGCCCAGCGCGAGTTCCTTGTACTGGTTCAGGATCGGCGCCAACCGATTGTTCTTCACCATCAGGCCGATGGTGGCGCGGTAATTGAAGTGCTCGATGATGTCATCGACGTTGCGCGAGAAGCCGTTGATGTAGGCGCGGAAGTTGTCCTCCAGCCGGGTCTGGTTCTCGTCAAAGACCAAGCGCAGCGTCCAGTCGGTATGATTCGAGAACGGGCATTGCTGGGGGTTCAGTTCCAGCCCCTTGACCCACTTGGCGACTTCGTCCGCAGTCAGGTTGGGACGATTCGTGCGCACCTCGGCGGACTTCTGCTTGCGCCAGTCGATCAGCACGCACTCCAGCCGGCGAATGACGATGATGGGCAGGATGACGCTCTGGTATTCGTAGGACTTGAATTTACCCCGCAGGCGCTCGGCGGACTTCCAAATATCGGAGGCAAGATTGTCGAGCTTGAGCTTGTTGAGCGAGAGGGCCATGTGGATGCGCGATCAGTGACGGACGACGGAGAATACATTCGACCACCCGCGACGGGGGCCTGACCATCTTAGCGCGTCGGGCGCGTCACGGCCCGGCCGCGATCACCGCGGGCGACGCTTCGGACGTTGACGAGGCCCGTCGCGCCCGCACGCACTTCGTAGGAGCCCGCTTGCGGGCGACGTGACCTGCCCGAATCGCGTCATTCTGCCCCCACCCGTCGCCCGCAAGCGGGCTCCTACGGGTTGGACCTTTCGCGGAAATCACCTTGCGCAGGGTCCATCGGGCAACCGGGTCATTGACATGAAAATCTTTTAATATTAAAATGTTAAGTCTCTTCTCCTACTTTGCGAACCCGTAGATTGCAGCACGACCCCCAGCAGATGGAGAACAAACGCCGCGGCCGACACCGAGGCGCGGCGCGTCGTGTCCCAAGCAAGAACCCGAAACGGCGCCTGCTGATCGTTTGTGAGTGCAGTCGAAACGATTCGGCCCCGTCGATAGCCGGCTGCTAAGCGACACGGACTCACGTGCCGCAGCGCGCGCAATCCAACCGAAACGCCGCCCGTCGCACGCACGCGCGGCGCTGCACCTTGCCGCTGGCGCTGCTCGCGGCCGGGCCAATCCTGGCCGCTCCACTGAGCGGAGAGCTGGAGGGCGACGTCTCCGCCGGCTACGACTCGAACCCCGCGCAGAGCCATGAGGCAACCGGGCTGGCCTTTGCGCGCTATGTCTTCGCGGCAGTGCAGCCGATCGGGTTGGGCGGGGCCGATGTCAGTCTCGGGGCGAGCGGCTTCTATACCGACTACGAGGCGGCCAACGACAATTACCGCTTCGCGCTGAACGCCGATTGGTCTGGTACATGGCCCGACGACAGCGGTGTCATGACCTTATCGGCAGCGGTGGCCGCCTACCGCGATGCGTTGGTGCCGGCGGATGCGCGTAATGAGGCGGCGCTGACGCTTCGCTATGAGCGGATTCTGACCGCCCGCGACTCGCTCAACCTCACCGCCGAGATCCGCCAACTCGCGTACATTTATCCATCGCTCCCCTGGGCCGGACGGCCCGGGTCCGGTCCCAGCCTCCCGGCGGCGAGCCAGTCCGGGCGGGCACGCGGCGGCCTGGCGGTGCGCCGCACCGACCTGCTGTCCGGATTGGGAATCGATGTCACCCACGCCTGGTCGCCGACGCTGACGAGCGTTCTGTCAGCCGCCATCACCCGGTGCAACTCGCCGGTCCCAGTCGATGCCTATGTCCGGAGCGGCGCGGGATTTCAGATCCGCGCTGAACCGGCGGTCGATTGGTCGCTGGAACTGGGTCTGGGCTGGTCGCGCACCGCCTATGACCGGGCACCGCAGCAACAGGAACGGGTCGATAACGAACTCGCCGCCGGCCTGACCCTGCGGCGCACCATCGATCAGGCCGCGTTATTTTGCAGTCTCGATTGGATCAACAGCCAATCCACGATCGCCACGCGGGCGTTTCGACAGCAGGTGACCCAGTGTGGCCTCTCCTGGTCTTTTTAACCCTACTCTGATGCGGCACGCCGCGCTGGGCCTGTGGTTCGCCACGGCGACCCTCGTCGGACCCGCCGCCGGCGCACCGGACCCGGTGCTGGCGCGGGTGCTGTCCATTGCGCCCGATCAGGTGATCCTGACCCTGGAGGAGCCCACGGGAGACACCGCCGGGCGGGTGGTCATCCCGCTTGGAGAGGAGCGCCTGCCACCTGGGATCACGGTGGGCCAACGGGTCCGGTTATGGCCTGCCGCCGCGCCTGGGGACGCGGACCCCTGGACGCATGCACGCCTGGTCCCACTCGAACGCGACGGCATCGAGCGTGACCGCACCGGGGTGCGCTCACGGCTGATGCACGGCGCGCAACGCGGCCTCGGCGGAGGACGCGGTGGACGCTGAACCCAACCGCCGCCGTCTGCCGCCACCCTGGCTGGGGCATCTCCTGGTCTTCGGCCTGCTCTTCACGCTGGTGCTGGCCTGGTTCTTTGTGCAGACCCGACAGGCGCAGCGCCTTTTTCTCGACGATGCCGGAGTCCGTGCCCACCTGCTGGCCGACGCGGTGATCCTGCACGCCCGCGGCGCGCTGATCGCGGAAGACGTCACCGCCGCCATCCTGATGCGCTTTCTCGGTAATTCGGCGCACTTCGTCGATTACCTGGACGAAATCGCCCCCTTTCGCCCCGATGAGCTGCGCGCCTTCGCCGACCAGGCCGGATTGTCCGTGATCCGCATCGTCCGCGTCGATGGAACGACAATTCAGGGCCCGGAGGATTGGCAGCCGGGCGAGACGCTGGACTGCACCCGCCTGGACCGCCTGATCCGCCTGGCCGAAACGCACACGCTCGTGCTCGGGGTCGCGCCCGACGCGAACCGCGGCTGTGTTCTGGTCGGCATGGACAGTCGCCAGACCGAAGCCTTGGAAGCGGCTGTCGGACTGCCCCAGGCACTGGCGGCCGTCGCCGACCTGCCCGGCGTGATGACGGTGCGGCTGGAGGGCAAGCCGCACGATGCCGCGCCGCCGACCGGCGCCGACCCACTCCCGGTCACCCTGCATCAGCGTCCGGACGGAACCAGCGTGGCCCAAGCCAGCGCCCTGGTCGCCGGCGCACGTCTGGTCCTGGAGCTGGATGCCGGACCGCTGTTGGCCAGACGCGCCCGCCTGTGGTGGGAGTTCCTCGGGTTTGTCGTCGTATTGGCGCTGGCCGGAGGTGTCGGGACCTGGGTGCTGATCCGTCATCAGCGCACCCACGAGCGCCAGCGTCTGGACTATGAGCGACGGCTGTCGCGGCAGCGCGAGGAGGCGGGCCTGGGTCGGGCCGCCGCCGCCATCGCCCATGAGATCCGCAATCCGTTGAACGCCATGGCGATGGGCCTCCAGCGCCTGCAACTGGAGGCGGACGAACTGAACGCCGAGCACCGTCGGCTGGTGGACCTGGTGCTGGCCGCGGTGCGGCGCACCAACGGCACTGTCGTTGGCCTGCTGGACTATGCGCGACCGCTGCGGCCGCGGCAGGAGCGGATCGCACTGGACGCGCTGCTCGCCGATCAACTGAGCCTCTACCGGCAGCGGATCGCGGCGGCCGGGCTCCAACTCGCACTCACGCTGAACCCCGCCACCTGGGCCCTGGGCGACCCTGACCTGTTGCGGCAGGTGCTCGACAATCTGCTGCGCAACGCGCTGGAGGCGCAAGGCGGCGGCGTGCTGGAGATCCAGGTCTGGCCCGACGCCAATGGCGCCCACCTGGCGCTGGCCAATGATGGCTTAGCGGTCCCAACCCAAGATGTGGAGCGCCTCCTGGAGCCCTGGTTCACCACCAAGACCGCGGGCACCGGACTGGGACTCGCCATCTCCCGGCGCATCATCCTCGCCCACGGCGGCAGCCTCACGCTGGAGGTGCCGCGGCCCGGTCGACTGCGCGTGCATCTCACGCTGCCGTCGCGTCCATCCGACGAAGGTCGTATCTGAACAACATGAATATTCTGATTGCCGACGACGACCCGATGCAGCGTGAACTGCTGGCGGGTTTTCTCGAAAAACAGGGCCATCGGGTGCTGGCCGCCGCTGACGGAGAGGAAGCGCTGACCCTGTTTCGCCGCGAATGCGTTCAACTCGCCTTGCTGGACCATCGCATGCCCGGACTGAACGGTGACCAGGTGCTGGCGCGCATGAAGGCCGGCAACCCGCTGGTGCGCGCCATCATGATCACCGCCTATGGCGCGGTGGAGACTGCCGTGAACGTGATGAAGCTCGGCGCCGACGATTTCCTGGAGAAGCCGGTGGACCTGATGGTGCTGCGGCAGAAAATCCAGCAGATCGAGCTGGACCTCGCCGTGGCCGAGGACGTGGCCGGGGTGACCGAGGCA
Source organism: Lamprocystis purpurea DSM 4197 (assembly GCF_000379525.1). GTDB lineage: Bacteria > Pseudomonadota > Gammaproteobacteria > Chromatiales > Chromatiaceae > Thiodictyon > Thiodictyon purpureum. The sequence goes on along the minus strand of NZ_KB902509.1, from coordinate 123,601 downwards.
CTGGAATCCGGCCCCCTGCCGCTGGAGATCATCGGCTCCAGCCCCGCGATGCAGGACACCCTGTCGCGGGTCCGGCGGGTGGCGGACAGCCCTTGGAGCGTCCTGATTCAGGGCGAGACCGGCACCGGCAAAGATCTCATCGCCCGCCTCATCCACCTGCTCGGACCGACGCCCACGGCGCCCTTCGTCGAGGTCAATTGTGCGGCGATCCCGGAGAACCTGTTCGAGAGTGAGTTATTCGGACACGAAAAAGGCGCCTTCACCGGCGCCGACCGCAACCATCGGGGACGCTTCGAGCAGGCCACGGGCGGCACCCTGTTCCTGGACGAGGTTGGGGAACTCCCCTTGGCGCTCCAGTCCAAGCTCCTGCGCGCCCTCCAGGAGCAGCGCATCAGCCGGGTCGGCGGCGAGCACGACATCGCCGTGAACGCCCGCGTGGTGGCCGCGACCAACCGTGATCTCCAGGCGATGGCCAAGTCCGGCGCCTTTCGCGAAGACCTCTATTTTCGGCTCAATGTCCTGGACATCACCGTGCCGCCGTTGCGTCAGCGGCGCGCGGATATCCCGGCGCTGATCGATCACTTTGTCGCCCGGTATGCGCGCCGACCCATGCAGTTCGCACCCGAAACCCTGGACCTGCTGGTGCGCTACCAGTACCCAGGCAACGTGCGCGAGCTCAAACACATCATTCAGCGCAGCCTGACCCTGGCGCGCGGCAGCCGCTTGCAGCCGGCGGACCTGCCCGATGAGGTCCGCCAAGCGGAGGGGACTGAGCCGGGTCCGCTGCAGGAACGGCTGGACAGCCTGGAGCGCGACCTGCTGATCGCGGCATTGAACCAGACCGACTGGGTGCAGACCCGTGCCGCCGACGTACTCGGTATCAGCGAGCGGGTGCTGCGTTACAAGATGGGTAAGTTTGGGATTCGGCGGCCTGAAGGCTGATGCTGTCGGAACAGCTCGCTGCGAATGAACGCGAATCAGACCAGGACCCGGCCGCCGCGGGACGCATGCGCGTCAGGAGCAAGTTCCCTTGCCTTTGCCTTTGCTGCCCTGGCCGCTCCCCTGGCCGGCACCGCCGCGCGCCATGGTTTCGCGATCATCGAGCGCCGCCAGCACCCGGTCTGTTGCCGGCGCGCCCGCCATGCCGCCGCGCTCCATCGGGCTGTCGATGATCGCGTCCACGGTCGCCTGCTCCAGATGCTGCGCCTCATAGACCACGCCCAGGGCTTCGATCGCGGCGGCGAAGGCCCGCAAATGGTTGCGTGAACCGCGCAGCAAATTGCCGTACATCGTCTTGAGATCCGCGTTGTCGGTGGCGTCCATGGCGTCCTGCACATCGTCGATGTCGACCTCCTCGATCAACCCGCCGACGCGCAAGGCTTCGAGGTAAGAGGTCTCACCGCGGGCGAGCAGATCGGTATACATCTGCTGCAAGGTCTCATTGTCGAAAACACCGGGCAGGTCCGGGTTGACCGGATCGGGCAGCGCATACTTGGTCAGCGAGGCCTTCACCGCATCCATATGCTGTTGCTCGGATTGGGCGATGTTCGCGAACGGCAGCGCATCCCACCGCGCCTCCATGGCCAGGTAGGTGTCACGCGCCACCTTTTCCTCCTCGCGCATGAAGGTCAATGACGCGGCTTCGCCGGCGTCGACGGTCGGCAGGACCGGGCGGGTGCCGCGCGGACCGGCACCCAGGGCGGGCGCGGCGGCCAGGACAGCGGTCAGGGCGAGCGGGAGCAGACGGTAGTTCAGGTTCATCACAGAGTCCTCGTGGGGTGCAGCGAGATGCTGTCATGAGCCTCTAAGCACGATCCGTACCACAAAAAATACTAATTTATTTCTATCACTTATGGTTTTTCGCCAAGCCTGGACCTCGACGAAGACGATCAGGCTCGACAGAAATGTCGACCGCGCCAAGCGTGGTCATGCGCATCGAGCCGCACGTCGCAGCGCTAAGGAAGACGCTAATCCTTCGCGATCTGCTATAGAATATTCCGGCAATCGCCTAAGATCTGCGCGTACTGCCGCCGGACTTCCCGGCGATTCGGCGGGGGACGCGATGGACGAACTGCTGCAACTGCGTGAACACATCGAACACGGCCGCTATGCCGAGGCCCTGATCCTGATCGGGGAGCTGGACGAGATGAGCCGTGACGACAAGATCCAGAAGATCGAGAGTTATCTCCAGGTCCTGCTCTTACACCTCATCAAACAGCGAGTGGAGCACCGCACCACCCGCTCCTGGGACGTCTCGATCCGCAATGCGTCCGACGCGATCCGCCGCGTCAACAAACGCCGCCGCTCCGGCGGCATCTACCTGGACGACGCGGAGCTCGCCGAGGCCATCGACGAGGTCCTGCCCTCCGCGCTACGCCAAGCCTCCCTGGAGGCCTTCGAGGGCCGACACGACGAGGCCGAGCTCGCTGCGCAACTCAAGATAGACGAACTGAAACAAGACGCGCTGTCGATCATCAGCGCTTAGCCCTGAACCTGAGATGCGAATGAATCCCAGTCTGGAGTCTCGCATGAGCACCACCACGACCAAAGACGGCCGCCTCAACATCCGCTGCGACTCTCCCGTGCGCGGCAGTTACTCGACAAGGCAGCCGCCTACGCCCAGACCAGCGTGTCTGACTTCGTGCTGTCCCACGCCTTGGCTGCGGCCGCGGAAGTCGTGCAGGCGAATGAGTCGATGACCCTGACAGCCATGGATTTTAAAGCCTTTCTCGCTGCCCTTGATGGACCTGTCGAGCCCCGCGCGGCTTTGGCCCGTGCTTTCGACCGTCATACCGAACAAGTCAGGCAATGACCGGCTACCGTATCCGTCCGCTGGCCTGTGCTATCGCGGCGGGCTGGGGGACGAACACCCAGGTCCATGCCCTCGGCGATGGGGCGGTGTGGATCGCCGACCAGGTCGCGGCGAGTGTGATCAGAACCGATGGGGCCGGGCCTCTCGGTAGGATGGGCAGAGCGAGAGCGATACCCATCCTCAAGCGTCGCGGTGGCCGGATGGGCATCGCTCTCGCTCTGCCCATCCTACGTGCTGTCGGACTTTAGGCGATTTCCGAATAAGACGCTATCAAGAATCAAGCTCCGTAGGAGCCCGCTTGCGGGCGACGTGACCTGCCGGAANCGCGTCATTGTGCCCCACCCGTCGCCCGCAAGCGGGCTCCTACGGGTTGGATTTTTCGCGGAAATCACCTTACGTTAGATTGTGGAGCAACAAAAAGCCTTTATGTTCTGAAGTTTCCTGTTTTCAATTAAGCCACGAGCCGCATCACCGCGGCGATCAGGGGATTTTGCGTCGGTTTGTTGGCCCCCCCCGCAATCAATACCAAAACCCTCCCCGCCGAGGTCCTGTGCGAGCCGACGCCGCAGGTCGGCGAAGGCATATTCGGTGCGCTTGGTGGTCGAATACCGGCGCGGCGGCGCGTGCTCCAGATGCGCGCCGTAGATCCAGGTGATGGCGGTCGCCGCCATGCAGAAATTCAGATGATTGGTCACGGCATCGGGGTTGCGCGTTTGCGTCTCGGCACTGCCGATCTCCTGCTTGATTTCTCGGAATCCGGCTTCAATTTTCCAGCGCGCGCCATAATATTCAATAATCTGCGTGACGGAGAGGTCCAAGTCCGTGGTGACCAAGGCGACCCATTGGGTGGTGCGGAAGACCCACACCACGCGCACCCGGCAGCGCAGGGTCTTGAGCATCACCACACGGTCGACCGCCATGACCGTGCGCAGCGTGCCATACAGGTTCAACGTATACGCCTGCGCACTCGGCCGCAGCGTGGTGGCCAACGACTCCGCGTTGCCCAAGCGCTCGCCGTACGTGCACGGACGCCCGCCGCGCCCGGGCGTGGGGGTCGGCAGATCATACAATGCGGCATTGGTGCGCAGGCGCGACAGCAACTGCGCGCGCGGTCCCAACGCCTGCCGTAACGGCTTGAACAACCCCTTGTCCCCGAACCAACTGTCGCACACCACCAGCACCGGGACGGTGGGGAAGACCGCCCCGATCCGCGCGATCAGCGCGACCGCCTGGGCCAGCTTGGTCTGAAACCGCACGGCGTCGCCGCGCACGCGAATGCAGTGAGCGCGCAGCGTGATCCGGCGTAAATAGAACGCGAAGGCCAACGGCACGCCACTCCACCGGCCGTGAATCACCTTCAGCAGGACCACCGTCACAATGGTCTGCGCCCAGGGATACCGACTCTGATTCGCCTTGGCCGCGTGGTCAAAGGTGGTCTGGCAGCCAAACACCTTGCGCCCCGTCTTCGGGTTGAGCGAATCATCCAGCGCCAGCAGCAAGCGTCCCGCGGTCAGCGGGTCGGGGATGGCCCGCCACAGCATCTCCCAGACCCGCCTCCAGGGCAATTTCACCGACGCCATAAAGGTGTAGTACCGCGACTGGGCGATCACCACGCCAAACAAGGTGGCAATCGCCCGCAACAAGTTGGAGGTGCGCGAGGCGGTGATCGGGACCAGGATCGCCTGGAGCGTCAGGATGAACCAGCGACTGCGCCGCTGGCCATGCGCGGTCGCCGGAAAGAGGGCTTGGAACTGCACGGCAAGAGCGGGTAAGATCGACATGGAATGCGGGCTCGTTTATTTTTTAATCAACGGTTTAGGCACCTTCGATTATACCCTGAACAGAGTCCTCATTCACCTTTAAGTCGCTGAAATGTCATCGCAATAGGCCGCTATTCCGCGCCCTCAGCGAGGCCGTTGAGCGGCTGATATCGTATATTAGCTACCACTAGTTGGAGACGCGATAAGTATATCGCTTTTCGCGTTGCATACTGTGTATTTCCCATTAATTAATAGTAGGAAACTTCAGTTAAGAAAAACGGGGTCTCACATTGCACACCCTCCGACCTTGTTCTAGGCTTGCCGCGGTGAAAAATGGCGGGAGTGAAACCATGGCCGGGCCTTTGCGGCTGGAGTTCGCCGGCACGCGGGATCACGAGACGGCACGCGGCAATGAGCGGCGCAGCATCTTTTTGGCGACGCCGACGCCAACAGCGGCCGTTTCTGATTGCCGGTGAAATTTAGGGTCGCCGTCGAGGAGCGAAGGTCGGGGTGGTTCGACGTCAAACTCGGACTGCTCGGTGCCGTTTGTCCCGGGCGCCTGTTGTTGCCCTCCGCCGCATGGCGCGGGGCGCAGGCCCCGCGCAGCGTCTCGCTGCTCAAACCACAGGTTGGGGAAGACCAGCCGCCTCCGCCCGCCGAACGGGCTAAGATTGGACGAAGAACCGCCGCTGGAGCCGCCGATGAACCGAACGAACAACGATGATCGCGGTCTGGAAGCTCTCGGCAGGAGCGCGGATACGGCCGGTATGTGTCTGATCCGGCTGGGGGACTGGTATGTCGAGGCGCAGCTGAACCTGCTGCGGCGGGGCGAGCAGCAGGTTCGCCTGGAACCCAAGGTGATGGAAGTGCTGATCTTCCTGATCGGGCGGGTCGGCGAGGTGGTGCCCCGGGATGTTCTGCTGACGACGGTGTGGCAGGGTGTGGTGGTCGGGGACGATGCGCTGACACAGGCGGTGATCAAGCTGCGCAAGGCGCTCGGCGATGATGCGCGCGCACCGCTCTACATCGAGACGGTGGCGAAGCGTGGCTACCGCTTGGTGGCGCGAATCGGCACGCCGGACGCTGTCGGCGATACCCTGCCAGTGGCCCGACTCCCAGCAGGGAAGAGGAATTCCGGAAGGACGCGGGCCTGGCTCTGGCCGGCGACTGCAACCGCGGCGATCGGCTGCATGCTGGTGGTGGCGGTCGCGCTGCATCGCCGTGCCGGGCCGTCGCCGCCTGTTGTCGAGGCCGTCACCGCGGTTGCGATCTCCCCTGCAAACGCAGCCGCCACGCAACCACCACAAGCTCACCGCCCGGCGGTTGCGGTCATGCCGTTCGACGTGCTCGGCGAGCATCCGGAACAGCGCTACCTTGCGCGTGGACTTGCGTCGGAGTTGGCGATGGATCTGTCACGGATTTCGGAATTGGACGTGATTCGCGTCGATGCCGCACAGCGGTCGGCCACGGCGGACGAGGTCGCGGCCGCGGAGTTTCGCGTTTTCGGTGCCGTCCAACGCACGCAGGATCAGATCGCCGCCGAGGTGCAGTTGGTGGAAGGAGCGACCGGGCGGGAACTGTGGTCCAAGCGCTACTATCGACCCTTTGGCGACCTCTTCGCCATTCGCGACGAGATCGAGGCTCAAGTCGCGACGGCCCTATCGAGCCAGCTCGGCCGGGCCAAGCTGGAGCGCGATGCTGGTCGCTACAGTCGCTCGGTGGCTGCGTACGACGCATTTCTCCGGGCCAAGGCCGCGCTGTTGGTCCCCACCGAGGATGCGAACGACACGGCGAAGGACCTGTATCGGGAAGCGATCAGGCTCGATGCCGCCTTCGCACGGGCCTATGGCGGACTCGCGCTGATCCACGCGGCAGACTATCGTAACCAGTGGGCCGCGGATGGTGCCGCGGCCCTCAGCCGTGCGCAGGACATGGCCAAGGCCGCGGTGCAGATCGACCCGCAAATGCCGGAGGCGCACTGGGTACTCGGCTATGTGAGCACGCAACGTCGACACCACGACGAGGCGTTGTCTCACCTGGATGGCGCCTTGGCCGTAGCGCCAGGCTTTGCGGATGCCTATGCGCTGAAGGGCGGCATCAAGACCTACGTCGGCGAGCCGAGTGCATCGATCCCGTTGCTGCGCAATGCGATGCGGCTGGAGCCCACGGCCGGTTATCTCTACTTCCTGCTGCTTGGGCGTGCCTATTTCTTTCTGAGCGATGACGAGCAGGCGCGGATCAATCTCAATGAGGCCATCGCCCGCAATCCCGCCAATCTCGAAGCCCACGTCTATCTCGCCGCGACGCTGCTGGACAGCGGCGATCGCGACGGCGCCGAGTGGGAGACCGAGGAGATCCGGACCTTGGCACCGGATTTCAGCATCCGTACCTGGCTCGACACCTATCCGATGACCGATGCCGAGCAGATCGAGCGCCTAACAACCGCGTTGGGCTCGCTGAATCTATAATATGAACCATACAGCCTGGTCAACGATCAGGAGACCAGGAACCGCGCACGACCCTCTGGAGGTGCCCGCCGAAGGCGAACGCGCCGCGGCAGCCATCGAGGCCCTCAATGCATGCACGCGAAACTCCTGCCCGCGGAGGGCTGGGCAGAGTACCTGCGCATGGCGGCCTCGCGATTCACGTTCTACCGCGGCGCTTTCTGGACTCAGTGGCTGCTGAGTCCAACCGCAAAGGCATGCTCGACTGCGCCCGCCGCCTGGGCGTCGGCACCGGCTCCCTGGGTACATCCCGGTTCTATTTGCTGGTCCACGACCGCACCGATGAGTGCGAGCGCATTCTCGACGCCAAGCGGCAGGGCCATCCCAACGGGTATACCTTTCTCGATCCGGCGCAGCAGGCCACCTTCGATGCCCTGGTGCCGATTGCTGCCGCCACTGCCGTGGGCCATAGCCAGACGCGTTTGCGGTTCCAATCTCGAGGACGATCGGTTGGCGCAGCCGTGCGCGTTTAGGGCAAATTGACGGGCCAACGAAGCGGTAACCACGCTTGGGCGCCGTCTGGATGTCGCGCCGCGCCCGCTGATCGTTGCCTAATGACTTGCGCAGCTTGAAAACAGCCTGGGTCACAGCAGCGTCCCCGGCTGCGACCCTGGGCGAGACCTTCGCCAACAGCTCATCGCGGAACACCACCGCGCCAGCGTGCCGATAGAGGAAGACCAGGATCTCCATCACCCTGTGCTCAAGACGAATCTTCTGCTCTGCCCGGCGCAGCCGCGAATCAGGTCAACGGCAGGCGCGTCCGCACCCGCCCCGGATACGTTCTCCGAACCACGTTCTTCGTCTTTCGTTCGGGTGATCTTCGGCTCCTTCGGCAGTTCTTCGCCCAATGTTAGCCGGTTTCTTCGGGTGGAGATGCCCAATCTCCGCGGGTATTTCGCTTGCGCGGACAAGTGGCCGATCTGTAAGCACCTAATATGGCCGACGCACAGGGGGTGAAGTTAAATCCGGTCCAGTTGGACCGAACAGTTCCTTCGAACGGAAACGCCTGGGCAACCAGGAGAGGGCTTGTACCGTATGAGGCTGACTAATTCGTATTGTGCGGGCCTTAGGTGGGTGCCTCAATTGAGCCTGCCCCTTTTCCTCCGGGACACGACGGTGCCCGCGTGCCGAGCGAGATACACCAGCGACTCCATGGCCTTTGGCTCCACGCGCATCTCTTTTCCACAGCATTGCTGCAAGTTCAGCGTCGGGACGGCTTCCCAGACGTCGAACTGCACCGCCTCCGGGCTGTGCATCTCCCGACCGTCGATGCCAGCGTCGTCCAACGGGTAATCTGCGTGCATCGCTCGGATCATCATCGCCTCCTTCGGACTTTCTTCGCTAAATGTTAGCTCGGCTGTCGGGTGCAACTACCAAACCGAGTGCTATGTTAAGCAAAAGTTTTGATGTGGCCGTCTCTCGGGCCCTACCGACCTGCAAAAGCGCTGCCATCGAGACCCTATCCTTAATCCAGCACGTAACCGAAATATGCAACGCTTCTCGACAGCTTCAGTGTTGACCGCCACGCCTGACCACGCGATGGACGTGGCGGCGCTGGTAGGATTGCGTGAGCTTTGGGGGGAAACACGCGGAGATAGCAGGGTATTCGTGGCGATCATCGACGGTCCGGTCGACACCAGCCATCCGGCCTTCCTCGGAAAGCGACTTGAGGTCTTGGAGGATGGCCTCTCGCCGTCGGATGCCGCCGCCGAGCACGCGACGCACATTGCGAGCATCGTTTTCGGGCAGGACGGTGGCCCGGTCCATGGGATCGCCCCCGGGTGCTCGGGACTCGTGATTCCCGTCTTCAAATCCGACGCGACCGGGGGCGTAATCCCCTGCTCGCAGGTCCACCTCGCTGCCGCGATCGAGCGCGCGACGCACTATGCCGTCCAGCACGACGCCGAAGCGTTGGTCATCAACATCAGCGGCGGGCAATTCTCGCAATCCGGCGAGGCACACCCCGTCCTCGCGCGCACCATCGCCGACTGCGATCAGGACAAGGTTCTGATCGTCGCCGCAGCGGGCAACCAAGGCTGCAACTGCCTTCACGTACCCGGCGCGATCCCCTCGGTCTTAGCCGTCGGCGCAATGCGGCCGAACGGCGAGCCCCTGGACTTCAGCAACTGGGGCGATGCCTACCTGACGCAGGGGGTCTTGGCCGTCGGCGAGAACATCTTGGGTGCCAGCCCCACGCGGGGGACCGCGATCGCCTCGGGCACGAGCTATGCGGCGCCCATTGTCGCCGGGATTGCCGCCCTTCTGCTGAGCCTGCAATTGCGGCGCGGAATCAAGCCGTCCGCCGCCGCGGTGCGTAGCGCGATCATCGGCTCTGCAACAGGTTGCGACATCCAAGCCGCGAACGACTGTCGCAAGCTCCTGGCCGGAAGGCTATCGATTTCACGTACCGTTGAGACCCTGCTACGGGAGGAACTGCCCCCAATGACCACAGACACCACCGCCACCGCATCGGAGACGGCGTCTTCTCCACCGGAAGTCCATCTCCTCACCCCGACCGCTGGCGTGTCCGCAATGCCGGACCAACTCGTGACGCCGGTGCCCGCGGTCGGCGCGCCGCCCGCGTTCATAACGATAGGGGCCGGGCAGTCCGGGGTGCAGCCATCGGGGGGCTGTTCTTGCGGTGGCGCAGCGGCGGCCAAACCCGTGTTCGCGGTCGGGACACTCGCCTACGACTTCCCATCCATTGCGCGCAGGGAGGACATTCGTCGTCGCATGAAGGGCGAAGAACGGCCCGTCATCCAGGATGACTTATGCTTCATGCGGCATCTTTTCCGGGTTAACCCCGATGGCACCGGGCCGGGTGAGCTGAACCTCCAAGAGGCCTCCCGCGTTCACTGGGTCTTGGAATATGCGGGGGTGCCGCAGTATGTGATCCAGCCCACCGGGCTGTCCGCCGCGACGGACCTGACCAGCCTGGTCTTCGACTACATGGAGCAGCAGGGACTTGCCGACGCACACCGCAAGTTGCGGCTGGGCAAGGCCGATACGCCGTTGAACAAGAAGGACCGTCCAGACCACTTCGCCGTTCCTGGATACGTGACGGGGCAGATGGCGGTGCTCGCCGAGACCGGCCAAACCGTTCCGATCCTCACCCCGGAGTATGATCTTACGGACTCTTGGAATTTGGACTCGGTGCTCAAGGACTTGGAAGAGAAAGCTCTGCTAAACATGGCTGATGAAGAGCGCGTCGCTGCGTACCGCAGGACAGCCGCCGCCCTATACGCGTTCGTCCATCCGAAGGGCGATACCCCGGAGGCGCGTGCCGTCAACTTCTTGGCGAGCGTTGCGGTTCAGTTCGCTTTAGACGACCTGGTCGACGGTCGCCGCATCGCCCTGAAAGGCCTCTACGCGCCAGTTCGAGTAGAATCGCGCCAGCCGGGTGCTCTCGTGTACGAGATTACTGCCGCGTACTTCGACACTGAGAACGTCAGGAATGCGAATTACTGCAAGACCTTCCGTATCGACGTGTCCACGCCGAAGCCGTACCTGGACGGCAGCAGCGAGATCAGCTACGGAACGCCGAAGTTCCTCTAGCATTCCATCGTCAGAGGTGAACGATATGCGCATACCCAGTCTCAACTTGATCCCGGATCGGCGTTGCGATGCGGCGATCCGCGCGGACGGGCTGACACCATCCCAGCTGCCGGAATATCCGCCATCCCAGCCGGAATATCCGATTGAGAGCGTCGCTGCGGTCCACTGCGGGGATTGCTACAGGTTCTGTGGTGACGACCTCCAGTGCGTTGAGCGCTGCAAGGAGGAGCGCTGCCGCTGGGGATGAGAATCGCCGGCGAGTGGACGCGGAGCCCGCGGGCGGTAAGCGATAAGGCCGGCTCCGCGCGGATCTGTGCGGGGCTTGCCTCCAGGTATTCGCGAGCGTCGATCAATGAGAATTGCGAAGCGTGTTCGCGAGCCTGCTTGCACGGCGCCGCTTCCGGGTGAAGAGGTAGTTCGGTATCCAACCATAGACAGCGAGGTGATCAAGATGCGACTTCCAGAACAGGGCGGGATGGCGGCGGGCGTCGGCCTATTCGCGATGGGCCTTCGCCGTGGCGATGGGGTCATGCCTTCGAAGGCGTGGTGGCAGCCGAAGAACTGGTCAAACGAGGGGTGTCGGGCAAAGTGCAATTGGGCGACCGCCGCCTGTGTTTCGGCTTGCACGGCTGCGACGGCGGGGGCTGGGCTTGCCGGTTGCATCGCCGCCTGCGGCGGGGCACAAGCTTCCTGCCTCGGCAGTTGCTAGCGGGTTTGTAGCGCTGCCGGTGTCGTCGCAGCGTCACTCCCCGAGAACGCTGGAGAAATTGCAGGACTCAGGGCACGAGTCCTGCGCCTGCGTGATGTTGCCGGGGGCGGGATCGGAGCCATCCTTCGGCCGCACGAGATTCAACCAAGAGCGAGAGGGAGGTGATCTGATGCGACTACCAGCGCTGATGCTGAAGGACGCGGCTTGCATCGCCACGGTCCGGTCCATGGAGAGCGGCCAATCGGACATCGACGGCATCACGCCGTCCGGTGCGTGCGGAAACGGTCGCAACGAGCAATGGGTGCGCGATACCTGGGGCAACGCGGATTTTACGCCAGCGTGTCGTAGCCACGACCGCTGTTACGAGACCTGTGGTGCCGCCAAGGCGGATTGCGACCGAGTGTTCGGCTCCGAGATGCGAGGAGCCTGCAACCGCGCCTATACAAGCCGTTGGCACGCGGCACATAGGAAGCTGTGTCGTGAGATAGCCAACACCTACGAGTCCGCCGTGACCCGCTTTGCCGGTGACTCGTTTCGTAATGCGCAGCGAGAGAGTGGATGCTGAGCCTGGCTCGGAAATGACGAAAACCATGCAATCGCGTTACGAATCAGTGCTTCATAGCTAGCGTGTTCGGGCAGTGGAGCGCGGGGTACATCCGTTCTCTCACAGGACAAACGATCAATTCAGTGCTTCCCGCGGAGCAGGACGTTACACAACCGCGGTCGCTGTAAGCGGCTGAAAATGAATGTGATCGTAATCCAGGCCTGGCGATCACCCACTCTGCTTGCGAATTACGGTGACAGCGAATTACGGTGACAGTTTACTGAATCACTTTATTGATTGCTGCGATCGCTTTTCTTCGGTCCGCGCTTTCGAGGTCTTAGAGGCCGCGGGGTCAGAGGCCGCGGGGTCAGGTCTTGCAATACGACACCGATCGATTAGACCGAAGGCATGTCGAGACCTCTACGCATCGAGTTGACGGGCGGGCTGTATCACGTTACGTCGCGCGGTGATCGGCGCGAGCCGATCTACCGTCGGGATGTTGATCGCGAGGCTTGGCTGAGGCTGTTCGGCGATGTCTGTGACTACTTCCACTGGCGTTGCCACGGATGCTGCCAGATGACCAATTACTACCACTTCATCATCGAAACGCCGGATGCGAACCTGTCGAAAGGGATGCGGCAGTTGAACGGGGTCTACACGGGAGCACGGGGTCACGCCTGAATTCTGGGGACAGTTTACTCAATTCGGTATCTTTAGGCTGCGGCCAGATAAACAAAACGCCCCCGGATCTCCCGCCCCAAACTGCCGCATCGTTGCCGGATGCGAGATAAGCCAAATCGGGGTCGGCCGAGACGGGTACATGCTGTGCCTTGGCCGATGCCGGCAGCCGCAACAACCGTTCGCTCCGCCACACACGAACGCTACGAACGCGCTGCGCGTCGAGGCGATAGACGATCCGGAAAGGAGGGTGGATCAACTCGCGCAGGAAGGTTTGGCCGAACTCCGGAACGATACGCCCGATGCTCGGGTGGTCGGCGAGCACCTCCACGCGTTCAAAGATTTCAGCGACAAGCCGGTCGCCAACCTCCGGCACCCCTTCGTCGGCGTACCACTCCTGGATGCCCGTCAAGTCGCCGAGTGCGGACTCGGCGAAGCGAATCCTGGCGACAGCCACGCCCCTAAGCCACGCCGAATCTGGCCTTGGCCTCGGCGAGAGAGACCTCGCGGCCCGTGTCCAAGTCGGCCAATCCCGCAACCACGGCACGCATGAAGGCGCGCTCCTCGGCGGCCTGCTCGTAGTCGGCCACGGACTGCATGACGGTGACTCCGCGCCCTCGGCTGGTGAGCAGCACGGGCCGATGGGCCTCGGCCGCGTGCTGGACCACGCGACCAGGATTGACCTTGAGGTCCGCTAACGGGACCACGTCTTCGGAGAATTTCACGCGCATGGACGCCTGTCGCTGGGCTTGGTTGGTGCGGACAGTAGCACCTGTCAAGTGGTCTGCCAACCCGGCTTCTCGATCCGAGCCGGCCCGGCTAAGATGACCATGCCGGTGGTCATCGCACCACAGCCCTAGCCCGCGGAGGGTGATTCCAAATGACTGAGATCTCAGTGGCCAAGACCCGACTGACCGGCCTGATCCATCGGGTCGAGGGCGGAGAGGTCGTGCATCTCACGCGCCACGGTAAATCGGTGGCCGTGTTCATGTCGGAGTCTGACTATGCCGCCATGCATCCCAACCAGACGCGGCCGGGTCTGTGGGAGGCCATTGTCGACTGGCGCACCCAGGCCGCTTTCTACTGGCCGGATTTGACGCCTGAGGAGGTCGACGGGCGGCGCGACCCCTCCCCGGGGAGGGTCTTCGATTGGACCGACTGAGGTTCCTGCTCGACACCAACATCCTGTCCGTGGTGATCGGGCACCAGACCGAAGCGGGAAAACCGATCGGTATCGAAATCACGGCACCGGGAAAGATAACGATCGCGGACATCAATGCAGTCCTCGCGAGTGTCGACGCGCCCGCACTGACAGCCGAGGACATTGCCCCGTTGCGGGCCGCCTGATGTGCGTAGTCAGGGCTTCCAGCCCTGACGGTGTCAGGCCAGGATGGCCTGACGACGCACCCTGGGACGTCTCGACCAGAGGTGCGAGCCCGCTCAGGCGCGGCGAATGGTCATCGACGCCTGGTGACTACCGACGATCTCGCAGAAGGACTCCTGCCCGCCGACCTAGCCGGCTGCCTTGAACATCTGCGCAATCCCCGCCGCGGGGTCAGGTCCGCAGCCGTTGTGGTTGTCTGGCTTAGGTGATTTACCATCATTTATTGCACCAACGTTGGCGACGCGTTGCCACAACTCGGACCGACTCCTCGCCGATTGCCCCCACTGTCGCGCCCGCCCGGTCGCACCGGCGGCGCCGACCGGATACACTCACCAGACCTTGGCACGGCTCACCCTTGGTTGCGATGTCACCACATTCACTCTTCCTGTCCCTGTTGACCGTCACCCTGGCGACGACCGGTCTCCTGTGCTCCGATCCGGTCACGGCGGCGACCGCCTGCCGGCCAGGCGATCAGGCGCGGGTCTGGACCGCCCCGCTGCGGCCCGCGGCCGGGGAGCCGTTCGAGGTCCTGGCGGTCGCGACCGATGGGGCCTTGGATCAACTCCTGGTCACTGACCCGGCGGGCAGCCAAACCACCCTGCGCGGGGTCCGTTACGGCGGACCGCCCTGGGGGCTGCATGGCGGTGTGTTTCGGCCCAAGACCGGAACCTATCGGGTCGAGGCGACGCGCGGCGGACGGGGTGTCGCCTGTGCCGAGATCAAGGTCGGCGGCGGTGCCGCGGAGCAGGGAACCGGGGATTGGGACCTGGCGACCCAGGCCCTCTATGCCGTGTGGATCGAACGCCTGTTCGACGGCCCGCCGGAACAGTCACTGAGTTTCGACTCGCTCGCCCCGGTACTGCGTGACCCGGAGCGTAATTTCCTGCACGGTTATCTCGGCACGGCTGAGGACAACCGCCTGCCCGCCGAACCGGACTGCGCGGACCTGCCCTATTTCCTGCGCGCCTATTTCGCCTGGAAGCTCGGTCTGCCGATCGCCTATCGACCCTGCAACCGCGGCAGCCGCAACGGTGCGCCGCGCTGCGAAAGTCCGAAGATCGATAGCGCTTTCACCGGCGCGCCGGCATCGGCAAAAGCATTCGGCGGGGTCACGCGGCGGATCATGGACACGGTCCACTCGGGCAGCGGGCGCACCGGCTTGCGCGACGAGTCGACCGACTTCTACCCGGTCCCGCTGGAGCGTTCCGCGCTCTGGCCCGGAACCGTCTACGCGGACCCCTACGGACACGTCATGGTCCTGACCAAGTGGATCGCGCAGCAGCCGGGACAGCCGGGACTGCTGCTCGCGGTCGACGCCCAGCCGGACAACTCGGTCGCCCGCAAACGCTTCTGGGAAGGCACCTTCCTGTTCGCCCAGACGCCGAGCGCCGGCCCCGGCTTCAAGCAGTTCCGGCCGCTGGTGCGCACCGGCACCGCCCAGGGGGGCGCGCGTCTGCTGTCCAACGACGCGCTCACCGGCCGCGACGGCCTGCCGCCCTATTCAACCGAGCAGGCGGGACTCACGCCCGCGGACTTCTACGCCCGGATGGAGCGGCTCATCAACCCGGACGGACTCGCGCCGGAAGCCGCCTATGCGTCCACCCTGGCGGCCCTGATGGAGCAACTGCAAACCCGTGTGGATTCGGTGGACAAGGGCGAGGCCTACATGCGCGCCCACCCCGGCACCGTCATCCCCATGCCCAGCGGCCCCGCCATCTTCGAGACCACCGGCCCCTGGGAGGATTTTGCCACCCCGTCGCGTGACATGCGCCTGTTGATCGCCATGAATGTGCTGGCGGGACTGCCCGAGCGTATCCGCCGCTATCCGGACCTCTATGTCCTGCGCGGTGACAGCGCGTCCGGCGCCGCCGCGCGGATCGCGCAGATCCACGACCGCCGCCTTGATGAGCAGTTCACCAACTACACCCGCGGTGACGGCAGCCCCTGGCGGCTCAGTCTGCGTGACATCTATGCCCGCCGCGCGGGGCTCGAGGTCGCGTACAACCCCAACGACTGCATCGAACGGCGCTGGGGCGCAACGCCCCAGACCCCGGACTATGCCACCTGCCGTCGTCAGGCGCCCGCCGAGCAACGGGCGCGGATGGAGGAGTACCGGCCCTGGTTCCAGGAGGCCCGCCGGCCGCCGCGCTAGCGTTCACCGCCACTGCCCGGTGCTTCACCTGCCGCGTCCTTCAGCGCACACGAAGTCTCGGCATTACTCAACAGGAGTTTTCTCGTGCCGATCCCAACCATCGCCCAGATCCGGCCCAAGCTGGCCGCGGTCCTGGTCTTCAGTTTGCTCCTGGCTGCTTGCGGAGCCCCCCCCCAGCGGCCCGACGGCGGTGACGCCGGGACCTGGAACGGACGCCGCATCGGCGTACCGCCGCGCGCCAACCCGGCGCTGCGGCAATCGATCATCGCACGCGCGACCCGCGAGTGGGACTATTTCAATCGTCAAACCGTGTTGCTACGGGGAAGCGAGGAGAGCATCCCGCATGTCGGCACCTGGGAGGACGACGATACCAGCAGCAGCGAACGGGTCGCCGCTTACTGGCGTGCCGCCGGCAAAGGCGGGTTGAACGGGATGGATTGCAAACAGCCCTGGTCCGCCGCCTTTCTCAGTTTTGTCATGCAGAACGCCGGTGTCCCGGAAGCCCAGTTCCGCCGCGATTCCGCGCACTGGGTCTACCTGGCCAGTATGATCGACGAGGCCGACTTTCCCGGCCGCTGGTTCGTTCCCCGGCGGATCGCGGACTACAGCCCCCGACCGGGCGATCTGGTCTGCGCCTCACGGGGCTTCACACGCCCGGCGACGATCGGCGGCTACACCAGTGCGCGCGCGCTCGAGGGCGCCAACCTGCATTGTGACCTGGCCGTCAGCCGCAGCGGCCAGACCCTGGACGTCATCGGCGGCAACGTCCGCAATTCAGTATCCAGGACGACCCTCGAACTGGACGGCCAAGGCCGCTTACAGCCGGTGCCTCGACGCCCCTGGTTTCTGATCATGGAGAACCGACTTTAGCCCCCGGTTCCCCTGTGCCCGCACCGTGGGAGCGGCCTCCGGCCGCGATGAGGCTTCGCGGGATACTGAACATCGCGGTTCGCCGCGGCACCGCATCGCGGCCGGAGGCCGCTCCCACACGCCCACACAGTTGCCGTGCGTCGAGACCGCGTGCATGATTCAGCAGTAGACCACCAACGATCCGGACGGAGGAAATCAGTATGAACGTCGAACCCTATTTGTTCTTCGAGGGCCGTTGCGAGGAGGCGCTCGCGTTCTACGGCCAGACGCTCGGTGCCGAGGTGACGATGCTCCTGCGGTACGAGGAAAGCCCAGAACCCGAGATGTGCTCGCCCGGGACCGAGAAGAACGTGATGCACGCCAACTTTCGCATCGGCAGCGCCAGGCTGATGGCCTCCGATGGCGCCTGCACCGGGCCAGCCGCTTTCCAAGGTTTTTCACTCTCGCTCGCGTTCACCGACGCGGCCGAAGCAGAGCGGATATTCAACGCGTTGTCGGATGGCGGGCAGGTTCAGATGCCCCTGGCCAAGACCTTCTGGTCCCCCTGTTTCGGCATGGTCGCCGATCGGTTCGGCGTCTCCTGGATGGTCAGCGTCAACACCGACTGAAGGTGCGCCGCGGAAGGCGGGCGAGGCCGGACAGGAGGTGACTGAAATCGGCTAGACCCGCTCCGCCAACTCACGCAACCCTTGACCATGCGCAAGCCCCAAGCCGCGCACGGCGGCCCCGATGCGCATATCCGCGGCGACCTGATCCCAAAAGCGCACCGCCGCCCGGCAGGCGACCAGCCAATGGTCCCGATGGCCAGGCAACGGCAGCGGCGCTGTCCACTCGGGCACGGGGAGTTCCCCGCCCGGCAGCGGGGCATAACACATCGGCAACATGTCATAAACGGGCGCCGGATTCAGGCGCCCGCGCGACGGCCGGAAGCTGAGATTGCCCAGATGCATATCGGTATTGGCGATCAGCCGCCCGAACCACCACAGATGGTGGATGCGCTCGACATCCTCCGGCCCCAGCAGGTTCGCCGCCGCCAGGCCGTCGGCCAGGCGGGCCCAGTCCTGGGTGCCCATCCCGAGCAGTGCGGCATTGAGTGTCTCCAGACTGCACAGCGGGCTGCGCCCCCGGGGGCCGTGCCGGTCGAATCGTTCCACTTCGAGAAAGGTCCGACCGCCTTGGATCAGAATGCGGCTATAGGCGCTCTCGACCTGCGGCAGGGTACGCGCGCACTCCAAGGCCAAGTGCTCGCATACCAGCAGGTCCGACCAGCGCCGGACCGCCGGCGAATCATCCGCGCCGGAGAACTTGACCAGGACATGCGGCGTCGGGCGGCCCGCCAGCTCGCGCCGGGCCGGAAACTTGGGAAACTCGCCGGCCGCGCTCGATCCCGGGACCCCTGCGGCCACGGCCTGCGCAGCCAACTGCACATAGGCGGCCGCCGTCCCATGCTCGGACAAGGGCTCGGTCTCGAACAGACCCTCCTGTTGCCAGCGTTCGCAGGCGCCATCGCCCAGTATCAGGTTGCCGCTCATCTCCGACCCGATGCGGCTCAGTGCGAACAGGATGTCGTCATCGCTCCAATGGTTGGGGTTGTCGGGCACGGCCAACGCGCGATGCACCGCGCGCGCCAATTGACGGCCCAGGTAGCCCTGCGGGCGCATGTCGTACAACGGGTAGGGCAGCCCCTCCCACCAACCCGCGCGCGCCTCGTCGACCAACGGCCAGTCCGTCCCGTCCAGTGACATCCAACACCCCGCCGGGGCAACCGCTGTCAGACGGGCCACCCGCACCGCAAGTCCCGACCTATCGACGGCATAGAGCGGGTACTCACCTGGGTCCCCGCGCACGGCGCGCCGCAGGGCATAACGGGTCCGGCGCGCCTTACCCGCAACCAGAATCGGCTCGGCGCGTTCTTGCAGCAGCCGGTGCAGCGTGGGCACGCTGACACCCAGCGCCTGCGCCAGGTCCGCGGCCCTGACCGCCGCCTGGCGTCCGAGCACTCCGGCCAGGCGGTCACGGGCAAGTTGTTGCTTGTTGGTCACGGGAGCCTGGTGCGATGTCTGGTTCCTGGGGGGCATTGATCATAACCCCGGCCACCCCGGCATCAGCGCGGCGGACGACCCAGCGCGGCCTCAGGCGATTGACGGAAATCGCCTTATCGAGGACAAGGATCGGCACGCCACGGGACACCATGACGGCGATGGTAAGCCGCTTCCTACAGGTCGGCAAGGCGGTTTCCTACGCGTCCGAGCGATTGAACGTCACCGGATCGGAGCGTACTATCCCAGTCGATGGCACTGTATAGCCTTAGTACCTGATGTAGCGTTCGCACCTGATATCCAGACAGACCTTCGTGTAGGGGCGGGTTTGAAACCCGCCCCTACGTCCGGTTATCACGTCCGAAGGCTATATCCAGACAAACCCTTGGTGTAGGGGCGGGTTTGAAACCCGCTCCTACGTCCGGTTATCACGTCCGAATGCTATACCTGACCCCTATGAGCGACACGTCACAGTCGGCGCATCAGTTCAGCCATCAGGGGACGCACAACCGCGTCACTGCGGCTACACTTTAGCGGCATTACACACGGCAGGTGCGTCATGTTACGACTACCGCACCGGTAATGGGGTCATCTATACCGAACATGAGCACTATTGACATCGAGTCGTTGCTTGGAGCGGTCTCCGCGGCCCAACCCGCGGGGGAAGACCTGGAATACGATCCGGATTTTCGCGCCCTCACCGAGGCGGCGACCGGGACTCCCGAGCAGCAGATGGGCGGCACCCTGGTGCCGGCCGGCGAGCCGGACTGGCGGCAGGTCCTGGCCTTGGGTAAGGCCCTGATGCTGCGCTCAAAGAACCTGCGGGTTGCCGTACTGATCACCCGCGGCTTGCTTGAGAAGGACGGGTTGCCGGGGCTGAACGCCGGGCTTGAACTCATGCGGGGACTGGTCGACCGCTTCTGGGCGGATCTCTACCCTGCACTGGATGCCGGCGACAATAATGACCCGATGGAACGGATGAACGTGGTGGCGGATCTCGCCCACCCGGACACCCTGCTGTCCCAGCTACGCGCTGCGCCCCTGATTCGCTCACGCGTATTCGGCCCGATCGCCTGGCGGGACATTGAGGTAGCGGAGGGTCGCGTCAAGGCCCGTCCCAATACCAAACCGCTGGACCGGACCGCGATCGACGGCGCTTTTCAGGAATGTGACCTCGCCGAATTGGCCGCGGTGACCGCGGCCGCCGACGCCGCCCGTGCGACGTTGCGCGCTTTGAACCAGGATCTGGCCGCACAGGTCGACGCCTCGCAAACTCCCGATCTAACGCCGCTCGCCGGTCTGCTGACGCAGATCCATGCCGTTCTTCAAACCCATTTGGCACCTCGCCAGCCGGACGCGGAGGCGGCGGCACCGGCGCCGATCAATCCCGAGGATCCGACCGCCTCAGGCACAGCGGCACCGGCAGCGCGCGCCCCGGGGCAGATCGGCAACCGCGACGATGTCGTGCGCACACTCGACCTCATTTGCGACTACTATTCACGTTGCGAGCCGTCGAGTCCGGTGCCGTTGTTGCTCAAGCGGGCGCGGCGACTGGCGACCGGGAATTTCGTGGACATTTTACGTGATCTCGCTCCCGATGCTCTGCCGCAGATCGAGAAGGTATGCGGGATCGCCGATAAGCCATAACCAGCGCGACAAACCGGGTTGCCCGCGCGGTGACCACGCCCCTTTAGACGACCTTTAGAGGAGAAGCCCAGTGGCGAAAGAGAGCAGTCAAAAGTTCATCGCCCGCAATCGCGCTCCGCGGGTGCAGATCGAGTACGATGTCGAACTCTACGGAGCCGAGAAGAAGGTCCAACTCCCCTTTGTGATGGGCGTCCTGGCTGACCTGTCAGGCAAACCCGCGGAGGCCCTGCCGCCGGTTGCGGATCGCAAGATGCTCGAGATCGATGTCGACAACTTCGATGAGCGACTCAAGTCGATGAAGCCGCGCGTCGCCTTCCAGGTACCAAATACCCTGACCGGCGAGGGCAATCTCAACGTGGAGCTGACCTTCGAATCGATGGAGGACTTCGCCCCGGCAGCGGTGGCGCGCAAGGTCGATTCACTGAACAAACTCCTCCAGGCACGCGGTCAGTTATCCAATCTGCTGACCTATATGGACGGCAAGAGCGGCGCCGAAGAACTGATCGCCAAGGTGCTGAAAGATCCGACCTTGCTGCAGGCCCTGGCGGCCGCACCCAAACCGACCGATGCCGGCGACGCAGCATCCGCACCGCCGACGGCGGAGGGTTGACCCGATGGCTGAGACCGACACCCAAACCGCGGGCGGCGCGCAAGGCCAGACCGGCACCATCGAGGTCGACAGCTTCGCCTCGCTGCTCAATCAGGAATTCAAACCCCGCACCGACCGCGCCCGCGAAGCCGTCGAAGGCGCGGTCGCCACCCTCGCCTCCCAGGCGCTGGCTCAGACCACGCTCATTTCAGACGATGCGGTTCGCACCATTGAATCGATGATTGCGGCGATCGACCAGAAGCTCACCGAGCAGGTCAACCTGATTCTGCACCATGCCGATTTCCAGCGACTCGAGGGAAGCTGGCGCGGCCTGCACTATCTCATCAATAACACCGAAACGGACGAGATGTTGAAGATTCGGGTCATGAACATCTCCAAGCAGGAGGTGCACAAGACCCTGAAGAAATTCAAAGGCACCGCCTGGGATCAAAGCCCGCTCTTCAAGAAGCTCTATGAAGAGGAATATGGCCAGTTCGGCGGCGAGCCCTTCGGCTGTCTGGTCGGCGACTACTATTTCGACCAAAGCCCGCCCGATGTGGAACTGCTCGGGGAACTCGCCAAGGTCTCCGCGGCGATCCATGCCCCCTTCATCTCCGCCGCTTCGCCCACTGTCATGCAAATGGACAGTTGGCAGGAGTTGGCCAATCCGCGCGACCTGACCAAGATCTTCCAGACGCCGGACTACGCGGCCTGGCGCTCGTTGCGCGAATCCGACGATGCGCGCTACATCGGTTTGACCATGCCGCGCTTTTTGTCCCGCCTGCCCTACGGGGCCAAGACCAATCCGGTGGATGAATTCGACTTTGAGGAAGACACCGCGGGGGCACAGCACGGCAAGTATACTTGGGCAAATTCGGCCTACGCCATGGCGGTCAACATCAACCGCTCCTTCAAGCTATACGGTTGGTGCTCGCGCATCCGCGGCATCGAGTCCGGCGGTGCGGTGGAAGGGCTGCCCAGCCATACGTTCCCCACGGATGACGGCGGTGTCGATATGAAATGCCCGACCGAGATCGCCATCAGCGATCGACGCGAGGCCGAACTGGCGAAGAACGGTTTCATGCCGCTCGTGCACAAGAAAAACACCGACTTCGCCGCCTTCATCGGCGCGCAGTCCCTGCAGAAGCCCTTCGAGTACGACGACCCGGACGCCACCGCCAATGCCAACCTCGCGGCCCGTCTTCCCTATCTGTTCGCGACCTGCCGTTTTGCGCACTATCTCAAGTGCATCGTGCGGGACAAGGTCGGGTCCTTCAAGGAACGCGAGGACATGCAGCGGTGGCTCAACAGCTGGATCCTCAAATATGTGGATGGCGATCCGGCACATTCGAGCGAAAACACCAAGGCCAAATGTCCGCTGGCAGCGGCCGAGGTCGTGGTCGAAGAAGTGGAAGGAAACCCAGGTTACTACACGTCCAAGTTCTTCCTGCGCCCGCACTACCAGCTCGAAGGCCTGACCGTTTCGCTGCGGTTGGTCTCCAAGCTGCCGTCGGCGAAGGGCGGTTAGGCAAAATACCGTCATCGGCTCGGACGATGCGATGACGGCTCGGCGGTTGGTGGACCCGCGACATGCGGGTGCGCGGTTCGATCAAGCAACTGATAGAGGAGCGAACAGATGGCTGTCGACATGTTTCTCAAGCTCGAAGGCGTCAAGGGCGAGTCCCAAGACTCCAAGCACTCGGAAGAAATCGATGTTCTTGCCTGGTCCTGGGGCATGAGCCAGTCCGGCTCGATGCACGTTGGCGGCGGTGGTGGTGCCGGCAAGGTCTCGATTCAGGACCTGTCGATCACCAAATATATCGACAAGTCATCACCGGTTCTGATGATGTACTGTTCAAGCGGGAAACAGTTCAAAGAGGGCCTGCTGACCGTACGCAAGGCCGGCGGCGACAGCCCCGTGGAGTACCTGTTGATCAAGATGACCGAGGTGATCGTGACCTCCTACAGCACGGGCGGCTCGGGTGGTCAGGATCTGCTGACCGAGAACATCAGCCTCAACTTCGCCGAAGTCGATGTGGACTACACACCGCAGAAGCAGGACGGCACCGCGGAAGCCGCGATCAAGTACGGCTGGGACATCGCGAAGAACCTCAAGAAGTAGCCGCGGGGCACGGCCTGCCCCAGTGTACCGATCCGTGCCGCCGTTCGCGGGGTTCCGCGAACGCGCAGGGTCATGGGTTGGCCCCCGCACCTGCCTGGAGAGAACAGTATGCTAGCCGAAGACCGGTGGCGCGAGGGCGACCCGGACGCGTCCTTGCGTCAGCTTCAGGAGCAGGTGCGCAAAGAACCTGCAAACGCGCGCTATCGCGTCTTCCTCTTCCAACTCCTGGCGCTCACGGGACAGTGGGAGCGGGCGCTGAATCAGCTCAATGTCGCCGGCGAACTGGATGCCGCGAACCTGGCCATGGTCCAGACCTACCGTGAAGCCCTGCACTGTGAGGTGCTGCGCGGCGAAATTTTCGCCGGACGGCGCTCACCCCTGGTCTTCGGCCAACCGGATCCCTGGTTCGCGCTCCTCATCGAAGCCCAGCGCCTGGACGCGCAGGGCGCCGGCGAACAGGCAAGAGAGGTGCGTGAACGTGCCCTGGCGGACGCACCGGGCACACCGGGAGCGATCGACGGCGTACCCTTCGAGTGGATCATGGACGGCGACGCCCGTCTGGGACCGGTGCTGGAGGCCATCGTCAACGGACGCTATTACTGGATTCCTTTCCAACGGATCCACACGATCCGTGTCGAAAAACCGGAAGACCTGCGCGATCTGGTCTGGACCCCGGCCTACTTTACCTGGGCCAACGGCGGCGAATCCGTGGGTCTGATCCCGACGCGCTACCCCGGCTCGGAGGCCTCGCCGGACCCGGAGCTGCGCCTGGGCCGCAAGACCGCCTGGCTGGAACAACCCGGCGAGACCTATTTCGGTCAGGGACAACGCATGTTCTATACCGACGGTGGGGAGTATCCGCTGCTGGATGTGCGCACCATCGTCTTGACATCCGGCGCGGCGGATGCCGACGGCGTCGCGGACGCAGACAGCACCCTTGGCTGAGCTGTCGCACAAAGAACGGCTGCAACCCTCGCTGCTCGACCGGCTCACTGACCTCGAGCCCGAAAAGACACAGGAGTCGCGAGAGCAGCGCGTCTTCGGGCAGACCCGACTGCGCGAGGCGGTGTTGCGCGATCTGGGGTGGCTGCTCAACACCACGAATCTGGCGGCTGGGCAGACGCTCGACGCCTACCCCCAGGTCAGCAACTCGGTTCTCAACTTCGGCATGCCGGACCTGTCGGGCATGACCCTGTCGGGGACCGACGCCGGCGCACTCGAACGGACCCTGCGCCAGGCGATCATCGACTTCGAACCGCGCATCCTGCGCCATACGCTCAAAGTCCGCCTGGAGGTCAACGAGCAGCAGATGAGCCATAACGCCATGACCTTCCTCATCGAGGGCGATCTGTGGGCGCAGCCGGTACCGCTGCGGCTCTATCTCAAGACCGAGATCGACCTCGACATCGGTGACATTCGGGTCATCAGCGACGGCGGCTGAGGCGGGCACCATGGACCCACGTCTGCTCGAATTCTACAACCGCGAACTGCGCTTCATGCGCGAGATGGGCGGCGAGTTCGCCCGTGAATTCCCCAAGATCGCCGGGCGGCTCGGGCTCGAAAGCTTCGAGTGCGCCGACCCCTATGTCGAGCGGCTGCTGGAAGGTTTCGCCTTCCTCGCGGCACGGGTCCAACTCAAGATCGATGCCGAGTTTCCCACCTTCACCCAGCATCTGCTGGAAGTCATCTATCCGCATTATCTGGCCCCGACTCCGTCGATGACCGTGGTCGAGCTGCAACCCGACCTGGACGAAGGGTCACTTGCCGAGGGGTTCGACGTCCCGCGCGACACGGTGCTGCGCGGCAACCTCGGCAAAGGTGAGCAGACGCCGTGCGAGTACCGGACCGCCCACGCGGTGCGGCTCTGGCCGATGGAGATCACCGCGGCCGAGTATTTCAGCCACACCGGACCCGTCGCCCGCGCCGACCTCGCCGTGCTCAAGCGCAGCAAGGCCGGCATCCGGCTGCGCCTGCGCACCACCGGAAATCTGACCTTCTCCCAGTTGGCCCCCGGCCGACCGGAGCGGTTCAGACTGGTGTTGTTCCTGCAGGGGGCGGACCGCTTACCTTTCGAACTCTACGCTCAGCTTTTGGGCGACACGGTCGGGGTGCTGGTGCAGCCGACCGCCCGACCGGTGCCCTGGATCGAGACCCTCCCGGCCAGCGTGCTGAGCCCGCTGGGGTTCGCTGAGCACGAGGCACTGTTACCCAGTGCCCCGGCGTCATTCCAAGGGTATCGCCACCTCCACGAATATTTCGCTTTTCCACAGCGCTTTTTGAGCATCGCCATCGACGACTTGGGACCCGCCGTGGCGCGCCTCAACGCTCCGGAAATCGACCTGATCCTGCTTCTGAGCCAGCGCTCCCCGACTCTGGATGGTGTGTTGGACGCCACCAATTTCGCACTCCACTGCACCCCGGCGATCAACCTCTTTCCCAAGCGTTTCGATCGGATCCATATCAACGACCAGGGCCCCGACTACCACGTCGTTCCGGACCGCACCCGGCCGACGGATTTCGAGGTCTATCGGGTGGACAGTGTCACCGGATTGGGATCGAGTACGACCGTCGCACGGGAATTTCGGCCGTTTTATGCTCCAGCCGCACCGGGTCCGGGGGACGAACGACCGGCCTACTACAGTGTGCAGCGCGTCCCGCGTCGCCAATCCTCCACCCCGCAACACCAACGACCTCGCTCCAGCTATGTGGGCAGCGAGTTATTCGTGAACCTCACGGATGCGGCGGACGCCCCCTGGTCCCCCGAGTTGCGGCAGCTCGCGTTGACCGGGCTCTGTACCAATCGGGACTTGCCGCTGTACCTGCCGATCGGCTCGGCCAAGACCGACTTCAACATGGAATCCGGTGCACCGGTGCGGGCGGTGCGCGTCCGCGCCGGACCCACCCAGCCCCGGCCATCCCACGCCCACGCGGACACCGCCTGGCGGCTGATCGATCACTTGTCGCTGAATTATCTGTCGATCGCCGACTCGGACGGCGGCACGGGCGCGGCGGCCCTACGCGAACTGTTGTCGCTGTACGGCGCGATTGCCAGCGCCGAAGGACGCAAGCAGGTGGAGGGTATCCGCCGGGTCTCATCCCAGGGCATCGTCCGGCGCCTGCCGGGCGTGCGCCCGGTGACCTATGCGCGTGGGCTGGAGATCACCCTGGATTGCGATGAAGCCGCCTTTGAAGGCACCGGCGCCTTCCTGCTCGGGGCGGTGCTGGAGCGCTTCTTTGCCCGCTACTGCACCATCAACGGCTTCACCGAGACCGTCCTGCGTTCCGACCGCGGGGAGTTGATGCGATGGCCAGCGACCATCGGCCGCCGTCCACTTCTGTGAGCGAACCGGACCGCGGTCCGCCGACCGAACGGGCAACTGAAACAGCGTCCGCACCGGTCACCGCGCCCGACCCGGCGGCACGGGAGCACGCGCGTCAACGCGCCGAACTGCTGGCCGGCCTGGCCCAAGCGCCATGGAATCACGGGTTCTGTCACACCTTGCGGCGGCTCGACAGCCTCCAGCCGGATCGTCCGCGGATCGGCGCCTCGCCGCGCGCCGCCGATGACCCCGTGCGCCTCGGACAACAGCCGTCACTGCGCTTTGCCCCAGCCGAACTGGCCGCCCTGCACCAATCCGCGGCCGGGCTGCCGCCGCGCCTGCTGGTCTATTTCATGGGTCTGCTCGGACCCAACGGCCCGCTGCCCCTGCACCTCACCGAGTATGTGCGCGAGCGGCAACGCCACGCCGCCGATCCGACCCTAGCGCGGTTCCTCGACACATTCAATCACCGGATGCTCACCCTGCTCTACCGGGCCTGGGCCCAGGCCCAGCCGGCGGTCAGTTTCGACCGTCCGCACGAAGATCGCTTCGGTTTCTATCTGGGGACCCTGAGCGGGACCGGCCTGCCCGCCTGTCGCGACCGCGACGCCATGCCGGATCTGGCCAAGCGCCATTTCGCCGGTCATCTCTCCTGCCAGACGCGCCATGCCCAAGGGCTTCAGTCCATCCTGGGCGTCCTCCTGGGTCTACCGGTGCGCATCGATGAGTGGATCGGCCATTGGCTGACGCTGCCCGACAACTGCCGGCTGCGCTTGGGAGAGACGCCGGACAATGCCGCGTTGGGCCAGACCACGACACTGGGCGGGCGGGTCTGGGACCATCAATCCAAGTTTCGTGTCCGTGTCGGGCCGTTGCGGCTCCCCGCGTATCTGGACCTGCTGCCCGGCGGCACGGCCCTGGCACGCGTCAAGGCCGTGGTCCGCAACTATGCGGGCGACGCGCTCGAATGGGATCTCAACCCGGTCCTGGCGCAATCCGACATCCCGCGATTGGGACTCGGTGTCGGCAGCCGCCTGGGCTGGACCACCTGGCTCAGCAGCGGCGCACTCGGCCGCGACGGGGACGATCTCAAGCTCGATCCGCATGCCCAGCGCCCGTAGGGTCCGCTACGCGGACCGAGGGTCGCTGAGGACCGATGACCGCTGTTTAAGCCCAACGCTCCAGGAGCCAGCCCATGTCCGAGATCAACCGCGCGGCATTGTTCGGAAAGCTCAACCCGCTCGCCTATAAGGCGATCGAAAGCGCCACGGTCTTCTGCAAGATGCGCGGCAACCCCTATGTGGAACTGGTGCACTGGTTCAATCAGATTCTGCAAGGCCAGGACTCGGACCTGCACCGGATCATCCGCCGCTTCCAACTCGACCCGGCAGGCCTGGCGCGTGACTTCACCGAGTCGCTCGACCGTCTGCCGCGGGGCTCCCGCTCCATCTCGGATCTGTCCTCCGACGTGGAAGAAGCCGCCGAGCGCGCCTGGACCTACGCCACCCTGCTCTTCAACGAGTCACAGGTGCGTACCGGACACCTGATGGTGGGCATCCTCAAGACCAAAGGGCTGCGCAGCAGTTTGGTCGGCATCTCCCGTCAATTCGAAAAGGTGCAAGCGGACGCACTCACCGACAGCTTTGCCGAGATCTGCGCGGGCTCTCCGGAGGAGCGCATGGCCGCAAGCGACGGCTTTCACCTGGGCGGCGGTGCCGCTCCGGGTGAGGCGAGCGACGCCATGGCCCCGGCCCAGATGGGCAAACAGCAGGCACTCAAGCAGTTCTCGGTGGATCTCACCGAGCGCGCCCGCAAAGGAGAGTTGGACCCCATCGTGGGACGAGACGAGGAGATCCGCCAGCTCATCGACATCCTGATGCGCCGCCGCCAAAACAACCCCATCCTCACCGGCGAGGCCGGCGTCGGCAAGACCGCGGTGGTCGAAGGCTTTGCCCTGCGCATCGCCGCCGGGGACGTGCCACCACCGCTCAAAGAGGTGTCGCTGCGGACATTGGACGTCGGCCTGCTCCAGGCCGGCGCCGGCATGAAGGGCGAGTTCGAGAACCGGCTGCGCCAGGTGATCGAGGAGGTTCAGGCGTCGCCCAAGCCGATCATCCTCTTCATTGACGAGGCCCATACCCTGATCGGCGCCGGCGGCAGCGCCGGCACCGGCGACGCCGCCAATCTGCTTAAACCCGCGCTCGCCCGCGGAACGCTGCGCACCGTCGCCGCCACGACCTGGGCCGAGTACAAGAAATATATCGAGAAGGACCCGGCCCTCACCCGCCGCTTCCAGGTCGTCCAGGTCGACGAGCCGAGTGAGGAGAAAGCGATCCTCATGGTCCGGGGCATCGCCTCGACGCTTGAGAAACACCACCAGGTCCAGCTTCTGGACGAAGGTCTGGAGTCGGCGGTGCGACTCTCACACCGCTACATCCCGGCGCGCCAACTCCCGGACAAGGCGGTCAGCCTGCTCGATACCGCCTGCGCCAGGGTCGCCATCAGCCAGTCGTCCGAGCCCCCCGAAGTGGAAGACTGCCGACGCCGGATCGAAGGACTGACCACGGAACTGGACATCATCGGCCGCGAGGCGGCCGTCGGTGTCGCCACCGCCGAGCGTGCCCAGGCAGCAAACGAGAAGCTCGCCGTCGAACAAGAGCGTCTGGCCGGGCTCAAGGCACGCTGGGAGTCGGAGCAGGCCCTGGTCAACCAAATCCTGGAACTGCGTGCCCAATTGCGGGGCACCACGGCCCCGGTCGAAGGCACCGGCAGCGCCCTTGAACAAGCCGCCGGTTCGGCGACCGGCGCCGCCCCGGAGGCCGGGCCGCCGCTCACCGAGGCCGAGCGCGCCGCCGCACTGGAGAAGATGGCCGCACTCCAGGCTGAACTTGCCGCGCTGCAAGGCGAGCGCCCCCTGATCCTGCCCAGCGTCGACGCCCAGGCGGTCGCCTCGGTGGTCGCCGACTGGACCGGCATCCCGGTGGGCCGCATGGTCAAGGACGAGGTGAAAGCCGTGCTAAACCTCGCCGAGACACTCAACAAGCGGGTCATCGGCCAACGCCACGCACTGGACATGATTGCCGCGCGCATCCAGACCTCCCGCGCCCGGCTCGACAACCCCAACAAGCCGATCGGCGTTTTCATGCTCGCCGGCCCCTCCGGCGTCGGCAAGACCGAGACCGGACTCGCACTCGCCGAGGCACTCTATGGCGGCGAGCAGAACATCATTACCATCAATATGAGCGAGTTCCAGGAGGCGCATTCGGTCTCCACCCTCAAGGGCGCACCCCCCGGCTATGTCGGCTATGGCGAAGGCGGCATCCTCACCGAGGCCGTCCGCCGCAAACCCTATAGCGTGGTCCTGCTGGACGAGGTGGAGAAGGCCCACCCCGACGTGCATGAGATCTTCTTCCAGGTCTTCGACAAGGGCTGGATGGAAGACGCCGAGGGCCGTTATATCGACTTCCACAACACCGTCATCCTGCTCACCAGCAACGCCGGCACGGATTTGATCATGAGCATGTGCAAGGACCCGGACCTGATGCCCGATGTCGAAGGGCTGGCCCAAGCCCTGCGCACCCCGCTGCTCAAGACCTTCCCCCCGGCGCTCCTGGGCCGCATCGTCACCATTCCCTATTACCCGCTGAGTGATGAGATGCTGGGGACTATCATCCGGCTCCAGCTCGACCGCATCGTGCGACGGATCGCCGACAATCATCGCGCCGTGCTGAGCTATAATGAGGCGGCGGTGGATCTGATTGCCAAGCGCTGCGCCGAGGTGGAAAGCGGGGCGCGGGTGGTGGATGCCATTCTCACCAATACGGTGCTGCCGGCAATCAGCCGGGAGATCCTGAATCGGACCATGGAGGGAAAGGCGATTTTGCGGATTGCGATCGGGGTAGCGGACTCGGGGTTCACCTACGATTTCGACGGTTGAAGCGCACCTACGCATTCGCTGCCATGCGTGCCGGCGCGGACCGGGCGGGCATCGCGGAAGCTTGGAATGAGCGGGCCATCGACTGCTCGGAGCGCAAGGCGGTCCAGTCCGCCGAAAGGCTCATCGCTCGGCGATGCGAGAACTGCCCCTCACACGTGCGCTGGTGAAGGCACTGCGCAACTCTTGATCACAAATTGGTTTATCGATATCTGATGATGCGGGCCGGTCAACAAATTGAAGAATCCGCCGGTGTCGATCCGACCGGCCTCATCGAGGACACATTGCTGCGTCGCGGCGCGCTGGTTAGGATGCATGGGGGCTGGCTCGCAGGGGTGATGGGTTGGGTGTCGCAACCTTCAGCCTACCATTCGTACGGGTTCGCCCCTATTATTTTCAGTCTGTTAGAATAAATTGGCGCCATTCGTTTCGGAGCCTACCTTGCAAACATGCGGGCATCGTCTAGACTCAAGGGCGTTATCTTATTGGCGGTAGGTAACCGGTGCCGGGCGGATGCTGCTTCGGCGAGACTTCAGGGTCTTGAATCTTTGCTCGGCGTGTCGGGGGTGAAGAGGTTTAGAAAAAGTATGGAAAAGAGCAGACAATAGGCTCTGACTCCTTTCCTCTTTACTGGACCCCTCTCCTGGTGACCCCTCCTGACCGACCCTTTTTTCAGGAAAAGAGAGGTTATCGTGCGATGGCAAATGCTTTCGGAAGAATTCTGAATGTTGCTGGTGCCGTGACTCCAAGAGGCGGGCCGGTCCCGATCAATCTGCCAGGCTATCCCGCCGTTTATCCATCGATCGCGCCAGAGAGTATTCAAAACGGCGTGGAATACTTCATGTTTCAAACCGGGATAATCTACACTCCCCCGACGGTTCCTCTATTTACTCGACTTGCCGCCGGGGGCTGCGTTCCCATTTGTGCGTGCGAAATCAACGCGGCCGGGCAGGTGCTTTGGACATATCTGATGCACGGGCATGGTGGCAACAATCCCTTAAATGTAGCCGGGGTGGCGGGTAATGTCGCCAATGTGTTTATCTGCATGAGTGTGTATTCCGGTGCGTCGAGTTTTTGGGCGGCGCAAAACATGCAGGGCACTTTTTTTAGCGCGTTGGATCCATTCCGCCTTGGGCATTGGGCACCTGTTCCAAGGACGCTTCGGACGTTAGCTCGGTTCCGACCGGAACGATGATCGATGTCCCGTGAGTCCCTGATCTTAGTTTCGGCGGGTCCGTGGCTGACCTTTATCCGCCGCTCGCCGATACCCTATGGTGCAAACACAAACTCGAGGCCTGGCTCCGATGGAACCGACCGCGGCTCAGCCGACAATAGAACCGATCCAAGAACTGAGCGTGGGCGAAGCGCTGGGGCTGGCCAGCGCGCTGCATGAGGCCGGCGAACTCGGGCCTGCCGCCACGATCTACGGGCGCGTCCTCGAATTGGTGCCCGAGCATCCGGACGCGCTCCATTTTCTGGGGATGGTCGCCCATGCCCAGGGACGCACCGACGAGGCGCTGCGACTCATGAGCCGTTCCGTCGAGTTGGTCCCCAACCATGCGGTCTTTCACAACAATCTCGGTAACCTGATGCTCGAAAACGAGCGCTTCGCGGATGCGGACCGCGAGTATCGCGCCGCGCTCGCGCTGGATCGGGACAGGCCCGACACGCTCCATAATTACGCGGTGCTGTTGAAGGCGCTCGGCCTCTATGCGCAGGCCGAGCGATGCCTGCTGCGGGCCATCCAGATCGCACCGGACTTCACCGACGCCTGCATCACGCTCTCCAGCGTCTATGCCCAGACCGGGCGGAGCGAGGAAGCCCTGGAGCACAGCGATAAGGTGCTCAAGCGCCGGCCGCAGGACGCCCGTTCACGCGGGATCCAGAGCCTGGCCTATATCCGGCTCGGGCTTCTCGACAAGGCTGCCGGGGTCTTCCGCGACTGGCTCGCGATCGAACCCGACAACCCCGAGCCGGCGCACCTCCTGGCAGCCTGCACCGGTGTCGGGGTCCCGGTGCGCGCATCCGATGCCTATGTGCAAACCGTCTTCGACACCTTTTCCAAGAGCTTCGATTCGCGCTTGGCGTCGCTCGAATACGCTGCCCCGACCCAGGCGGGCGAGATGGTCGCCGCCTGCATCGGCGCCGCGGCCGCAGACCTGGCGGTGCTCGACGCCGGCTGCGGGACCGGTCTGTGCGCGGCCCTCCTGCGGCCCTACGCGGCCACGCTGGAGGGCGTGGATCTCTCCTCCGGGATGCTGGGCCAGGCCCGTCGGCGCAGTCTCTACGACGCGCTACACCAGGCCGAACTGACCGCCTTTATGGAGGAGCACCCGAATTGCTATGATCTGGTCGTATCCACGGATGCCCTGATCTATTTCGGCGCAATCGACGATGCGTTGCGCGCCGCGGCCCGCACACTGCGCCCCGCGGGTCACCTGTGCTTCACGCTCGAGGCGCTCGCAGAGAACGCGACGACCGATTACCAGTTGTGCCATCACGGACGCTATGCCCATTCCGAGGGATATGTAATGACCGCACTCGGGGCGGCGGGTCTGTCGCTCATCAAGATCGAGCAGAAGTCACCGCGCCGCGAGGGCGGCGAGCCGGTCGCCGGCTGGCTGGTCCTGGCCCGGAAGCCCGTCTAGCGAGCAAGATAAGGAAGGGATGGAGTCAGGTCTGGAAGCAGGAAGCGACAAAATCTCCGTCAGCGAGAATCATTTGGTCAGCGTAATCTTCCACCGTCGCCCCAGCAATCACCACCAGCGCCCCCGCGCGTACAGCATCAGCCCCAGTGAACAGCCGACGATACCGGCAATTTGATTGATGCTCAGGACCTCGCCGAGCAGTACCCAGGCGAGTATGGCGGTAGTCACCGGCACAAAGGACATAAACAATGAGACGGTTATCGTACCGAGATGGTTGATGGCGTAGGCTACACACATCAACGCGAAGATATTGACGATCACTCCCTGGTACAGCGCCTGGATGGCGATATCCGCCGGCGCTGCCTGGGTCAGCGCCGTGGGAAACAAGGCCATTAGCGGCAAAAACAGCAGGACATTGACCACCGGCACCGTGACCAGCACGTCCCGCCAGCCGAAGCCCCATTGTCGTATACCGGTCATATGCCCCGTATAGAATAGCGCCGCCGCCAGCAGATACAGAATTCCGAGCGCATGCGCGGCGGAAAAGGTAGCGCCGCCGGCCATCATCAGATTGGCGGCAAAGATGATGCCGATCGCCAGATAGCGGATCGGCGAGAGCGTCTGGTGAAAGAGGAGCCATGCCACCAGCGCGCCGAAAACCGGGAGCAGCCCGTTGACCAGAACCCCGGCATGGGCCGCGCCGATGACCTTGAGTCCATAGAAAGAAAACAGTGTGTAGGGGAACCCGACGCCCAGTCCGACGACCAGATACTGACCAATCGAAAACCGCCGCCACGCGTGCCGCAAAACCAGCGGCAAGACCCCGATCAGCGCCGTCACATAGCGCAGCAGGGTGATGTCGGCGGGTTGCAGCTCAGTCTGCACCCCGTAACGGGAGATGGTGATCCACCCGGACCAGACACAGACCACCGCCAGGGCGGCAAGATAGGCGGGGAGATGTTTCATGGGGACGAGGGCCTGCGCCGATGTGCGGGACAAGTCGTGCAATCGGATGCACGGGAATGGTGACTTTTACCGCTGAGGCGAACATGCCCTCGCGCAAGGATTCGAAACAGCGCGACCAATTCTCCATGAGCAATTTCCGCATTGAGGGTGCAGGCCCCGCGATCAAGACTCCGGCAACCACTCCTCATCCAGGATTTGCTCAAGGCGATAGGGACATAGCACCGGAAAAAGATGCTGCTCCAGATCCGTTTCAATCACCGTATCGCGCACCGCTTTACCATAGACCTTGACGAGCGAATCAGCATTGAGTAAGGTCTTCAAACTCGGCGACTGTTCCAACAAACGCTCGATGGCCGTGCGTTGGTGATTGATGGTCAATCGCCAGCTCTTGCTGCGGCGCTCAGGCTGATACTGGTGCTTGAGCAGGTGCAAGAGCAACACTTGCAAGCGGTTCAGCAACTCGCGACGTTCACTCGCACTCATGCCTTCCAATTCCTCGGCAATGTGCTCGGCATCCAGTTGAGTCAGCTTGCCTTCACGCAGCAGCCGGGCGCTGTGCAGCGCCCACGCGTGGAAATCTGTTTCATAGCGTGCCGTCGCTGTCATGCCTGCCTCCAAACAGCTTTTCACTTACGATTACGACAACGATTGAGCGTGGCTTGTTCTTGACGCGTTGCTATAGCCTTCGTACCTGATATCCAGACGGACCCTTGGTCTAGGGGCGGGTTTGAAACCCGCCCCTACGTCCGGTTATCACATCCGAATACTATAAGACCGCATCCTCACCCGCTCGCTAGTCTTCCAAGGTCTTTGCCGCCACCTCATAGACATCTTTCGACAGCGCATCGACCGCGAGGATACGCGCGATCTCGGCGCGCATCAGGGCCTGACGAGCCGGGTCATAGCGCCGCCAGCGACTCATCGATTTCAGCAGTCGCGAGGCGATCTGCGGATTCAGCGGATCCAATTCGAGGATACGGTCAGCGAGAAAACGGTAACCTGCCCCATCAGCGGCGTGGAAGCGCACCGGATTGGCGGTACAGAAGGCGCCGATGAGACTGCGCACCCGGTTGGGATTGCGCATCGAGAAATCAGCGTGCGTCATCAACCCCACCACGCGCTCCAGAACATCCGCGCGGCTGCTGGTCGCCTGGATACTGAACCATTTGTCGATGACCAGTGGCTGCGCGGACCAGCGATCGTAGAAAGCGGCCAGCGCCTCCTCTCCCGCGGCACCGCCGTGGTCGACCAGCAGCCGCAGCGCGGCCATCACATCCGTCATGTTATGGGCGGCGGCGAATTGGTCGCGGCACAGTGTCACGGCGTTTGGCGCATCGGCCGCCATCAGATAGGAGAGTGTCAGATTTTTCAGAGCACGCCGACCGATGGCCGCCGGCGTGAAGGCATAGGGTCCGGACTCCGCCTGGGCGGTGTAAACAGACAGCAGGTCCGCAGCGAGTTCTTCTCCGATGCGACGGCGCAACGACTCGCCGGCCCGGTGGATACCGTCGACGTCCACGACCGCCATCTGATCCGCCAGATAGGACTCCCCAGGCAGAGTCAACACTTCGGCACGCAGTGCCGGCTCGCCCCGGGCGTCCAGCAAGGTGTCACGAAATGCCGCAAAGAAGGCCGTCGGTACCGACTTACGCGGGCTCGCCACCAAGCCGAGCAGAATGCGCTGCATCAGGCTCTGGGCGGCATCCCAACGGGCGAAACCGTCGGTGTCATGCGCCATGAGGAACTGCAAGTCGTCGTCGGTGAAGTCACACTGCAGCTTGACCGGGGCGGAGAAACCACGCAACAAGGAGGGGACCGGGCGTTCTTGGAGTCCGACGAAACGGAACCGCTCCAGTGCGGCGCGGACTTCCAGTATCCGGGTACCGCGCGTGGCGACGGCTTCGTCCTCGCCATCGAGACGCAATGGCAAAGCCTCACCGTCGCGACCCAGCAGTCCGACCGCGAGCGGCAGGTGCAGCGGCCCCTTTTGAGGTTGACCCGGTGTGGCCGGGGTGTGTTGACGCACGGTCAGCGTATAGCTGCCGTCCGCCGCGGCATACTCCCCTTTCACCCGCAATTGGGGCGTTCCCGCCTGCGCGTACCACCGCCGGAATTGCGTGAGATCCCGACCGCTCGCGTCTTCCATGCAGGTCACGAAGTCATCCGTGGTCACCGCCTGACCGTCATGCCGCTCGAAGTAAAGATCAGTCGCCCGCCGAAAGACCTCGGGGCCAAGCAGCGTCGCTTGCATCCGCACGACCTCGGCGCCCTTCTCATACACCGTCGAGGTGTAGAAATTGTTGATCTCGATATAGGACGTCGGTCGTACCGGGTGGGCCATCGGACCCCCGTCCTCGGCAAACTGCGCCGCACGCAGGGTGCGGACGTCACTGATGCGCGTGACTCCCCGCGAGCCCATATCGGCCGAAAACTCCTGATCGCGGAAGACGGTGAAGCCCTCTTTGAGACTCAATTGAAACCAATCGCGGCAGGTAATCCGATTTCCCGTCCAGTTATGGAAATACTCGTGGGCAATGACCCCCTCGACACCCAGGAAATCCTGATCGGTCGCGGTCTCCGGGCGCGCCAGGACA
Source organism: Lamprocystis purpurea DSM 4197 (assembly GCF_000379525.1). Lineage (GTDB taxonomy): Bacteria > Pseudomonadota > Gammaproteobacteria > Chromatiales > Chromatiaceae > Thiodictyon > Thiodictyon purpureum. Next base: position 86,774 of record NZ_KB902509.1, on the reverse strand, counting down.
AACTTGTCATTGAAGACATTGAGCCCTTTATTCTCCATGGCCCCCATGTTGAAATGACTGACCGCCACGATCATGAACAGATCGAGGTCATACTCACGGCCGTAGCGCTCCTCGTCCCAGCGCATCGCCTTCTTGAGCGAACGCATGGCGTGATCGCACTTGTCCAGATTCTGGGGCTCGACATAAATGCGCAGACCGACCGACCGGCCGGACGCGGTAGTGAAGGTCTCCTCGACCACGCCCAGTTCACCGGCGATGAGCGCAAACAGATAACTCGGTTTCGGAAACGGGTCCTCCCACCGGACCCGATGCCGGCCGCCCTCGAGATCACGCGCCTCGAGCGGATTCCCGTTGGACAGAAGCACCGGAAAACGAACACGGTTCGCGTCGATGGTCACGGTATAGCGCGCCATCACGTCCGGCCGATCGAGAAAATAGGTGATGCGCCGGAAGCCCTCCGCCTCGCACTGGGTACACAACATCTCGCCGGACTGGTAAAGTCCCTCCAGCGCGGTATTCCGGGCCGGATGGATATGCACCCGGGTCAGCAGGCGGAAGCGATCCGGCACCCGCAGCACGGTCAGGGACTCGGTGTCCACCCGATATTCCGCCGGAGTCAGGAGATGCCCGTCGATGGCCACCTGATCCAGCGCCAACTGCTCACCCTGCAGGGTCAGGCTGCCGTCGCCGCGGGTCGCCGCCGGGTTGCGGCGGATCGTCAGCTCAGCCGCAACCCGCGTGAGATCCAGGTCCAGGTCGAAGTGCAGGTCCACCTGGTCGATCAGAAACTCCGGCGGGCGATAATCTTCCAGGCGGGTCGGGTGGGGGGCGTCTCGATACATGCTGCACTCGTATGGTCCTTGGCAGAGACAGTCTGCCTTGGGACAATTGTATTCCGGGCGCGGCAACCAGATTTCAAGATTCAGGACAAAATGCCGGCGCGGGCCGCTCAACATGCAACCACGAACCATCAACCAAGAAGCAACGACAGGGAGCGCTTCGATGCCCCAGATCGTGATGTATGCCAAGGCGCTATGCAGCTACTGCACCCGCGCCCGGAAACTGCTGCATGCCAAAGGGGTCGAGTTCGCCGAAATTCGGGTCGACCGTGACCGCGACCAGTTGCGGATCATGATCGAGCGTAGCCGCCGCCGCACGGTTCCCCAGGTCTTCATCGATGACCGGCACGTGGGGGGCTATGACGATCTGGTCCGGCTGGATGCGCGGGGCGAACTGGATCAGCTGCTCGGACGATGAACAGCGCCGCGCCACCCGACGAGGTCCGCCTGGACAAGTGGCTCTGGGCCGCGCGCTTCTTCAAGACGCGCCGCCTGGCGGTGGAGGCCATCACCGGCGGCAAAATCCAGGTCAACGGCCAACGCGCCAAGCCCGGACACGGCATCCGTGCCGGCACCCGGCTCTCCATCCACAAAGACACCTTTGCCTGGGACCTCGAGGTGCTGGCGGTCAGCAATCAACGCCGCCCCGCCGGCGAGGCCGCGCTGCTGTACCGAGAGGACGAGTCCAGCGTGCTGCGGCGCCAGGACCTGCTGCGCCGGCGGCGCGAGGCGGGACCTGTCGATACCACGGGCGAGCGGCCCACCAAGCGCGATCGGCGCCAGATCCAGCGCTTCACCAGCGCGGACTAGCGGAAGCCGGAACCGCCATGGACAATGACGCCTTCCGCGACACCTACCGAGCGGTCAACACCAGGGCCTGTGTGTTCGAAAAAACCATCCTCACCAACAATGGCGCCTGTTCGCTGGCACAAAAGTTCTGCATCGCCGAGCGCGAGGGCGTCCGCTGCGGGGCGGACGCGGCCCTGGCCGATTGCAGCGAACTCCTGACCACCCTGCGGCGCCAGGCGCGCTTCACCCTCAAGACCATCGCCGCGGACGCGACGCCCGGCGCCGATGCCTTGCCTCACGCCAAGGCCATGCGCATCCAGGTCGGCGGCCTGCGCGGACTCCAGGCGGCGCTGACGCCGGACCAACCCGTCCCCGTGCGCATCGCCGATATCCGCGACACCGTCCGCACCGCGCTGGCCCGTTTCGGTGGGCTGGACGCCCTGCCCTTTCAGGACATCATCAAACAGATCGCCGCCTACCAGGGCCGCCGGCGAGGACTAAAGACGCGCAAGTGATGCGCTAAGGCGATTTCCGAAGCACTTCGTACCACACCGGTTCGACCTTACGGCGACCGGGGCGACGAGACCGGAGGCCGACGCTTTCACGAACCCCTTGGCGAAATCCACCGGGTCAGGCGGTAACCCGCACCCCTCTATCGGCTCCACCTATCACTCTGGTAAGAACAATCCATTTTTGTTATTATCGAGAATCATTATCATCTCGGTCATCGCCAACAGCGCACGGGTAGCCCGCCATGACCAAGACCTTGTCCTTCGCCTTCATGCACTTCAGCGTGGCCTTCAGTGTCGCCTACGCCCTGACCGGAGACATCGTCGTGGGCGGCACCTTGGCACTCGTGGAACCGGCCGTCAACACGGTCGCGTATCACTTCCATGAAAAAATCTGGGCACGGTGGCGCGCCCGCCGCGACGCTGCCCCAAGCACGCTTGGGTTCGCTGCCTGAGATCTGGAGCAGCGTGCGGATGGCCGACGCAACGCCCGGGATGGGTGGCATGCGGATCTCCGCACCTTTCAACGCCATCATGTGAAAAGAACTGGTGGAGTTGCCGGGCCGGTTGGCGGGCCTCCGCGGACGGTGGGTTGGCCTTTCAGAGTATAGACCGCGTGCTGTTCTACGTGCGATGGCGTACAGACCGGCAGGGACAGCCGCGCGTAGATTCTGCATTATCGCTCGATCCTCCGAGCGCTGGCCCGCATCGTTCCGCGACAGAAAATTCCCACGCGTCGATGCGGTCAATGCAAGCTGACTGGAGAATACAAATGCCATTGATTTCTTTGATTATCACCCTGGTTGTCGTTGGTGTCGGCCTCTGGCTGATCAATAACTACGTACCAATGGATGGAAAGATCAAAACGATCCTGAATGTGGTCGTCGTCATCGCTGTCGTCATGTGGCTGCTGGCCGCCTTTGGGGTGCTTGGTTCGCTGGGCAATTTGCGCGTCGGATAGTGGTTCCCATACATCACAGCCAACTCGGAGGAACATTCCAGATGAACGCTTTGAAGATCGTCGCTATCGCCCTGATCATCGCCGGTGGTATGGGCCTTGCCTATGGCAGCTTCAGCTATACGAAAGAGACACAGCAGGCACAGCTCGGCCCGATTGAACTGACGGTCCAAGAACGGCAGACCGTGAATATTCCGGTATGGGCCGGTGTGGCGGCATTGGCGGCTGGCATGCTCCTGCTGCTGGTGCCGAAAACCAGCTAGTGACCCGCATCGACGGGCACTTCCGCTCCCTCCTTCGGGAGGGATTACAGGAGAACACGATGAATGATCTCGCATTCCCGAAAAAGCCGACTTTCAAGGCCAAGATAGGCCATGTCGCCAACTACTACAATCCAAAAATCTGGCAAGAGAAAGGTTTCTGGTGGACCACTGGTCTGTTTCTGATCACCGCGACGGTGATCATCCTCATCTTCGGCATCATCTGGTCACGAACGCCGGATATGCTCAATGTGACTGAGGAACGACTGGCGTTGGTCAATAACGACTCCAGCAAGCTGGTGCCGGGTACCGCAACCACGGCTGCCGCTCTCGGCATCGCCGAGACCTTGCTCGATAAACCCGGCGGCTATCTGTCCAACGACATCGGTCCGCCAGGTATCTATCTGGATAATATCCCGAATTGGGAATTCGGTGTCTTGACCGAATTGCGTGATCTCACACTCGCCCTGCGCAACGACTTCAGCCGCGCCCAATCCCAGTCGGTTGAAGATGTCGACCTGGAAACCGCACAGCCGCAGTTCAACTACAACGCGAACTCCTGGATCCTGCCGTCCACCGAGTCGGAGTATCGCCAGGGCATTGCTGCACTCCATCGCTACTTCGACCGACTCACCGACGCGAAGGCACAGGATGGTCAGTTCTTCGCGCGTGCGGATAATCTGACGGCTTACCTGCTGGTTGTCGAGAAGCGGCTCGGAAGTCTGGCCCAGCGCCTTTCTTATGCGGTCGGCCAGGCGCGTCTCAATACGGATCTGGCCGGCGACCCCAACGCCCGTCGGTCGACTCCGGTCGCACAGGAATCGAACACCAAGACACCGTGGCTCAAGATCGACGACATTTTCTACGAGGCACGCGGCTATACCTGGGCGCTGCTGGCCACACTGCAGGCGATGCGATTCGATTTTGAACCCGTGCTGAAGGATAAGAATGCTCTGGTGTCCCTGGAACAGATCAACCGCGAATTGCAGAATACGCAGAACACCGTCTGGAGTCCGCTCATCCTCAATGGCACCGGATTCGGACCAATGAGCAACCACTCGCTGGTGATGGCCTCCTACATCTCGCGGGTGAACGCCGCGATTGCCGACCTGCGCAGTTTGCTCGAGACCGGCTGAGCCCGGTGACCCGCCACCATGGCTAGCGCGAGAGACGACAGATCAGGATCGGGCCAGGCGGGCATCGGAGTCTCCATGGCCTCGATCAAGATTCCGGCCACCTGGGCTCGCCGGGTGCGTAGTCAGGCCATCCTGGCCTGACACCGTCAGGGCTGGAAGCCCTGACGACGCACGCCGCTGGCCGGGATGACGATCAAGGCTTCCGTGATGGCGGGTCGAACAATGTTGTTCATACGATGGAATCGAGTGATGAATGCAGTCGAGATTTTAGCCGTCGCACTGATCATCGCTGCCGGCTGGGGACTTTCGTCGGCCGAAATCGGTTATCCCGGAAAGATACAGAATGGCGATCTGAGTCCGGTCGGAAAATGCCGCGGTCTCTGCCGCATTCCTCGGGCGGGATTCCCGGCAGACGGGCTGTTGAGTGCGCTTGCGCATCCGTGTGCTGGCGAACAGACGGCACTCTCTGCACGCGGTAAAGTGCTGCGGAGGTCGTATCAGGAGTCACCGGGATTCCTCCGCTAGCAACGACCGCGGCAAGACCAGCGAAACCCCGGCATCGCGCCGGATCACCTACCAGTAACCAGAGTAAAATGCAATGTCGACCAAAGACGAATACGTGGCAACCATGAAGACCCAGCTCGATGCATGGAGCGTCGAAATCGATGCGTTGCAGGAGAAGGCGCACGAAGTCAAGGATGACGTCAAGGAAAAATATGAAGAGCAGCTCAGCGCGTTGCGCGTCAAGCGCGAGGAAGGCGAGAAGAAGCTCCAAGAGATGCGCGAAGCCAGCGAGACGGCCTGGGAGCAGGTCAAGGTGGAGGCCGATAAATTCTGGGGGGCATTCAAGGATTCCGTGCATACCTTCCAGACCCATTACAAGGCCTGAGCAGATATCCGCCATTGATTTGATTGGCGGCAGCGACGCCCGTGGCCGGAACACCAACTCCGACCGCGGGGCGTCAAACAATACAAGCGTTGTCGTTGTCGTAATCGGATAAACGATTCGCGTTTGGCATGAGCAGCCCGCTGTCTCTCGGGTTTCGATTCGCTACACAACTTGGGCGGGCAAGGCTGCCAAGGGTTTGAAAGGGTTCGATTGGCACGTGCAGGAGCAACGCGTCCTTGTGGGGATCGTCAAGTCGATTAAGCTTACGATTGCGATTACGACAACGAATACGACGGCGACACAAGTAGCGTCCCTGATTGGACTTGTTTAACCTATTAGTGAACCGTCCCTAAGGCTGACATTCAACCGGAGTCCCATCATGCCGTTACTCAACCAGTTCGCGACCCTGTTGCTTGAATCGTCATACGCCGACGCGGAGGAAGGACAAGCGGCGAATACGGCCGCGGGCGTGGTATCCGTCATCAACGAGATTCAGGTCAAGTGATCATCGGGCATCGAGCGATTCGTGAAACGCTGCTGCAGGTACGGATGCGGATCCTGGGCAATGGTTTAGCCAAGACCTATATCGGCGACGAGCAGCCGTTACGCGCGGAGTTATTCAGCGCGGTCCAGATGGAGCAACACGGCAAGGGTCTCGCTGCTGCCCACCTGCTGGCTCCGCACCATGTTCCGGATCAGCTCCTGGTGCGGCTCAACGCGAATGAGCTGACGCTGGTCGATGTCTGTGCCCTGTTGTTGGAAGCCGTGAAGCAAGACCGCCGTATCGCCCCGGCGGGAGAATGGCTGCTCGACAATTTCTATCTGATCGACGAACAGATTCGTACTGCCCGGCGGCATCTTCCCAAAGACTACAGCCGGGAACTGCCGCGATTGCGCAACGGCCCATCGGCCGGATTACCGCGCGTCTATGACATCGCACTGGAGATCATCGCGCACGGCGACGGCCGGGTCGACCCGGAGAATCTCAGTCGCTTCGTCGCGGCCTACCAGAGCGTCACCCCACTGAAGCTGGGTGAACTATGGGCGATTCCGATCATGCTGCGACTCGCGCTGATCGAGAATCTCCGCCGCGTCGCGGCCCGCATCGCCGGCAGCCGAACCGGCCACAACCTCGCCGATGGTTGGGCCGATCAGATGGTGGCCATGGCCGAGAGTAACCCGAAGAATCTCATCCTGGTGATCGCGGATATGGCGCGGTCGCAGCCGCCGATGTCGAGCGCCTTTGTGGCGGAGTTCGCGCGCCGACTGCAAGGCCAGAGTTCCGCCCTGGCCTTGCCGCTGACCTGGATCGAGCAGCATCTGGCCGACACGAGCCTGACCATCGACCAATTGGTTCAGGTGGAGAATCAGCAACAGGCCGCGGACCAGGTGTCCATCAGTAACAGCATCGGCAGTCTGCGCTTTCTCGGCGCCATGGACTGGCGCGAGTTCGTGGAGACCATGAGCGTGGTCGAATGGACGCTACGGGAGGACCCGGGCGGTACCTACGGCCGGATGGACTTTGCCACCCGTGACCGCTACCGGCACGTGGTGGAGCGCATCGCCAAGCACAGCCGACTCTCCGAGGCCGAGGTGGCGCGCCACGCGCTTGAGCTGGCGCAGGATCGCGTCGGCCAGCCCGGCGGCGACACGCGGTCGGCGCACGTCGGTTATTTCCTGATCGATCGCGGCTTGGCACTGCTCGAACGGCGGGCGCAGGCGCGTCTGGGTGTGGCGGATGCCCTGCAACGGCGGGGGCGGCGCTTCCCCTTGTTCCTGTATCTGAGCGCGATCCTGGTCTTGACGGCACTCTTCACGGTGAGCTTGCTGACACAGGCGGCAGCCGACAACTGGCCTGGCTGGCTGCTCGCACTGCTCTGTGTACCCGCGGTGCTGGGCACCAGTCAGTTGGCGATGGCGCTGGTGAATTGGTTTGCGACCCTGTTGGCGACGCCGCAGCCGCTGCCGCGGATGGACCTGTCCCGCGGCATTCCGGTGGAGGCGCGCACCCTGGTCGTGACGCCGACCATGTTGACCGGCGACGCGACTATCGAGACCCTGGTGGAGGCACTGGAGGTTCGCTTTCTGGCGAATCGGGACGACAGCCTGCACTTCGGTCTGCTGACCGATCTGCGGGATGCGCCGGCCGAGACGCTGCCGCAGGACGCCGGTCTGGTGCAATTGGCCGCTGAACGGATCGCGGCGCTCAATGAGAAATACCCGCGGGTCAGCGGCGACACCTTCTTCCTGTTCCACCGCCCGCGGTGCTGGAATCCGCAAGAGGGGGTCTGGATGGGTTACGAACGCAAACGCGGCAAGCTGTCCGATCTCAACGCGTTGCTGCGCGGCAGTACGCCTGAGTTCCTGCCGGAGGGCGCGATCAGCCCGTTTGCGCGCGTGGTCGGCGACACCGCCATCCTCGCCAACGTCCGCTATGTCATCACGCTGGACACCGATACCGAACTCCCGCGTGACGCGGCGCTGGAACTGGTTGGCGCCATGACGCACCCGCTCAATCGCCCGCGCTGGGATGCGGACCGCCAACGCATCGTCGAAGGCTACGGCATCCTGCAACCCCGCGTGGCAGCGAGCCTGCCCGGCGCCAACCGGTCGCGCTACGCCCGGCTCTATGCAAGCGACGCCGGCATCGACCCCTATACACAAGTCGTCTCGGACGTCTATCAGGATTGGTTTCAGGAAGGCTCGTTCATCGGGAAAGGCATTTACGATGTTGCGGCCTTTGAACAGGCGCTGGCCGGGCGCCTGCCGGAGAACCGAATCCTCAGCCACGACCTCCTGGAAGGCTGCTACGCACGCTCGGGCCTGCTCACCGACGTGCAGCTATACGAGGAGCATCCCGCCTGCTACAGCGCGGACCTGAGTCGGCGCTACCGCTGGATGCGCGGGGACTGGCAAATTGCGGGCTGGCTGTTGCCGCGGGTCCCCGGCCTCCACGGCATCCAACGCAAGAATCCGCTGTCGAAACTGTCGCATTGGAAACTCTTTGACAACCTGCGGCGCAGTCTGGTGCCCGCGGCGGTCACGCTGCTGTTCGTGCTGGGCTGGGCCCTGGTGTCTCCGGCCTGGTTATGGACCCTCGCGGTGCTCGGCATTGCACTGATTCCTGCGTTGCTGACATCGATACTGAACGGGCTGCAGAAAGCGGGAGATGTGCGGTGGCGCCAACACCTGGCCGCCGCGCTGCACTCGGCCGGCCGGCAGTTGACGCAGGCGCTCTTCACCATCGCCTGCCTCCCCTATGAGGCGTTCGTTGGTCTGGACGCCATGGTCCGCTCGCTGTGGCGGATGCAGGTCAGTCACCGCCGACTGCTGGAGTGGACCGCCTCGGGCGACACGCATCACCGGCGGGGTTTCTTTGGTTTCTACCGCCAGATGTGGGTGGCCCCCCTACTGGCCGTGGTCACGGCACTGGGCCTGGCGGCCGTCAATCCGGCCGCCCTCACCGCTGCCGGACCGCTCTTACTGCTCTGGTTCGCCTCACCGGCGGTCGCCTGGTGGATCAGCCGCCCCCTGCGGCGCCGTCCCGCCCAGTTGAGTGCGGACCAAACCCGCTTCCTGCATCTGCTCAGTCGCAAAACCTGGTCTTTCTTTGAGACCTTCGTCGGCCCGGCGGATCATTGGCTGCCGCCGGATAACTTCCAGGAGCACCCGGCGGTCACGATCGCGCATCGCACCTCACCGACCAATATGGGCCTGTCGTTACTGGCAAACCTGGCCGCCTACGACTTCGGCTACCTTCCCGCCGGCGGACTCATCGAGCGCACCGGCAACGCGCTGGGCACCATGGCGGACCTGACACGCTACCGCGGCCACTTCTACAACTGGTACGACACCCAGTCGCTGCAACCGCTCGCCCCGCTCTACATCTCTTCCGTGGACAGCGGCAACCTCGCCGGCCACCTGTTGACCTTGCAGCCGGGACTGGTCGCGTTGGCCGATGACCCGATCCTCAGCGCGCGCTGGCTGGACGGCATCAGGGACAGTTTCCACTGCCTGTGCGAGGCGCTACCGGCGGCCCTGCCCGCCCCGCTCATGCAGTTTCGGCAATCCCTGGACGCCTGTGCGCTGGCGCCGCCGACGACACTGACGACGGCATACCGGTGCCTGGAGACCTTGGCGATCATGGCCGAGGCCGCGGTATCCGGCGGATTGGATGGCAACGCCGCCACCGACTGGGGGCAGGCGCTGGCCGGACACTGCCGCGCCCTGCTGGATGAGTTGCTGTATCTGGCACCCTGGCTCGGCCTGCCGAGCGTGCCGACCGACCTTCCCGACGCACCGCCGTTCAATGGCATCCCAACCCTGCGCGCGTTGGCCGCGAGCACCGCCGGCGCCGCGCCTCAGGACGGCGCACCGGCCCCGCTCTCGGCACATGGGGATGCGGCGCTCCCGCTGCTTCAGGAAGGCTGCCGCCGCGCCCGCGAGCGGATCAGCACGCTCGAACTCCTGACGCTGCAAGCCGGGGAACTGGCCCGCATGGATTACGACTTCCTGTACGACGAGGCCCGTCATCTGCTGGCGATCGGCTACAACGTGACCGATCGGCGGCTGGATGCCAGTTACTACGACCTGCTCGCGTCGGAGGCCCGCCTGGGCAGTTTCGTCGCCATCGCCCAAGGCCAACTGCCGCAGGAATCCTGGTTTGCCTTGGGGCGCCTGCTGACCAGCGCGGCCGGCGAGCCGACGCTCCTGTCGTGGAGCGGTTCGATGTTCGAGTACCTGATGCCGCTGCTGGTGATGCCGACGTACGACAACACCATCCTCGACCAGACCTATCGCGCGGCTGTTGCGAGACAGATCGCCTATGGGAGCGCACGCAACGTGCCCTGGGGCGTGTCCGAATCCGGCTACAACGCCGTCGACGCCCACTTCAACTACCAGTACCGCGCCTTCGGGGTGCCGGGGCTGGGGCTCAAGCGCGGACTGGCCGAGGACTTGGTCATTGCGCCCTATGCCAGTGCGCTCGCGCTGATGGTGGCCCCCGAGGCGGCCTGCGTGAATCTGCAGCGCCTGGCGGCCAGCGGGTTCGCCGGCAAGTTCGGCCTTTACGAGGCGGTCGACTTCACCCCCTCCCGGCTGCCCCGCGGGCAGACGCGCGCCCTGGTGCGGTCATTTATGGCGCACCATCAGGGGATGACCTTCCTATCGCTGGCCTATCTGCTGCTCAACCGTCCGATGCAGCGGCGCTTCACCGCGGCACCCTTGTTCCAGGCCACGGTGCTGTTGCTCCAGGAGCGCATTCCCCAGACCCCCTCCTTCCGTTCCGAAACCGGCGACGATGTCACTGACATCGGCCTTGCCGGCGGCACTCCAGCGGCGCCGGTGCGCGTCTTCGCCAGTCCCAACACCCGGTTGCCCCAGGTCCAGTTGCTCTCGAACGGCCGCTACCATGTCATGCTCACCAACGCCGGTGGCGGCTACAGTCGCTGGCAGGACCTGGCGGTCACTCGCTGGCGCGAGGACAGTACGCGGGACCACTGGGGGAGTTTCTGCTACATCCGCGATCTGGCACGCGGCACCTTCTGGTCGACGACCTATCAGCCGACACTCAAGCAGCCGGATCAATTCGAGGCGATCTTCTCGGAAGGCCGCGCGGAGTTTCGCCGCCGCGATCTGGAGATCGAGTCCTATACCGAGATCGTCCTCTCGCCCGAGGACGACATCGAACTGCGCCGGGTGCGCATCACCAACCGCTCCCGCACGCGCCGCGTCATCGAGGTCACCAGTTACGCCGAGGTCGTGCTCGCCCCGGCCGCCGCGGACGCGCTGCACCCGGCATTCAGCAATCTGTTCGTGCAAACCGAAGTCCTGAGCCCGCTGCCGGCGATCCTCTGCAACCGCCGACCGCGTTCTCATGACGAACAGTCGCCCTGGATGTTCCACCTGATGGTGGTGCGCGGAGCGCAATGCGCACCCCCGTCCTTCGAAACGGACCGACTGCGCTTCGTCGGCCGCGGTCACACGGTCGCGGCACCCCAGGCCCTGAGTACCAAGGGGCCGCTTGGCGGCAGCGCGGGTTCCGTGCTGGACCCGATCGTCGCCATCCGCTACTGCCTGACCCTGGAACCCGATCAGGCGGCCACACTCGATCTGGTCTGCGGCATCGGCGACACCCGCGACAGTGCCTTGCAGTTGATCGCGAAGTATCAGGATCAACGGCTGGCGGACCGCTGTTTCGACCTGGCCTGGACCCACAGCCAGGTGGTCCTGCGCCAACTCAATGCCACGGCGGCCGACGCCCAGCTCTATTGTCACCTGGCAAGCTCGATTCTCTACGCCAACGACGCACTGCGCGCCGAGGCGAGCGTGCTGATGCAGAACCGCCGCGGGCAATCCGGACTGTGGAGCCACGCGGTCTCCGGTGATGTCCCGCTGGTGCTGTTGCAGATCACCGACCCGGAAAACATCGAACTCGTCCATCAGTTGGTCCAGGCGCATGCGTATTGGCGCCTGAAGGGGCTGACCGTGGATCTCATGATCTGGAACGAGGACCGCGCCGGTTACCGGCAGCAGCTCCACGAACAAATCCTGGGCCTGATTGCCGCGGGCGTCGGTGCCCATGTGCTGGATCGACCCGGCGGTATCTTCATTCGACCGGCCGATCAAATCTCCAACGAAGACCGTATCCTGTTCCAAACGGTGGCACGCGCCATCCTCAGCGACAGCCGCGGGACGCTCGCGGAACAGCTCAATCGGCGCGCCCCCGTGCAAAAACGCTTGCCGCGTCTGCGGCCGATCGACAGCGATTCCTGGGTGCGGGACACCCCAGAGCAGCCCGACGCACGACCGGCGACCGCCATGGCGGGCAACGCCCGGCCGGCCCTCCTGTTCGATAACGGACTGGGCGGCTTTGCCCCCGACGGCCGTGAATACGTCATCATCACCAAACCCACTCAGGAGACCCCCGCGCCCTGGGTGAATGTTCTGGCGAACCCGCACTTTGGGACCATCGTCTCGGAGAGCGGCGCGGCCTACACCTGGAGCGATAACGCCCACGAATTCCGTCTCACGCCCTGGCACAATGACCCGGTGAGCGACGGCAGCGGCGAAGCCTTTTACCTGCGCGATGAAGACAGCGGCGCGTTCTGGTCACCTACGCCGCTGCCCCGCCGCGGGACCACGCCCTACACCACCCGACACGGCTTCGGTTATAGCTGCTTCGAGCATACCGAGGATGGCATCCAGTCGGAATTGTGGGTCTACGTGGCGCCGAACGCACCCATCAAGTTCACGGTCTTGAAGGTGCGCAATCGCTCGGGCAAGACGCGGCGGCTCTCCGCGACCGGCTACGTGGAATGGGTGCTGGGCGACCTGCGACCCAAGACCACGCCCTATATCGTGACTGAGATCGACCCCGTCAGTGGTGCACTGTTCGCGCGCAACCCATACAACACCGAATTCGCCCACCGGATCGGCTTCTTCGATGTGGACGACGCGACCCGGACGCTGACCGGCGACCGCACCGAATTCATCGGGCGCAACGGGTCACTGCACAGTCCGGCCGCGCTGGCGCGCACGAGTCTGTCAGGCAAGGTTGGTGCGGCCCTGGACCCCTGCACTGCACTCCAGGTCTATTTCGAACTGAACAACGGGCAGACGCACGAGATCGTGTTCCGCCTCGGCGTGGCTGATCGCCGCGGCGCGGATGACCCCGGCAACACGGTCAATAGCCGCCGCGGCGCGATTGCCGCGCGCGACGTGCTGGCGGCCGTGCAGCAGCAATGGCGACACCGGCTCTCCGCCGTGCAGATCGAAACCCCCGACCCGGCACTCGACTGCCTGGCCAATGGCTGGCTCCTCTACCAAACGCTGGCCTGCCGCCTGTGGGCGCGCAGCGGCTTCTATCAGTCGGGTGGAGCCTTCGGTTTCCGCGACCAGCTTCAGGACGTGATGGCGCTGATCCATGCTGAACCAGGCCTATTGCGCGAACAACTGCTGCTCTGCGCGAGCCGCCAGTTCCCCGAAGGCGATGTGCAGCACTGGTGGCATCCGCCGACCGGCCGCGGGGTGCGCACCCGCTGTTCGGACGATTACCTGTGGCTGCCATTGGCGACCTGTCGCTATGTCCAGAGCACCGGCGATACCGCTGTGCTGAATGAACCGATGGCCTTCCTGCAAGGACGTTATGTCAATGCGGGAGACGACTCCTACTACGATCTGCCGGGCCGCTCAGACGAAACCGTAAGCCTTTACCAACACTGCGTACGCGCCATCATCCACGGCCTGCGCTTCGGCGAGCACGGCCTGCCGCTGATGGGCTCGGGCGACTGGAACGACGGCATGAACCTGGTGGGCATTCAGGGCCGGGGCGAGAGTATCTGGTTGGGCTTCTTCCTCTATGAGGTCCTGATGCGCTTCAGCGCGATCGCAAGCCAACAAGGCGACGCGGCCTTCGTCGAACAGTGCCGCAGCGCGGCGGCGCAGGTGCGCGAAAACCTCGATCAGCACGGTTGGGACGGCGGCTGGTATCGACGCGCCTACTTCGATGACGGTCTGCCGTTGGGGTCCGCGGTCAATCCGGAATGCCGGATCGACTCCATTGCGCAAAGCTGGTCAGTGCTGTCGGGGGCCGGCGATCCGCAGCGCGCCCGGCTGGGCATGGAAGCCTTGGACGCACACCTGGTGCGTCGCGACCTGGGGCTGATCCAATTGCTGGACCCGCCCTTCGACACCTCCGCGTTGGACCCTGGCTATATCAAAGGCTATGTCCCCGGCGTACGGGAGAATGGCGGGCAATACACCCACGCGGCAATCTGGGCGGCCATGGCCTTCGCGGCCCTGGGCGACCGTGCGCGGACCTGGGAGTTGTTCTCGATGATCAATCCGATCAATCATGGACAATCACCCGACGCCATTGCGACCTATAAGGTGGAGCCCTATGTGGTCGCGGCCGATGTCTATGCGGTTTCACCCCATGGCGGCCGCGGCGGCTGGACCTGGTACACCGGCTCGGCGGGCTGGATGTACCGTTTGATCCTCGAATCGATCCTGGGGCTGCGTCTGGACGTCGACACGCTGCATCTGACGCCCTGCATCCCCGCGGATTGGCCTGGATTCACCGTGCACTACCGCTACCGCGAGACGCTCTACCACATTGTCGTGATCCAGCTTTCCGCCGGGCAGGGCGAGCCGGGAGTGACCGTCGACGGCACGGCGCGTGATGACCTGTCGATTGCGTTGGTGGACGACGGCCGGGAACATGCGGTCGAGGTGCGGGTGGGCCTTGAGGATGGTTCCGGCCGGCCGTGAGCGGATCCTTTTCTGTTCCGCAGACGCGACCTGACTCCGTGGTCCGTGGTGGTGGACCGACGACCGCGCAGCGGTTGATAGCCGGTTGAATAGACGTAAACTGCAATATTCGTATGTAGGGGCGGAATTCAAACCCGACCCTACGAAGGCTAAGGCGATTTCCGACAATTTGGATACCGGTCAGTGTAGGTGCGACTTCAGTCGTACCTGCGTCCGAGTCGGTGCGACTGCAGTCGCATCGGCATCCGAGCCGATGGTGGGTGGTCTCCGGTGCTCCGAAGCCACCCAAGCGATCAGCGCCTCACCTCGGTTTACCTTCAACCTTCAACCTTCAAACGGGCTTACGCTTGATGAAGCTGGCGACCCAGATCAGCAGCGCGGCCCCGAGCAGAGCGGTCACGACACTGCCGACGAACCACACAAAGCTCGCCGCGTCCGCGGCCAGGGCGACCAGCGTGCCGCCCAAGGCACCGCCGACCATGCCGAGAATGACGTCTCCGATCATACCGAAAGGCGGGTCCCCGCCAATCAGCTTACGGCCAGCGACACCGGCGAAAGCGCCGATCAGGATCCAAATCAAGATTGTCCAAGAAAACATGGACTCATCCTCCATAGGTTACACAGGTCGGACAGAACCGTGATGGTCGGGGGCGCCATTCCATCGCCATGCCAAACATCACGGACACCATCACGGTGTACCCGCAAGACCAGGTGGTGTCGGTACGGTAGCGCACGATTGCCTGCCTGATGCGGCCAAGAACAAGGTCCCTGGCTGAGACTTTGACCCAGGTGCATGTCGGGCCGATGCCAGGCACCATGGACCAGTGCGGCCTTGATTATCGTCTCTAGCGGGTCGACATCGCGCCGGCGCGGCCCTGGTCCGGTTAACGGCCATGGAAGGAACATCAGCCACCCCGGAAGATGAGTGTCCCTCGTGGGAGCGGCGTCCCGCCGCGATGCGGTGCCGCGGTGACCTCGAACGGTAGGGCTACGCGCCCGGCCCCGTCGCGGCGGGACGCCGCTCCCACAGGGTCGTTGCGCGACTTTCACGGTAACTCTTGCAGGAAAATCCCAGTCTGAAATCGATGGTGGCGGAGTCCATCGCCGATGTTTACCCGTCTGCTGTCATCGCCGCAGCGAATGAAACAGGGCTGGACGAGGAGCATTTTCCTGAGACCTAGCAGCCTGTCGGACTTAGCCCCTAGGATAAGAGCATGAGTCAATATAAAGGCTTTTTGTTGCTCCATAATCTAACGTAAGGTGATTTCCGCGAAAAATCCAACCCGTAGGAGCCCGCTTGCGGGCGACGGGNGGGGGCACAATGACGCGATTCCGGCAGGTCACGTCGCCCGCAAGCGGGCTCCTACGGAGCGTCTTATTCGGAAATCGCCTAAAGTCCGACAGGCTGCTAGGGGCGGGTTTCAAACCCGCCCCTACACCAAGGGTCTGTCTGGATATCAGGTGAGAAGGCGATATCATGTCAGGCACAGCAAGCGTTTTCCAGCGAGGTGAGTTGGCTATGCTGCCCCCAGACCAATCACTCGTGTCTTAGCGCCTCGATCGGATCCATCCGCGCCGCCCGCCGGGCCGGAAAGTAACCAAATAGCACGCCAATGGCGGCCGAGAACAGGAAGGACAGCAGATTGATCGTCGGATTGAACAGGTAGGGTACGCCCATCACGCCGGCCAGGAGGATGGAGGCGCCGGTCGCGATGACAATGCCGATGAGTCCGCCGAGTGCGGCCAGGACGACCGCTTCGATCAGGAACTGCATGAGCACCTCACGCTCCAGCGCGCCGATGGCCAGGCGCAGGCCGATCTCGCGGGTGCGCTCGGTGACACTGACCAGCATGATGTTCATGATGCCGATACCGCCGACCAGCAGACTCACGGCGGCCACGGCACCCAATAGTGTGGTCATGACTTGCGTCGTGCCCGACAGGGTCTCGGCAAGTTGTTGCGTGTCGAGCACGTTGAAGTTGTCGTCGTCGGCGTTGGTGAGCTTGCGGCGCTCGCGCAGCAGTTGGGTGAGGCTGGCCTTGACCCGGGCACTGTCGGTGCCGTCCTGCATCGAGACCAGCAGTGTGGCGACCTTTTGATTGCCGGTGACGCGGCGTTGCAATGTATGCAGCGGCACCAGCACGGTGTCGTCCTGGTCGTTACCCATCGCCGCCTGGCCCTTTGATGCGAGTATGCCGATGACCTCGCAGGAGAACTGCTTGATACGCAGGTATTCGCCCAGGCCGTTGGTGCCCACGGCGCCGCCATAGATCTCGCGCCGCACCGTCTCGCCGATGATGCAGATTGCTGCCCAGCCCCGCGATCTGGGTCTGCACTGCCTGGGTGGCGCCGTTGCCGAGGGTCATCATGGTGATTACGGCGCTGACGCCGATCACGATCCCGAGAATGGTCAGAAAGGAGCGCAGCAGGTTGCGCCGGATCGAACGCAGTGCGAGAGTGACGCCGCCACCGCGTTGCCGGGGTCGACGCTGCGCGTCAGCACCACGCCGTCGGACGGGGCGCTGATCGATGCCTTGGTCAGGTTGATGCCGTCGGTCGACAGCGCCGCCTTGGCGTCATCCACACTGGCGCGGGCGCTGGCCGCGTCCGCGGTTGCCCGCTCCGCCACCGCGTGGGCGATGTCCAGTTCGGTCTTGGACGGCACCTTGCCGCCCGACAGCCGTGCCACCTCGTCGAGCCGGGTCAGACTGGCCTGCGCCTCCTTCACCGTCGCCACCGTCTGGGCGACCTTGGCGTTGGCCCCGGCCAGCGTGGCTTGCGAACGCAGGATCTGGTCGCGCAGCTTCGCGGTATCCAGCTCGACCAGTACCTGGCCCTGCTTGACCTGATCATTGACGTCGACATTGACCTTCAGCACCGTGCCGGACAGTTCGCTGCCGATATTGATCGAGCGGGTCGGTTGCAGGGTCCCGTTGGCGGTGACCGTCAGCGTCAGATTCCCGCGAACCACTGACTCCGTGGTGTAGCCGGGTGCTGTATCGGCGGCCTTACCGGTCTGCCAATACCACCAGCCGGCAGCCGCAAGCGCCGCCAACAGCAGGATGGCCCAGGGCATGCGGCGGCGGTACCAGGGTTGCGCGACGGGCTCGTCGAGCAAGGTCGCGAGGTCGATCGCGGTTTCGTCCTCGGCATCCGGGCCGAGCGTGGGCACGGCCACGGGGGATGGGACTGTGCTCATGATCGGGGGACTCCGGGTGCGTCGGCGGTTGAGGCGGAAGTCGCGTCGCTGCCGGGGCGCCAACCGCCGCCCAGCGCCTTGTACAGGCGCACATGGTCGGCGCTGAGGTCGACGCCGGCCGTGACCACGCTATCCTGGGTGCTGAGCTGGGTGCGCTGGGTGTCGAGCACGGTCTGGAAGTCGATGACCCCGCCGCTGTAGCGCTGACGCGCCAGCATGGCGGAGTTGGCGGCCGCCTCGGCGGCGAGCCGCAGGTGCGCCAGACGCTCGCGATCCCCGCGCAACGCGACCAGCGCGTCTTCCACGTCTTTGAGCGCCGTCAACACCGTGGCTGTATAGACGGAACCCGCCTGATCCAGCGCGGCCTGCTGGGCGCGCACCTGGGCGCGCCGGGCACCGCCGTCGAACACCGGCAGCGTCACGCTGCCCAACAACACACTGACCGACGAGGCACCGTGGGTCAGCGCGGCCAGCGTCAGCGCGCTCAGACCCAGCGAGCCGCTGATCGTGAAGTTCGGTGCACGCGCGGCCTCGGCCTGAGCCACGAGGGCGACCGCGGCACTCCGGGCAGGCCGGCGGCTAGTGTTATACTGTTGCACGCGCGAGTGCTTTGCCGCATGCACGGCGTTGGCCTCACCCCAGCGCGTTGATCGACGTATGATGCGCGCTGACCGCTGGGGCGGTCTGTGCGGCGGGGCACTGTAAGCACCGCGCGGTGCCCCCCAAATAGAGCCCATCCCAACGCATTTTGCAGGCTGCTCCAATTCATGACGTCCGGCCCCCCCAGCCCACGCGGTAACCACTTGCTCGCCGTGCTGCCCCCGGCCGTCCTCGAGCGCCTGGTGCCCCGCCTGGAACTGGTCGAGCTGCCGCTGGGTGAGGCCCTCTACGAATCCGGAGGCCGGTTGAGCCACGTCTATTTCCCCACCGACGCCATCGTGTCCCTGTTGAACGTCATGGAGAACGGCGCGTCCGCCGAAATCGCCGTCATCGGCAACGACGGTCTCGTCGGCATCGCCCTGTTCCTGGGCAGCGAGACCATGCCGAATCGGGCCGTAGTGCAGAGTGCGGGCCAGGCCTATCGGCTGAAGGGGTCCGTGTTCAAGCAGGAGTTCAACAGCTCCGGTGCCTTCCAGCGGTTGTTGCTGCGCTACACCTCGGCCCTGTTGGCCCAGATGGCGCAGACCGCGGTGTGCAATCGGCACCATACGGTGGACCAGCAACTGTGTCGCTGGCTGCTCCTGTGTCTCGACCGGTTACCCTCCAACGAACTGACGATGACCCAGGAGTTGATCGCCAACATGCTGGGCGTGCGACGCGAAGGCGTGACCGACGCCGCCGGCAAGTTGCAGAGTGCCGGCTTGATTGAATACAGCCGGGGTCATATCCGCATGCTGGATCGGCCGGGTCTGGAAGCGCGGGTGTGCGAGTGCTACGCGGTGGTCCGCAAGGAATTCTCCCGCCTACTCCCCGACGCCACCGCGGAATGACGGCATCCTCCGGCTAAAGCCTCGGCCTCCGGTTGTGACTGGCTGCAAACTGGAGGCCGAGGCTTTAGCCGGTGGCCCCCGCCCAAAGCCAGACACCGCCCTGCGGG
>NZ_KB902509.1:0-67278 GCF_000379525.1 Lamprocystis purpurea DSM 4197 | reverse complement strand
CCGGCTAAAGCCTCGGCCTCCGGTTATGATTGGCTGCAAACTGGAGGCCGAGGCTTTAGCCGGTGGCCCCACTCAAGGCCAGACACCGCCCTGCGGGCATCCTCCGGCTAAAGCCTCGGCCTCCGGTTATGATTGGCTGCAAACTGGAGGCCGAGGCTTTAGCCGGTGGACAGCACGGAGAACCCGGGGATGACCGATGAACACCGCCCGCCGCACCTGTATCTCGACGCGCAGTGGTATCTGTTGACCGCGTCGACCTTCGGTCGTGCGCCCCTGATTCGGGCGGATGAGGACAAGCGCCTGTTTCGCGAAGTGTTGGAGGCGAAGACCCGGCGCTTTGAAATGCGGCTGCGTGCCTGGGTCATTCTCGATCAGCACTATCACCTGTTGTTCCAGACGCCGCCACGGCAGCGATTGCGCCGCTTTGTGACCGAACTGCACGGCGCCTCGGCCCATGCGGTCAACACCCGTGCCGGGATGCGCGGGCGGATGGTGTGGGAGAACTATTGGGATACCTGCATCCGTACTCCGCAGGATTGGTGGGCGCGATTCAACTATGTCCACGGCAATCCGGTGAAGCACGGGTATGTGGCCCATCCGGGCGAATGGGAATTCTCCAGTTACCGGTACTTCCTGCGGACCCGGGGACAGGATTGGCTCGATGACTGTCTGAACCGGGCCGCAGAGATCACGGGGATCGCGGGCGACGACTTCTAGCGGTCACCGGCTGAAGCCTCGACCTCCGGTTGGCCACCGGCTAAAGCCTCGGCCTCCGGTTTGCCACCAGTCACAACCGGAGGCCGAGGCTTTAGCCGGTGGCGGCGGGCTCGATCGGCGCGGCGACCGCGCCCTGGCTCCTGACATAGGCCGCGAATTCGTCCGCCGGAAGCGCCGGGCTGAACAGGTGTCCCTGCCCGATCCGGCATCCCTCGGCCTTGAGGAAATCGGCCTGGGCCTGGGTCTCGATCCCCTCGGCGACGACCCGCAGTTCGAGCGCCCGGCCCAGCGCAATGGCCGCCCGGGCGATGGCGCAGCCGGCCGCGTCCTGCGGGAGTCGCGCGACGAAGGAGCGATCGATCTTGAATTCGCGCAAGGCCAGGCGATCAATGGCGGCCAGGGCCGAGTAGCCGATCCCGAAAGCATCGATCCCGACCTTGATGTCCAACCCCTGGAGGCGCCGGATGGCCCCGGCCGCCGTCGCCGGGTTGGCCATCGCCAAGGTCTCGGTGATCTCCACCGCCAGGGCGCCGGGCGCCAAATTCACCGCCTTGACGATGCCCTCGATGGTCTCAGGGAGGTTGGGGTTCTGAATGTCGCGGTTGGACAGGTTGACCCACACCGCCGCGCCCGCCAACAGCCCCTGGTCCTGCCAGGCTTTCATCTGGGCGGCAGCGGTTTGCACCACCCAGATCCCAATGGGGAGCGTCAGCCCGCTGGACTCCGCCAACGGCAGGAACCGTTCCGGTCCGATCAGGCCCAGCAATGGGTGATGCCAGCGGATCAGGGCCTCGACACCGACCACGCCGCCGGTGTCCAGGTTGTGTTGGGGCTGGTAGTTGAGGACGAATTCGCGGTTGGTGAGGGCCTGGCGCAGGGCGTCCTCCAGGGTGACCTGGGCAAAGGCGCGCGCCGTCATTTCCTTGGTGTAAAAACGGAAGCTGTCGCGGCCCTGATCCTTGGCGCGGTACATGGCCGCGTCGGCGTTGCGCTCCAGCACCGCGACCTCATCACCGTCTTCGGGGTAGAGGCTGATGCCGATGCTGGCGGTCACATAGCGCGACTGGCCGGCCACGGTAAAAGGCTGTGCGAAGGACTTGAGCAGGTTGCGGGCGACCAGTCCCGCGCTGTCGCCGTGCTCCAAGCCGACGAGCAGAATCGCGAATTCATCCCCGCCCAGACGGGCGACCGTATCGCCCTCCGGCACCAGGTCACGCATCCGCTGCGCCGCCTGCTTCAACACCTGGTCCCCGGCGGGGTGTCCCAGGGTATTGTTGATCACCTTGAACCGGTCCAGATCCAGGAAAAGCACGGCCACCTGCCGGTGCTCCCGATGGGCTTGCAGCATCGCCTGCTTCAGGCGGTCGGCGAACAGCACGCGGTTGGGCAAGCCGGTCAGTCCATCGTGGTGCGCCAGGTGCTCCAGTTGCACCTCCCGCTCCTTGAGCCGTCCAGTCAGATCCAGATGTTCGGTAATGTCGCGGGAGGACTCGATCACACCCAGGATCTCGTCCGCGGGACCGCGCAGCGGTGCACTGATCCGCTCGATCCAACGCGTCTGCCCGTCCGGCCCCTGGCGGCGTTGGACATCCTTGGTCTCCGCGCCGCCCGCCGCCACGGCCGGGGCCGAACCGGGTTCGTGTGGCAAGACGTCGCCGACCGTGCCCCCGTCCGCCGCCCGCGCCGCCGCGTTCATCAGCAGGACCCGATGGTCCGCGCCGATCACCCGGATCGGGTCCGCGATCCCGTCGACGACGCACTGGAGGAAGCGCTGCTGGGTGAGCACGACGGCCTGTGCCCGCTTGATCTCGGTGACATCCAGGAGCACGACGCGGCAGGCCGTCGCGGACTCCCCGGCCGCGGGCAACCCCTCGCGGCGAATCACCAGCCGGAGCTGACGCTCGACCTCGGGCGGGTGTCCCAGGGTCACCTCGATGGATTCCTCATCCCCGGTATCCAGGACGCGCACGAGGCTGGCGCGCAAAGTGCGCCCGTCGCCGGGGGCGAGCCGCGTGGCCAGCACCAACTCCGGGACCCGCCCCCGCTCCACCCCCAGCAACTGGGCGGCGGTCAGGTTCATCTGGGTGATCCGGCTCTGGCGGGTGAGGGTCGCATAGGCCACCGGGGCAAAGTCGTAGAGGTCCGCGTAGCGGTCGCGGGATTCCTCCAACGCCTGCTGCGCCGCGCGCAACTCCCGGTTCTGGAGTTCCAGCTCGATCTGGTAGATCTGGAGCTCCTGCACCACCCGGCGCGGATCGGCAGCGTCCAGGGCATCGCGCTGCTGGTCGGCGAGCAAGTCGGCGAGTGAACGATCATCGATGTTCCTGAAATCCGCCATCGCGGCCTCCGCGGGGTTACGAGCAGTCGGCGCCCGATTCGGGCATGCACTTCCGTGTCTGTGGCCAGATCTGTGGCCAGAGTCGACCGGATGCGTTTCGCAAACGGCGATTGGGACGACTAGAGTAAGCCCTGGCGCCTGACATAGGATTCGAATTCTTCCGCCGGGAGCGGCCGGCTGTACAGATAGCCCTGGCCGATCCGGCACCCGGCGGTCGTGAGAAAACGCGCATGCGCCTGGGTCTCGACCCCCTCGGCGACCACCTTGAGCCCCAAGGCCTCGCCCAACGCGATGACCGCGCAGGCGATGGCGCAGCCGTCCGCGTCCTCCGGCAGCCCGGCGACGAAAGACTGGTCGATCTTGATCTCATGCACCGCCAGACGCTTGAGCGACGCCAGCGAGGAGTAGCCCGTGCCGAAGTCATCGATGCCGACCTCGATGCCCAGGGACTGGAGATGTCGGATATTGCCGGCCGCCGACTCCGGGTTGGCCATGATCCAGGTCTCGGTGATCTCCACTGCCAGGGCGGCGGGATTCAGGCCGACCGCCCTGACGATTCCCCCAATGATCTCCGCCAGGTCCGGGTTCTGCATATCGCGGTTGGACAGGTTGACCCGGACCGCCGCGTCGGTCAGCAACCCCTGATCCTGCCACGCCTTCATCTGGGCGCAGGCGGTCTGCACGATCCAGACACTGATCGGGACGATCAGACCGGTGGATTCCGCCAATGGAATGAACCGCAGCGGTTCGACCATGCCCATGGTCGGGTGGTTCCAGCGGATCAACGCCTCCAAACCGACGATGTGGCCGGTCGCCAGATCGAGTTGCGGCTGGTAGTAGAGGACGAATTCCTCGTTGACCAGCGCCTGCCGCAGTGCCGTCTCCAGGGAGAACTGGGCGAACACGCGTGCCGTCATGTCCTCGGTGTAGAAACGGAAAGTGTCGCGACCCCGCTCCTTGGCCAGGTACATGGCCGAGTCGGCATTGCGCACCAGGGTATTCACGTCTGATCCATCCTGTGGAAAGAGGCTGATACCGATGCTCGTGGTGACATAGAGCGTGCGGCCATCCACCGTGAAAGGCCGCCTGAACACCTCGGTGAGTTTATGGGCGACCAGCCCGGCGCTGCTGCCGTCCTTCAATTTCGCCAGGATGACGGTAAACTCATCCCCACCCAGGCGGGCGACGGTATCACCCTCCCGCACCAGGCCGAGCATGCGTGTTGCGGCTTGTTTCAGGACCTGATCCCCGGCGGGATGCCCCAAGCTGTCGTTGATCGACTTGAACCCGTCCAGGTCGAGGAAGAGCAAGGCCACTTGCCGCTGCTCCCGATGGGCCTGACGGATGGCCTGCCCCAAACGGTCGGCGAACAGCAAGCGGTTGGGTAATCCGGTGAGCGTGTCGTGTTGGACCAGATGCTCCAGTTGGAGCTCACGCTCTTGGAGTCGCGCGGTCAGTTGCAGATGCTCGGTGATATCCAGCAGGATCACGCGGCAGGCCGTGCGCGCCTCCTCGCCCGGAGGCGGACGCTCGCGGCGAATGATCAGGCGCAGGTCGCGTCGGGCCTCCGGTGCGCGTCCCAGGCCGACTTCCAGGCTCTCATCCTCTCCGGTCCGCAGCGCCCGCGACAGGCTGTCGAGCAGGGCACGCCCATTCTCCGGGGCAAGCCGCGTGCCCAGTAACAAGTCCGGCACCCGACCGCGCTCCACCCCGAGTAACTGGGCGGCGGTCAAGTTCATCTGGGTGATCCGGCCCTGGCCGGTCATCGTGGCATAGGCGACCGGGGCAAAGTCGTAGAGGTCGGCGTAGCGGTCGCGGGACTCCTCGAGCGCCTGTTGGGCCGCGCGCAGTTCCCGATTCTGAAGTTCCAGCTCGATCTGGTGAACTTCCAACTCCTGAACGACATGAGCAGCGTTGGCGGGGTCAGTTGCCTCGCGGTGCAGGGCACTGAGCAGGTCGGTTAGGGACTGATCGTTGATGTCCCTGAGGTCGGCCATGACGAACTCCGGAGTAAGGGAAGTGGGAGACGAGGTGCGCGTCATTGAACTCGGACTCTACGCGCAATGCGGCGCCGGCTCGGTACGGCACCGTACGCAGATCCCGGCAAGGGACGCACCGTTCATCGGTCCGCATCCCGGCCGCAAGAAAACCGGAGGTCGAGGCTTTACCGTGAAAGTGCGTCGTCAGGCCATCCTGGCCTGGCGGCGTCGGGGCTGGAACAGTCAGGGCTGGAAGCCCTGACTACGCAGCCTCGCACGCCGGCAGCTGCGACAGTGGTCGAAAGGGTTTCATGTTCCAGGGTGGCCGCGCGACTTTGAAAGTATTAAAGACTTGGACCCCGCGTGCGGCAGCGTACAGACGCCCGCGGCCCAAGCTGTCATCGTTTTCTTAGGTGCCTCCGGCGCCCCTGACCCGCGGCGCAATCACTCACCGTCCCGCGGCCTAACCTGCATCGAATCGGACATTGCACATGCGTGATAACGGAATTGCTGCCCCAGGTTCAGGCACGGCTGGTGCGGCGAATGCCATCACCGAAGTCCAGCGCGAGCAGACGCTGCTCAAGACCGGTGCACTGCAGACCGCGATCCTGAACAGTGCCAACTTCTCCAGCATCGCCACCGATGAGCGCGGCGTCATCCAGATCTTCAACGTGGGTGCCGAGCGCATGCTGGGCTACACGGCCGGCGAGGTGGTGAACCGCATCACCCCGGCGGACGTTTCCGACCCGCAGGAACTGGTGGCGCGGGCACTGGCGCTGAGCAAAGAACTGGGCACACCCATCGCGCCGGGCTTCGAGGCCCTGGTGTTCAAGGCGCGTCGGGGCATCGAGGATGTCTATGAACTGACCTATATCTGCAAAGACCGCAGCCGCTTGCCGGCCGTGGTGTCGGTGACGGCGCTGCAGGACGCGTCCGACGCCATCATCGGCTATCTGCTGATCGGCACCGACAATACGGCACGCCAGCAGGCCGAGGCCGAGCGCGGGCGCCTGGACGCGGTGCTCAAGTACAGCCACCTGGAACTGGAAAAAGCCAAGGTGGCGGCCGAGCAAGCGAACCAGGCGAAGTCGGAATTCCTTTCCTGCATGAGCCACGAGCTGCGTTCGCCGCTGAACGCCGTGCTCGGCTTCGCCCAACTGATGGAGACCGGCACACCGGCGCCCACGCCCGGTCAGAAGGACTGCATCGATCAGATCCTGCAGGCCGGCTGGTATCTGCTCGCTCTGATCAACGAAATCCTGGATCTCGCGCTCATCGAATCGGGCAAGTTGTCGCTGTCGCCCGAGCCCATGTCACTCTCCGAGGTCCTGGCCGACTGCGAGGCCATGATCGAGCCGCAGGTCCAGCAGAGCGGCATCCATGTGCACTTCCCGACGCTGGACGGGCCCTGGCTGGTGCGCGCCGACCGCACGCGCGTCAAGCAGGTGCTGGTCAATTTGCTGTCCAACGCCATCAAGTACAACCGCGTCGGCGGCCGCGTCGACGTGCGCTGCACCGCCGCGGCGGATGAGCGCACGCGTATCAGCTTGCAAGACACGGGCGAAGGCCTCGGGGCCGACAAGCTGGCACAACTGTTTCAGCCCTTCAACCGATTGGGGCAGGAGACCGGGTCACAGGAAGGCACCGGTATTGGCCTGGTGGTCTGCAAGCGCCTGATGGAGTTGATGGGCGGCACCATCGGGGTCGACAGCACGGTGGGTGTGGGCAGCACCTTCTGGATCGAACTGGACACGACCACGGCACTGCAACTAGCCGCCGAACCGGCCGACCTCCCGTCGGCGGCGCTTGCCCCGGTGGCCCCGAACAGCGCCCTGCGCACCCTGCTCTGTGTGGAAGACAACCCGGCCAACCTGATGCTGGTGGAGCGGCTGCTGGCACGGCGGCCCGACATCCGGCTGCTGAGTGCGCGCGATGGCCGGCAGGGCGTGGAGATGGCGCGCGCCTGCCTGCCCGATATCATCCTGATGGACATCAACCTGCCGGGCATCAGCGGCATCACGGCACTGCACATCCTGGCCGAGGACCCGGCCACGGCGCGGATTCCGGTGATCGCACTGAGCGCCAATGCCATGCCCCGCGACATCGAAAAGGGCATGCAGGCCGGCTTCTTTCACTACCTGACCAAGCCCATCAAGGTGGGCGAATTCATGGACACGCTGGACTTGGCGCTCGAGGTCGCGCTGGTCGCCGGCAAACCCTCAAGCCTAGGAATAATAGAATGAAATTACCGGAACAGGAGATCCTGGCCGCGCGCATCCTGATCGTCGACGATCAGGATGCCAATGTGCGGCTCTTGCAGCGCCTGCTCGGCGACGCGGGTTATACCAGCGTGACCGCGACGATGGACCCGACCCAGGTGTGCGCGCTGCACCGCAGCAACGACTACGACCTGATCCTGCTCGATCTGCAGATGCCCGCCATGGACGGTTTTCAGGTGATGGCCGCGCTGCAGGTGCAGGCCGCCGACAGCTACCTCCCGGTCATCGTGCTCACCGCCCAACCGGCGCACAAATTGCGCGCCTTGCAGGCCGGCGCCAAGGACTTTGTCAGCAAGCCCTTCGACCTGGTGGAAGTCAAGACGCGTATCCACAACATGCTGGAGGTGCGGCTGCTGTACCGCCGACTCGAAGCGTCCAACCTGCTGCTGGAGCAGACGGTGGAGGCCCGCACCCAGGAACTGCGCGACAGCGAGGCCCGCTACCGCAGCCTCGCCGAACTGGCGTCGGACTGGTACTGGGAACAGGACGAGACCGGCCGCTTCACCACGATCTCAGGCCCGGTGATGGCGATGCTGGGTATTCCCGACCAGGTGGCGCCAGTCACCGCCACGCAACCGCCGACCGGCGGTTGGAACGAGACCGAGCGTACCGCCATCCGCGTCAAGATCGCCGCCCGCCAGCCGTTCCTGGACTTCCCCTTCAGCCGCGTCAACGCCGACGGCTCGCAACAGCAGTACCGGGTCAGCGGCGAGCCGCGGTTCAGCCGGGCCTGCCGCTTCATCGGCTATCGCGGCATCGGCGTGGAAACCACGCCCAGGCCCGCGGCGGCAGTCGGCTGACGCGCGATGCTCCCGGCCCGCCACAGCCCGAATCAGAATCATCTGCTGGCCGCGCTGCCCGACCTCGAGTACGCGACCCTGTCGCCGCATCTGGAACCCTGCCCGCTGGCCCTGGGCGAGATGCTCTACGAACCGGGCCAGCGGCTGCGTCATGCCTATTTTCCAACCAGCGCGGTCGTCTCGCTGCACTATGTCACGGAAAGCGGCGCGGCGGCCGAGACCGCCGGTGTGGGCAACGAAGGCATGGTCGGCGTTTCGCTCTTCATGGGTGGCGACTCCACACCCAGTTCGGCCGTCGTGCAGACGGCGGGCCACGCGTATCGCCTGGAGCGCCGCCGCCTGAAGTTGGCCTTCGAGGGGGTCGGTCTGTTGCAGCCCCTGTTGCTGCGCTATATGCAGGCACTGATCACCCAGACCGCGCAAACCGCGGCCTGCAACCGTCATCACTCGGTAGAGCAGCAACTCAGCCGCTGGCTCCTGCTGACGCTGGATCGGGCCCCGGAGCGCGAACTGGTCATGACGCAGGAACTGGTGGCCAGCATGTTGGGCGTGCGCCGCGAAAGCGTCACCGAGGCGGCGCGCAAGCTGCAACAGTGTGGCTTCATCCGCTATCGCCGCGGCCACATCACGGTCGTCGATCGGCAGGGGCTCGAAACCCGTGCCTGCGAGTGCTACGCCTTGGTGAAGACGGAACTGGGCCGCCTGCTGGGCGATGTGCAGTACCGCCAGGATCCTGTCATCTGAGACGCATGGACACACCGGTTCTTGGCCGGACGCGCTTCAGTTAGAATAACCGCACTGTAAAAAATTTGAGACCCGGGCGGTTGCCGTGGCCTTAGGCTGATGGTGGATGCGCTGCGCTTATCCACCCTACAAAGCCGGCACCGCTGTAGGGTGGATAAGGCGCGCCGCTCGGCGTCAGGAACCCGGCACGGCCGTCGCGCGCGCCGCATCCACCAGGGGCTGCTGACGCGGCGCCGCCGCCCGCTAAAGCGTCGGCCTCCGGTTGCATCGCCCCGGTCACGGAGGTTGAGCCCGCGTGGTACGACGTTCTTCGGAAATCGCCTTGGGCAACGCTCGCAACGAACACCAATCACGGGGCACTCGAAGATAGACGCCGTCGGCATCGATATCGCGGAGCGCAAACAGGCCGGAAAGATCGGGCGCCTGACGGTGGACGCACTGGAAACCCTCGCCCGCCAGTTCACCCAGGCATTGGAGCGCTTGTCGATCGAGTCGGAGGCCGCCGATCAGCGGCAAAACCTGGAAGGCCTGTTCGAGGCCATCGCCGACTACCTCTTTGTGCTCGACCTGGACGGCCGCATCCTGCACTACAACCCGGCGGTCGCGACGGGGTTGGGCTACGGCCGGAGCTTGCTTGGCCAACCCGCCTGGGTCCTTCACCCGCCCGAGATGCACCCGGAAGTGCGGCGCCTGGTTGCCGAAATCCCGCATGGAACCGGCCCGAGCGGCCCCTTGACGATGCTCAAGACCGATGGCGGGTGCGTCCTGGTGGATATCCGCGCAACGATGGGCCGCTGGAACGGTGGGCCGGCAATCATCGGTATCGCGCGCGATATCACCGAGCGCAAGCGGGCCGACACCGAGTTGGAGCAGTACCGCAATCGGCTGGAGGATCTGGTCGCCGCACGCACGGCGGCGCTGGAGGCCGCCAACCGGCAATTGCTGATCAGCGACCTGCGACTCAAGGCCATGTTCGAGATGAGCCAGCAGGCCGACACCATGGACGAGCGCGCGCTGCTGCGGCGCGGCGCCGAGGAAGCCGTGCGACTCACCGGCAGTCATATCGGCTACGTCCATTTCGTCAACAACGATCAGGAGACCATTGAGCTTCACTCCTGGTCGGCCGAGACCCTGAAGCACTGCACCGCCGTGCACCAAAGCCACTACCCGATATCGATGGCCGGCGTCTGGGCCGATACGGTGCGGTTGCGCCGCCCGGTCGTCCACAACGACTACCAGCATCTGCCGAACCGCTGCGGCTATCCGGCGGGCCACGCGCACCTGATCCGCCATCTGGGGGTGCCGGTCGTCGAAGGCGATAAGGTCCGGGTGCTGATCGGCGTCGGCAACAAGCCGACCGACTACGACGCGTCGGACGAACACGATCTGCAGCTGATCGCCGACGACCTCTGGCGCATCGTGATGCGGCGCCGCGCCGAAGCCGCACTGGCCTCCGCCAAGGAGGCGGCGGAAGCCGGCAATCGGGCCAAGAGCGCCTTCCTGGCGAACATGAGCCACGAGATCCGCACACCGATGAATGCCATCCTCGGACTCACCCATCTGCTGCAGCGCGAGATCGTCGCGCCCAAAGCCCGGGAGCGGCTGGCCAAGGTGGCCGACGCCGCTCAGAGCCTCCTGCGCCTCCTCAACGACATCCTGGACCTCTCCAAGATCGAGGCCGAGTGCCTCGGTCTGGAGCGAGGGGAGCTTTCAGTGGAGCAGGTCCTGGACCAGACGGCCGCGCTGCTGAGCGAACGGGTGGCGGCGAAGGGCCTGCGGTTGGCGGTCGAGATCGACCCGAATGTCCCGGCCCGGCTGCGCGGCGACCCGACGCGCCTGGGCCAGATGGCGTCGAACTATATCGCTAATGCCATCAAGTTCTCCGATCGGGGCACGATTCGGGTGCGCGCCCATGTCGCGGCGGACGCGCGGACGAACATCCTGCTGCGGATCGAGGTCCAGGACGAGGGGATCGGTCTCGCCCCCGAGCAGCAGCACCGGCTGTTCCAACCCTTCGTTCAGGCCGACAACTCGACCACGCGGCAATATGGCGGCACCGGGCTCGGACTCGTGATCGTCAAACGCCTGGCCGCCCTGATGGGGGGCGAGGTCGGGGTGACGAGCGCCTTGGGCCAGGGCAGCACCTTCTGGTTCAGCGCACGGCTGGAGCGCTCCGATCGGGAGGCCGCCGCGGTGCCAACCGGACGCGCGCTGCCGGAGGCGGAAAGTGCCGAGCAGATCCTCGCCCGCCGCTATCGGGGCGCCCGCATCCTGCTCGCGGAAGACGAACCGGTCAACCAAGCCGTCGCCATGGATCTGCTGAGCGACGTGGGATTGCACGTGGAACTCGCGGGGGACGGCCGACAAGCGCTGGAGCGGGTCCGTAGCGCCCCCTACGACCTGGTGTTGATGGACATGCAGATGCCGCTCATGGACGGGCTCGAAGCCACCCGCGCCATCCGCGCCCTGCCCGGCAAAGCCTTGCTGCCCATCCTCGCCATCACCGCCAACGCCTTCACCGAGGACCGGGCACGGTGCCTGGCAGCGGGGATGAACGACGTCCTCGCCAAACCCGTGGAGCCCGAGCAACTCTTCGCCACCCTGCTGCGCTGGCTGCCGCCGCGCGGCGAGGCTCAACCCCAGGTGATTTCCTGAGGTCGACCGGCTAACGACCATGGCGCCCGCGCCACCCCGGAACATGAAAGTCTGCTCGACCGCTGCGTAGTCAGGGCTTCCAGCCCTGACCGTTCCAGTCCCGACGCCGTCAGGCCCGGATGGCCTGACTACGCACTTTCACGGTAAAGCCTCGGCCTCCAGTTTGCCCTCGTGAACGATCCGGGTTTGATACGAGTCCCCCATGGTGCTATTTTCCCACCATGATCAAGACCAAAATCCAACTCCCTGACGAACCCTACCGGGAGGCCCAGCGCGTCGCGTGGGAGCGGGAGATCTCGCTTGCCGAGGTCGTGCGCAGGGGCCTCGAGTACATCGTGCGCGTCTACCCGCCAGTGCCATCGCAGGCACCGGAATCGATACCGCTCCGACCCATGTCGCTGGGCAGCTTCCTGGCTCCGGTAGAAGACTGGCGACTCCTTGGTGTAGGTCGGCCTTCAGGCCGACCGACGCAGCAGGGGCCGACCTGAAGGTCGACCAACCAGAGGAACCGCATCCTAGCCGGGTAACGGGGTCGGTGGTGACGTGCACTATTTTGAACACCCCTCCGGGCAAGTCGCCGGGGTGAAATTCTTCCCAAATGGAAGCGAGCCATGAAACAGCGGGTTGAGATCGAAGCGCTCTTGGCGCACTCCGGCAGCGAGGAACAACGGCTCGCATCCTTCGCGTTGCTGTCACTCGGTGTCGTCGAATCGCTGGTCGCCGGCACCATCAGCGCCTCCGGAGCGGTCGAAGTCTTCTTCCACGCGGATAACTGCCTCTATGTCCGTCGGCAGTTAAGGCACAAGATCGCCGATGACATCATGGGGCGCGGCGTCCAACTTCCCGACATCTTCGACGCCCTGCCGGTCGAACAGGCCCAACAGGAGTTTCAGCGCGAAATCGCCGCGATCCGCACCCTGTGCCTGACGCTCCTCGACGATCAGCAGTTGGCCGCCTGAGCAAACATGGGGCAATTGCCATCAGCCCAAACGGCAGCATTGTTCCCAGCCCTTCACTCGTGACCGCGCTCCCGAGATTGGGTAAGTATTCGGACCGTGGTCGGCGCCCGGAGTTGGCCGCCAAGATCGTGAAGCTCCAGGCGCGCCAAGCGCGCCACGCGGCCCTGCTCAAGCAACTGGAGGACAGCGGGGAAACCCAGATCTCGCGCACCGACCCGGATGCCCGCGCCCTGCGCAAGGGCGGCCAGCAACTGGTCGGCTACAACGTCCAGAACTCCGTCGATAGCAAGCACCGGCTCATCGCCCATTACGACGTCACCAACGCCGGCAACGACACCCAGCAGTTAGCCCCGCAAGCCCTTGCGGTGAAAGAGGTGTTGGGGGTCGAGGCCATGATCGTCGTGGTCGATGCCGGTTATTTGCTCTCGTGACACCGCTCCGGCGATGTCACGCAGGTCTTCGGCGCTCTGCGCCCCGGGGCCTGCGGGCCGATTTATGACTCGCTACCTACAATCGCAACCGCGCGGAGTTGGTTCATGTCCATCGTCCTGATCATCTTCGTCGTCGTCTATCTCGGCATGATGCTCGGCCACTTGCCGTGGCTCAAGGTGGACCGCGCCGCGATCGCCTTGGGCGGCGCCATCGCGCTCTTGGCCGCCGCCGAACTCACCGAGGCGCAAGCGGTCGCCAGCGTCGACTTCGGCACCATCGGCATGCTGTTCGGGCTCATGCTGCTGTCGATCCAGTTCGAGCTGTCCGGGCTTTACGGCGCGGTGTCGGCCAGGGTCGGCGCAGTCCAGACCAGGCCGGCGATCCTGCTCGCCCTGCTGATCGGGCTGGTTGGCGTCATGTCCGCCTTGCTCACCAACGACGTGGTGGCGGTCGCCATGACCCCGGTCGTGCTGTCCATTTGTCTGCGCCGCGGACTGAATCCGGTGCCGTTCCTTTTGGCGATCGCCTTCGCCGCCAATGCCGGCTCGGTGGCAACGCTCATCGGCAGCCCCCAGAACATGCTGATCGGCGAGCGACTGCAACTCTCCTTCGTCCACTATATGGCGTACGCCGCAGTACCCGCCCTCCTGTCTTTAGGTGTCGTCTGGCTCGCCCTGATGCTCTTCTACCGCGCCCACTGGCAACTCCAGCGGCCGGACGCGGCGGACCGCAGCGCCCATTCCGCCGACGCGGCGGCACCCCCGTTCGACCGGTGGGAGACCATCAAGGGCTTGCTGGTCCTGGGCTTCGTCCTCTATGCCTTCATTTTCACCGAGTGGAGTCGCGGCCTGGTAGCGGCCAGCGCCGGCGCCTTCATGCTGTTCAACGCCCGCTTCATGTCCCGCAGCATGCTGCATCGCATGGATTGGGGGCTGCTGATCCTGTTCGTCGGTCTGTTCATAGTCAACGGCGCCTTCCAGAATACCGGGATGCCACAGCAACTGGTCGGCGACTTGAATGCGGCCGGATTCAACCTCCAGCACAGTGACGTGCTCTTCGTATTGAGCGCCGTGCTGAGCGACATCACCTCGAACGTTCCGACCGTGATGCTGCTCCTGCCCTATGCCAATGATCCCGAGGCCGGACCCCTGATGGCGCTGGCCAGCGGCCTCTCCAGCAATCTGATCGTCATCGGCAGCCTGGCGAACATCATCGTGGTCGATGCGGCCAATGCGAGGGGCCTCAACATCTCATTCCGGGAGTTTGCCAAGGTGGGTCTGCCGGTGGCCCTGAGCACCTTGCTGATCGCCTGGGTTTGGGTCAGATATCTGATGTGAGGTCGGCATCAGCGCTGCTTGCCCTTGCCGCCCGCAGCCGCATGGTATTCGCGCCGGATCTGTTCGAGGTCGACCGTCGGCTCGGGGTAGTGGAGATCCAGCGCCTCCATGGCATCGAGCACAATATGGGCGACGGCCAGATTACGGAACCATTTGTGATCGCAGGGGATGGTGAACCAGGGGGCATGCGCCGTGGAAGTGCGCTCCAGCGCCTCGTCGAAGGCGTCCAGGTAATCGTCGAAGCAGGCGCGCTCCTTGTAATCGGAGTCGCTGATCTTCCATTGCCGATGAGGATCATTCAACCGCTCGGCGAACCGCTTCAACTGCTCCTCCTTGGAGATGACCAGGCAGAACTTCAGAATCGTCGTGCCATTCTCGACGGCCAGCAGCCGCTCCCAGTCATTGATCAGGTCGTAGCGCCGCTCCCAGACCGTGCGCGGGACGAGTTGATGGACGCGGGTGACCAGCACGTCTTCATAGTGCGAGCGGTTGAACACCGCCACCTCGCCCTTAGCCGGGGCGTGCGGATGAATGCGCCACAAGAAGTCGTGCGCCGCCTCGGCCGCCGTGGGCGCCTTGAACCCCTGGACCTTGCAGCCCTGGGGATCCATGCCGCCGATCACGTGCCAGCATACGCCGTCCTTGCCTGCCGCATCCAAGCCTTGCAGGACGATCAGGAGCGCGTGCCGATTGTCTCCGTACATCTTGCGCTGGAGATCGCCGATGCGGGCTTTGACGGCCGCGAGTTCCTGGTCCGCGTCCTGCTCGGCGCCGCCCTTGCCGTGACCGGCCGGATCGAACTGCTTGAGCCGTACCCTGGCCTCTGGTTCGACGATCAATTGCTTGGTGTAGTTCATCTTGTCTGTACTCCCGTCATCGGTTGAGGTGGTGCACAATCGCGACACCACACCCTCGGCGGCCTGGCCGAAACAGTGCAAAGGCGAGCGGTCATCAACCGACCAGTTGGCGCCAATGGTCGCACTATGAGCAAGGACAATCTCGACATTGTCCGACGCCCGGCATAGTATCCCCAACCGTGGAAATCCGCAGAGTGCGCGTGTTGGCCTTGATCATGACCGGCAAGAATGCAGGTCGCCCTTCAGGGCAGCCTGGCGACATCCCGGACCCCCGGTCGCCCGGAACGTCCTGATCATCGTTCCGGCCTCAAGAAAACTGGAGGCCGAGGCCTTACCGTGAAAGTGCGTAGTCACGCCATCCTGGCCTGGCGGCGACGGGGCTGGAACAGTCAGGGCTGGAAGCCCTGACTACGCAGCCTCACACGCCGGCAGTTGAGAGGACTTTCATGTTCCGGGGTGCGCGGGCGCCATGGCCGTTAGCCGGTCGACCTCGCGTCCGGGCGGCCCGCGTCCGGCGAAAGCCACGACCTCCAGTGCGCCGGCCGGAACAGTGACCCGTTCCTTAGGAGTTATTCGGAGTTCCTCATGCCACCCATTGCCCCGCACCAGCCATGACGCCGCACCAGCAGAATTCCCGCCTGCTGCGACTCGCCACCTACGCCTCGGTCGCGACCGCGACCCTGTTGATCGTGGCGAAGCTGGCCGCCTGGCTGGTCACTGACGCGGTCAGTGTCCTGGCCTCTTTGATCGACTCGCTGATGGACGTGGGCGCCTCCGTGGTGAACCTGCTGGCGGTCCACTGGTCGCTGCAACCCGCGGACAAGGACCACCGCTTCGGGCACGGCAAGGCCGAAGCCCTGGCCGGACTGGCGCAGGCCGCCTTCATCGGCGGATCCGCCCTGTTCCTCGCCCTGCACGCGGTCGATCGGCTGGTCAACCCGGCCCCCCTGTCGGACATCGGCGTGGGCATCGGCGTCATGCTCTTTGCGATGGCGGCCACCGGCGTGCTACTCGTCTTCCAGCACCGGGTCATCCGGGCGACCGGCTCAACCGCCATCCGCGCCGACGCCCTGCACTACGCGACCGACCTGGCGACCAACTCGGCCACCCTTCTCGCCCTGATCCTCGCGGTTTTGGGCTGGCCGGGGCTCGACCCGCTCTTCGCGCTCGGGATCGCCGTCTACATCTTCTACAGCGCCTTCCAGATCGCGCGCGAGGCGGTCGACCTGCTGATGGATCGCGAAATCGAGGAGCAGCACCGCCAGCGGATCAAGGCCCTGGCATTCACGGTAGCGGGAGTCCGCGGCGTCCATGGCCTGCGCACCCGCCGTTCCGGCCATATCGCGGTGATCCAGCTCCATTTGGAACTCGACCCCGACATCTCCCTACTGGAGGCGCATGCCATCTCCGATCGGGTGGAGGACGTCCTGCACACCGCGTGGCCGGACGCCGACATCACCATCCATCAGGACCCGGCCGGGCTGGAACTGGATCAGCGCGGGGATTGATTCTGATGATGCAGGCCATGCCGGCGGCCCTAATATCGCCTTCGGACGTGATTACCGGACGTAGGGGCGGGTTTCAAACCCGCCCCTACACGAAGGTCTGTCTGGATATCAGGTGCGAACGCTATACATGCCGGCGAGCAAGTCAGCTTAGGCGATTACCGGAAAATCCTGTTCAATGATCGAAACGCTCACGCTCGCGACCTTGTGTCATCGGCACCCTGACCGAACGCGATGCGATCCGGCTGGCCGCGCTCGACCTGCACCTGCAAACCACCCCGGTTGCCGCTGTCATGTCCCAGCCGCTGCAGGCCATTCATCCCGAAGCGTTCGCCTACGAGGCAGCCCCGCGGATGCACGCCGCGCGGGTCCGGCACCTGGCGGTGGAGGACAGTGCCGGGCGACTGGTCGGGATTCTCAGCCGGAGTAACCTCTTGCGCGACGTCCATGATGTCCATTTGCGCCGGTTGCGTCGCACCATCGCCGAGCAGGGCCAGGCGCTGCGGGATACCCGGCAGCAGGTACGCGACCAGGGTCTCATGCGCGCCATGTTCGAGGCGTCCCCGGCCGGCATCTGCCTGCGGGACCTCGACGGCCGGCTGGTGCTGGTCAACCCTGCCCTGCTCGCGATGCTCGGCTACCAGGGGGAACTGCCGAACGTGATCGGGCGCCACTTCAGCGAATTCGTCGTGACTTCCGACCGCGAACAGGAGACTGCGGTGTTCGCCCGGCTGCTGGACGGCGAGTTCCCGAGCTACCAGCTGGAGACGCACTACCGTCACCGCGACGGCCATACCGTGGTCGCAGAGGTCACGGTCACCGCCATCCGCGATGCCGGCGGGACCCTCACGCACGCCCTGGCCATGGTCAACGATATCAGTGCACGCAAGCAGGCCCAGGCGGCCCTGCAGGAGAGCGAGGAACGCTATCGCGGGATCGTCAACAACGTCATGGACGCGATCTTTATTCTGGATCTGCAAGGGCGCTTCCTCGCGGTCAATGACCAGGCCTGCCGACGGTACGGATACGATCGGGAGACCTTCCTGACCTTGCATATTCGCGACATCGATAGGCTCGACGATGTCGTCAATGTCCCGCAGCGCCTCGCGTTGTTGCAGCAGGAGGGTACCGCCACCTTCGAGGCCGCGCATCAGGATGCACAGGGACGCCCCATCCCGGTCGAGGTCAGCGCGACCAGGTCCCTGTTCGGCGGCAAGCCCTGCATGCTGAGCGTCGTGCGTGACATCTCCGAACGCAAACGCGCCGAAGCCGCGCTCGCCGAGCGGGAAGAGCAACTGCGGATCTTCATCGAGCACGCCCCCGCCGCCCTGGCGATGTTGGACCGCGACCTACGCCACCTGGCGGTCAGCCGACGCTGGCTGAATGACTTTGGACTGGGGGGCCGCGACATCATCGGGCTTTCCCATTACGAGGTCTTCCCCGAGATTCCGGAGTCGTGGCGGGAGGTGCACCGGCGCTGCCTGGCCGGTGAGGTGATCCGCGCCGAGGAAGAGCCCTTCGAGCGGCAGGACGGCAGCGTGCACTGGGTGCGATGGGAGGTGAGACCCTGGCACCGCGGCGACGGCGCCGTGGGTGGGATCGTCATCTTTTCCGAGGACATCACGGCGCGCAAGCTGGCCGAGCAGGAGACCTTGGCGAACAAGACGCAACTGGAGGCGGCCCTGGCCGTCATCCCCGACGCTATCTGCATTTCCGATACCCAGGGCCACTTCACCCACTTCAACGAGGCCTTCGCGACCTCTCACAAATTCAAGGACCGCGAGACCTGCCCCAAGACCATCGGCGAGCACGCGCAGATCCTGGACCTCTTCATGTCCGACGGCTCGCTGGCCCCCATGGAGCAGTGGGCGGTTGCCCGGGCACTGCGGGGCGAGACGGCCACCAATCTCGAATACGGCCTGCGACGGAAAGACACGGGCGAGACCTGGACCGAGAGCTACAGCTTCGCGCCCATCCGCAACCCCGACGGCGCGATCATCGGCGCGGTGCTCGTTGGTCGCGACATCACCGAACGCAAACAGGCGGAGATGGATCTGCGTCGTTACCAGCAGACCGTTGAGACCTCCAGCGCGATGCTGGTCTTCATCGATCGGGACCTGCGCTTCCGGTTGATCAACCGCGCCTATGCCGCGCTACGCCAATCCAGCCAAGACCAGTTGCAGGGACGGCTGGTGCGCGAGGTCGTGGGCGCTGAGACCTATGCGGAGATGTGTCCCCATCTGGAGTCCGCGTTGGCTGGTCAGGCCCAGCGCTTCAGCATCCGCACCACCGGAGCCGACGGCCGGCTGCGCTGGCTGGAGGCGGATTACCGTCCCTTCCGGGGAGAAGACGGGGCCGTGCTCGGCATCGTGGTGAGCCTGCACGACACGACCGAGGCCCGGGAGGCGCAGCTCGCCCTGCAGGACCAGCAGGCGCACCTCGCGGAATTGGTGACGTCACGAACCGCGGAACTTCAGGCCTCCGAGACCAAGCTGCGCACCATGTATGACCTCATGCCGATCGGGATCGCCGTCACGGACAGTGCCGGTCAGATCGTCGACTGCAATCGGGCCTCGGAGGTCTTGCTGGGGATCGCGCGGGAAGAACAGTTCCGCCGGACCTATGACGGCGAGGAGTGGGCGATCGTCCGTCCGGATGGGACCCCCATGCCGCCACCGGAGTTCGCCAGCGTGCGCGCCGCGGTGGAGGGGCGGACGGTGCGCGACGTGGAAATGGGCATCGTCCGGCCCGATGGCGTCCTGTGGATCTCGGTCAGCGCCATGCCCTACCCGCATCCGGACTATGGGGTGCTTATCGCCTATGTCGATGTCACCGCACGCAAAGAGGCCGAGACCGAGTTGTTGCAGGCGCGGGCCCTGGCCGAACAGGCGACGCGCATCAAGTCCGCGTTCCTGGCCAACATGAGCCACGAGATCCGCACGCCGATGAACGCGGTGCTGGGCTTCTGTTATCTACTGGAGCGCCAGCCGCTCGCAGCGGCGGCGTACGATCTGGTGCTGAAGGTTCGCAACGCCGGCCGCTCGCTGCTGACACTCATCAACGATATCCTGGATTTCTCCAAGATCGAGGCGGGCCGTATGGAAACGGTATCCGCGCCCTTCCGGCTGTCCGGGTTGCTGGATGATCTCGGCGCCATGATGGCCGCGGCCGCGCGCGACAAGCAGTTGGAGCTGGTCATTTCCCCTCATCCCTCCTGGCGTTACGACACCCTGACCGGCGATGCGGGACACCTCGAGCAGGTGCTGATCAATCTGCTCGGCAACGCCGTCAAGTTCACCGAACGCGGTGAGGTCGAACTGCGCATCGACCTGGACTCGGTGCAGGGGTCGGATGTGCGCCTGCGGTTCGCGGTACGCGATACCGGCATCGGTATCGCCACTGACCAGCAGGAGCGGATCTTCGCCCCCTTCAGCCAGGCCGACAGCAGCATCGCCCGCCGCTTCGGCGGCACCGGGCTGGGGCTGACCATCAGCCGCGAATTGGTCGCCCTGATGGGGGGCGAGTTGCGGGTCAAGAGTGTGCCCGGCCAGGGTAGCGAGTTCTGGTTCGTGCTGCCGTTGCGGTGCGATCAGGCCGCGACCGCCACTCCGCCGGAGTTGGCGGGGCTCCACCTGCTGGTGGCCGACGACAGCGCGCCGGCCGGGGCCGCGCTGGTGAACACCGCCGCCGCCCTGGGCTGGACCGCCGACCTGGTGACCTCAGGCGCGGACGCCCTGGTGCGGACCCTGGCGCGGCTGGATGGGCAGGAGCGCTACGACGCCTTGTTACTCGACTGGCAAATGCCGGGGCAGGACGGATTGACCACCGCCCAGACGATCCGCGACGCCCTGCGAGAGCGGATCGATGAATCGCAGAGACCGCCCATCGTCATCATGGTCACCGCCTACTCGCAGGATGCACTCCTGGGCGAGCCCGGCTTCGCCGCGGTCGACGCCCTGCTCAGCAAGCCGGTCACGCCCTCGGCCCTGTACAACGCGGTCGGCGAGGCACTGAGTCGGCGTCGGCAGGGACTGGGCCTGGCGCCACCCGTGCCGATGGCGACCCACCGGCCGCGCCTTCCCGGGTTGCGGGTGCTGCTGGTCGATGACAGTGACATCAACCGGGAGGTGGCGCAGCGGATTCTGGAAGTCGAGGGTGCCCTCGTCCACCTGGCCGGCGACGGTCAGGCGGCCCTGGACTGGTTGGAGGACAATCCGGCCGGGGTCGACATCGTGCTGATGGACGTGCAGATGCCGCGCCTGGACGGCTACGCGGCGACCCGCCGGTTGCGTGCGGACGCACGCTGGCGAGACCTGCCGGTCCTCGCCCTCACCGCGGGGGCCTTCCAGGAGTTGCGGGATGCCGCACTGGCGTCCGGTATGAACCATTTCATCGCCAAGCCGTTCCAGGTCGACCAGATGATCGCCCTCATCCAGCACTGGACCGGCCGCCGGCGCGAGCCCGAGGCCGGTGGATCGGGTGCCGTCGCGGCGTTGGCGGAGCCGCCCCTCGCCCCCCGCACCGCGGCAGCGACGACGTTGACACCGGCAATGCCCGGCATCGACCTTGCGGCCGCACTCAAACAATGGGTCAAAATCGAGACCTACCTGACCTATCTCGACAAGTTCGTCTCCCGCTACGCCGGCGCCGGGCGGGAGATCGCG
This sequence comes from Lamprocystis purpurea DSM 4197, assembly GCF_000379525.1. Lineage (GTDB taxonomy): Bacteria > Pseudomonadota > Gammaproteobacteria > Chromatiales > Chromatiaceae > Thiodictyon > Thiodictyon purpureum. Next base: position 46,012 of record NZ_KB902509.1, on the reverse strand, counting down.
AGCCTCTGCCATGAAGGCGACCGAGCCGCGGCCGGGGCGCTTGCCCACAAGCTCGTCGGGGTAGCGGGTAGTCTCGCGTTGCCGCGCGTTCTGGATCTCACCCGGCAACTGGACCGGTGCATCAGGGATGAGGAGCCGATCGGGGAATTGGCGGCGGCCCTGCAAACCGCCATCGACGCGGTCTGCGCCGGGATCGTCGCCGGGACCATGGTCGAGCGACCCGAGGCCGTGGCGAGGTCTGCCGCTGCCGGGCCCGACGGCCTGCGTGCATTGCTAGCTCAATTCTTGCTTTCCCTCGACCACAACGACCCGGACCGTTGTGACTCGCTGCTCGCGCAGTTGCCCGGTCTGGTTGCTCCCGCGCCCCTGGCGGCAGTCGCGTCGCGGTTGACCGAGTTCGATTTTCGCGGGGCCGAGGGCTTGATCCGGGCACTGGTGCGTGACCTGGACATGCCAAACTAGAAAGGGCCCTTTGCTTCGCGTTTTCAGACGAATTTCCGGATTTGGGATCAATTTTAGGAAATGCCCATGACGCATGGCCCCCTGCTGCTGGTCGATGACGAGGTCACCAATCTCGCCAACCTGCGCGCGATCCTGGCGGGCGAATACCCTCTGATGCTGGCCCGCAGTGGTGCCGAGGCCATCGGTCTGGCCGTCAAACACCAGCCCGCCCTCATTCTGCTCGACATTCAGATGCCCGAGATGGACGGGTACGCGGTCTGTCGGGCGCTCAAGGCCGATCCGCGCACCGAGGGCATCCCGGTGATCTTCGTCACCACCTTGTCGGAGGTGGGAAACGAGGAGGCCGGATTCGCCGCGGGTGGGGTCGATTACCTGATCAAGCCCGTGAGCGCGGGGATCGTGCGGGCCCGGGTGCGCACCCACCTGTCACTGGTGCACACTCGGGAGTTGGAGAAGGGCAACCGCGACGCCATCTTCATGCTCGGGAAGGCCGGACACTACAACGATGTCGATACCGGCGCGCATATCTGGCGCATGGCGGCCTACGCGCGTGCGTTGGCCGCCGCCATCGGCTGGTCCCAGGCGGATTGCGACCTGCTGGAATTGGCCGCACCGATGCACGACACCGGCAAGATCGGCATCCCCGATGCGGTATTGCGCAAGCCCGGCAAGTTGGACCCCGACGAATGGGCACTGATGCAGACCCATTGTGCGATTGGTTTCGAGATCCTGTCCGGCAGCGACGCACCGGTCTTCCGGCTGGCCGCCGAGATTGCACGCCATCATCATGAGCGGTGGGACGGCAGCGGCTACCCGGAAGGACTCGCCGGAACGGCCATTCCGGAATCCGCGCGGATCGTCACCGTGGCCGATGTCTTCGACGCGCTCACCATGAAACGTCCATACAAGGATGCCTGGCCCCTGGAACAGGTCATGACGACCCTGCGGGCGGGTGCCGGCAATCATTTCGATCCGTCCCTGGTCGCCGCGTTCGAGGGCTGCCTCCCGCGTATCCTCGACATCAAGGGCGATTGGGACCGGCGCCGGAATCAGCAGCAACAGCGAGACCCATCGCCATGAAGAGCGCACGTATCCTGGTGGTCGAAGACGACGACATCATCGCTGACCTGAGATGAAATTTGTTGACCTGGTCGACATCGGCGCGTTGTGCGGACTCTGCGAGAGCTTCACGGAATTGACCGGCGCGGTGACCGCAATCCTCGATCTGGAAGGCACGATTCTTGTCGCCACGGGGTGGCAGCGGATCTGTACTCAGTTCCACCGCGTGAATCCCGAGACGGCTGCGCGTTGCCGCCAGAGCGATACCGTCCTCGCCGGGCGCCTGCACAGCGGGGAGCCCTATAACGTTTATCGCTGTCGGAACGGTCTGGTCGACGTCGCGGTTCCGATCCATGTCTGCGGTGAACACGTCGCGAATTTATTCACCGGGCAGTTCTTCTTCGAACCACCGGATATCGCCTATTTTAGACGACAGGCTGAGGAATTCGGTTTCGACGAGCGGACCTATCTGGAGGCCCTCGCGCAAACGCCCATCTTCACCGAGCAGCAAGTGCGGTCGATGATGGACTTCCTGATCCGTCTCGCCCAGCTGATCGGCGAGACGGGGTTGGCCCGCGTGCGGCTGCAGGACGCCAACCAGCAACTGCGGCAACACCGCGAGCATCTTGAGGAGCTGGTGCAAGCCCGCACCGCGGAGCTGTCTTTGGCCAAAGAGCAGGCCGAGGCGGCCAGCCGGGCCAAGAGTGCCTTTCTCGCCAACATGAGCCACGAACTGCGTACGCCCATCAACGCGATCATGGGCATGAATACCCTGGCGCTGCGTCGCGCCACCGACGCCAAGCAGATCGATCAGTTGCACAAGGCCGGCGGCGCCGCCCAGCGTCTGCTCACCTTGATCAACAACATCCTGGACCTTTCCAAGATCGAGGCCGACCGCCTCACCTTAGCAACAGCCGAATTCAACCTGAACGATGTGTTCGCCGACCTGTACGACCTGATCAGCCAGGACGTGGCCGACAAGGCGCTGGGGTTGGTGATCGACATTTGCCCCGAGCTGGCGCACCAGTCGCTGCAAGGCGATGCCGGACGGCTCGGACAGATTCTGCTCAACCTCGTCGGCAACGCAACCAAGTTCACGGTACGCGGGTCCATCACGGTGCGCGCGCGGCGGGTCGACGAGGACGCCGCGGCCGTGGTCGTGCGCTTCGAGGTACAGGACACCGGCATCGGCATCGCCGCCGCGGATCAGTCACGGCTGTTCATCGCCTTCGAGCAGGGCGATAACTCGACGACCCGCCGGTACGCCGGCACGGGTCTGGGGCTGGCGATCAGCCGGCGGCTGGCGCAGCTCATGGGCGGCACCCTGGGGGTCGATAGCGCGCTTGGGGCGGGCAGCACCTTCTGGTTCACCCTCCGCCTGGCGAAGACCAAGCGCGCGGTCACCCCGGCGCCGCAACCGAACTCGCCCTCTGCCTGGGACCAACTGCGCACCAGACACACCAGCGCCCGCCTCCTGCTCGTAGAGGACGAACCGATCAATCAGGAGGTACTGCAGGATCTGTTGGCCGATCTGGGACTGACGGTGGACACGGCCGACAACGGAGTGCAGGCGCTGGAGCTGGCGACGCGCAGCGACTATGACCTGATCCTGATGGACATGCAGATGCCTGTGATGGGCGGGCTCGAAGCGACGCAACGCATCCGCCAACTGCCCAACGGCACACGGGTGCCGATCATCGCCATCACCGCCAATGTGTTCATGGATGACCGGGCGCAGTGTTTGGCGGCGGGCATGACCGACTTCATCGGCAAACCGGTCGATCCTGAGGTCCTGTATGCGGCCTTGCTAACCTATCTCCCCCCGTCTGCCGACTGAGCCGTCGGCACGAGAACCCCCTTCATCCAGCGCTGCGAGCGGCCCCCTCCCGGAAGGCCACCGGGCCCCACCGCGGCCTAGTTGGTCTCAGGGGTTTCGTCGTTGACGGTGCCGTGGTCCTTCAAAGTGCTGAAATCGAAGACGCGATAGGCTGGGCAGAGACCGAAGTAAGCGGTGGCGAGCAGCACCGCGCCGATTAGTCCGCCCATCCCGCCACTGCGCACAGCATCGACGATCAGGAAGACACCGAGACTTGCGCGGATCACACGATCCGTATTGCCGACGTTTTTCCGGGTGACATCGGGGGGCCGCCCGACGCTCTTTACCGGTCCGGGCGCCGTTGGCAGAGGGCTCCCGCTAGCCGTCGCCTCGTAGGGGGCCGGGGGCACGTGAAATCCGACCGTGGGGTCTACTCCCAGTATTCGGACATCCCACCAAACCTCGTACGCCATCCCATGAGCCTCATCTTCGGAGATACGCCGCCCAATCTCGAGATAGTGCCGACGGATGGTTCCGCGATGAGTGGCCGTGAACGCGTGCTTTCCCAGGCAGGTCGCATCCCTGTGCAAGGACACCCAAAGAGCGGAATGGTTCGGGATGTCCTGATAAATGACCTTAGTGTCGCGCATGGTATTCGCTCCGAGCTTGACCTTGCTCAAGGATGTCTTAAGGCCGATTGATCTCGAAAGCCGCCAATGCGGATCGCGAGATCAGGCTGGTGCCCTGGTTCGGGAGCTTATCATACTGCTCTGCCACCGGCGGATCGGATTGCGCCTAGTTGCGATCGGGCCTTGATCGTCGCTCCGGCCGCCGGTAGACCGGAGGCCGCGGCGTTTAGCCGGTCGACATCGCGTCGGCGCGGCCCTCGTCCGGCTAAAGCCTCGACCTCCAGTGATCGGCGTACGATGATTAAGGCCTGCGGCCCGTGTGGGTTAGCGTACAGAACGATCACCACCATCGGCGCATGGTGCAACTTCCTACTACCACTCACCGGTTGACTGTCATGCTGACTGCCCAGACGATTCCCTCTCACCAATTCCCGGACGCCCCGCTCATCGCCGATGTGCGCGTGGATCAGGAGCAATCCAATATCAGTGCCGTAGCCTGGAGTGCCATCCTTGCGGGCGCGGCGACGGCCGCTTCGCTGTGGATGATACTGATGATCCTGGGGGCTGGGCTTGGCCTGTCTTCCATACCGTACCGGCCAAACGCGGAAATGGCGATCGGTACCTTCGGTGTCGCCACCATCGCCTGGCTGGTCTTCAGCCAGATCGCCGCCTCGGGCATGGGCGGCTATATTGCCGGGCGCCTGCGCACCCGGTGGTTGGGCGTGCCGGGGGACGAGGTCTGGTTCCGCGATACCGCCCATGGCTTTCTCGCCTGGGCCGTGTCGGCTCTGGTCACCGCAACCGTCCTGACAGCCATGATCGGGTCTGTCGTCAGTGATGGTATAGAGGCAGGCGCGGTGTCTGCCGACTCCGCGCCGGGGGCCGTATCGACTGACGTCCGCGCGAACGGCGGGGGCATGACCGACCGACTGGCCTATTACGTCGATATGCTCTATCGGACCGACGCCGCAAACGGGCAGCGCTATTCACCTGGTGCCGCGGTCACCGCGGAAGTTGCTCGCGTCTTCACCAACGGCCTCCACGAGGGTCGCTTGCCGCCGGCGGATATCCGCTATCTCGGGGCGACGGTGGCCGAAGTGACGGGCCTGAGCCAGGACGACGCACAGACGCGCGTGGCGGATATCTTTGGTCAACTCCAGAGCCAGCGCGGAGCATCAGATGGGAATGAACGCACCCTGGCGGAGCAGGCCCGCAAGGCGGTTGCCACCGCAACCCTCTGGCTGTTCATCGCCCTGCTGTCCGGCGCCTTCCTCGCCAGTCTGATGGCGATCGTCGGCGGCCGTCAGCGCGACGCCTAAGCGTTGGCGCAACCAACGAAGGTGGTTCAAAAACCATGGTCTTAACTGGAGATCAATATGCGATCCCTACGGCCTTGATCATCGTTCCGGCCGGCCGCGGACGGTCCGCACAGCGGACCCTACGGTAACACCGTGACCTGTAGGGTCCGCTGTGCGGACCGACGACCGTGCAGATCGCGCGGTGGCCGGGTTCATGACCAAGGCCTTCAGATCTCGGGAATCGCCACCGGCTAAAGCCTCGACCTCCAGTTTCGAACAGGCCGTCGCCGGCCGGAACGATGATCCCGGCCGCACCCGAGTGACCTGAGCTAGCTTCCCAGCCATTCGTTGCTGGTACTGTGATAGCGGTCGCCGCTATTGTAGCCGTTACCATAACCAAGGCCATTGCTCTGGCGACTGCGGCTGCTATAACGTTGGCCACTGGTATCACGATAGCCGCTCTGTTGGCCATTGCCGCGGCCGTCGTCGGTGGGCGTGATCAGGTGATCAATGATCGCACCGACCGCAGCGCCACCCAACGGCCCAACCGCACCGTCATCGGGGAACAGAGCGCCCGCGCCGCCGCCGCTGCCTGCACCAGCCAAGGGGTGCTGAACCTGCTTCGACACCCCGGCAGTACCACCCAGGCCGATAGAGGCGACAACAGCTGCCAGGGTCGAGGTCAATGTGAGTTTCATTGTTATTACCTGCTAAAGCTTCTTTGTCAAACGTTGGATTGCCGGAATATCGATATTGTGACATGCCAGGGCATGATCGATCTGCTCCAACTCGAGCCGATACTCATCGCTGCGGGTGCGTCGGTATGCCAACGCGATCCGCCGGCGTTTGAGTATCAGCGGAGCGACCTGCGCGGCGCGGTCCGCCACCGACGCTGCAATCCGGCTATGCGGGAGTAGATTCCCCCGCACCCGGGGTACCTGAGATAGACCATAGCGCATCACTATTCTTCTCTTGTTGAGCCGTCAGGGCATTGTTGCTGTCGGCCCGCGACGGCGACGACTGAACGATTCGCGCACTTCATGTCAGGGTGTTGCCGACAACCTCGGCCGCCGACGCGACGCGCTGTTGCGATCCGTGTCTCTCTCATGATCTTTGTGAAGTGAAACTGCGGAGTAGCACACAGACTAGCGGTGCCGGCCGTGGCGGTCTGTACGGCATCGCACCGAGCACTGCGATGTCATGAGCCATCGACAGTGGGCCGTGGCGAATGCCCCAAGGCCCTGAACCGCTTGTCGGGAAATCGAGTGAATGTGTCCTGCCGTACGGATTCCGGCGACCGCACATGGAGAATGCAGGGTAAGACGCTCCCATTGCGAGGCTACCAGCCGCGCGGAAATACCCTCATGCACAATCCTGAATCGATTCCTTTGGCGCCCGCACTGCGAGTGGCCCAGCAGATCGCCCGCGTCGTCAGCCGGGGAGAGGACACGGAGTCCCGTGTACAAGACACCCTCCGGCTCTTATCGCAGTCGTTCGGACTTGACCGCCCCCGCGTCCTGCTGGTCGACCCGGAGGTCGGCGGACTCGCCATCCGCTATGCGCACGGTCTCACCGCGGCGGACCTCAGCCGGGGTCACTGCCGGATCGGCGAGGGAGTGTCCGGCCAGGTCTTTGAGACCGGTCAGGCCGCCCTGGCCCGCGATGTGGCTGATGAGCCGGCCTACGGCGCTCAGACCATCGACCGGAGCGCGCTGCCGGGTGGGCAAGTGGCCTTTCTGGCGGTGGCGATCATCCGCAATCACGTGGCTATCGGCGTCCTTGGAGCGCTGCGTTTGCACGACTGCGAACGACCTTTCCAAGACGACCTGGCGCTCCTGGAGGTGATCGCGGCCTTTATCGGGCAACTGTTGTTCAGCGCCGAGGTGGCCTCGCCGTCCGCGATCCGCCCGCGACCGGCGCCCCATGGACTGGCGCCCCACGGATTGGCGGTGGAGGTCGATCCGCTAACCGCTGCCGGCGACCCCGCGGCGGCGCGCCTTGACCTCATGTTGCGCACTGCACAGACCTGGCATCGGTTGGGCCATCTGCATCAGACGATGGACCTGTTGCTCAAGGTCATCCGGCACGATGCCGACAGCGCTCAGGCGCAGATTGCCCAGACTCAGGTCTTGAGGATCGCCGAGCGCTATGAGACGACAGGGTTTCAGCGACTGGCGATCGATGCCTTGGAGCGGCTTGAGCGGGCCGATCCTGACGTCGGAGACGCCCCGACCCGCCGATTCCTGAACCGCGGGGACTCCGGCAAGGGGTCGTCCGGGAGCCGCGGCGGCAATGCCCCAGCGGCTGACGGCTCCGACGATGGCGGCGGACTCTACCCCCGTCTCAGGCGAGGCGCCGGTTGAGAGGGTCGTGGGGGGGGGCTGTTCGCCCTGGCAAGCCCCCAGAACGCGGCCGGACAGTGTCGCAACCCGAGGATACAGTCATGAATAACTTCAAAGTGTCGCCACTGCCGCTCGGCAAGGCCGGCAGCGGTTGGATCAAGCGCGGCGACACCCAGGAGGTGCGAACCAACTCAGGATCCTGGTACTCGAGGATGACCGGCATGGCCCTATGCCTGTGCCTCGGTCTGTTGAGTGCCGGTTGCGGCCCGCGCCTGGCAACCAAGGCGGACACCGTCACTCGAATGTCCAACCCGATGCTCCGTGCAAACTATTCTGCAGACGCGGAGATCCCATTCGTTACGGCACCAAGAACGGCCCCGGCAGATGGGTCCAGGCAGGCCAACTTTGGGTCAGAGAGCGCATCGCGCAGGACCCGGGAGATGGCGGATTGGGTTGTCGGCTCAAGAGACAATCTCAATATGCCGTTCTCGATTGTCGATAAAGTGAACGCCAAGGTCTATGTCTTTGGTGTGGACGGAGAATTGCACGGCGCAGCACCCGCGCTGCTGGGAATGGCGCACGGTGATTACGTCGCCCCCGGCGTTGGCAACATGCGGATGTCACACATCTCCCCCGCGGGGCGTACGACGCCGGCGGGTCGATTCGTGGCGACCATGGGCCGCAATTCCCATGGCAAGGACATACTCTGGGTGAACTACGAAAATGCCATCTCAATGCATCCGGTCGTTAAAGGTAGACCCGAAGAGCGCCGGGCGCAACGCTTAGGCACACCCTCGCCGCTTGATAACCGTATTTCATATGGCTGCATCAACGTTCCAGGGATATTCTTCAAAAACCTGATACATAAGAATTTTGTCGGGAAGGCCGGCATTGTTTATGTATTGCCGGAAAACAGCCATATCAGATCATAGCCATTCTCGAACTCTCGAGCGGGCGCATCCTCATCGCGACGCGCAGCACGCCGCCCCTCTTGCAGGGGCGCGGTCTTGACCTGAACACCGTCGTCGAGGTCGGGTGCCCTACCCTTGGGCCGCGCCTCTGGTGTCTTCCAGGGCGCAAAGCACGGTCACCACCTTCGGTCCCCTCATGGTGCCCTTCCTCAATGGCCTGGAGCTTCATGTCCAGTGCCTGGGCCTCTTCGAGCTTGGCCTGCCAGTCCAGCGTGGGAGTCAGCGCGGGACGCGAAGCGCCTCAGGACGGGGCGACGGCACCCCCCTCGCACCGGTCGTGCTGAGCCGGTATAGTGACTGAAAGATCACTCATCACGGGATTGGTCCGGCCAGGACGGGCCCAGTATCGCTCAGGAGCGCGCCACGGTGCCGGCCATGCGGCCTCTCGTAGGGTGGAGCGATAATCAAGGCCCCATGGCTGACCGAGACGATCACTACTTCTGGGTGCCGCGGGAGGCCCGCTGGTCCTACCGCAGCCGCGGACGGTCCGCACAGCGGACCCTACGGTGACACCGTGACCTGTAGGGTCCGCTGTGCGGACCGAGGACGGTGCAGATCGCTCGGTGGCCGGGTTGATGACCAAGGCCCCAAAGGAGTACGCCCGCCCGGCACTCAACGCCGTCATGCTGGGCGAACTGATTCAACTGGTTGATCCGTCATGATCGATTATGAGAAATGAATTAGGGTTACCTGATATTCCCAACAGCCCAAAGCCGATTCTTAAGTTGGCAGGCCAGAATAGGATTCTCCCCTCAACGGTCGAGCAATGGTTGGTCTATGCGGATGCGCGTACCGCTACCGCTCATGACTACAGCGGCGAGAAGGCGCAACAAACCCTGGTAATTATGGGCGTATTCATCACCGATATGATAGCGCTCTACCAGGCGTTGACCGGAGAGACATGGGAATGAGTACCAGGCTGACTGTCAACCCGCAGCAGCGTCAATTGTTGCTCGCACTCCTGCGCCAATGGCTGCCCGGTACCCTGGTCTGGGCCTATGGCTCAAGGGTCAATGGTACCGCGCGCCCCAATTCCGATCTCGACCTCGTTGCATTCATTCCGTCAAGCCGACGTCATTTGCTTTCGGCGGCACGCGAGGCACTGGACGAGAGCAATCTGCCGTTCCTTGTGGATCTGCATGGATGGAGTGACTTGCCGGCGCGCTTTCATGACAACATTCGCAGCAACTATGTTGTTCTGCAAGCGGCCGAGCCCTCGCAATGGGAGCGGAAAGAGACTGCACTCCCACTCGGAGCGCGGGAATCAGAAGAGGAATCGGGAATATACGCGAGACCGTGCCGTGATCAATGATACCCGCCTTGCCATTGTGGATCGCATCTACGATGCAGATACGACCGAAGCGCCTTTCGGTAAACGCTGGGCAATGGAACCTGGACGGTTTATAGTGACGGCTGTGTTGTCAATCGACCGGTCGACTGCGACCGTCGCCGATGCAGGGGTGTGGATCGACCATGGTGGATGAGAAGAGCAATGGAGCGTCCGGTCGCAACGGTGGCGACCTCGGTTTCGAGGCCGAGCTGTTCAAGGCCGCGGACAAGCTGCGCGGCAACATGGAGCCCTCCGACTACAAGCACGTCGCCCTGGGGCTCATCTTCCTCAAGCACATCTCCGACAGCTTCGAGGCCAAGCACGCCGCGCTGCTGGCGGAGTACCCCGACGGCGCCGAGGACCCGGACGAGTACGCCGCCGACAACTGCTTCTGGGTGCCGCGGGAGGCGCGCTGGTCCTACCTCAAGGCCAAGGCCCGGCAGCCCGGCATCGGCAAGCTGATCGACGAGGCGATGCTTGCCATCGAGAAGATCAACCCGCGCCTGCGGGGCGTCCTGCCGAAGGAGTATGCTCGCCCGGCGCTCAACGCCGTTATGCTGGGCGAGCTGATCGACCTGATCTCGGGGATCGCGCTCGGTGAGACGCAGGACCGTGCGCGTGATGTGCTGGGCCGGGTCTACGAATACTTCCTGGGCCAGTTCGCCGGCTCCGAGGGCAAACGCGGCGGCGAGTTCTACACCCCGCGCTCAGTGGTGCGCGTTCTGGTCGAGATGCTGGAGCCCTTCCCGGACCCCGCCCGCAAGGTCCAGGGCCGCGTCTACGACCCCTGCTGCGGCTCCGGCGGCATGTTCGTCCAGGCCGAGCGGTTTCTGACGGCGCACGGCGGGCGCATCGGGGAACTGGCCATCTACGGCCAGGAGTCCAACTATGTGACCTGGCGGCTGTGCAAGATGAATCTGGCGGTGCGCGGCATCGATGCCGACATCCGCTGGAACAACGAGGGCAGCTTCCACAAGGACGAACTGCCGGATCTGCGCGCCGACTTCATCCTCGCCAACCCGCCCTTCAACATCTCCGACTGGGGCGGCGACCGACTCCGCGAGGACGCGCGCTGGATTCACGGCGCGCCACCCGCAGGCAATGCCAACTTCGCCTGGCTGCAGCACATCCTGCACCATCTGGGGCCGAACGGCACCGCCGGGGTGGTACTCGCCAATGGCTCCATGTCATCCAGCCAGTCCGGTGAAGGCGACATCCGCACGGCCATGGTCAAGGCCGACGTGGTGGACTGCATGATCGCCCTGCCCGGTCAGTTGTTCTATTCGACCCAGATTCCGGCCTGCCTGTGGTTCCTGGCCAAAAACAAACGCAACGGACGCTTCCGCGACCGCCGCGGTGAAATCCTGTTCATCGACGCCCGCAAGCTCGGCCACCTGGTCGACCGCACCCGGCGCGAGCTGTCGGACGCGGACATCGACCAGATCGCCGGCGTTTACCACGCCTGGCGGGGCGAGATGGACGCGGGCACGTACGACGACGTGCCGGGGTTCTGCAAGGCGGCGACGGCGCCCGAGATCGCCGGGCATGGCTACGTGCTGACGCCGGGGCGCTATGTCGGCGCGGCGGCGGTGGAGGAGGACGAGACGCCCTTTGTCGAGCGGTTTGCGGCGTTGCAGGAGAGGCTGGAGGGGCAGTTCGAAGAGGCTGAGCGGCTGACGGGGCTGATTCGGGAGAGGTTAGCCGGGGTTATCGTCAATGGATGAGTGGCGCAGGACAAGCCTCGGTGACTTATGCAAGGAAGGGGTTTGCGAGCTACAAACCGGTCCTTTCGGCTCGCAATTGCACGCGCACGATTACTTACCCGACGGTGTCGCTGTTGTGCCTACAGAGGCAATTCGAGAGCGGCGCATCGATCACGCGGTACTACCCAGGATATCGAAAGAAAAAGCGAGGACACTCGCAAGACATCGACTCCGACCTGGTGACATTCTGTTCGCCCGTCGGGGCGTGCAAGCAACTGGGCGCATCGCGGTCGTGCGTGAGGCTGAGACAGACTTCATTTGCGGGACGGGCGCCATCCGCCTACGGATCAGTTCGACGATCGATGGTGTTGATGGCGAGTTCCTCTCGCATGTTCTCGCTGATCCGGCGTCAATCGAATGGTTTAAGTTCCATGCGATTGGGGCGACGATGCCTAATTTGAACGAGGGCATCATCCGTGCGTTTTCGTTTCTGGTTCCTCCGCGCGCTGAGCAACGCGCTATCGCTGAATTGCTATCTGCCTTCGATGACAAGATCGACCTGAATCGCCGCATGAACGAGACGCTGGAGGCGATGGCGCGGGCGCTGTTCAAGGACTGGTTCGTCGATTTCGGCCCCACCCGCGCCAAGCAGGAAGGCATGGAGCCGTACCTCGCCCCCGAGTTGTGGTCCCTGTTCCCGGAGCGACTGGACACGAGGGGTAAACCGAAAGGCTGGCACGAATGCCGACTTCAAGATATCGTCAACGTGAATCCCGCCGAACCGCTCAAGAAGGGTATTGTTGCTCCGTACCTGGACATGGCGGCCTTACCGACCAGTGGCGCGATACCCGAGCAAGCGGTCTTACGTGACTTTTCCTCAGGCATGCGATTTCGCAACGGAGACACGTTGTTTGCTCGAATCACGCCTTGCCTGGAGAATGGCAAGACCGCATTCGTTCAATCACTGCCTGAGAGCTCTGTCGGCTGGGGCTCGACCGAATTCATCGTCCTCCGTGCAACACCGCCGGTACCAGCGGCCTTTACATACCTCTTGGCTCGCCACAAAGACTTTAGGGCACACGCGATCCAGAGCATGACGGGTACATCGGGCCGTCAGCGGGCGCGAAATGACGCGGTGACAGCATATCCGTTTGTCAATCCGAATGTGGAGGTTTGGTCCGCGTTCGGAGCGAACATAGAACCGCTCTTCCAACGCATCAGAGCAAACGGGGATGAATCTCGCACCCTCGCCCAAGTCCGCGACCTCCTCCTCCCCAAGCTGATGTCCGGCGAGATCCGCATCCAAAATGCCGAAAAAGCCGCGGAGGCCGTCCTCTGATGCACCCAAACGACAAAAAGGAACGCTTCTCGATGGCCTATATCGCCGCGGTGGCGGCGCACGCGGGATTCCATATCGCCAAGCCCGAACTTGACCGCGACAGCATCGATGGCATCTTGCTCTGTGATGAAGGCCGTCGGCCCCGCATCGAGTTCCAGGCGAAGGCCACGGCACGCGATCTCCTTGGGGACGAGACCCTGCCCTTCCCTCTTTCGATCAAGAATTATGACGATCTGCGGCGCGACTGCGTGGTCCCGCGCGTGCTGATCGTGGTCGCCCTGCCGGCCAATGAGGAGGATTGGCTCGACCAGAGCGAGGATGCGCTGATCCTGCGCCACTGCGGGTACTGGGCGTCCCTGGCCGGAGCGCCGGAGCGGGAAAATACCGCCAGCGTCACAGTGCCGATTCCGCGTCATCAACGGTTCGATATGAACGCCGTGAAGGCATTGATGGCACAGGCCCAAGAGGAGCAACTGTGATGCAACTCGAATTGACCGATCAAGCGGCGCTACGTCGGCTGTCCTGGGTCGACCTGAAGTCTTACCTGGATCAACAGGGCTGGCGGCAGACCGATCGCATCGGCGACAAGGCGCTCGTCTATGTCCCTGCCGAAACGGGTGACGGGACGGTCGAGATCCTGGTGCCGATCCGCGACGACCTGGGCGATTACGCCTCGCGTATGGCGGATGCGGTCCGTTTGCTGGCCCGTCTGGAAGGGCGTTCCGCACTCAGCGTCTATCAAGACCTTGTCACCTCGGGGATCGACGTGGTCCGGGTGCGGGCCTTCGGCGGCGGCGCGGATGGGTCCATTGCGATCGACGACGGTGTGGCGCTCTATCGCGAGGCGGGCAATCTGCTGTTGGCGGCGGCCTGTACCGTGGTGGACCCGCGACGCAGTTACCACGCGCGTAAGGTGACTGAGGCGACCGAGTATATGAAATCGGTCCGGCTCGGGCCAAGCGAGCGCGGCAGTTATGTGCTGAGCATCTTGTCGCCGGTCCAGCCGCGCATCGGTGGTCAGCAGAGCCTCGATCTTGGTGAGCCGCCCTTTGCCCGGGCGGTGACGCTGCGGCTCGCGGATGCACTGGCCGCCGCGAAACGCGCGGCCAACCGGGCACTGGCGGAGAATGCGTTCGCGCCATTCGACGAGGCGGTGGGCCTTGGTGTCAGCGCCAACCTGTGCGATGCCGTTGCACGACTCGCGCAGGTCGGACAGGGTATTGACATCGGTCTTACCTGGGCGCGTACCCGGCCGGCGGGGCGCCCGCGGCAACAGTTCAACTTCAGCAGTGAGACGGCAGAGGTGTTGCAGGAAGCAGCACGGATCTTCCGACAGTCGGAACCGCTCACGGATACGCGCATCAACGGATTCGTGATTGCACTGGATCGCTCGGTGGATCAGTTCGACGGCAATGCGACGCTGGTCTTGCTCATCAGCGAGAAGCCGCGGCGGGTGCGCGTACACTTCGAGCAAGACGCCTACCAACAGGTGATCCGGGCCTTTCAGGAAAAGCTTGCGCTCTCGCTGCTCGGTGATATCTTCCCCGTCGGACAACGGTGGGAGATCAGAAACCCAAGGGAACTGCGGGTGCTGGACGATCAGGATAACGATGATCAGGCCGCGTTGATGGATGGCGGTGTGGGGGTGACCGGTGTTTGATGCGGATGCATGAGTATTGTAGGGGCGGGTTTTAAACCCGCCCCTACACGAGTGTCTGTCCGGATATCAGATACGAAGGCTATAACATGCGTCCGTTCGTGAGTCACAAGCAGGTTCATGGCGCACGGGCGAGCCACAAGTGAAGCGAAGGCGTGCGGATAACCGGACTGGAGAAACCACCTGATGGCTTACCTCTCTGAAGCGGACATCGAGACCCTGCTGCTGGAGCACTTGGAGAGCCTGGGCTACACCCGCTCCACCGACGCCCGAATCGGCCCCGACGGCAGCGCCCCCGAGCGCGAGGCATACTCCGACGTGCTGCTGCTGGGGCGCCTGAAGACCGCCATCGACCGACTCAACCCGCAGATCCCAGCCGAAGCCCGGCACGACGCCCTGATGCAGGTGGTCGCGAGCGCCTCGCCCTCGCTGATCGAGGAGAACCGCCGGCTGCATAAGCTCATCGTCGACGGCGTGTCGGTCGAATTCTATGCCGAGGATGGAACCCTCCGCGGCGACCGGGTGCGCCTGGTGGACTTCGCCGATCCGGACGCCAACGACTGGCTGGCGGTCGCCCAGTTCACCGTGATCGAGAACGGGATCAAGCGGCGGACCGACGTGGTGCTGTTCGTCAACGGCCTGCCGCTGGCGGTGATCGAGCTCAAAAACGCGGGGGACGAGCAGGCAACCCTGCACGCGGCCTTCAATCAGATCCAGACGTACAAGGCGCAAATTCCCTCACTGTTTCGCACCAACGCGGTGCTGGTGACCTCCGACGGTCTCGCCGCGCGCATCGGCTCGCTGACGGCGGACGCGGAGCGCTTCATGCCCTGGCGCACCGCTGACGGACGCACGATCGCGCCGAAGACCGCGCCGCAATTGCCGGTGCTGACCGAGGGGGTGTTCGAGCGCCGCCACTTTCTGGCCCTGATCCAGGACTTCATCGTGTTCGGCAACACCGGCGCGGGCCTGATCAAGATCATCGCCGGCTATCATCAGTTCCATGCCGTCCGGCGTGCGGTGGCCTCCACCGTGCGCGCCATCGCCCCAGGCGACGGGCGCGTTGGCGAGGACCCGGAAGACTACGGACTGCGCGGAGTCAAGGATTACCGGCGCGGTGACCGCCGGGCCGGGGTGATCTGGCACACCCAGGGCTCGGGCAAGAGTCTGCTGATGGTCTTCTACGTCGGGCAATTGGTGCGTCGGCCGGAGCTGGCCAACCCGACTATCGTGGTCATTACCGACCGTAACGATCTCGACGACCAGTTGTTCGGCACCTTTGTGATGTGCGCCGACCTGCTGCGTCAAACGCCGATCCAGGTGCAGAGCCGCGAGGCGCTGCGCAATGCCCTGAACCGCGCGTCCGGCGGGATCATCTTCACCACGATCCAGAAGTTTTTTCCGAGTGCCGGCGAGGATGTCTACCCGCTGCTGACCGACCGCCGCAATGTAGTGGTGATCGCCGACGAGGCGCACCGCACCCAGTACGGTTTCAAGGCCCGGCTGGACCGCCAGACCGGTGAGATCGACTACGGCTTCGCCAAACACCTGCGCGACGCCCTGCCCAACGCCGCGTTCATCGGCTTTACCGGGACGCCGATCGACGGGGACGACGTCAACACCCGAGCGGTGTTCGGCGACTATATCGACATCTACGACATCAGTCGCGCGGTCGAGGACGGCGCGACGGTGCCGATCTACTACGAGAGCCGGCTCGCCCGCATCGAGCTGCCCGAGGACGAGAGGCCGCGCATCGACGCCGAGATCGCCGAACTGACCGCTGATCTGATCGAGGACGAGGCGCAGAGCGAGCAGGAACGCCTGAAGCGTAAGTGGTCGACTGTCGAGGCCCTGGTCGGGGCCGAGAAGCGCCTGCACCTGGTGGCGGCTGACCTGGTGCAGCACTTCGAGGATCGGGTGGCCGCGCTGGACGGCAAGGCCATGATCGTCTGCATGAGCCGGCGCATCTGCGTCGCCCTCTACCAGGCCCTGATCGCGCTGCGCCCGGACTGGCACGCCGACGACGACACGGCCGGACGGCTGAAGGTGGTCATGACCGGTTCGGCCGCCGATCCGCTCCACTGGCAACCCCATATCGGCAGCAAGGGCCGGCGCGACCTGCTGGCGAAGCGCGCCAAGGACCCCAGGGACCCGCTGCAACTGGTCATCGTGCGGGATATGTGGCTGACCGGCTTCGACGCCCCGGCGATGCACACCATGTATGTCGACAAGCCAATGCACGGCCACGCCGTGATGCAGGCCATCGCGCGGGTCAACCGGGTGTTCCGCGACAAGCCGGCGGGCCTGGTGGTGGACTACATCGGCATCGCCCAGAACCTGAAAGAAGCCCTGAGTCAGTATTCCGCCGCGGACCAGGATCAAACCGGGATCGATGAGGCACAGGCCGTCGGGATGCTGCTGGAGAAGTATGACGTGGTGGCGGCGATGTTCCACGGCTTCGACTACCGCCGCGGTCTGGCGGGCACGCCGCAACAGCGCCTCTTGGTCATGGCCGAGGCCATCGAATGGATTCTGGCGCACCAGCACGCGGCGGCCGAGCGGGAGCCGACCGCGGAGGCCAAGCAGCGTGCGCACCGTCGGTATCAGGATGCGGTGCTCGCCCTGTCCAAGGCGTTCGCCCTGGCAGCGGCAAGCGATGCAGCGCGGGCCATCCGCGACGCGGTCGCCTTCTTCCAGACCATCCGCGCCGCCTTGGTGAAATCGGCCGGCGGCTCGACTCACAGCGGCGCGGAGCGGGACTTCGCCATCGCCCAGATCATCGACCGCGCCGTGGTCTCCACGGAGATCGTCGATATCCTCACCGCGGCCGGACTGACCACGCCGGATATCGCCATCCTGTCCGAGGAGTTCCTCGCTGAACTCACGCAGATGAAGAAGAAGAACCTGGCGCTGGAGGCGCTGCGCAAACTGCTCAACGACGCGATTCGCTCGCGCTCCCGCTCCAACGTGGTCGAGACCAGGCGCTTCTCCGAGCGGCTGGAGGAAGCCATCGCGCGCTACCACACCAATGCCATCAGCACGGTGGAGATCCTGCAAGAACTGATCGGCTTGGCACGGGATATCCGCGAGGCCCGCCAACGGGGCGAGGCCGAAGGGCTGTCGGCGGACGAGATCGCCTTCTACGACGCCCTGGCCGAGAACCAGAGCGCCATCGAGGTCATGGGGAACGACGCCCTGAAGGTCATCGCCCACGAGCTGCTGACCGGCCTGCGGGGGAGTATCACCGTGGACTGGTCGCACCGCGAGAGTGCCCGCGCGCGGATGCGCGTCCTGGTCAAGCGCATCCTGCGCAAGTACGGCTACCCGCCGGACCTTCAGGATGCCGCCGTGCAGACGGTGCTGGCCCAGGCCGAGGCGCTGTCGGCCCAATGGGCGGCCTGACAGGTCGGGCTGACGCTGTCATCTACCGGCAGGCTCGTGCACTGATCGCGAAAGCAAGGCGAAACGCTTCGCACTCCACCCGCGGGCTCAGCCGCTCGCGGCGCCCTCGCCCCAGCGCGCCGGCGCGTCGCTCAATCCCATGGCCCAGACGCCGCGCCGCTGCTCGTACGGGCCATCGACCGGCGCCACCACGGTCGCGGATTCGGGCCGCAGATCGTCGATCAATTCGTAGAATCCGCGCGACGGCTGGGGTGCCTTGGAGAGCTTGATCTCGAAAAGCAGCCGCCGTTGCCCGCGCTCCATCACCAGGTCCGCCTCCGCACCATTGCCGGTGCGCAAAAACGCCGGTCGCCAGCGGGGCATGGCCGCGATCAACTGCTCGATCACCACGCCTTCCCAGGATCCGCCCGCCACCGGATGGGCCAACAGGGCATCGAAGGACTCGATATCCAGCAGGCAAATCATCAGATCATGGGGACTCGCAGCAGACTCGCCCGGAATGCACCCGAAGCCCAAACAAAAAGGGCCTCGCCTTGCGGCTCAGCCCTTGTCAGTATTTTGGCTGGGGGACTAGACCTTATTTGAGCAGGCTGCCGCCGAGTTCCGGATAATGAACAAAGAGCCCGTCGACACTGGCGAGCATGGCGCCATATTCCAAGGCCGTGGCAATAATCATTCGATCAAAGGGATCGCGATGGGCTGGAGTCAGGTGGACTGCGCGTGTCGCGATGGCGGGCGTCAGGGGAAATAGCTCGACTCCGGCAGGTTCCAATACGTCTGAGAACCACGCTGCCAGAGGACATTTCAAACTGATCCGGCCGCGGTTTTCCGCCAAGGCGATTTCAAAACAAGAAACAGGTGAAATGGCTACTCGGGTCGCCGTGGCGATGCGCTCGACCCATGCCGCGGGATACTGCCCCGTGTTGCCATTGACGTATAGCCGTCGGACGTGATAACCGGACGTAGGGGCGGGTTTCAAACCCGCCCCTACACCAGCGTCTGTCCGGATATCAGGTACGAAGGCTATACCAAAGCCAGACATGGGTGTCCAGGACGATTACTTCAGACATTCCCAGTCCTTCTCATCGACCAGCGGAGAAACGATGTCGCCAAGGATTTCAACCTGGCCGGACAGGGATGAGGGAGCAGAGCGGCGTTTCGGCCGATCGCTGTTTTCAACCAATACCGTGACGATAACCCGGGCCGAGTCGATATTCGGCTGCTCGTCGAGCCACGTCAAGTGTCCTTTCTCATAAACGGCTTCATAGCTCTTCAGCATATCTTTCACCTCTTTGACAGTCAGTCCCATGGCCCAGACGCCGCGCCGCTGCTCATAGGGGCCGTCGACCGGCGCAACCACGGTCGCGGATTCGGGCCGCAGATCGTCGATCAATTCGTAGAATCCGCGCGACGGCTGGGGTGCCTTGGAGAGCTTGATCTCGAAGAGCAGCCGCCGTTGCCCACGCTCCATCACCAGGTCCGCCTCCGGACGGCGGTCCCGGTCGATCTCGGAGCGCAGCGCGGAGAACAGATCCGGCACCAGTTGGATTTCGTCGAGACAGACCAGCCGGGCACGGTGGTGCTCGAATTACAGTTCGGGTTCCGCGAGCTTGGCGCGGTCGGCGCGGTCCTGGAGGTCCAGATAGACCGCGTCCGAGTCGCCGATCCAGCGCTTGGCCAGGGTCGATTTTCCGCATTGGCGCGGACCCAGGATGACGGCCGCGGGGGAGCGGGCCAAGGCGCGTTTGAGGGCGTGCTCGGCGAGACGGGGGATGTAATCCATGCAATTCGATAACTGGCGTTATGAATATACATGGTTGTAACCCGCTTCGGGCGCCATTGTCCAATCGGGCATCAGGACACCCCCGAGAGCACATCGAAGGCACCATCGGTGGGATCGAAAAGCGCGACCAGCGGCCCGGTATCCACCAGGATCACCGCTGGTGCTTCCGGCGGATCAGGTTCGCAACCGCGGTCTTGGCCTCACGTGCCGGTGCGTCGGCATAGCCGCCCGGGCCAAGATCCAGCTCACGGTAGATGTCATAGGGCTTGCGGTCGGCTTGCTCCGCGGCCTGTGCCGCGTAGGCATGCAGGCCGCGTTTCAGCACCTCGGAGATCGACAGCCCGGTGAGGCTGCGCAGGTGCCCCAGCGTCTCTTCTGCCTCATCATCGAGCCGAACGGTCCTCGTACCCATGTTGATGCCCCTTCCAGATCATGTGGATTATGCCGCGTAGCGCCAGTCTGGACCACTGGCACCTTGCACACACCGCCCCAGCGGCCGGCGCATACAGACAGTATTGCACTTGCCGGTCCCGCGTAACCTGCACTGATTGCGCGGGGTCGAGGGTGTCGCGGTCCTCCTTTTTTCTGGCCGGGCGCCGCCGCCGTTCGGACCTGGATCAGGACAAGGGGCCAACAGCCGACGCAGTCACGGGGTCAGCCCAATGCGCTGGTCATCATCGTCCTCATCCAGGCCGTTTCGGACTGATCGTACTCGTGTCCGTCAGCCCGAGTCCGCAAGGTCCCGAGCGTGCCTCACTTCGTTTATCGGAAAACCTGCTTCGCTCTTCGGATAGACAGTCTGCCACCCGCTAGACTACTCTGAAGACATAGTCGTCCGGTTCTGCGCACCCAACAGAGCACATGATGCTTCACTCCCACTCACCTGGGGGGCAATGAAGACATCGCTCATCCTGGGCCTGGCCGCCGCCCTCGTTGCCGGTTCGATGCCCACGGCCTTCGCCAACGCTCAGGTCAAGGTCGGCGCCACTCTGAGCGGCCAGGTGATGTCATGCAAGAACAAGCCGGTCGGGAAATTCCAGCACCAAACCGGTCGATCCGCAACCGCTGTATAGGATCTTGCTGGCCTATCTGTCCCCCGCATCTCCCGAGCCGACCTGCTGCCGGTTGAACGATGGACCACGCTGACCCAGCGACGGCTCGGAGTGACCACTTGCCGCCCAGGCCCCCACCGCGGCGCCGCTCACTGACCCGGTGGCCCTACCTGTGGCCTTGGCTCGTCCTCGGCAGCGGGCTGGCCATCACCGTGCTGGTGTGGGTGAATGGGCAGCACCAACAGCGTGACCTCCGTCGTGCGGACTTCCGTCAGCAAGTGGACAAGGTGCAGACCGGCCTGGAGAACCGCCTGCAGGCCAACGAGCAAATCCTGCGCGGGGTGGCGGGACTCTTTGCCGCCGATGAGCGAGTCACCCGGGCGCAGTTTCGCGCCTACGTGGCGTCGCTGCAGATCCCAGCGCACTATCCGGGCATCCAGGGGGTCGGTTTCGCACGCCTGATCGCGGCGGCCGACAC
Source organism: Lamprocystis purpurea DSM 4197 (assembly GCF_000379525.1). Taxonomy (GTDB): domain Bacteria; phylum Pseudomonadota; class Gammaproteobacteria; order Chromatiales; family Chromatiaceae; genus Thiodictyon; species Thiodictyon purpureum. Next base: position 24,691 of record NZ_KB902509.1, on the reverse strand, counting down.
GGCGGCCCTGGTCCAGGCGATCCGCGCGGAGGGCTTTCCCGATTTCGCACTGCGCCCGCCAGGCGAGCGGGCGATCACGACCGCCATCGTCTACCTCGAACCCTTCGACTGGCGCAATCAGCGCGCCTTTGGCTACGACATGTTTTCCGACGCGGTCCGCCGGGAGGCCATGACGCGGGCCTGGGACGAGGATCGCCCGGCCCTCTCGAGCCAGGTCAGGCTGGTTCAGGAGACCGAGCAGGATGTTCAGGCCGGTTTTCTGCTCTATCTTCCCATCTACCAGGCAGGCTTACCCCACGACACGCTGGAGCAACGGCGGGCCAATCTCCTGGGGTGGGCCTATTCGCCGCTGCGTATGACGGACCTGATGCAAAGCTTCCTGACGCGCAACTTCCCCGAGCTGACTGATCGGATCGCGCTGACGATCTACGACGGCACCCTGGTCGCCCCGGCGGAGATGATGTTCAGTTCGGCGCCCGGTGTCGAACCCACCACGCAGGGCTTCCAGGCGACCGCTCGCGTGGAACTTGGTGGGCATTCCTGGACGCTGCGCGTCCACAGTCTACCGGCGTTCGATCTTCAAGCCCGTTTTACCGACACGGGCTGGATCGTCCTGGGGGTCGGCAGCGCCCTGAGTGTCAGCCTGGCACTGCTCGCCTGGACCCTGCTGCGCGCCCACCGGCGGGTGACCGCGGCGCTGCATGAGACGGCCCGGGCGCATCGCGAGCTGCTGGAGAGTCGGGAGCGGCTGCGGCTCATCTTCGACGCCTCGGATGTGGCCATCTTCCTCACCGACTTGGAGGGGCGCATCACCCAAGCCAACGCGCGCATGGCCGAGATGTTTCGCTGCCCTCTGGAGACGCTGATCGGCAGCCACTACGTCACCCACATTCATCCCGCCGAGCGCGCGGCCGGTCAGCAGCGTATGCGGGAACTGCTGGCCCAGGGGGTGGCGGAGGTCAGGCTGGAGCGACGCTATTGGCGCGCGGACGCGAGCGAATTTTGGGGCCAGTTGGGTGGGCATCTGATCCGGGACGCCGATGACCGCCCGATGGGGTTGGTGGGAGTGATCGCCGATACCACCGCGCGCAAGCTGGCCGAAGAGAAGATCGCGTACCTCGCTCATCATGATTACCTGACCGGTTTGCCCAACCGTGCCCTGTTCGTCGATCGCCTGGGACAGGCCTTGACCTTGGCCAGGCGCTATCGACGCCGGCTGGGCCTGCTCTTCCTGGACCTGGATGGTTTCAAGGTAATCAATGATCGCTACGGCCATCGGACCGGCGATCTGCTCCTGCAGCAGGTGGCCGCGCGACTGCGCGAGCACCTGCGCGCCTCCGATACAGTGTGCCGGCAGGGCGGCGACGAATTCGTCACACTCGCGCCCGAGTGCCCGCAGGCCGCCGACCTCGAACATCTGGCCCAAACGCTGGCGACGGTGATCGCCTGCCCCTACAACGTGCTGGGCGTGACCCTGACCCTCACCGCGAGTATCGGCATGGCCCTCTATCCGGAGCACGGCGAGGACGTCGATGCACTGATGCACAGTGCCGATACGGCCATGTATCAGGCCAAGAAGGCGGGCCGGCACCAGGCGTGCTTCGCCGAGCCCATGGCCGTCGCGCCGCGGGTCGCCGTCGAGCCCCTACCAGCCACCCCTGCCGGACCCGCGGCGCGACGCCATGCCGACGGTGCTGACCCCAACTAGGTCGCTGTCGGCTCCATGGGGCCGAACGCCCCGACTGACCCGGTTCTCTACCGGCCGGCCCGGTCCCTGACAGATGTCCCGACCTTGGCCTCCGAATGACGGCGTTCCCGTCGACCGCGCGCAGTCTCGCGGGCGGTGCTCGGTCTGGATGCCCCGCGCTGGCCGATCGTCTCGAACGGCGCGCCAAACCCCCAGGGCATTGATCGCCCGAACGACTGAACTTCACCGCCCTCGACGGTGCCACTCCGCGTTATTCACCAACTATGCGCACAATTGGGGAGCCATCCACACGAGGTATCCGGTGTTCCGAAAATCACCTTAACCTTGTAGCCAAGCCAGGCGAAACCGCGTCGCGCTCCACCCGTGAGCTCAGCCGCTCGCGGCGCCATCGCCCCAGCGCGCCAGCGCGTCGTTCAATCCCATGGCCCAGACGCCGCGCCGCTGCTCGTACGGGCCATCGACCGGCGCAATCACGGTCGCGGATTCCGGGTGCAGATCGTCGATCAATTCGTAGAATCCGCGTGACGGCTGGGGTGCCTTGGAGAGCTTGATCTCAAAAAGCAGCCGCCGTTGCCCGCGCTCCATCACCAAGTCCGCCTCCGCACCATTGCCGGTGCGCAAAAACGCCGGCCGCCAGCGCGGCATGGCCGCGATCAACTGCTCGATCGCCAAGCCTTCCCAGGATTCACCGGCCACCGAGTGGGCCAACAGGGCATCGAAGCACTCGATATCGAGCAGGCTATGCAGCAGGTTTGAGGGCGTGCTCGACGAGACGGGGGATGTAATCCATGCAATTCGGTAACTGGCGTTGTGAATATGCATGGTTGTAATCCCCTGCGGGCGCCCTTGTCAAATCTCATCCTTCGCCTCGACGACCAAGGCATAGGCCGCAATTTCCGAGCGGGCAGCGCGCTCAAGCGCGTCCCCGAGCAGCGCACTGCCAAGACCCTGCCCCTTGAAACCCCGATCCACCGCCAAACGGCCCATGCGCACGGCCGGCACGCTGGGGTATCGCGGCAGCTTCTTTGCGATGGCGGGCGGAAGGTCGGCCAGCAGCAGGCCGGCGGATGCCAGGGTGTAGTAAGCCGCGATGCGTTGCTCACCGGTACTGATCGGGGCTAGCAGCCTGTCGGACTTTAGGCGATTTCCGAATAAGACGCTATCAAGAATCAAGCTCCGTAGGAGCCCGCTTGCGGGCGACGTGACCTGCCGGAATCGCGTCATTGTGCCCCACCCGTCGCCCGCAAGCGGGCTCCTACGGGTTGGATGCGTCATCGTGCCCCCGCCCATCGCCCGCAAGCGGGCTCCTACGGGTTGGATGCGTCATTGTGCCCCACCCGTCGCCCGCAAGCGGGCTCCTACGGGTTGGATTTTACGCATCGGCATTCGCCCGCAGCCCAAACGAAAAGGGCTCAGCCTCGCGGCTAAGCCCTTGTCATTATTTTGGCTGGGGGACTAGGATTCGAACCTAGGTTGACGGAGTCAGAGTCCGTAGTCCTGCCGCTGGACGATCCCCCAATAAAAAACCGGCCAGTAACCGGTGACGCGTGACCGGGGCCGCTCGACCCCGTCACACGCCGCCCAAGCGGGTTAGCGCTTGGAGTATTGCGGACGCTTGCGCGCCTTGTGCAGACCGACTTTCTTACGCTCGACTTCACGGGCATCGCGGGTCAGGAACCCGGCGCGGCGCATGGGAGAACGCAGTTCTTCGTTATAGAGCACCAAGGCGCGGGCAATGCCGTGCCGGATGGCGCCGGCTTGTCCGGTGTTGCCGCCGCCGACGACCGTGGCGTTGACGTCCACGCGTTCGAGCAGACCAGCGGCATCCAGGGGCTGACGCACGACCATCCGAGCGGTCTCGCGACCGAAGAATTGGTCGAGCGGGCGGCCGTTGACCGAGATCTGGCCCGAACCCGTGGTCAGGAATACCCGCGCTGCAGAAGTCTTGCGGCGTCCGGTGGCGTATTGAGTCTCCGACATGGTCCTGTTCCTAAACCTTTGTGATAGCTAGCAATCGAGTTCAAGGATCTGCGGCTGTTGGGCCTGGTGATCGTGTTCGGCCCCGGCGTAGACGCGCAATTTCCGGAACATGGCACGGCCCAGCGGGCCGCGGGGCAACATGCCCTTGACGGCGATCTGGATGGCACGCTCGGGCGCCTGCTCCAGCATCGTGCCCAGATTGGTCGACTTGAGATGACCTACGTAGCCGGTATGGCGGTAGTACATCTTGTCTTCGAGCTTGTTGCCCGTGACGCGAACCTTACCGGCATTGACGATGACGATGAAGTCACCGGTATCCACATGGGGCGTGTACTGAGGCTTGTGCTTGCCGCGCAGCCGCAATGCCACTTCGCTGGCCAGACGGCCAAGCGTCTTGCCCTCGGCGTCCACCAGGTACCAGGCGCGGCGTACCTCCGCCGGTTTGGTGCTCACAGTCGTCATCATGATCCGATATTCCCCGTACCGCGCTCCCGCGACAACCCGGCGTTAATCCCGGCAGTCATCGCAGGCGTGAATTCTTTGAGCCGAAGCGTGAAAGACCGCCAACTATACGGGACTGAACGGGGGTGCGCAACCCCTGATTCTTGGCGACAGCAGTTCCGAATTTGGGTGGCCGCCACCAACAGCGTGCCGGCCGCAAGGCTGATGGTGGATGCGCTGCGCTTATCCACCCTACAAAACCGGCTCGGCTGTAGGGTGGATAAGGCGCGCTGTTCGATGTCAGGAACCCGGCACGTCGGTCGCGCGCGCCGCATCCACCAGGGGCCGCGCGATGCCGCCCAAATCTGGAATTGCTGTCAGGGCGCGGCTTCAGCCAGGCAGCCGCAGCCGCTCGACGATGCGCCCATTGACCAGATGCTCGGTCAGGATCTCTTCCAGATCGTCCTGATCCACATAGGTGTACCAGACGGCCTCCGGGTAGACGACCAGCACCGGCCCCTCGGCGCAGCGGTCGAGACAGCCGGCGATGTTGATACGCACGCCGCCCGGCCCGGTGATGTCGAGTTCCTTGGTGCGGCGCTTCAAGTGATCGCGCAGCGCCGGTGAGCCGCACTCGGCGCAGCACTGACGCCCGTCCTCGCGCTGGTTGGTGCAAACAAAAACATGATGCCGGTAGTAGGACATGGCGGACCTCCCCTCTGAATACGACGGTTCGGAGCGCGTCCTTCATGCAGCAACGGACGCGCGGGAAGGTTACCATGTCTGTTGATCCTCATCCTCTGCTCTGCAAGCGTCAGACCTGCCATTGGACTCGATGTGACTCCAGACCAACTTCTTGGCCTCGCCGATCAGTGCGTGAAGTGCGGTCAGTGCCTGCCCGTCTGCCCGACCTTCGCCAAGCTCGGTAACGAGGCGGACTCGCCCCGCGGGCGCATTTCGCTGATCCAGGGCTGGGCCGGCGGGGCGCTCGCCCTGAGCCCAACCCTGAACGGCCATTTGGATGGCTGCCTGGGCTGCCGCGCCTGCGAGTCGGCCTGCCCGTCTTTGGTGGAGTATGGCCGGCTGGCCGACGGGGCCAAGGCGGCGCGCGCCGCCGCCGGCTCGCCGCTGCGCCGGGGGTGGCTGCGGCTCTGGCTGGGGCTGCTGACGCAATCGCGCCTGACCGAGCGCCTGGCGCGGGTGACCCGGTTCTACCGGCAGCTCGGGTTGGCGCGGCTGGTCGAACGGACCGGGCTGGCCGACTGGCCCGCGCTGCGGCCGCTGCACCGGCTGGCGCGGGCCATTCCGGCGGCGACCGCACCGGTGACCGCGGGCGACCGCGGTGCGGCGGAGCTTCAGATCTTCGTCGGCTGCATGGGCGGGCTGGCCCAGGGACGCGCCATCGCCGCCACCCGCGCCCTGCTGCACCGGCTCGATCTTGCGGTGCGCATCCCGACCACCCCCGCCTGCTGCGGCGCCATCCACCGCCACAACGGCCTGCCGGCGGCTGCGGACCGCCGACGCGACGCCTGTGCCCGACATCCGGAGGACCCGCCGCTGGTGGGACTGGCGAGCGCCTGCGTCGCCGAGTTGCGGGAGGCGGCGGGCACCGGCGACACGCGGGAACTCTGCGACTGGCTCGCGCCGCTGCCGGCGCTGGAGACCCTGGCGTTCCAGCCGCTGCGGCGGCGGGTCCTGGTCCACGAACCCTGCTCCCATCGCTACCTGCTCGGGGGTAACGCCGCGGTCTATCGGCTGTTGCAGCGTATTCCGGAGCTCGAGGTTCAGCCGCTCCCGAACAACCAGACCTGCTGCGGTGCCGCCGGCACCTACCTGATCCAGCAGCCGGCAATGGCCGCGGCACTGCTCGCCGACAAGGTGGCGGCGAGCGCCGCGGCGGGAGCGGACCTGATCGTCACCACCAACCCCGGCTGCGCCCTGCACCTGATCGCCGGTATGCAGGAGGCCGGGCTGGCGATCGAGGTCTGCCATCCGGTCGAGCTGTTGGCGCGGCAACTGATGCCTATTGAACCCGACACCCAGACCGCCCAAACTTGTACATCAGTTCACAGCATCAATCCCGGATGATCTTATGACGACCCGCGACTACACCCCGATCGACCGCCTGATCCTGAGCGCCGACAATGCCCTGCGCACACTCTTCGGCCAACCGCGGACCACTGAGCGACCGAATCCGGCAGCGCCCTTCGAGGACGCGGATCTCGGCGAGCACGAGCGCCGGCATGTGGCACGACTGATGCGCATCAACCACACCGGCGAAGTTTGCGCCCAGGCGCTGTATCAGGGACAGGCGCTGACCGCGCGGCTGCCCGAGACGCGCAAGCGGATGGAACGCTCGGCCCAGGAGGAGAACGACCACCTGGACTGGTGCGCGTCGCGACTCACTGACCTCGGGGATCGCAAGAGCCTGCTGAACCCGCTCTTCTACGCCGGTTCATTCGCCATCGGCGCGGCGGCGGGGCTCGCCGGGGATCGCTGGAGTCTGGGATTCGTCGTCGAGACCGAGCGCCAGGTGGAAGACCATCTGGATGAACACCTGGACCAGGTCCCGGACTACGATGAGCGTACGCGCGCGATCCTGGAGCAGATGAAAGCGGACGAGATTCACCACGCCCAGGTCGCCAAGGCGGCGGGCGGGGCCGAACTGCCGGGGCCGATCCGGGCCGCCATGCGTCTGACCTCGCGGCTGATGACCCGTACGGTGTATTGGGTGTAGTGGCGCGTCGGAAATTAAGTCATACAATGAAAGTCGCGCACCGACCCTGTGGGAGCGGCGTCCCGCCGCGACGGGGCCTCGCGCGCTGCAGTAGCGTTCGAGGTCACCGCGGCACCGCATCGCGGCGGGACGCCGCTCCCACGGGGGATATAGCCTGCGGACGTGATTACCGGAGGTAGGGGCGGGTTTCAAACCCGCCCCTACACGAAAGTCTTTCTGGATATCAGGTGCGAACGGTATATAGCCTTCGGACGTGATTACCGGAGGTAGGGGCGGGTTTCAAACCCGCCCCTATACGAAAGTCTTTCTGGATATCAGGTGCGAACGGTATATCAAGGCACCGGCGGCTCCGCGAAAAAGGCGCGGACCTCGCCGATGTCGCGCGTGCGCGCCATCGGCGGCAGACTGGCCAGAAAGGTGTGGCCGTAGGATTTGCGCAGGAGGCGCGGATCGCACACGACCAGAACGCCCCGATCACTGCTGCCCCGGATCAAACGCCCGGCGCCCTGCTTGAGTGCGATGACCGCCTGCGGGAGCTGATGTTCCGCAAAGGGGTTGCCGCCGCCGCGGCGCAGCGCCTCGATCCGCGCGGCCAGGACCGGATCGCCGGGCGAGGCGAAGGGCAGGCGGTCGATGATGACGCAGGACAGGGCCTGACCAGGCACGTCCACCCCTTCCCAGAAGCTCGCCGTGCCGAGCAGGACCGCGTTGCCCAACTCGCGGAAACGCCGCAGGAGTTCGCCGCGCGGGGCGCTGCCCTGGACCAGGATCGGGTACGGGATGCGGCCGGCGAGTCCGTCGGCCACCTCACGCAAGGCCCGATGGCTGGTGAACAACAGGAAGGCCCGGCCCCGGGTGTACCCCACCAGTTCACAGGCCAGTTCGAGCACCGCGGCGTTGTAGCCCGGATCGGAGGGCTCCGGCAGCCCGCGGGGCACGAACCAGAGCGCTTGACTGGCATAGTCGAAAGGGCTCTCCAACCGTGCGGTACGGGCCTGATCGATGCCCAGTTGCCGGGAAAAATGCGTAAAGCTGTCGCCGACCGCCAGGGTTGCCGAGGTGAAGATCCAAGCGGCCTGGTGGCGGCCGATCTGCTGGCGAAAGACCGCGGCGACGTCCAGGGGGGTCTGGTGCAGGCGAAAGCCGCGGCCCTGCACCTCGAACCAGCGTACCTGTTCGTCGTTCAGGTCCGCCATCAGCACGCCAAGCCGCGTCGCGAGATCCGTGGCCCGTCCCAGACAGGCATCCAGCCCCTTGCCCCGCCCGGCGAGCGACTTCAGCCCCGCGGCCAGCGCGTGCAGACGCCGCGCCAGCGACTCCAGTGCGCGCACCGTCTCCGCATCGGCGGTCAGGTCGTGCCAGGGACCGCGGCGGTCGGCGTCACCCAGGGCCAGGCGCAGGTCTTGCGTGGTCCGGCGCAGGCCCGCGGTGAGTTCGAGCAATTCCGGACAATCACCGGCCTCGCGCTGATATTCGAGGTCGGTATCGCGGACCAGGTCGAGCAGTTGCCGCCCGCTGACCAGCACGCCGAAAAAGCCGGCGGCGATCTCGGGGAGCTGATGCGCCTCGTCCAGGATGAAGCAATCCGCCCCCGGCAGGATCTCGCCGAAGCCCTCGTCCTTGAGCGCGAGATCGGCGCAGAACAGGTGATGATTGACCACCACCAGATCCGCGGCCTGCGCCTCGCGGCGGGCCGCCGCCAGGTGACAGTCCTGCCATTCGGGACAGGTCTGACCCAGACAGTTGTCGCCGGTGGAGGTCACCGCGGGCCAGACCGCAGCGTCCTCGGGGAGCGCGAGTTCGGCGATGTCGCCCCGGCGGGTGGCCTTGGACCAGTCCTGCACCTGACGCAACTGGCTGCGCAGATCCGCATCACGCCGGGTAGGATCATCGACGGCGAGCTTGAGGCGGTGGCGGCAGAGGTAATTGGCGCGCCCTTTGAGCAGCGCCGCTCGCACCGGCAGCCCCAGGGCATCACGCACCTGCGGCAGATCGCGGTGAAAGAGCTGATCCTGGAGGTTGCGGGTGCCGGTCGAGATCAGCACTTTGCGTCCGCACTGGAGCGCCGGCACCAGGTAGGCGAAGGTCTTGCCGGTGCCGGTGCCGGCCTCGCAGATCAGTGTCTCACCCGCTTCCATGACCGCGGCAATGGTCTCGGCCATCGCCTGCTGGGGCGCCCGGTGGGTGAAGCCGGGCAGGCGCTGCGCCAGCAGCCCGTCCGGTCCGAAGATGTGCGCGAGTGAGTTCATCGGCGCGGCGCGCCCTCAGGATGCGGGCGCGCGCTTCATCAATTGCCGCCGGCCTTGCGCTCGGCCTCGGTCGCACCGGCCGTATCACCGGCGCGGCGCTTGGACTCGGCGATGATCCGCCAGTTGTCTTGTTTGACGTTCGGCTGCTTGCCGGCAAAGTCATTGGAGCGTGTCGCAAGCTGTCCGGCCTGAGACACCTGCCCCTGCTCCATGCGCACCCGCGCCAGACGATTCCACAGATAGGGGTCCCGCGGGGCAATCCGCAGCGAGCGTTCCAGGGTCGCGGCGGCACCCGCGTAGTCACCGGTCTGACGCTGCTGTTCGGCCTGGCGCGCCAGCGAATCCGCCGCGGGCGCCAGGCCCGATGCCGGTGCCGGATTCGCCGCGGCCGGGGCCGGCTTGGGCGCGGGCGCCGCCGCGACCGGCGGCGGGCTTGGCGGAGGGGCCGACGGCTTGGGCGGCTTGGGTGCGGGTGTCGCGGCGACCTTAGGGGCTGGGGCCGGGGCCGGCACCGCGGCAACCTTCGGTTTGGGAGCAGCGGTGACCGTTGGCGGCTTGGCCGCCGCGGTGGTCGTCGGCTTAGCCGTGGTGGTCGCGGCCGGCTTCGCGGCAGCGGTGGTTGGCGGCTTGGGCGTGGTGGTCGTGGCCGGCTTGGCCGCCGTGGTGGTTGTCGGCTTGACCGCGGTCGTGGTGGCCGGCTTCGCCGTCGCGGCGGTTGTCGGCTTGACCGCGGTGGTCGTGGCCGGCTTGGCCGCGGTCGTCGCCGCCGGCTTGGCCGGCTTGGCCGGCACCGCCGTGCTGGTCGCGGTCTTGGAGGGCGCTGGTGTGCCGACCGCCGGCTTCGCCGACGCCTGTTGGGCGGCGGACTTTGCGGTCGACGGGGCGGGCTGAGGGGCGGCCGGCGTTTGCGGCTTGGCCGCGCTCGCGGCAACGGCCGTCGGCTTTGGCGTGGGGGTCGCCTCCTGCGCTGACGGGTCCGAGGCCGTCGGTTCTTCCGACTCAGACTCGGTTCCCGGCTCACGATAGGCGTAAACCTTGGTCTCTTTCGGTTTGGGTGCGGCCGGCTTGGGCTGCGGTCGCGGTGTGGGCGCGGCGGCAACCGGCGGTGGCGGAGCGGCCGTTTCAGCCGCGGGTTCGGGCAGACCCGGGGCCGACGCGACCGAGACCACCGGGGCCGGCGGGCCCTCCCGCGGGGGCGTGGCGCAGGCAACCAGCCACAGGGCCGGCAGGCAGAGGCAACAGAGGGTCCGAAATGCGCTGAACATCGACTACAAATCGCTCATAAAGAGGTTTTCACTTGGCGGCTTGGGCTTGGCGACCGGGGTCGGCTTCGGTGCCTTGGTCGGGGCCGGGGCCGGTTCGTCCGGCGCCGACGCATCCGCCGACGCACCGGCAACACGCTTGGAGCCATCGGCCCGCTTGGCCGCCGACTTGGACGCATCGCCGTCGCCGCAACTGCCGGCCGCCGGCCCGCTGCCCGCGATATAGGGCACGCCGGCACGGCCGCAGGCACCGGACAACACCACGCCCTCGGGCGGCGCGTCCTGCAATGGCTCGTTCGGGATGGCCAGCATGAAATCAGACCACACGCGCAAGGCACCGGTGCCGCCGGCCAGCCCCATCGGCTTGTGGTCGTCGCGCCCGACCCAGACCACGGCCACCTTGTCACCGCTGAATCCGGCGAACCAACTATCGCACATGTCGTCGGTGGTGCCGGTCTTGCCGGCCATGGTCAACCCCTTGGGCAGGCGCTCACCCAACCACTTGGCAGTGCCTTGGCGGACGACCTGCTGCATGGCCCAACCGGTCAGATAGGCCGCGCGCGGATCGACGACGGCTTCGATCGCCAGCGGATAGCGGTTGAGGGGACGTCCGTTCGCGTCCATCACCTCGCGGATGGCCCGCAAGGGGGCGCGATAGCCGCCGGCGCCGATGGTCTGGTAGATTTGCGCGACTTCCAGCGGCGACAGGTCGACCGCACCCAGCATGATGGCCGGGACCGCGGTGATACGCCGCTGGGCACCCAGCCGATAGAGGGTCTCGGCGACCTCCTTGACACCGAGACTCATCCCCAGATTGACGGTCGCCAGATTGAGAGAGCTGGCCAGCGCCTGATACAGGGGCACGGGACCATGCACCGAGTGATCATAGTTCTTCGGCGACCAGATCTGGCCGTTGCCGGTCCGCAGACTGTAGGGCGTGTCGGGGATATTGGTGGTCAGGGTGTAGCGCTTCGGGTTCGACAGGGCGGCCAGATAGACCGCCGGCTTGACCAGCGAACCGATGGCGCGGACGGCGTCGAGACCGCGGTTGAAGCCGGCATAGCCGGCCTGACGTCCGCCCGCCAGCGCCAGGACTTCGCCTTGCGCGACCGAGGTGACGACGGCGGCCGTCTCCAGGGTGCCGGCCTTCATGCCGCGGGATTTTTCGAGCTCCCGCAGCCGCTTGGGAATGGCCGCCTCGACCGTCGTCTGGACCAGCGGGTCAAGGGTGGTGAAGATGCGCAACCCCTCGGAGCGCAAATCCTCGTCCCGATAGTCGCGCTGGAGCTGACGCCGCACGAGCTGGATGAAATCCGGATACTCCCCGGCCGGCCGGCCCCCGCCCTCGCGCAGTTCAATCGGCGCCGCCTTGGCCTGCTCGCCCTCGGTGACGGTGATCACCCGGTCGCGCACCATGATATCGATGACCAGGTTGCGGCGTTTGAGCGCGGCGGCGGGGAAACGCCGCGGATCGAGACTGGACGGCGCCTGCACCAGGCCCACCAGCAGAGCGATCTCGGGGATGTTCAACTCATCGAGCGTGCGGTTGAAAAAGAAGCTGCTCGCCAGACCGAATCCATGGACCCCGCGGCTGCCGTCCTGCCCGAGATAGATCTCGTTGGCATAGGCCTCCAGGATGTCATCCTTGCTGTAGCGGTGCTCCAACAGCAACGCCATGTAGGCTTCATTGAGTTTGCGCACCAGGGTGCGGTCGGCCGAGAGATAGAAGTTCTTGACCAACTGTTGGGTCAGAGTGCTCGCGCCCTCGACCACGCCGCCGGCACGCATGTTGCGGTAACCGGCGCGGATGATGCCCCTGGGGTCGACGCCCAGATGGCTGAAGAAGCTGCGATCCTCCACCGCCACCAGCGCCTGCACCAACAGGTCCGGCAGATCCTTGCGGCGGACCAGCACCCGATCTTCATTGTGGGTCGGATAAATGCTGGCGATCAGCACGGCCTCCAGCCGGGCCAGATCGGGCGCCGGCCCGCCGCCCCCATCACCCAGGGCGGACACCTTGCCGTCCGTGAGGTCCACCTCCAGCAGCCGGCTCGGCTCCTCGCCGTCCCAAAAGCGGAAGGCCCGGGTGTGGACCAGGAAGCGATCGGCGGTGCGGATGTAGGTCCCCTCGGCCTCGGCCGCGGTGTCGGTGTCGGTGGCGGGACGATAGTTCAGCCGCATCAGTTCGGCTTGCAGTTGCTCGGCCGTGAGCGGCCGGCTGGCGTAGAGCTCCAGCGGACGGGCGTAGACGCGGGCCGGCAAGGCCCAGCGTTTGCCCTCGAACTTACCGCGCACCACCCGATCCAGATGGACGCCATAGAGCACGCCGGCCAGGCCGACAGCGACCAGGACCAACAACAGCCAGCGCAGGAGAAACCCGCCGATGCTGCGGCGCGGCCGTGGTGAAGGCGCACGACGATAACGGGCGTGAGCGGTTGCTTGATTCATGGCCACGAGTCGGTTCAGGCCCCCTGGCCGGACGGGCGCGGCCCGCGAGAGTTTGAAGTACAGCGCGTGAACATCGGTTCATTTTCTGAGAGTTTCATGTGCTTATAGTCCCATGTGCAGAAGTTGGATACAACCGCGACAGGACCGACGGTCACCTTCGGAGGCGCGCCAAACGGCGCATCGGTCAGGATTTGATGCCGACCCCGCGCCGCAGCAGCGACAGGCTGAACCAACTCAACCCGATGATGAATGCCAGAATGATGCCGAAGGCCCAGCCCAACGGGATGTCGGTGACCCCGTGCAGCCCGTAGCGAAACCCATTGACCATGTAGAGGACGGGATTGGCCAGCGAGACCGCCTGCCAGAAGCCCGGCAGCAGGTCGATGGAGTAGAAGACGCCGCCCAGATAGGTCAGCGGCGTCAGGACGAATGTGGGGACGATGGAGATATCATCAAAACTGTTGGCGTAAATCGCGTTGATGAAACCGCCCAGGGAAAACAGCACCGCGGTCATGCACAGCACCAGCAGCGTGACGGCGGGGCTGTGAATCTCGATGCGCGTAAACATCATGGCGACCAGCATCACCGTCGCCCCCACGGTCAGCCCGCGCGCGACCCCGCCGGCCACGTACCCGGCCAGGATCACCCAGTTCGGGGCGGGCGAGACCAACAGTTCCTCGACATAGCGCGAGAACTTGCTGCTGTAGAAGGACGAGACGACATTGGAGTAGGCGTTGGTGATCACGGCCATCAGCACCAACCCCGGCACGATGAAATCCAGATAGGGCAGCCCGCCCATGGGACCGATGCGCCCCCCGATCAGTTCGCCGAAAATCAGGAAATACAGGGTGGTGGTGATCACCGAGGGTAGTACCGTCTGCACCCAGATCCGGGTGAAACGCCGAAACTCCTTGCCGAAAATGGTCGCGAAGGTGACCCAGTAGCGCCGCCAGGTGCCAGGGCCGCGGGTCACGACGCACCCCGTGCATCGGCATGGTTCTGATCCACCATGTCCAGGAACAAGCGCTCCAGGCGGTTCTGCTTGTTCCGCAGGCTGAGCACCTCGATCCCGTTGCGCGACAGGGCGTCGAAGAGTCCGTTGATCGTATGCTCGCGGTTCATCTCCACCTCCAGGGTGCATTCGTCCACGTGATTGAGCACGAACCCGCCCAGTGACGGCAGTTCAGTGACCCGTCCCTTGAGATTGAGCACGAAGGTTTCGGTGTGCAGGCGCCCCAGCAGGGCCGCGATACTGGTGCGCTCGGCGATCTCACCATCGTTGATGATGGCGATGTTGCGACACAAACTCTCGGCTTCTTCCAGATAGTGGGTGGTCAGGATGATGGTGGTCCCCTGGGCGTTCAGGTCCTTCAGGAAAGCCCACATGGAACGGCGGATCTCGATATCGACCCCGGCGGTCGGCTCGTCCAGGATCAGCAGGCGCGGCTCGTGCACCAGGGCGCGGGCGATCATCAGCCGGCGTTTCATGCCGCCCGACAGTCGACGCATCTCGGTATCGCGCCGCTCCCAGAGATCCAGTTGCCGCAGGTAGCGCTCGGCGCGGACCCGCGCCTCCCGGCGCGGGATGCCGTAATAGCCCGCCTGGTTGACGACCACCTCGCCCGCCGGCAGAAACAGATTGAAGTTGAACTCCTGGGGGACCAGGCCGATGCAGGACTTCACGGCCTCCGGATCCTGGTCCAGGTCGTGTCCGAAGACCCGCACCTGCCCGGAGGTCTTGGTCACCAGGGACGCGATAATGCCGATCAGGGTCGACTTACCCGCACCATTCGGGCCCAGGAGCGCGAAGAAATCGCCCGCATCCACCCGCAGGTCCACCCCCTTGAGGGCCTGGAGTCCGCCGCGGTAGGTCTTGACAAGCGCGGTGACGGCGAGAGCTGGGGGCATTGCAGTGGGTATCGGAGCAGTCATTGGCGGGGATTCTAAACTACCGGCCATGCCGCCGGGTTTCAACCTCGGGATCAGGCCACAGCAATTCCGGGTTTGGGCGGCATCGCGCGATCCTTGCGCGATCCTTGGTGGATGCGGCGCGCGCGACCGCCGTGCCGGGTCCCCGACACCGAGCGGCGCGCCTTATCCACCCTACAGCGGAGCCGGTTTTGTAGGGTGGATAAGCGTAGCGCATCCACCATTAGCCGCGCGGCCGGCACGCTGTTGGCGGCGGCCTGCCCTGGCTGGCCGCGTAAGCGCTAGAATAACGGCATGAGGCGCTTGCCGGAACGGCGCGCCGCCAGCCGTGACTCCAACTGCCGGCAGGGAGCGCGACCTAGCCATTGTCAGGATTTAGGAACAGATGAAGATCCTCGTTTACCGCGGCCTGGATACAGCCGCCATCCCCGGCTTCGAAAAACTCGCAGGCTATCTGCGCGCCGGGGATTTTCGCTCCGCCGAGGTCAAGAAAATCGGCGACAACCTCTACCGCGCCCGCCTGGATCGCAGCAACCGGCTGCTGTTCGCGCTCTACCGGCACGGCGAGGAGCGCTGCGTCCTGATGCTGGAATATATCCACCAGCATGCCTATGAGCACTCGCGCTTTCTCGCCCGCGGCGTGGTCATCGATGAGGAGCGCATCCCGGCGGCCGAGCCCGCGGAGGCCGAGACGGCGCCGGAACTGCCGTACCTCAATCCCCACTCCGACCACGCGATGCCGCGCTTCCACCTGCTCGACAAGGTGCTGTCGTTCGACGACGACCAGGAGGCGATCTACCGCCTGGCCCCACCGCTGATCATCATCGGCTCGGCCGGCAGCGGCAAGACGGCCCTGACCCTGGAGAAAATGAAGGATGCCCGCGGCGATATCCTCTATGTGACCCGCTCGCCCTTCCTCGCTCAGAACGCCCGCGACCTCTATTACGCCAACGGTTACGCGAACGACGACCAGGAGGTGTCCTTCCTGTCCTTCCGCGAGTATCTGGAGAGCATCCAGGTCCCGCCGGGCCGGGAGATGACCCCGCGCGTCTTCGCCGGCTGGGCGCAGCGTCAGCGGCTGCCCAAGGAGGTTGCCGACAGCCATCGGCTGTTCGAAGAGATCCAGGGTGCCATTACCGGTACCACCGCGGACCGGCCCTATCTCGACCGCGCCGACTATCTGGCCCTGGGCGTTCGCCAGTCGATCTATCCGCCGGAGGTCCGGGAGGCGGTCTATGACCTGTTCGAGCGTTATCTGCGCTTCCTCGACGAGGACGGCTGGTTCGATACCAACATCCTGAGCTATGCCTGGCTGGCGCGGGTTGCGCCGTGCTACGACTTCGTGGTGGTGGACGAGGTTCAGGATCTGACCAATGTCCAACTGCTGCTGATTCTCAAGGCGCTGCGCGACCCGCGGGGCTTCCTGCTGTGCGGCGACTCCAACCAGATCGTCCACCCCAACTTTTTCTCCTGGTCCAAGGTCAAGACACTGTTCTGGAACCAGCAGGGGGACGCCGCCCCGGCGGAGCTGATCCGCATCCTCAATACCAACTTCCG
This sequence comes from Lamprocystis purpurea DSM 4197, assembly GCF_000379525.1. Lineage (GTDB taxonomy): Bacteria > Pseudomonadota > Gammaproteobacteria > Chromatiales > Chromatiaceae > Thiodictyon > Thiodictyon purpureum. The sequence continues at coordinate 8,380 of NZ_KB902509.1, read as the reverse complement.
CAACTCACCCCAGGTCACGGAAGTCGCCAACCGCCTGCTGCACGTCAAACACGCCCGCTTCGGCTCGGTGGACCGCGAGAGCAACTACCTGGTGGTCAGCCGCGGGCCGCGCCAGGGCCGGGTCGGGTTGCTGGCGGACACCGACGCGGTCAAGCGCGATCTGGATCGGCGCACCGCGGCCTCGGCCCGCTTTGCCATCCTGGTGTTGCACGATGACCAGAAAGCCGAGGTCCGCCGCTTCTTCCGCACCCCCCTGGTCTTTTCCATCCACGAGGCCAAGGGGCTGGAGTATGAGAACGTCCTGCTCTACGGCTTTATCAGCGGGGAGGAAAAGCGCTTTCGCGACATCGCCGCCGACCTGACCACGGCCGATCTGCACGGCGAGTTGCGCTACGCCCGCGGACGCGACAAGGGCGACAAATCGCTGGAGATCTACAAGTTCTACATCAATGCGCTGTACGTGGCCGTCACGCGGGCGGTGCGCAATCTCTACCTGATCGAAGCGCGTCCCAACCAACCCCTGCTCACCCTGCTCGGCCTCACGGAGGTACACCAGAAAGTCGATGATGTCGAGGAGCAGCGTTCGAGCCTGGAGGAATGGCGGCGCGAGGCGCATCGGCTGGAACTCCAGGGCAAGGACGAGCAGGCGGCGGAGATCCGCAACCAGATCCTCAAGCAGCAGCAGGTGCCCTGGACCGTCCTGCGCGGCGAGGCGCTCAGTACACTGCGCGAACAGGCGCTGGTGAAGGGCGACAAAAAGGCGCGCATCGCGCTCATGGAATACGCGCTGGTCTATCGCGACCAGCGTCTGCTCAACACACTGAATCAGGCCGGACTCCAGGCTGCCCGTCATCCGGACAAGGCGTGGCCGACCCTGGAGAAGAAGTATTACCTGCTCTATGGCCTGAAGAACCCCGGCGGTGTCCTGCGCGAGGCGGACAAGTACGGGGTCGACTTCCGCAACTGTTTCGGTCAGACCCCGCTGATGATCGCCAGCCGCACCGGCAACGCGGATCTGATCGAGCAACTGCTGGCGCGTGATGCGGACCTGAATCTCATCGACGGCAACGGGCTCAATGCCTTCCAGATCGCCCTGGACCGCGCCTGCGCGGACGAGCGCTTCGCCCGCGCCCGTCTGCCGGCGGTGTTCGAGCGGCTGGCCCCGGCCAGCATCGATATCCAGGTGGACGGTCGGTTGGTGAAGCTCGACCGCCGACTGATGGAATACCTCATGCTCAGTATCGCCCTGGTCCTGTTCTATCAGCGGCTCGGTGAAAACTGGGTCTCGCGTCGTAAACTTCTCACGGCGGTCGATTTCGCCGAGGTGCTCGATCACTTCCCGGAATCCGTCGTCCCGGCACGACGCAAGAAGCGGCCCTACGTGTCTTCCATCCTGTCCAAGAACGAGGCGAGCCGGGAGGGCCCCTACAACCGCAAGTTGTTCACGCGACTGCAACATGGTCAATACCTGATCAACCCCCGGATGGCCTTGCGGGTGGAGGGTAACTGGCGCGGCATCTACGACTTGCTGGTGCCGGATCGGCTGGGTGTGGCCCTGCGTGAGCTGGAGCCCTGGATGCACCACGACTGGAACCCCAACACCTATCGGGAGACGGCGATCGAGCAGTTGCGCACCATGATCGAGCGCCTGGCCCAGTCGGAGGGCAAGGAAGCGGTTCCCTGAACCCGCCGGGCCCAGCCGTGCGACACTGGACGCGCGCCCGGCACGACCCGACCGAAACGCTGTCGAACCCAATGCCCGGCAATGACAAGCGACCGGCTTCCCGTGGGAGCAACACGATGTACAAGACACAGACGACCACCCTCATTGGTGCGGCCCTGGCGGCGGCCCTGGCGGCCCAACCCGCCCGAGGGGACCTGAAACTGGCAACCCAACGCGGTTGTACCGGATGTCACAATGTCGACATCAAAATTCTGGGGCCGGCTTACAAAGACGTGGCCAGGAAGTATCAGGGCGACAACTCCGCGCTGGAGCGGTTGGTAGCCAAGGTGAAGACCGGCGGGTCCGGGACCTGGGGCGCGGCACGGATGCCGCCCCATCCCAAGCTCAGCGACGAACAGATCAAAGAGCTCGTCAGTTGGATTCTGGGTCTCGAGGCGATGCGGCGCTGACCGGCCGGTCTTGATCATCGCCCGGACCGGCGATGGCGTTCAAAATTTTGTCACACAACCGCACTGCGGGGCTTCACGCGGGGGCCGCTCGCGCGTTACCGTGCGCAACCCGGCGTAGCGGCCCGGCTCGGGTAATCGAGACACACGGACCTTGCAGGTGATCAGTCATGGCGAAAAAGCAGACCACATCCAAGAAGACTGCCGCCCCGGCCACGGCCGGGGTCAGCCCACCAACCGGCGCGACGACGCCGGCGCGCGAGGCCGACGCGGCCGCGGCGCCCCCGGCCGCGACGGCGGCGGTCGTCGCGCCGCCTGAACCGCTGACCCAGGCCGCACCGGCCCTTCAGGCGCCGGTCACCGGTGCCAAGGGAACGGCCGATAAGCCAACGACGGCGGCCACCAAGACCGCCACGCCGACACCGACCCTCGCCGCTGAGGCTCCGCCCGCCACGCCGGCACCGGCCATTGCCGCTGAGGTTATGTCCGCCAGGCCGGCACCGGCCGTTGCCGCTGAGGCTCAGTCCGCCACGGCTTCCGCGGGCCAATCCGCGGAAACCGCGACGCCGACCGCGGTGATGACGGGCGTCCAGGCCAAGGCCGCGGACCGGCGCACGCCGCAGATCCCCGCCGCGGCACCCCCGACCCCGCTGCCGGACGCCGCCCCGGCGGCATCGACCGCCGCGGACGAGGCGCCGCCGACAACAGCGCAAGCCCGGACACCAATCGAACCGCCGGAGCCGATCGCCGAACCGATGGCCCCCAGCGCGGCGGAGCATCCGGTCTTCGCGGCGACGCCCGCGGTCGCGGCGGCCCCGAGTCCCGAACACCCACCGGCCCAGCGGGCACAGCGACCCAGCCTGTTCATCGTCCACATCTCCCCGGAAATGGCCCCGGTGGCGAAGGTCGGCGGATTGGCTGATGTGGTCTTCGGCATTACCAGGGAGCACGCGATCCGCGGCAACCATGTCGAGATCATCCTGCCCAAGTACAACAACCTGCGCTACGACCAGATCTTCGAACTCCATGAAGTATACAAGGACCTGTGGGTACCCTGGTATGCGGGTACGATCCATTGCACCGTGTTCTTCGGCTTCGTGCATGGGCGCAAGTGTTTCTTCATCGAGCCGCACTCCCAGGAGAACTTCTTCAACCGCGGCAACATCTACGGCTTTGCGGATGATGTGCTGCGCTTCGCCTTCTTCTCCCGCGCGGCGATTGAATTTCTATGGAAGGCCGGCAAGCATCCGGACATCATTCACTGTCACGACTGGCAAAGCGCGCTGGTCCCGGTCTTTCTGTACGAGGTCTATCAACAGCTCGGCATGACCCATCCGCGGGCCTGCCTGACCATTCACAATTTCATGCATCAGGGACTCACCGGAATCGAACTGTTGCGCGCCACCGGACTGCATCGGCCGGACTATTTCCTCGATTGGCTGCGCATGGGCGACAACAATCATAAGAACGCGCTCAATCTGCTCAAGGCCGGTATCGTCTATTCGAATTTCGTCACCACCGTGTCGCCGCGTTATGCCTTCGAGACCAAGGACCAGGGGCAGGGCTTCGGTCTGGAGCCGACGCTGCATGTTCATCATATGAAATACGGCGGCGTCCTCAACGGCATCGATTACGATGTCTGGAACCCGGAAGTCGATCACGAAATCCCGGCACGCTACGGGGTCGACAATCTCGATGCCAAATACGATAACAAACGCGCCCTGCGTCACCGGCTGATGCTGGCGGACAACGACAAGCCGATCGTCGCCTTCATCGGCCGGCTGGACCCGCAGAAAGGGCTGGGGCTGGTCCGGCACGCCATCTTCTATTCACTGGAGCGCGGCGCTCAGTTCGTGCTGCTGGGCTCCAGCCCGGACCGGTCCATCAATGACGATTTCTGGGGCTTGAAGCGCATGCTCAACGACAGTCCGGACTGTCATCTGGAGATCGGTTTCGATGAAGGGCTGGCGCACCTGATCTATGCCGGTGCCGATATGATGTTGGTGCCCAGCCAATTCGAGCCCTGCGGCCTGACCCAGCTCATCGCGCTGCGCTACGGCACGGTACCGGTGGTGCGTACCGTCGGCGGCCTGGCCGACACCGTCTTCGATAAAGACCACTCCGACCGCCCGCTGCACCAACGCAACGGCTACCGTTTCGATCACTATGACGGCCCCGGACTGGAATCCGCCTTGGGGCGCGCCATCGATTGTTATTATGAGTACCCGCAGGATTTTCGCTCGCTGATGATGAACGGCATGCGTGCGGACTATTCGTGGAACCAGCCGGGCGAGGATTATCTGAACATTTACGATTTCATCCGCGCACGCTGAGGAACGGTTCGGCCTTGATCGTAATCCCGGCCAGCGGCCTGCGTAGTCAGGGCTTCCAGCCCTGACGGTGTCAGGCCAGGATGGCCTGACGACGCACCCGGCGAGCCCAAAAGCCGCGAACGGTCCGCACAGCGGACCCTACGGTGACACCGTAATCTGTAGGGTCCGCTGTGCGGACCGACGACCGTGCAGATCGCGCGGTGGCCGGGTTTATGACCAAGGCCCGGCGCGACACAACAGAAAAGACATCACCAATAACGAGGACACGCATGAAAATCTATAATCTTTTCCCCCTGCTCGCCGGGCCTTTCGATACCTGGGGACCGCATCTGACGCGCGCCGCGGCCATGGGCTTCGATTGGGTGTTCGTCAACCCGATTCAGAAGCTCGGACGCTCGGGCAGTCTGTATTCGATTGCCGACTATTTCGCCATCAATCCGGTTCTGCTGCGGCCCGGTTCCACACGAACCGCGGACGATCAGGTCCGCGCCATGGCCGCGACCGCCGGGGACCTTGGCGTATCACTGATGATCGACCTGGTGATCAATCACTGCGCCGAGGATAGCCCGCTGGTCACCACGCACCCTGAATGGTTCCAGCACGAGCATGGACGCGTCGCCCACCCGTTCTGCATCGAGGACAACGGCACCAAGGTGGTCTGGCGCGATCTGGCGCAGCTCGATCACCAGCAGGCGCTGCAACATCCGGACGCCCCTGATGGACAACTCGCGTATTACGTGAAGATCGTTGAACACCTGATCGGGCTGGGCTTTCGCGGATTTCGCTGCGACGCCGCCTATCAGATCCCGACCGAGATCTGGCGGCGGCTCATCGAGCGCATCCGCAAGAGTCACCCCGACACCGTCTTCGTCGCCGAGACCCTGGGCTGCACGCCGGCACAAACCCGCGACACCGCCTCGGCCGGCTTCGACGCCATCTTCAACAGTGCCAAATGGTGGGACTTCCACGGCAACTGGCTGCTCGAACAATATGAGTCGACCCGCAACATCGCCCCCTCCATCGGTTTCCCCGAGAGCCACGACACCCGGCGCATGTTCGAGGAATTCGAGGGCAACATCGACGCTCTGCGGCAGCGCTATCTGTTCACCGCCATGTTTGCCAGTGGCGTCATGATCCCGATGGGATTCGAATTCGGCTTTCGCAAACGGCTCGACGTGGTGACCACGGTCCCCAACGACTGGGAAGAGCCCAATATCGATATCACCGGTTTTATTGCGCAGGTCAATGCGATCAAGGACCAGACGCCCACCTTCTGCGGTGAAGGCCGGATCGACCGGCTGGATTACCCGGACCCGGCCATTCTGGTATTGCGTAAACACGCGGTCAATGGCCCCGACCAAGCCCTGCTGGTGCTGAACAAGGACCCCTGGAATCGCCAACGCTTCTATGTCGACGACCTGCGTCACCTGATCCAGTCCCCGGAGCCACTGCGCGACCTCTCCCCGGACTGGCCGATGGCTGAGTTGCCGGCCCCATTCGAGTTCTGGCTCGGCCCCGGCATGGCGCGGGTTTTGGTCGCCGGCCAGCAGCAAGCCCCAGCGTTGCACCCGACGCAGGTCCTTTGATTCAGGACGCCGGCGCAACGCCGATCGCCACCTGAGTCGGTCACCCCCGGCGACGCCGGGGGTGCGTTCATCGACTGAAATCGCCGCAGGATCCATCCGGCCCGAGGATCAGCGAACAAGATGTATGGTGGATATTTCACCACGTCGCGGTTAATATTCGACCATGTACAGGCGCAACTGCGAGCCGGAACTGACCGCCGCTCTGGCCGACACGCCGGTCGTGCTCCTGAACGGCGCACGCCAGACGGGCAAGAGCACCCTGGTGACCACCCTGACCACCGCCGCGGCGACCGGAGTTGCGGCGACCCTGGTTACCCTAGATGATGCCACCGCCCTGGCGGCGGCCACGAACGATCCCCAGGGATTCATCGCCGGACTCGGTCCCTTGGCTGTGATCGATGAAGTCCAGAAAGCCCCTGGACTGTTCCCCGCCATCAAGCTCTCAGTCGATCGGGACCGCCGACCCGGGCGCTTCCTGCTGACCGGTTCGGCCAATGTCCTGATGCTGCCTCGCCTGTCGGAGTCCCTGGCCGGACGCATGGAGATTCTGACCCTGGAGCCGCTGTCACAAGGCGAACTCCACGGACACCGCGAGTCCCTGATCGACGCCGCGTTTGCCGGGACATTGCCGCCACTGACTCCGGCCGTTGCAGCGGACCTGAAAGACATCGTCATCGCCGGCGGTTACCCCGAGGCATTGAGTCGGGCACCAGGCCGCCGTCGTGATGCCTGGTTTGCCGCCTATGTCACCGCGCTGCTGCAACGCGACGTCCGTGACCTGGCAAACATCGAGGGGCTGACCGACATGCCGCGGTTGTTGACACTCCTGGCCGGACGCATCGGCAGCCTGCTCAATATGTCCGAGTTGTCCCGTGGTACGACTATCCCGCAGACGACACTCAAGCGCTATCTCACCCTTCTGGAGGCGACCTTCCTTTTCCGCCCCCTCCCCGCCTGGTCGGCCAACCTCGGTAAGCGACTGATCAAGTCCCCCAAGGTCCACCTGATCGACTCCGGTCTCGCTGCGCACCTCGCCGGACACACCGCCGACTCATTGACCCGCAACCCCGTCCATTTCGGCGGCCTGCTGGAGACCTTCGTGATCGGCGAGATTCGCAAGCAGGCGGCCTGGTCCGCGACCCGGACGCGGTTGTATCACTATCGAACAATCACCGGGCGCGAAGTGGATCTGGTGTTGGAGGACGCGGCCGGTCGACTCGTCGGTATCGAGGTCAAGGCAGCAGCTTCGGTCTCAGCCAAAGACTTCGCCGGTTTGGACGCCTTGGCGGAAGACAGCGGCGGTCGGCTGAGCGCCGGCATCTGCTTCTATACGGGCGAGCAGGTCGTCTCTTTCGGCCGCAGTCGATACGCACTCCCAGTCAGTGCGTTGTGGCGATTCATAGAGCCTTAGAACCTGATATCCTCAAAGTAGCCTGACCAATCGCCCATATTGATCTCCTGTTTTCGCTTACGATCCCGCTAAAGCGGCGCCCGCCGCACAGAAACTTGCGGATACAGACGAACCCTCGTGGCGGGCGCTCGCTTTTGAGCGGAGCGCGACTCAATGAGAACTTGCCTGCTCACCACGGCGAAGACGCGAGATCTTTTCGGGTCGCGCCCGGATGGGTGTGCCACCCGGTAGAGATCGCCCCTAATCAAGGCAGCACCTGGTAACCCAATACATCCTCTGCTTCGCGATTTAATTCGTCCGCGTTCCGGTTGAGTATGTCAAGCTCTGACTCTGCTGCACTGTGGGCAGAGAAATACGCTCGGAAAATACGCTCGACAAGCTCTACCCGGTGTTCCGGATGAGGTGCGCGCCGATAGAACTCGCTCGCAATTTCATCTGGCATTTCGATTTGTACGCTAGTCATTGCAATTCCCCAATCGGGTGTATCATCGTAGAAAAAGTAGCAACCTAGTCGAAGGGTTCTGACCCTTTTAGATACCCGGCGCGGTGGACTTTCGTGGGAATCTATGAGCTTACCACTTTTCTATCCAAGATGATGATCCTGATCCACAAGGAGACATTTGCGCTGCGGCGTTTTTTCCCGGACGCGCCGGGACCGGGGTCGGCGCCAGACGGGCTGACGCACAGTCATTTCCTGGTGCGCACCGACGCAATCTGCTCATGAAGGGTCTCGGCCAGCGCTACGTACAGCACGTCAACCGCGCCTACCGACGCAGCGGGACACTCTTCGAGGGCCGCTTCCGCTCGTCGGTCATCGAGGCCGACAGCTACCTCCTCGCCTGCCAACGCTACATCGAGCTCAATCCGGTGCGGGCGCATATGGTGCACGCGCCGGGAGACTACCCGTGGTCGAGCTACCG
>NZ_KB902508.1 GCF_000379525.1 Lamprocystis purpurea DSM 4197 | reverse complement strand
GCAGCGGGGCGCGCCTGGTCAGGGCGTGGTGCACCGTCGCCTGGTCCAGGCCCAGCAGGGTCGCCAGGCGCCCCAGGTTCATGCGGGCCGCGAGGCGGCCACTGGTGCGCCCGGTGGCGCGCAACAGGGTGCGCAGCGGTTCGCTCAGCTCACGCTGCTCCAGGTAGTCGAGCATCCAGACGGCGGTCNCGTCGAGCCGCAGGGCCTCACCGAGCAGCGCAACGGTCGGGGCGGTCGGCGCCGCGGCGTCGGCCGCCGCCAGCCGCCGCAGCACCCGGCGCGGGATGGTCTTGAAGAAGGTCCGCAGGCGCTCGCGCAGCTCCGCGGCACCGAGTGGGGGAGACGGCACGTCGTCCGGGCCATCGTTGGCCCGGCGGGCGATTTCGTAGTCCAGGCGTCGTGCGCCTTGCACGTTGTCCCACGTCTCCCAATCGACCGCGCCGGACGGCATCCAGTTCAGCTCTGCGTCGGCATAGCGCGACAGCAGCGCCGCCACGGCGTCCGGCTCGAGCAACGGCCGCGTCAATTCCCACAGGGCGGCCAACACGTCGGGGTCCTTCAGGTCGTGACACAGACGCGCGTCGCCCCGCGCCAGTTGCAGAGCATAGCGGGCGGCCCGGCGCGGAGCCGCNGNNACGGNACTGAAGTCNGNGCGCCANAGNGTGCGGTGATCGCTCATGCGCAGGCCTCCACATAGGGCATGAACCGACGCTGGTCAAAATGGAAGCTGACGAAATCGCCGCGGCCGGGACCGGTCTCCCAGATCATGCCCAACACGAGATCGCGACGCTCCCGGAAGTAGGTTGACCCGGCATCGGTTTCCGCATCGAACACCGGGGTCTCCAGCACCTCCAGCACGACCACCGGCTGGCCATAGCGGGGGAGGCGGTGGTTGCGCATGCCGGCCTTCCAGACGACCAGATCGCCGGGGGCGAAGCGATGCGGNTGGATGAACGACCGGTAGCGCTCCCGCAGGACCACACCGAGGTCGCCGTTCAGCCCCTCCAGCGGCTCGTCCGCGAGCAGGTCCAACGGGGCTTCTTCGCTTAGACCGATCAGGTCAAGCAGTTGGCGCGACGACAGGTCTTGGTTCTTCTGGGCCATGGCGGATTCCTCTTACGCGGCGGTTGGTGAGGCGTATTGAACCATTGCCATGCGTCAAACTCTGTCGCACACTGGTACCATGGCTGCTACCCATGAAACCCGGTCAAAAGCGCACCGCGAGTTGCAGCGCCACGAGGTCCCAGTCTTTTGCCAGGTCGGCCGGATCGTTCTCGCGGGTTGCGAGTGAGTAGGTGCCTTGGTGACGCTCGTAATCCAGCCTCAACATGAGGTTAGGGTTCAGGTCCCAACGCACGCCCAGGGTCCAGATCTTGGCGAAGTAGTCATAGGGTGGGACGGCCCCGCCCAACAACGCCGATGCGTTGGTGCCATCCTGATCGTTGCGGTCTGCGAAGCCCTCCTCGTAGCGCAGCACCAGACCCACCGTGGGCCGCAGTCGGTAGGTCCCCTGCAGGTAGTAGCCCACCCCGTGCAACTTACGGTAAGGAAAGAACTCTCCGAAGTCCTGGTACTTGAGCGGCAGACGCCCGTATTCTGAGCTGAGGGTCCAGTGTTCCGTGTTGTACTGCGCCGAGAGGATCAGGTAACGCACCACCATGCGGCCCGCTTCAAAGTCCGCAACGGGTGCGGGCTGGTAACTGAAGGACTGCACCACACCGCTCAGCCCCAAGCGCAGCCGCTCCTGCGGACTCGCGTACCACAGACTGCCGACCCAACTGACCCCGCGCGGCCGCATACGCCCGCCAAAATCGTCGCCGAGCAGGGTCCACTCCACGTTCTGGTCGACCACTGCCTGACCACCCGTCAGGGTCGCCGAAACGTTGCCATGCTCGGTATAGAAGTCACCATAGATCATCATGCCGTCGGTCGACAGGAGCAGGTTCCGAACCTTGTCGAAATAAATGACCTGGGGCAGGAAGATGCTCGGGCGGGTGAAGGGCACATCGCGGGTCTCGTTGTAAAGACCCAGCGGATTCTTAAGGCGCCCCAGACGCACCCCCAGGCGCTGCCGCGCGCTCTCGACCAGGGTCAGGTCGATCAGGCCGAAGTCCAGGGCCGGGGTCCCGTCGGACATGTCCCCGGCGAAGCGCGCCAAGACTTGTCCGGAGAACAGGATGCGCGGATTGAGCTGATAAGACGCGTTGAGCGCGACCTCGGCGAAGTCCAAGGACCCGTCCTGACTGTCGCCGAAGAAACGGTTGGCGCTGGTCTTGACCCCGGTCAGACTGGCAAAGCCATGGATCTGCAACCGCTCCCCTTGTAGCCGCTCCCACAGGGCGGCGCCACCGTTGGGGTCCGCGACCGCGGGACCCACGAGCATGGCCAAACACCACGCGACCAATCGGGAACTCAGGGCCACGCCGTGGCCACAGACTCGGCTGGGCCGTCGGCAGACCCCGTTCACGGGCTGACTCCAACACCGTCGCGAGGGCAGCCCCTCGGGTTACCGCGGCCAGCCGATAAGCTCCAGGGTTTCACAAAATTTCACGAATGTAGTGCCGCTGAGCGATTTTTTGCGCTGTAATAAATTGATATTAATAGAGAAATTATCTGAGGTGATAAACTTGGGTTAGTGCAAGGCACCCGGCCGTGCGTCAGAGTCCTTCACCGGCAGCAGGTCCACGAACCGGCCTTGCACCTCGGTGGAGTGCTGGTACTCCGGTTCGCCGAAGGTGCGCCGTTTCTTCGATGCCCCCTTGGGCTTGACCGGCACCTGGGCCAGCCAAAGGCCGTGACGGGTCTCCAGTGAGAAGGACACCACATCGATGCGATAGGGCGAGGCGCCGATGGAGCCATAGCGCTCCAGAATTTCCTTGTACCGGTGCACCTTGTCGCGCGGCAGGCCCCAGGCATCCATGATGACGAAGATGAAGTCGGCCTGATGGATCGCGGCCAACTGGCGGATCAGGAAGGCCGAGTCGTCCTTGGTCTGCTCGGAGGCCGCGTTCATCATCACCTGGTGCGTCTCGCCGGTGGTCAGGTTACCGACGAAAGCGACCGGCACGAGTTGCTCGCCCTCTTCAAGGATGTTGCGTGCCACCACGACCAGCGGGTCGATGATGTTCCGATAGGCAGTTGGAATCGTGCTCATGCAGGACAGCCGTTGAGGGCGGCGTGGCCGCCGGAAAGGGCCAGTTTAGGCGATTTCAGTCGAAGTTTGTCTGAAGAAAAACCTTGCGTGATTGCTCGGTCATCGGTATGCTTTGCGAGTGCAGTGTTTTCCTGTAGTGTTTCGGCAGTACCTCCTCTCCGTAGTGCGTGGCAGATCTTCCGTAATATCCCGACAGTTGTCTGCATATACACACGTTCAGTTCAATCCAGAGGTTTCCGAAATGGCAACAGGTACAGTCAAGTGGTTCAGTGACGAGAAAGGCTTCGGCTTTATCGCTCCTTCCGACGGCAGCAAGGACGTCTTCGTCCATCACAGCGCCGTCCAGGGCGGTGGCTTCAAGTCGCTGGCCGAGGGACAAACCGTCTCGTACAACGTTGAGCAAGGCCAAAAAGGCCCGAGCGCGACCAACGTCGTACCCCAGTAAACCTGGGTACCAGGTGCCCGGCACCTGGTGATAGAAAGCCCCGCCCATCGGCGGGGCTTTTTTATTTGTGGTCCGTCGAACGACGGCGCCCCGTCCTTTTCGCCCCTCGCTTTTTCGGAACCCTGTTTTGATTTCCACAGCCAACATCACCATGCAGTTCGGCGGCAAGCCGTTGTTCGAAAATGTCTCCGTTAAGTTTGGCGGAGGCAATCGCTACGGCCTGATCGGCGCCAACGGCAGTGGAAAGTCCACCCTGATGAAGATTCTGGGCGGCGATCTGGAGCCCAGCACGGGCAATGTGTCGGTGGAGCCCGGTAAGCGCCTCGGCAAGCTGCGTCAGGACCAGTTCGCCTTCGAGAACCATCGGGTGCTGGATACCGTCATCATGGGCCACGGCGAACTGTGGCAGATCAAGCAGGAACGCGACCGCATCTACGCGCTGCCGGAGATGAGCGAGGAAGACGGCATGGAGGTAGCGCACCTGGAAGTGCACTTCGCCGAACTGGACGGCTATACCGCCGAGGCCCGCGCCGGCGATTTGCTGCTCGGGTTGGATATTCCGCTGGAACAGCACGAGGGTCCCATGAGCGCCGTAGCGCCGGGCTGGAAACTGCGCGTGCTGCTGGCCCAGGCGCTGTTCGCCGACCCGGATATCCTGCTGTTGGACGAGCCTACCAACAACCTCGACATCAACACCATCCGGTGGCTGGAAGAGGTGCTGAACGCGCGTAACAGCACCATGGTCATCATTTCCCATGATCGGCACTTTCTGAACAGTGTCTGCACGCACATGGCTGACCTGGACTACGGTGAGTTGCGCGTCTACCCCGGCAGCTATGACGAATACATGACCGCGGCCAGCCAGGTGCGCACCCGCCAGTACGCCGACAACGCCAAGAAGAAGGCGCAGATCGCCGAGTTGCAGACCTTCGTTAGCCGCTTCTCCGCCAACGCGTCCAAGGCCAGGCAGGCGACCTCCCGGCAGCGCCAGATCGAGAAGATCAAGCTGGAAGACATCAAGCCCTCCAGCCGGGTCAATCCCTACATCCGCTTCGGCCAGGACAAGAAGCTCTATCGTCTGGCGCTGGAGGTGAAGTCGCTGGCCAAGGGATACGATGGCGCCTCCTTGTTTCGCGGTCTGGATCTGACGGTCGCGGTCGGTGAACGGGTCGCCATCATCGGCCCCAACGGCATCGGCAAGACCACCCTGTTGCGCAGTCTGGCCGGAGAACTGACGCCCGACCGCGGCACCGTCAAGTGGTCGGAGAACAGCCAAATCGGCTATTTCGCCCAGGATCACGCGGCCGATTTCGTCGAGGACACCACGCTCTATGACTGGATGGATCAGTGGAAACAGCCGGGCGACGACGAGCAGGTCATCCGCGCCACCCTGGGTCGGCTGCTGTTCTCTCAGGACGAGATCAAGAAACCGGTGAAGGTGATTTCCGGTGGTGAGCAGGGCCGCATGCTGTTCGGCAAGCTGATGCTGCAGAAACCCAACATCCTGCTGATGGACGAACCGACCAACCACCTGGACATGGAATCCATCGAGTCGCTCAACACCGCGCTGGAAGACTACCCCGGCACCCTGATCTTCGTCAGTCACGACCGGGAGTTCGTCTCCTCGCTCGCGACCCGCATCATCGAGCTGACGCCCCAGGGGGTCGTCAACTTCAGCGGCAACTACGAAGATTATCTGGAAAACGCGCGCGCGGCGGCTTGAGGCGTCCAATCGCCCGAGCGTCATGGTTAGGAACCGTTATGCGTTGGTCCGGTGCGTGGCGATCGAAGCCTTGCGAACTCTTGGCGACCTTGTACGGCCGGGCTGTGTAGCGAATCGAAACCCGACAGACAGCGGGTTGCTCATCCAAATTGAACCGCTTATCCGATTACGACAACGACAACGGTGGTATTCGTTGTTTAACTTATCCGCGTATGTCGTGATTAGCGTTTACAGCAGCTTGACCAGCGCCGCCATCGCGCCGACCTGAGCGAACATCAGCGGGATGAGCCACATCAGCAGGGTATTGCGGCTGCGCTCGATCGCGGTTGTGACCTCGCCGCGCAATTGCTCGATCTGGGTCTTGACCTCGCCGCGCAATTGCTCGATCTGGGTCTTAACCTCGCCGCGCAATTGCTCGATCTGGGTCTTGACCTCACCACGCAATTGCTCGATATCGGTTTTCACCTCACCACGTAACTGCTCGATGTCGGCCTTGAGTTCGCTGCGCAACTGTTCTATCCGCACGCTGAGATCAGCGCGCACCTGCTCGATCTCTTTCTGGAGCCGCAGTTCGGTCTCGCGCAACTGTTGATTAGTGACCAGATCCGGTAAGTGCGGGTAACGCTCTTCCAGACGCTCAAAGGCCCCGGCGATCACCCGCGCCCGGGTTCGCTCGTCCGGCGCGCTGGCCAGGGCTTCATACAGCTCGACGACAGAGCCCATGGGATTGGTCCCTCCAAGGGATGAGTAGGGCGGTTGCCGCTAGTGTAGCTGATTCAAGACTCACGCCTTGGACTCTAGGGCCGCGGCAGCGGTGTCGCCCGACGCCCGCGGTACGCTGAACCAGGCCGCGTAGAGCGCGGGCAGGAACCCCAGCGTCAGCACGGTCGCGGCCAAAATGCCGCCCATCATCGCCACCGCCATGGGGCCGAAGAAGGCGCTATGGACCAGCGGAATCATGGCGAGCACGGCGGCGGCGGCAGTCAACACGATCGGCCGGAAGCGCCGGGTCGTGGCACCGATGATGGCGTCGCGCTGCGTTGCCCCGGCGGCACGGTCCTGTTCGATCTGGTCGACCAGGATGATGGAGTTGCGCATGATGATGCCGGAGAGCGCAATGGTGCCGAGCATGGCCACGAAACCGAACGGCAGACCGAACACCAGCAGCCCCGCGGTGACGCCGATCAACCCCAGCGGCGCGGTCAACAGCACCATCAGCGTGCGCGAGAAGCTCTGCAACTGGATCATCAGCAGGGTCAGCACGGTTACCAAGAGTAGCGGCACGCCGGCGGCGATCGAGCGCTGACCGCGCGCCGATTCCTCGACCGCACCGCCGATTTCGATGTGGTAGCCGAGCGGCAGCCGGGCGCGCAGCGCGGCAAGTTGCCGGTCGATCCGGTTGGCTACGTCCGGCCCCTGGGCGTCGCCCAGCACGTCGGCGCGCACGGTCACGGTCGGCAGGCGGGCGCGGCGCCAGATGATGCCGTCCTCCTGTTCGTAGCGCAGTTCGGCGATCTGGGTGATGGACACCGCCTTGCCGTTGCGCGCGGGCAGCGCCAGGTCCTGGAGCGACGCCAGTTGCGCGCGTTCGGCGGGCTGGCCGCGCAGGACCACCTCGATCTGCTTGTCGCCCTCGCGGACATAGGTGACCGTGAGTCCGGACATGGTGCTTTGCAGGAAGGCCGCCAGATCCTGAGAGGAGAAACCCAGCACCCGCGCCTTGTTCTGATCGACCTTCAGGCGGATCACCTTGGTCGGCTCGTCGGAGTCGAACTGGGCGTTGACGATCTGCTGATCGGCGCGCACCAGGGCCATGACCTCGCGGGCCAGCGCCCGCACCCGCGGGAGATCGTCGCCGGAGACGCGGAACTGAACCGGGAAACCGACCGGCGGCCCGTTCTCCAGTCGCGTCACCCGCCCGCGCAGGCCGGGGAAGTCCTCTTCGAACAGTTGGATCAGCCGCGTGCGCAGCTGCTCACGCGCGTCATTGTCCGTCGCGACCAGCACGAATTGGGCGAAATTGGCGCTTTGCAACTGCTGATCGAGCGGCAGGTAGAAGCGCGGGCTGCCCACGCCGACGTAGGCAACGTAACTCTCCAGGCCCGGCTCGTGGTCGAGGACCTGCTCCATCCGCCGCGCTTCGCCGAGCGTGGCGGTGAATGAACTCCCCTCGGGCAGGCGCAGGTCGACGATCAGTTCGGGTCGGGACGACGACGGAAAGAACTGCTGCGGGACGAGCCGGAAGGCGGCCAGTGCGCCGATGAACACGGCCAGCGTCGCACCGATGACGATCCAGCGGTACGTGACGCTCCAGCCTACCAGGGTCCGAAAGCGGCGATAGAAGGGCGTGTCATAGACCTGATCCGGGACCTGATCCCGATGGGCATGCGTGCCGCCGTGGGGCGCCGGCTCCGGGCGCCCGCGCAGCCGTGCGGTCAGCCGCGCCGCGAGCGAGGCCCGCCGCGGTCGACCGAAGTCAGGCAGCAGCTTGAACCCGAGATATGGGATCACGATAACCGCCACGACCCAGGATGCGATGAGTGCAATCGCCGAGACCTGGAACAGCGAGCGCGTGTATTCGCCGGTCGAACTCTTGGCCATCGCGATCGGCAGAAAGCCGGCAACCGTCACCAGCGTGCCCGTGAGCATCGGGAAGGCGGTGCTGGTATAGGCGAAGCTCGCGGCACTGAAGCGGTCGAACCCCTGCTCCAGCTTGATGGCCATCATCTCGACGGCGATGATCGCGTCATCGACCAGCAGACCGAGCGAGAGGATCAGAGCGCCGAGCGAGATCTTATGCAAACCGATGCCGAACAGCCACATACACAGGAAAGTCGTGGCCAGCACCAGCGGGATCGCGATGGCGACCACCAGCCCGGTACGCAGCCCCAGACTCACCAGGGACACCGCGAGCACGATGGCGACCGCCTCGGCGAGTGACCGCATGAACTCCTGCACCGAGCGCTCCACGGCGCGCGGCATGCTGGCGACCTGCCCGATTTCCATGCCAATCGGCAGTTCGGGCTCCAGCGCGGCAAGTTTCGCACCGAGCGCACGCCCGAGCGCGATCACGTCGCCCCCCGCCACCATGGTCACGCCGATCCCTAAGGCTTCGCGTCCGTGCCAGCGCATCTTCTCATGGGGCGGGTCTACATAGCCGCGTGACACTTGGGCGATATCGCCCAGCCGGAACAGGCGATCGTTGACGCGCAGGGCGATGTCGCGTACGGCATCGAGAGAGTCGAAGGCGCCGCTCGGGCGCAGATAGATGCGGTCGGTGGGGGTCTCGAAGGCGCCGGCCGCGGCCACCGCGTTCTGCGCCGCGAGCGTCTGGACGATCTGCTCGGGGGTGATGCCCAGCAGCGCGAGCCGGGCATTCGACAGCTCGATATAGATCTTCTCGTCCTGCTCCCCGATGAAATCGATCTTGGAGACACCGGGCACGCGCAGCAGTTCGGCGCGAATACGGTCGCCGAAGTCTTTGAGATCGCGATAGGTGTAGCCTTCGCCACTGATCGCGTAGAGATTCGTATAGGTGTCGCCGAACTCGTCGTTGAAGAACGGCCCCTGAATGCCGGGCGGCAGGGTCTGACGGATGTCGGCGACCTTTTTTCGGACCTGATATTGCAGATCGGGAATCGCCGCGGGCGGCAGTGAGTCCTTGAGTGAGACGAAGACCAATGACTCGCCCGGTCGGGAGTAGCTCTGCACGAACTGGAGCGGCAGTTCCTGCAATTGCTGCTCGATGCGGTCGGTGACCTGTTGCTCGACCTCGCGGGCCGAGGCGCCGGGCCAATTCGTCTTGACGACCATCACTTTGAACGTGAATGGCGGGTCTTCGGACTGACCGAGCTGGGTATAGGCGAAGCTGCCGGCCAGGGCCAGCATGATCATGAGATACAAGACGAGCGAGCGATGGCGCAGCGCCCATTCGGACAGGTTGAGGTTCAGGCGCGGGGTGGCTTGGGGTGTCATGGCTGCCATGTTGGAACGAACATTGCCCGAGAAGGTCGCAAAACGACCCGTGGGAGCGGCCTCCGGCCGCGATGGGGCCTCGCGGGGTCGCCGCGGCATTCGCGTACACCGCGGCGGCGCGTCGCGGCCGGAGGCCGCTCCCACGATGAACTGGCATCGTCCGTGGCGAAGGCCCGTGCTGCCACGGCATCCAATACCTGCCGACAGACCCCCTCAGTTCACCCGCGCTGTTGCCGCGGCCGTCGGAACCGTCGGCTCAGGCGGGACGGGCCGTCCGGCACCGACATAAGGCCGGACCTGCTGACCCTCGTGGAGCTTGTTGGCGCCGGTGGCGACCACCCATTCACCGGCACGCAGTCCGGCGGCGATCACCACGCCGTCTTCGCGATATTGCGCGATCTCGACCGGGCGCAGGGACACGGTGCCGACCATGGGGTCGTAAACCCAGAGCGCGGGCCGACCATCGCTCGCCTGATAGAGCGCGGTCGCGGGCAGCAGACTGGCCGTCCCGGACCCGGCGTCGGCCAACAGGACCTCCGCGGTCATTCCCCACTGCATGGCCGGTGCCGGGTCGATGACCGAGACCCGCACGGCGAAGGTCCGGGTGACCGAATCGACCGCCGGCGAGACCTCGCGGACCGCGGCGCGATAGCGGGTCTCGGGATCGGCCGCCAGCATCACCACGATCTGCTGCGCTTGCTGCACCTCGGCGATCCGCGCCTCGGGGACAGCGATCTCGACCTCGCGCTCGCGCTCGCGGGCGTAGCGCATCACCACTTGGCCAGCCGCCACCACCTGACCAGCCTCGGCCGCGACGGCCGTGATCACACCGTCTTGCGGGGCGAGGAGTTGGGCATAGGCCGCCTGATTGCGGGTGACGGCGAGGTTCGCCTGGGCCTGCTCGAGTTTGGCCTGGGTCGCCTTCATCGCACTGCGCTTAGCGTCGAGGGCGGAGGCGCTGATGAACTTCTGTTTGAGGAGATTCTCGTGGCGGTCGAGTTCGGCTTGGGCGAACTCATGATCCACCCGCGCCGCGGCGACTTGCGCCTCGGCAGACTCGGTCTGCAGCGCCAGATCAGCCGGATCGAGCCGCGCCAGCACCTGACCCTTGCGCACCCGCGCGCCGGCATCCACACCGCGGCTGACGATCTTGCCGCCGATGCGGAACGCCAGATCCGACTCATAGCGAGGCTTGACCTCGCCGGCGAACACGGCGGTCGCGGTACCGCTGCCCGGTACCACCTCGGTGAGCAGCACCGGACGGATGGCGGCCGCCGTCGGCTCGTGCTTGGTGCAGCCGGCGAGGGCGGTCGCCATCAGGATCAGCAAGACGACCCCGAGCGCCTTGCCGTCATAGCGTGGGAATGTCAACAGGAAGCGCGGCGGTTGATTCATGGCGATACCCCGGCGGTTGACCCTGCAGTTGACGCGGCGCCGATCATTCCCGCCCAGAGTGCCCGCAAGGCGTCCTCGAGTTCGACCGGGTAACCCCAGGCGAAGACCGGCGGTAACTCGGGATCGGTGCCGGCCGCCGCGCCACCGGCCGCGGCCGACATCTGCCAGAGCCCGAGGATCAGCGCATAACTGCGGCGCAGCAGAACGGCCCCGCGCCCCAGACTGGGTGTCGCGGCCGACAGTGGGAAGTGACGCTCGACCCCGGCGCCCGCCCGTTCGAGTCGGGCCGCCATCCGCTGCTTGAACGCCAGTGCCGCGGCGGGCGGGATGCTGTGGGTCATCAGCCCGAAGCAGCGCGCCGCCAGCGGCAGCACCAGGGGCGGATCGACCAGATGGGCGCGCGTCAAGGCGTACACCGCGTCGAAGTCCACGCGCGGCCCTGCCTCCACCAGCGCGATCAGATCCCGGAAGAAACAGTCGATCCGGCGCTCGTGAACCGCGAGCAGGAGTTCCTCCTTGCTCGGGAAATAGAGGTAAACGGTTCCCTTGGCGAGGCCGGCGTGAACGGCCACCTCGGCGACGCTGGCGACCCGGTCGGGCGCGTTCAGCAGAACGCCCTCGGCGGCGTCGAGGATGGCGTCGCGGCGCTCCTGTTTATCTTCGGCCTGAATGGCCCGCTGACGAACGGCCATGGCGATTGCTGCTCCTGGTGCGACCAATAACTGACTCAGGGTCATTTGTTCAATACAATAGATGACCGCTGGTCAGTTGTCAATCAGCAGGGATCGAAACGCCGCTCACGCAGTTCGCTGGAGTCCAAGGCAAAGGCACCGTGGGAGCGGCCTCCGGCCGCGATGGGAGCGCGCGGGATCCAAACATCGGCGTTCACCGCGGCACCGCATCGCGGCCGGAGGCCGCTCCCACGAGGGCACCGGCTGGCTTTCACGTCCCCGCAATGCGGTCGTAGTAGCGTGCCCTATAGATGAGTCGCGGCACCGGCCCGTCGGCGAACCCGGTGCGGGTGTGCAGCACGTTGTTGCAGATCAGGCCCCAGCCGGGTTCCAGACGGCCTTCCAGGTGCCAGGGACCGGGGGTGTGCAGGACCGTCTTGAGACAATCCACGGCCGCGGCACTGAGCGGGTCGTCACGCCACCGGATGTTGCGGGCGCGGTTGGTATAACGCATGTGCAGTCGGCCGTCGGGGCGGACCGAGAACACGGGGCCGGATTGTTCGGCGCGCGTCACCGTGCCGCCGGTCGGGGCCTCGCCCTCATTGGCCGGGATCGTCATGCACTCCGGATGCATCAGGGCGCGGATGAACTCGGGATCGCGGTCACGGACCAGACAATAGACGATCTCGTGGTCGAGCAGGGCGTTGGCGCCGCCCGCGGCGGCCGGGTGGACACAGTGCAGCAGCAGCCCGTGGATCTGCCGCTCGGGGGTGTTGTAGTAGCCGTCGGTATGCCAGGCGATGGGCCGGTCGGTGTAGGGGATGTACCCGCGATGCCGGGCGTCGGTTTGGACCTTGAGTGAGGTCACCGCGTCCTCGTCCGCTCCCGGATTGTGGTCCAGCCGGTGCAGGCCGAAGCGGGCGCCCAATTCCACCGGAATCGACTTGCCTGGATCCTCGCCGGTCCGGCCGACATAGATTGCCATATTGGCGCGTCGGCAGCGGTCCAGGATGGCGTCGAACTGCGCCTGCGTCAGTTGGCGCGGGTCCTCGACTTCCACCACCAGATCCGCAAGCCGGGTGGGGGCGGCGGCGAGCCGGGCGTCGCGCCAGCGGGCATAGCCGTCGGCGTTGTCGAGGTCGAAAGGGGAGGGGGTCCCGGTCGGCGCGGCGGCCGGTGCTAACGTGGGTTGCATCGTTACAGCTCCTGGGGTTAGGCGATTTCCATCATAACTTGTTTCGGGGGCCGGCGGCGGCCTTGATCAAGATTCCGGCCACTTGGGCTCGCCGGGTGCGTCGTCAGGCCATCCTGGCCTGACACCGCAGGGCTGGAAGCCCTGACGACGCATGCCGCTGTCCGGGAAATCACTCCGCTGGACGGCGGTTAACGAGTGACCAACGGGGATTTCACGCGCTTTGACCGGGATGTTATCGTGCGCCCTCACAAAGTGTGACGCCGATCACAGTTTTCACGCGTCAGCGACGTCTTGCAGATTCGTCACTCAAGGAGCTAGGTCATGTTTGAGATCCTGCCACGACTGCGTTTGTTACCGGCCCTGCTGGCGCTCGGCAGCGGCCTGCTGGCCGCCGCCGCACCCGACCCCATGCCGCCTGCCGGCGGGGCAGGTGTGACCGGCCTTGCGGTGCCGCTGATCCAACCGGCTGCGCCGCCGGCCGCGGCGGCGACCACTCCCGCCGCCCCGGCCCAGGCGCGGATTCAGGCCGACTACGGCAAGTTGCCCTACACCTTCGAAGCCAACGGCGGCCAGGCCGATGCCGCGGTGAAGTTCCTCGCCCGCGGCCCCGGCTACAGCCTGTTCCTGACGCCCGGCGAGGCGGTGCTGTCACTGCACACCAGCCAACCGAAGACGGCGCCGCGGCCCCAGCCCGGTGCCCGGCCGGAGCCGGTGCCCGCGCCGCCGCCGGCCGCCGTGCCGGAACCGACCGCCGCGGCGACGCTCCCGGCGGTGCTGCGCCTGAGCCTGGTCGGTGCCAATCCCGACCCGGTCATCCACGGCGAGGCCGTCCTGCCGGGCAAGGTCAACTACCTGCGCGGCAGGGACCCCGCGGCCTGGCGCACCGGCCTGTCGACCTATGCCAAGGTGCGCTACGAAAGTGTTTATCCCGGCGTCGATCTGGTCTATTACGGCACCCAGGGGCAACTGGAGTATGACCTGGTGCTGGCTCCGGGAGCGGATCCCACGGTGATCCGGCTGGCCTTTGCGGGCGCGGATCAGATGCGGCTGGATGACACCGGCAATCTGGTGCTGACGCTGGGTGAGCAGCAGATTGTTCAGCACAGCCCGCGGGTCTATCAGGAGACCAACGGGGAGCGCACGCTGGTTCCGACCCGCTATGTGCTGGCGGATAACCGGCAGGTGAGTCTTGCTATTGGCGACTATGACGTCAAAAGGGCGCTGGTGATTGATCCGGTGTTGGTGTATTCCAGCTACCTGGGTGGTAGCAGCATCGACTATGGCGTAGGCATCGCCGTGGACGGCGCCGGGAATGCCTACCTGACGGGAGAGACCGGGTCCACCGACTTCCCGACCCGCGAAGCCCTGCAGCCTGATCCTGGCGACGGATCAGATTTCTTTAACGATGCCTTTGTCGCCAAACTCAGCGCTGACGGCGCCGGGCTGGTTTACGCCACCTACCTCGGCGGCAGCGGCGGCGACGGGGGCTATGACATTGCCCTGGACGGTGCCGGGAATGCCTACGTGACAGGATGGACCTCCTCCACCGACTTCCCGACCCACCAGGCCCTGCAGCCTGCCTTCGGCGGCGGATATTACGATGCCTTTGTCGCCAAGCTCAGTGCCGATGGCGCCGCGCTGGTCTACGCGACCTACCTCGGTGGCAGCAACTACGGTTATGGCACTGGCATCGCCGTGGACGGCGCCGGGAATGCCTACCTGACGGGATTTACCACGTCCCCCGACTTCCCGACCCGCCAGGCCCTGCAGCCTGACCTCCGTGGCTATTCCGATGCCTTTGTCGCTAAGCTCAGTGCCGATGGCGCCACGCTGGTCTACGCCAGCTACCTCGGAGGTGCCAACGATGACTTTGGCTGGGGCATCGCCGTGGACGGTGCCGGGAACGCCTACCTGATTGGATCTACCGAATCCTTCGACTTCCCGACCCGCCAGGCCCTGAAGCCTGGCCACGGCGGCGGACGCGAAGCCTTTGTCGCCAAACTCAGTGCCGATGGCGCCACGTTGGTCTACTCAACCTACCTCGGTGGCAGCGGCTCAGAGGAGGGCTATGGCATCGCCGTGGACGGCGCCGGGAATGCCTACCTGACGGGAGTTACCACGTCCCCCGACTTTCCGACCCGCAAGGCCCTGCAGCCTGACTGCGATGAATTTGGATGGTGCAGCAACAGTGCCTTTGTCACCAAGCTCAGTGCCGATGGCGCTAGGCTGGTTTACTCCACCTTCTTCGGCGAGGGTTATGGCCGTGGCATCGCCGTGGACGGCGTCGGAAGTGCCTACGTGACCGGACGTGCCTACAAAATACCGATCCGCAACCCGATACAGTCTGAAAGAAGCGAAAACGAGGATGCCTTTGTTGCCAAGCTCAGTGCCGATGGCGTCACGTTGGTCTACTCAACCTACCTCGGGGGCAGCGACACTGACATTGGCTATGGCATCGCCGTGGACGGCGCCGGGAATGCCTACGTAACGGGATCGACCGCGTCCCCCGACTTCCCGACCCGCCAGGCCCTGCAGCCTGACCTCCGGGGATTCTCGAATGCCTTTGTCGCCAAGATCCAGGACCTGCCGAGCGTACCAGTGGCACTCGTGCCCCTCGGTGACCTCAATCGCGACGGCACCCAGGACCTCGCGGTCTTGTTCGCGGACGCCACGGTGGGAACGGTGACCGCGCAGATCAAGACTGCCGCCACCGGGACCCTGATCCAGACCTTCAGCTTTGATCAGCGCGATGCGTCGGTGGATTTCGCCGTGGTGCCCGACCAGAACGGCAACGGCGCCCCCGAGTTGGCCCAGTTGGGATTGCGCGCGACGGACAGCAGCGTCCAGGTCGAGGTGCGCGACACCCTGACCGGAAACCGGCTGAGCGCGGTCGCCTTCAATCCCCGCTTCGCACCCCAGCGGCTGGCGGTGCTGCCCGACCAGAACGGCAACGGCGCGGTGGAACTGGCGGTGCTCGGCATCAAGACGACGACCGGCGGGATCGCCGCCGAGATCAAAGACGCCCGCACCGGTGCCGAGCTGGGGCAGGTGTTCTTCGCCAAGGCGTTTCAACCCGTGGATTTCGCCGCGGTGGCCGACGCCAACAGCAACGGGGCCGCGGAACTCGCCGTTTTAGGGATCAATGGCGACGGTCAGCCACGGGTCGAACTGCGCGACAGCGACAGCACGGCCTTGGTCAAGGTCCTCTGGTCGCCGAAATGGACCACCCCGCTGAACCTGGCCGAACTGCCGGACGCCAATGGCAACGGGACGCCGGAAGTGGCGGTGCTGGGACGCAACGGATCGGCCGTCGTGGTCAAGACCGCGGATACGGGCACCGGCGACCAACTGGGCTTCGTCTATTACAACCGCAATTTCACGCCGCATCAGATGGCCACGCTGCCCGACCTCGACGCCAGCGGGGTGGCCGAACTGGCGGTGCTGGGCCGCGACGCCGACGGCACGACCAAGACCGAACTGCGCGATGCCGTGACCGGTGCGTTGGTGCGTAACCTCTGGTTCGGTCAGCTTCCGCCGATCGACCTGGCGGTCATACCCGACATGAACGGCAACGCCAGCCCGGAGGTGGCCGTGCTCGGTATGCCGGCGGCGGGTGGGACCCAGATTCTGATCAAGGACAGCGTGACTCAGGCGGAGGTCAGCCGGCTCAACTTCTAGCCCGCTGTCGCGCCGGCTTCCTACCGGCGCGAATTCGGACGGTGCGGTGAGGAACGCGCATTGGCAGCGAATTCTGCAAGCCGTTGTATGGTGCATGATGCGGTTCGTGCCTCACCGCATCCTACGGCCTTATGGCGCTCGGGAGGATCTCGCCGCCAGGGTGTGGAGCGAACCGCCGCAACTCAGGGCGGTGCGATCTCCAGCAACACCTCATCCGGATTCACCGCGTCCCCCTTGATGACATAGACGGCGGTGACGGTGCCGGCGATGGGGGCCTGGATCTCGGTCTCCATCTTCATGGCCTCGGTGACCAGGACCGACTGCCCGGCCGCGACGGTATCGCCTTCCTTGATCAGCACATCGACGATGTTGCCCGGCATGGAGGTGGTCACATGGCCGGGAGCACTGGGTTTGGGCCGCTTGCCGACGATCGCTTTCTTGACCGCACCCTCGGTCCCGCCGGTGAGGACGATCTCGTCGAGGGTCTCGACCACGACCTCTTCGGGGACGCCGTCGATGTTCAGATAGAAGTGTCGGTCGGCCTGGCCCTTGTGGCCCGCACCCGTGACCTTGACGTGGTAGGTCTCGCCATGGACCGCGATGTTGAACTCGGTGGGGGCGCTGCCGGCCGCCTGGGCGCTCGGCGGCGGCTCCAGTGGTTCCGGCTGCAGGGTCCCGGCCGCCCGCTGTTCCAGGAAGGCGCGGCCGATCTCCGGGAACATGGCATAGATCAGCACATCATCCGCGGAGTGGGCGAGCGGTCCGATATCCTGGGTCAGCCGCTCCATCTCGGGTTTGAGCAGGTCGGCCGGGCGGCATTCCACCAGTTCCTCGTTGCCGATGGCCTGCTGTTGCAGCGTCGGGTTGACCGGCGCCGGGGCGCGGCCGTAGCGGCCCTGGAGATAGAGTTTCACCTCGTTGGTGATGGTCTGGTAGCGCTTGTCGGTCAGGACATTGATGACCGCCTGAGTCCCGACGATCTGCGACGTGGGGGTGACCAGGGGCGGATAGCCCAGGTCTTTGCGCACCTTCGGGATCTCTTCCAGCACCGCGGACATGCGCTCCAGCGCGTTCTGTTCCTTCAGTTGATGGGCCAGATTGGAGATCATGCCGCCGGGGACCTGATTGATCTGCACCCGCGTATCGACCCCGGTGAACTCGCTTTCGAATTGGTGGTAGCGTTTGCGTATCTGGTAGAAATAGATACCGATGTCCTGAATCGCTTGCAGGTCCAGCCCGGTATCGTATTGGGTCCCGCGCAGCGCGGCGACCATGCTCTCGGTGGGCGGATGGGAGGTGCCGCCGGCCATGGAGGAGATGGCGGTGTCGATGGTGTCGCACCCGTTCTCGATCGCCTTCAGGTGACACATGTCCGCCAGGCCCGAGGTGGCATGTGAGTGCAGGTGCAGCGGCAGATCCACCGCGTCCTTCAGCGCCCGCACCAAGTCGGCCGTGACGAAGGGCGTCAACAGCCCCGCCATGTCCTTGAGTGCGAGGGAGTCGCAGCCCATGGCCGCCAACTCCTTACCCATCTGTACGAACCCGGCCACGCTATGGACCGGGCTCTGGGTGTAGCAGATGGTGCCCTGCGCATGTTTGCCGGCGCTCTTGGTGGCCTCGATGGCGGTCTGGAGATTGCGCACGTCATTCAGCGCATCGAAAATGCGAAAAACGTCCATGCCGTGTTCAGCGGAGCGTTTCACGAACGCGCGCACCACGTCATCGGAATAATGGCGGTAGCCCAGCAGATTCTGACCGCGCAGCAGCATCTGCAGCCGGGTCCGGGGCAGGGCCTCGCGCAGTTGGCGCAGACGGTCCCAGGGATCTTCTTTCAGGAAGCGCACGCAGGCGTCGAAGGTGGCGCCGCCCCAGCATTCCAATGACCAATAGCCGATGGCGTCGAGCTTCGGACAGATCGGCAGCAGGTCCTCGGTGCGCATCCGCGTGGCGAGCAACGACTGATGAGCGTCGCGCAGACAAACGTCGGTGATGTTGATCTTGGGCATGATGAGAACCTGAATCGGATAAAACAGTTACAGCCCGGCGTGCGCCGCGATGGCGGCCGCCAGGGCCGCGGCCACATGGTCTTTGCGGCGCTTCTCTGAATACTCCAGGAGTTCCGGGTGCGCCTCCAGATAGCCGGTATTGAAGTGCCCGGAGCGGAATTGCGGATCGCGCAGGATCTCCTGGTAGAAGGGGATCGTGGTCTTGATGCCGAAGAGCCCCAGGTCGCGCAGGGTGCGGGAACCGCGATTGAGGACATCCTCCCAGGACAGCGCCCAGACGATGACCTTGGCGAGCATGGAATCGTAATGCGGCGGGATCGTGTAGCCGGTATAGATACAGGTGTCGGTGCGCACCCCCGGGCCGCCCGGCGCGTAATAGCGGGAGATGCGCCCGAAGCTGGGCAGGAAGTTGTTCTTGGGGTCTTCCGCATTGATGCGGAATTGCATGGCGAAGCCGCGCCGGCCGATTTCATGCTGCTTGAAACGCAGCGGCAGCCCGGCGGCGATGCGAATCTGTTCCTCGACCAGGTCCACACCGGTAATGGTCTCGGTGATGGTGTGCTCCACCTGGATGCGGGTGTTCATTTCCATGAAATAGAAACGCCCGTCGGTGTCCTGCAGGAACTCGACGGTGCCGGCATTGGTATAGTTCACCGAGCGGGCGGCCAGCACCGCGAGTCCGCCGATGTACTGACGCTCGGCCTCGTCGATCTGGGGGGAGGGCGCGATCTCGATCAGTTTCTGATTCCGCCGCTGGATGGAGCAGTCGCGTTCGAACAGATGGACCACGTTGCCATGGTGGTCGCCCAGCACCTGGACCTCGATATGGCGCGGGTTGACGATGCACTTTTCGAGGAAGACCTCGGCCCGCCCGAACGCCTTGGTCGCCTCGGAGATCACCCGCTCGAAGTTGTTGCGCAGTGCCTTGGCGTCGTCGCAACGGCGAATGCCGCGGCCGCCGCCGCCGGAGGTCGCCTTGAGCATCACCGGATAGCCGATCTGATCGGCGACCCGCAGGGCCTCGTCCAGGTTCGCCAGGTTACCGGCGCTGCCCGGGGTCACCGGCACCCCGGCCTTCTGCATGGCGAGGCGCGCCTGCGTCTTGTCGCCCATGCGTTCGATCACCGCGGCCGTCGGCCCGATGAACGTGAGTCCGCGCCGGGTGCAGGCCAGCGCCAGTTCCGGATTCTCGGAGAGGAAGCCGTAGCCGGGGTGGATGGCGTCGCAGCCCGTGGTGAGCGCCAGGTTCACGATATTGTGAACGTTGAGATAGCCGGCCAGGGGGTCGCCGCCGAGGCTGTACGCCTCATCGGCTTTCTTGACATGGAGCGAATGACGGTCCGCCTCCGCAAAGACGGCGGCCGATCGGATGCCCATCTCCGCGCAGGCGCGGATCACCCGCACCGCAATCTCGCCACGGTTGGCGATCAGGATCTTTCGCAGCATCATGGGAGGCCTCTGAGGCGTGCCGTTGGGGCTGTTGTACCGGCGGGGTCGTCGTGGAAACGGCCGCACAGCGCCGCGCCGCTTATGTTGCTTTGCAGCAATATACCGGACTGGGGCGAATCCGCAAGCCCTGGAGCCCTGGAGGCCGCGGCGGTGACCCGGACCGGCAGGCGTATACTTTGATGGCCGTGCTCATGACTCCGGCGGTAGGGTGCGGTGAGGAACGAACCGCACCGCGGCGTCCGGGAGTTTGATGCCTGGGGCCGGTGCGGTTCGTTCCTCACCGCACCCTGCAATACAGAAACAGTGGATCTCACAACGGCGAACGAGGCATGCGATGACAACCGAGACTTATTCCCGTCTGTTGGCGGCAGTGGACTTCGAACCGAACGGTGAGCCGGTGATCGACCGCGCCCAGCGGCTGCGCGCCTTATTTGGGGCGCGCCTGACTCTGCTGCATGTGCTGGAGCATGTGCCGCCGGCGCCGGATTATATGCCGCTCGGATTCGGCGGGGACTTGCCGACTCCGGATGACCTGGGGCTGGAGCAGGAGCTCGTGGATATCGCCTGTCGGCAACTGGACGTCCTGGGCGAACGTTTGGGCGTCGCGCCGGTCGACCGGCTGGTCCGTGTCGGCCCGACCAGTCACACTATCGACGAGGTTGCCGATGAAATCGCCGCGGACCTGGTGATCATCGGCAGCCACGGTCGCCACGGTTTCCTGGGGCTGTTCGGCTCGACCGCTAAGGCGGTGCTGCGCAGCGTCAAATGCGATGTGTTGTGTGTGAAACTGCAGGATGCAACGCCGACCTGAGTGGACCGGCGCAAACGCATCGACCGGATCACGCGGGATGTTCGTTCGGCTTCAGGGGGCGATAGCGCCTTCTCAGCCAAACGAGTTCTCAATCAACTGGGTGACTTCCTGCGTGATGCGTTCGTTCATCGTCTCGGGCAGCTTGAACCGGTCATACATCCCGTTCTGACCATTGAACAGCAGCATCATCTGGCGGCCAAGGTCCCGCGGGTCGTCGAACTGCCAGCCGACCATGCCGCCGCTGCCCCGGACATACTGACCCCGGCACATGAGCCGCAGGACGTGCAGGACGGTATCGCCCACCTTCTCGCAGAAATGGAACCAGTAGGGCCACTCCGCCGTCACGTCCAGGAAGAAGGAGCGGATCTCCGGGATCTCCGCGGTCTCGCGCGGGTCCTGATCCCAGCCGTCGAAATAGAAGGTCAGCTTGCCTTCCCACTTGAGGGCCGCCTCGCGGGTGCCCGAGAGCAGTGAGAGCTTTTCGAGCAGCGGGCGGATGTCGCCGGTGTCCACCGACTCGCGGGTGATGGCGATCACCACGAGTTCGTCTTTTGCCGGGGAAAAATGGGCCAGCGGGTACTTGGGTTTTTTCATGGTGTCAGTGGTGCAGGCGCCGCACCCGCGGCAGATCGGTCCGATAGTTTACGAAATCCTACATGCGCGCGCCCGGTCGTGCGGCCGCCGCATCGGTCGATGCCGGCACGACGCTGGCGCCGACGTCCTTCAGCAACCGCTGGAATTCCGGTGAGTCCATCAGGATGGTTCCCGCCGCCGCGCGCAGGCGGTCGACGGCCTCGGCGGGCAGCACGAACGACGTCGGCTGCTGATTCAGATAGGCCATTTCCGCCTTGTCTTTCAGCCTGGCGAAGGACACGTCAATGGCGTAGATCTCCGCGTTCGGGATGCGTAACGCGGCGGCGACCGCGGGGTCCTTGTTGGCCGCAAAGGCGGCCGAGTTGCGGATCCGGCGCAGGTTCTGCCAGCGCGCCGCGGTGTCGCGCAGGAGCTCCACGGCCTCGTAGGAAAAGGCGTCGATCGGCGTGCCGGCGGCTTTGAGCAGCACGTCCAGGGTACCGGGCGGCTCCTCGGACTGGTCCCAGGTGGTTGGGGGCGACGACAGCGAATTGACGATGATCACGATGATTCGGCGCGCGCCGTCAAACGGCGATGGCTGACCGGCGTCGTGCAGCGCCTCGTGGACTTCGAGCGAATCGAGCACGGCGCGCATACCGACATTGTCCGATACGCCGCCGTCGACCAGATGGAGGTAAGGCCGACGGACGCTGTCGCGAAAGTCCTGCTCCGCCTGGAGCGAGCGGATCGCACGGGCCGCGGGCCGCGGCGGGTTGTCGGCGTCGAGGAAGGGCTTCACCCAAGCGGGCGTGACCGTCTTGCAGGTGCCGCCATAGTTATTGAGTGTGACCGGTGAGAGCACCACCGGCACCGCCGAGGAGGCCGCCGCGGCGCGGGAGAGCCGGACCGCATTCAGATCCGAGCAGACCACATCGAAGACGCGCTGGTTGAAGACGAACCGGGAGCCGGTCGAAAGGTCGGTGGCCGACGCCACGATCAGCGGGCCTTTGCCGCGGTTGAGATCGCCGAAGGTGGCACCGTTGAACAGGATTTCGTCGTAGATCTCGGCCGCCAATTCGGAACGACCCCAGCCGGTCGACGCCAACCGGCTCCAATTGGCTGGATTGAAGGTGCGCGCGACGATCTCGCCCTGCACATCGCGCTTCAGAAAGCGTTGCTCATAGTCGTCGAACAACTTGTCGCCATAGAGTCCATAGGCGAGCGCCGTGAAGCTCCCGCCCGACACGCCGGTGATGACGTCCACCGCGTCGAGCAGGCGAACCTTGTTGCCTTGCGGTCCAACCACCTCGGTGCGGCGCAGGAACTCCAGCACGCCATAGGAGAAGGCGGCGGCGCGGGTGCCCCCGCCGGAGAAGGCGAGGACGACCAGATTCTCCTTGTTCCGGTCCCGCGCCTGGCGCGTATCCAGCCGGTAGCCGCTGCCCGGGTCGGCCTGGGCGATCGGCGGATTGATCGGTCGGGTGGCGCAACCGCCGAGCAGTAGCAGCGCCGCCGGCACGAACAGTGATCGAATGAATACGCCCAACATGATTGCTCCCGACCAGGCCGCGATGGGCGATTGGTGTGTTTGACGACGCTAAGAATACTCCAGTTCATGGCTGCTTTACCGGCTCGCGTTCCGCTTGGGCATCAAGGCTCCGGTCCGGGCCGCAGCGCTGCCCCGGTGCGGCGGACGCCAGGCCGGGAAGCGGCGGGGCGACACCCGCCGAACGGGCAGCGGTGGATTCGGTGTTCTCCGAGAAACACGCGCACGGCGCCCCGGCGTGCCGCGAGACCGGTGATTCCTCCGGGCGGGGTCTGCGTGAATAAGATACCGTGGTACATAATACCGTATTACGTGGTACTAAAATGCGCTCGATGCGCTGGTGAAGAGCATATTTTACACGTGATAATCCCCCATTATCCCGTCCAGATGGGCACTACTGCCCCGGCCGGCCGGATTCCCGGTACACCCTCCCGCGGACCTGTTGCAGTTGGTGATGTTGCATTGTGGGTTGGACCATCAATGCGGCATTGATCGCCTGAGCCAGGCTATCCGGGTTGCGGCGTGGTAGCAGTAGCGGTAGCATCATGGGTAGCAACAGAGAGAAAGCCCCATGCGAACCGAAAAATTGTCCATTTCGCTCACCCCCGAGGCGATCGGGGTGATCGATGCCTATCGGGCGACCCACGCGGTCAAGAGTCGTTCCCAAGTCGTCGAGCAAGCCTTGCGCCGGCTCCGGGAGGACGAGCTCGAGGCGGCCTACCGGGAAGCGTCCGCCCCGGATCTATCCGAATGGGACGTGACGCTGAGTGACGGACTGCCCGATGAAGCGTGGTGAGATCCTCTACGCCGAGCTCAGCCCCACGGTGGGCGCCGAGATCAACAAACGCCGCCCGGTGTTGATCGTGAGCAACGATGCCAACAATCGGGCGGCGAGCACCGTCACGGTCTTGCCCATCACGTCCAACCTGACCCGGGTCTATCCCTTCGAGGTGGCGCTGTCACGGGCAGACTCCGGCCTGCCCAAGGATTCCAAGGCCCAGGCCCAGCAGATCCGCTCCATCGCGAAGGAGCGCATCACCGGCACCGCGCTCGGCCGACTCGCGGCGGACAAGCTGCGGGAAGTCGACGCGGCGATCCGCTTGCACCTGGCGCTGTAGACGCCACCCCGCCCTCCAGGGACATCAGATGAGCCTCACCCCCGCCGGGGCGACCAGCGCCAACTCGGCAACGGCGATGTGACCCTCGGTATCGCTGTGGCCCCCGGCAACTGCGAGGAAAACAATGTCATGAATACACAACACAAGATCGCCGCCTGCCTGTGGTTCGAGAAAGACGCCGCGGAGGCTGCGCGCTTCTACGTCGCGATCTTCCCCGACGCCTACATCGTTCACCAGGCGACGAGTACAGTCGACTGGCCGGGCGGTAAGGCCGGCGATGTCATCGTCGTCGACTTCGTGCTGGCGGGACAACGCTATCAGGCGCTGAACGGCGGCGCGAACGAGAATGCCACATTCAACGAATCCGTCTCGCTGTCGGTCACCTGCGAGGACCAAGCGGAGGTCGACCGTTATTGGGACGCCCTGATCGCCGATGGCGGCGAGCCAATCATGTGCGGCTGGCTCAAGGACAGGTACGGCCTGCGCTGGCAGATCGTGCCGCTTGTCCTCACCGCGATGCTGCTGGACCGCGATCGGGACAAAGCGCAACGCGCGATGGAGGCCATGATGCAGATGGTGAAGCTTGACGTCGAGAAATTGCAGGCGGCGTTCGACGGCGAAGCTTGAGCACAACCCCCATCCCCAGAGGAGAATAGCCATGCTGGGGCGATGACGTGCCTGATGGCGAGACGACATCCTTATCCGATGGCCGTGAAGAAAAAAGAAGACGAAACCGTCGTCTTCTCCTGGATCGTCTGGCCGTCCAACCGGCCCATTTCGCTCAGACAAATACCGCGGTTGTAGGCGATATCCGCGTCATTCATCATCAAACGCGCCGCAGCCGAGCAGCAGGGTTCGCGCCGGGTTCATCGTGGTCGCCCCCTCAGAGCCCCATGATCGCTCGCAGTTCAACACTGGTGAGCACCTGGCAATAGATCATGTTGATGATCTCCAACTCGCGCTGGTGCAAGGCATCGGTGCCGGCGGCGCAGCAATCCTCGATCACAATGACGTTGAAGCTCTCGTCGGCGAGGCTGCGCACCGTGGAGGAGACGCATTGATCGGTGAAGATCCCGGTCAGGATGACGTTGCGGATGCCCAGGTTGGCGAGGATCAGCCGCAGATTGGTCCCGGTCAGGGCGCTGTCGGTGGTCTTGGTCACCACGATCTCGCCGGGGTGTGGTGCCAGCTCGGGGACCAGTTGACTCGCCGCGCTGTCCTTGGGCAAGAGCAGGGCGTTCCAGCCGGGCTTCTTCTGGCTGAGCGAGCGATCACGCCCGTCCTCGAGCAGGCAGGCAATGCGCGCGTGGATGACGTCCATCCCCTTGGCGCGAACAGCGTGCTGCAGGGCGCGGGTGGTCGGGATGACGATCTCGCGCATCCGCTGGTGGAACGGCAACCAGCGCGCCGCCTCGTGCGGATCAGCCGGGGTCTCCAGGTAGAGGTTCTGCACGTCGATGCACAGCAGCGCCGTCTCGGCGGGATTCAACACCAGGTCCGCGGGCTCCGGTGCCTGCGCATAGTAAAAGGAGCGGTAGGCGGTCTTCCAACTCATCGGGGTCCTCCAAATAATGAAGAGACAGGCAGGTGGGTCGCGCGGCCGAGCCGAGCACGGGCCGACCGCGCTGGGGCCGATGATCCACGTGAGCGTCGCCGCCGTCGAGAGCCCGATCGACTGCGCACCGACCGCCTCGCCGGCACCGTGGCGCGCGTGTGATCTTGACGCGTCTGGCTTCGGCCTGCCCCGATCCATGCCCGCAGCCAGCGCGACAGCCATCGCTTCGACTCCGTGCCGGCGCTGCTCGAAACCGCAAGCGCACCGGCCAAGGTCCGTTTCTTCCTGACTCCAGATCGGGACTTGGACGCGGTGACGGGAGCGACCCCGATCGCCGCTCTGCGTGCCGGCGACCCGGCGGTCGGCGCCCTGGTGGCGCGCAAGACGCGCCAGTTCGGTATCCAATGCGCTCCTGGACATCCTCGACGCGCAGGGTTGGGGCCTCGTTTAAGCTAAGGCCGACGTCTCCCATCCAGCCGGCACCAACCACCCCGCCTGGCCAGTGACCCTGAGGCGAATCCTGAAACCCCTGAAGCGCGTCCTACCACTGGAGGCGCGGAGCACCGTAGAATTCGGACAGTGGCGCTTTACCGTACGGCAGTTTCTGAAGTGATGAGGGCAGGGCGATGCGGCGCTGGGTCCATCCCGAGAAGGCGCGGTACTACCAGGCCGACCTGGTCGAGGATCTGCTCGGCGGCTGGTCGGTGGTCACCGCGTGGGGTGGGCTTGGCTCACGGCGCGGCCGGATGCGGACGGCCTGGGTGGCGACGCGGGAGGAGGGGATGGCGCGGCTGGAGGCGATCGAGAAGCGACGGCGGCAGCGGGGCTATCACAGCATCGAAACCGAACACCTGGTTTGAGCATTCTACCGTTGATCGCCACGCAAGGAATCTATTGTTGAATAATCGGTCACTCCTGATATGAAACCTCAAGATAAATATTGCGCAATTCCGTATTACCGACGCAATCAATATGATCTTCTTCGTCGAATATGAAAGACTGCCGGCGCAGCAACTGTTTACGGTTCAATCAAGTATGATGACATATTTGCTTCGCGGCTTCGCGGTGTGGCTTCTGATGGCCTTGGCCGAGACTGTTCACGGGACACTACGGACGCTCTTCCTCCAACCCGTTGTTGGAGACCTTGCGTCACGCCAAATCGGCGTTCTCACGGGATCGCTCATGATTCTTCTGATCGCCTACGTAACCATTGGATGGATCGGCGCGAGGGAATTCAAGCAACTGGTCTCTGTTGGCCTGCTCTGGTTCATCCTCATGCTCTGCTTCGAGGTCGGCGTCGGTCGCGCTTTCGGACTCTCGTGGGAACGCATCATCGCCGACTACGTGCCCTGGCACGGTGGCTTCATGATCATCGGGATGATGATCCTCGCGCTCTCACCGCTGATCGCAGCACGCTTGCGAACACCTCGCTACAGTGTCAGCCTCAGTCGTCGGGACCAGCAGTCGTCCGCGGCCTGGAACAATGTGGACCCGCCCAAATGATGCCGCAGTGACCCATGGATAAACTCTGGAAGCAGATCACCCCGTCGGATTTCGCCTGGGAGCGTGAGGCATTGGTCTTTCTTAAAGGCCAGCTACCCGACCATGAGCCCTACCGTGCTTGGGCTAACTTTGAATTCATCGCGCAAGACGGTTCCATCAACGAGGTCGACAACCTCATCCTGACCCCCAAGGGGTTCTTCCTCATCGAGATCAAGTCGCACCCCGGCGAGATCAGCGGCGACGCCGGCACCTGGGTTTGGACCCACGAGGGGCGCCGTCGCGTCTTCGACAATCCGCGCTTGCTGGCCGATCGTAAGGCCAAGAAGCTCAAATCCTTGCTCGAAAGCCAGCGCTCGGCACTGAAGGCGAAGGAGCGCATCCCCTTCATCGAGACGCTGGTCTTCCTGTCCGCCGAAAACGTCGTCAACAAGCTGCTGGGGCCGGCGCGCCTACAGGTATGTACCCGCAGGAACGTCATGGATGCGCTCTGTTCCATCGACAGCAGTTGGAAGCATCGTCCGCTCGACCGGCCGATCTCCAAGGTCGTCGCGCGCGCCCTTGAGGAGGCCGGCATCAAAGAATCCCTGCGAACGCGGCGCGTGGGACTCTACGCGCTCAATGATCTGCTGGATGAGGCGGATCACTTCCAGGACTGGCTCGCCACCCACTCTGAAACAGGCGTGCAGCGGCGCATCCGCATCTATCTCACCCTTGGCAAGTCCGAGCAGGAGGCCGCCACCCTGCGCAACGCCGCCAAGCTGGAGTTTCGACTGCTCGAAGGCATCGAGCATCCCGGCATCCTCCAGGCGCGGGACTATCAACAGCACGATCAGGGGCCGGCCCTGGTCTACGAGCACGACCCCGCCGCCGTGCGCCTCGACCACTTCCTGATCGGGCTCGGCGCCGGCCAAACGCTGGAGACACTGGAGGCAGTGACACTGCTGCGTCAGATCGCGGAAGCCGTGCGCTTTGCCCATGGCAAACGGCTCTATCATCGAGCGCTGAGCCCGCAGAGCATCTACGTGCGCAACGACGGTGACGGCGGGCTCTGCGTCAAGATCGCCAACTGGGCCACCGCGCGGCGCGCGCTCGAGAGCGACTCGCGGGAACTGACAGCACTCAGCCACCTGAGTTGCATCATCCAGGAGGAGGCCGGTCCTTATCTCGCGCTCGAGGCCCACACCGATGCGTTGGGCGCCAACGCGAGCGACAGCGTCTATCTCGACGTCTTCTCGCTCGGCGCCATCGCCTACCTGCTCTTCACCGGCCGGCCGCCCGCCGCGAACGATCTGGAACTGCAGGACAAGCTCAGTCGCGGCAAGGGGCTGCAGATCACCGACGCACTCAACGGTGCCGGCCGCGAGCTACAGGACCTCATCCAATACGCTACCCACCCGGACACCGGCAGTCGCATCGGTTCGGTCGGTGAGTTCATCGAGTATCTCAACCTGGTCGAGGACGAGCTCAGCCGTCCCGACAGCGAACGCCGCACTGATCCCGCCGCGGCGCGCCCCGGTGACACCTTCGAGGGCGGCCTCCTGGTGACCAAGCGCCTCGGGCGCGGGGCCAGCTCGGTCGCCTTCGTCGTCATGCAGTGCGGGCAGGAGCGCGTGCTCAAACTGGCCGCCACTCCCGAGCACAATCAGCGCCTACGCCAGGAAGCGGAGACCCTGACTAAGCTGCGGCATCAGGCCATCATTGCCTACCACGAGACCCACGACGTCCTCGGTCACACCGGCCTGCTCCTCGACTATGCCGCCGAGGGCACGCTGGCCGAGCGCCTGCGCAAGCTCGGCCCCATTGCGCTCGAGCTCTTGGAGCGCTTCGGTGACGACCTCCTGAGCGCCCTCTGCCACCTGGAGGAGAAGGGCATCTCCCACCGCGACATCAAACCGGAGAATATCGGCCTGATGAAACAGGGCCGCCAGTTGCATCTGGTGCTCTTCGACTTCTCGCTGGCGAGCCTCAGCGCTGAGAATTTCACCGCCGGCACCCTGGCCTACATGGACCCCTTCATCCGCGACCCGGGCCGTCGGCGCTGGGACGACTACGCCGAGCGCTTCGCCGCCTCCCTGACGCTCTACGAGATGGCGACCGGCCGGCTACCGACCTGGGCGGACGGGGAGGGGCTGCCGCCACTGATCGAAGGCGCCCTGGAGATCGACCCCGCCGTCTTCGACCCGAGCGTGCGTGATGGCCTGGCCGGTTTTTTCCGCACGGCGCTGGCCAGGGACGTCAAGGCGCGCTTCGGCAATGCCGAGGACATGCGCCGCGCCTGGCGTCAGCACTTCGACCAGGCTAAGCGGGAGACGACCTTGCACCCTGGCGAGGGCGACGCGGCGCCATCCTGTCCGATTGGCGAGGCCGGGCTCGACACCCAGATCGGCCTGCTCCCGCTCTCCGCCCAGGCGCTGGATACCCTGAGCCGGCTCAACATCAATCGCGTCGCTGACCTCATCCGTCTGCCGCGCAACGAGCTGGTGCGCATGACGGGGGTCGGGACCCAGACCCGGCGCGAACTCTCGGAGGTGATCGCACGCCTGCAGGCCCGTCTTGCGCCCCCGGAACCCAGCCGGGCCGGGAGCGAGGCGATCCCGCCCGCCCCGATCAAGAGCGACGGCCTGCTCATCAGCGTCGACCAATTGATGCGCAGCATCCGGCCGCCCCAGACCAAGACAGCCGACCACGCCCGCTACAGCTTCCTCACCGAATACCTGGGCCGTCTCGATGCCGACACCGCCAGGCCCGCGGACAACGTCCATTGGCCCACCCTCATCACCCTCGGCGCTGAGATCAGCATGGAGTCCGCAGCAGCACGCGATCTCCAAACGCGCGTCCTGGCGCAGTGGGGCAAGAACACCTTCATCACCCGCTTACGCCAGGATATCGCCACGCTCCTCGCGGAGCAGGGCGGTGTCATGACCGCGGTCGAGCTGGGGGAGGCCATCTTGCTGCGCCGCGGCTCGGTACGGCCCTCGCCGATCCGCGATCGCTGGGCGCAGGCCGTGGTACGGGCCGCGATCGAGACCGAGCTGGCCCGCCGGGAGTCGCGCTGGATCCTGCGCCGCTGCGGCAAGCGCATCCTCATCGCCGACGACACTCAGGGGCTGGGTGAGGCGCTGGCGGACTACGTCGAGGCCCTGGGCCAGCTCGCCGACGAATGCGCCGAGCAGCAGCCCCTGTTGTCGCCGGTGCGCGCCCTGGAGCGCATCCGCGCACTTCCGGCCCCGGATTCGTTCGCCGGGCTCAGCAACCACCGACTGCTGCGTCTGGCCGTCGCCGCCTCGCAGGGGGCCGCGCTCTCCAGTCGCGCGGAGTTTTACCCCAAGGGCATGCCCGCCGAGCGCAGTCTCGAGCTGGCCCAGGGCGCCTTGCTCGGCACGCCCAAGCTCTCGGTGGCCGAGGTGCAGGACCGCATCCAGGGTCGCTATCCTGAGGCGTTGCCGCTTCCCGGCCGGCGGGAGCTCGATGACCTGCTGGGGCGGCTCGAGCTGGGCTTCGTCTGGGATCCCCAGGCCGAACACGGCGGCAAGCGCGGTGCCTACTGTCTGCCGCAGGCCGGCGCCCTGGGCGACGGCAGCACCCTCGCCGCCACCCGCACCAGCGTTCATTACACCCAGCATGAGGCGGGGGCTAGCTCCCCCACCCGCGAGCTGAAGCAATTCGAACAGAGCGTTCGCAACGCGCTGGACTCCGGGCGTTTTCTGGCCCTTTCGGTGCGGCCCCGGCTGTGGCAGCGGGCGCAGCAGCAGCTCGCCGCGACCTTCGCGTTGCAGGTCGTCAGTTTCGACGACCTCCTGCTGCGCCATCTGCACCGTCTGTGCGACGGCATGGCCAACCCGCCCAACTGGCAGGTCGTGCTGAAGGCCGATGCCGCCGACCCCGGCAGTGTCGACTGGTCGCGTTTGCAGGGGCTGGTCCGCCGTGTCCTGCCGGCGATGACCGCGGAGCTCAAAGCGGCGGACCGACCGGTTCTCCTGACCGACCCTGGACTGATCGGTCGCTATGGTCTGGTCGACACCTGGCTCGGTGAACTGCGCCAACACCTGCAGGACGCCCCGCGGGCGCCGGCCCTACTACTGCTCATCGCCAACGAGTTGGCAGCCACCGCGGCCATCATCGACGGCGTCAGTGTGCCGAGCGGTGCCGGCAGTCGGGAGTTCGCGCGCATTCCGAGTGCCTGGCTCCAGCCGGTCGTAGCGGACGCCTCGTGATCCTCAATCCGGCAATTGCGCACGCCAAGGCGCCAAGACGCCAAGGTGCTTCAAGGCGCTATCGAAACCGGAGGCGCTCGCGCTGACGGCCTTCGGTTACACTTGCGACTGACGCCAACCCCCAGAGGAGGACCGCGGCGATGAATCCCCTCGCGCATTTCGACCCCGATGACCCCTATCCGGAGAGCGACGGCGAGCCTATGGCGGAGAATACCGAGCAGTATGAGTGGCTGGTCAAGATCAAAGAGAATCTCGAGATCCTCTTTGGGCAGGACCCGCAGGTTTTCGTCGCCGGGGATCTCTTCTGGTATCCGGTTCCCGACCGGCGGATCGCCGGCCCGGTGGCCCCGGACGTGATGGTCGCCATCGGCCGGCCCAAGGGCCGCCGCGGCTGTTACAAGCAATGGGAAGAGGGTGGCGTCGCCCCCCAGGTGGTGTTCGAGATCCTCTCGCCGGCGAACAGTCTCAAAGAGATGGCCGACAAGCTGGCCTATTATGATACCTACGGGGTCGAGGAATACTACGTCTACGATCCGTCCGCCAACACGCTGGAGATTTGGCTACGCCAGGAGGGGCGGCTGCGGCGGATGTCGCACTTGAAGGGCTGGGTCAGCCCGCGGCTGGGTATTCGCTTTGCGTTGACCGGCGAGACGCTGGAGATCTTCGATCCGCAGGGGCAGCCGTTCTTGACCTCGGTCGAACTNGCCGCGCGCTTGCGCGATGAGGCGGCGCGTGCCGAGCAGGAGCGTGCGCGTGCCGAACAGGAGCGTGCCCGTGCCGAGCAGGAACACGCGCGTGCGGAGCAACTGGCCGAGCGGTTGCGTGCCCTGGGGTTCGAGCCGTGAGCCTGGATCACCTCCCTTGCCGGTGACGGACCCGGCGTCTAAGATTGTCGAAGATTTCAACAATCGACATCCCATCATGGCCACCATGAACTTCAGCATCCCGGACGACCTCCGGAACGCTTTCAATCGCGAGTTCTCGGGTCAGAACAAGAGCGCCGTGATCGTCCGGCTGATGCAACAGGCCATCGCCGAGGCCGATCAGCAGCGCCGGCGTCAGGCCGCCTTCGAGCAGTTGACCGCGGCACGCGTCGAGCGACCGGCGTTGACCGAGGCGGCGGCCCGCGCGTCGCGCGAAATCGGCCGCCCGTGATCCTCGTTATCGACGCCAGTGTCATCATCAAGTGGCTATTCCAGGACCCGGAGCGCGAGGCCGATACCGAGCGTGCGACCGCGTTGATGGCCGCTGTCGCGCGTGGTGATCACCCCGTCCTGCAACCGCCCCATTGGCTGATCAGCATCTGCGCGACTGGCGTGGCTGAACCACCGCGCCGGCCCCTAACCCCGCTCCATGTCTCGCTTATACCGTTTATGGTATAGTTATAGCCTTCCTACCTGATATCCGGACAGAGCCTTGGTGTAGAGGCGGGTTTGAAACCCGCCACTACGTCCGGCTGAGACGATCGCGAAGGAGATGAGAGATGAAAAAACGCGTCCTTGAAGGCATCGAGGTCGAAACGGGTTCCGGCAACGTCTTTGCCGACCTTGGCCTGCCCGATGCCGAGAAACTCAAGATCAAGTCCGGTCTGGTGATCGAGATCACCCGGGCCGTGCGCAAGCTCGGCCTTACGCAGGAAGAAGCCGGCCGCCGCATGGGTGTCCCGCAACCGAAGGTGTCGGCCCTGCTGCGCGGCGACTTCGCCAATCTGTCCGAACGCAAGCTGATGGAGTGTTTGAACCGGCTCGGGTACGACATCGAGATCAAGGTCAAGCCCGCGGCCGAGCCGGTCGGACACCTGACGATCGCCATCGGTTGACCGCTGCTCATCGACCAGGAAGACCGGGAAAAATAAGGACAAGCCCTCGATGATCCACCCCCAACGCCTCCTCGCCGATCTCCAGTCCCACCTGCCCAAACTGGAACGCGACATCCTGGACTACAGCCGGACCCGACCGGAGTTGGAGGCCCACCTCCAGGCCGAGTACGCCAAGGCCCAGGCCGCCAACCGCACCGCCGAGCACTTCGTTGCCTGGCGCGAGGCGCAGATCACCCAGGCCGCGGCGGCCTGGGTGCTGACCTGCGTCTTCGTGCGCTTTCTGGAAGACAACCGGCTGCTGGAGGCGCCGCTCCTCTCGGGGCCGGCGGCCGGGGCGAGCCATCGCGCAGATCAAGGCGCGCTGCAACAGGCCAAGGACCGCCTGACCGTCTATTTCAATGCGCATCCCACCCATGCCGAGCGCGACTATCTGCTGGCCGTCTTCACGGAGCTTGAGTCGCTGCCGGTGATGGCCGAGCTGCTCGACCGCGCCCACAACCCGCTCTGGCAGCTCCCCCTCTCGGCCGACGGCGCCAAGGCGCTGATCGACTTCTTCCAGCGGCTCGACCCCGAGACCGGCGCGATCCTCCACGATTTCACCGACCCGGAGTGGGACACCCGCTTCCTCGGAGATCTTTATCAGGACCTCTCCGAGAGCGTGCGCAAGCGCTATGCGCTGCTCCAGACCCCCGAGTTCGTCGAGCGTTTCATCCTCGATTACACCCTGGAGCCGGCTAAGACCGCCTTCGGTCTGCCGGGACTCAAGTTGATCGACCCCACCTGCGGTTCCGGCCATTTCTTGCTGACCGGTTTCGAGCGGCTGTTCGCCGACTGGCAGCAGCGCGAGCCCGCCACCAACGCCCGCGCCCTGGCCCAGCGGGCGCTCGACGCCATCCACGGGGTCGACATCAACCCCTATGCGATCGCCATCGCCCGCTTCCGGCTGCTGATCGCGGCCATGAAGGCGGCGGGCAGCGACCGGCTCAAGGACGCCCCCGACTTCCATTTCAACCTCGCCGTCGGCGACTCGCTGCTGCACGGGCGGCGGCACGAATGGCAGGGGCAGGGCCACCAGCGCGATCTGCTGGACGACTCGCTCGCCCATGTCTTCGAGGTGGAGGACCGGGACAAGCTGGAACGCATCCTCGGACAGCGCTATCAGGTCGTGGTCGGTAATCCGCCCTATATCACCGTCAAGGACAAGGCGCTGAATCAGGCGTATCGGGACAAGTACCTGGCCTGTCACCGCCAATACTCCCTCGGTGTGCCCTTCACCGAGCGCTTCTTCGATCTAACGCTGCCCGCGGAGGACAATCGCCCGGCCGGCTTCGTCGGCATGATCACCGCCAACTCTTTCATGAAGCGCGAGTTCGGCAAAAAGCTGATCGAGGACTATCTGCCGCGCAAGGATCTCACCCATGTCATCGATACCTCGGGCGCCTATATTCCAGGTCACGGCACGCCGACGGTGATCCTCTTCGGGCGCAACCGGATGCCTCAGGGCGATCGGCTGCGCGCGGTGCTGGGGATTCGCGGCGAGCCGGGCGCGCCGGAGGATGCGGCGCAAGGGAAGGTTTGGCGGTCGATCGTGGATCTGCTGGAGCGGCCGGGGAGTGAGAATGCGTTTGTCAGCGTGGTGGATCAGGAGCGGGGGTTGTATGCGAGCCATCCGTGGAGTGTTGGGGGCGGTGGTGCGTCGGATCTGAAAGTGCTGTTGGAAGGCGATGATGTCGCTTTGCTTGAAGAGCGCATTCTGGAGATTGGCCGGACGACGCATACCGGCGAGGACGAGGTTTTCTACATGCCGGGTAGCACAGTCGCCACCCGCAAGATGCTTGACACGGCTGTGCCGCTGGTCATCGGAGAGGATGTGCGCGACTGGGAGATCGTGCCCGGAGAATGGTCATTGATGCCCTACGATCTCCAAACGGCGAACCCGTTGACGGCGTTGCCCGAAACGATCGGACGACACTTCTGGACTTTTCGTTGCCATCTGCGACACCGCAAGGATTTCGGACAGTTCATTGAAGAGCGTGGATTGCGCTGGTACGAGCATTCGATGTTTTTTCCACAGCGATTTCGCTCGCCGCTTTCCATCACCTTCGCCGAAGTGGCTACCCACAATCATTTCGTCCTCGACCGGGGCTGCAAGGTCTTCAAGCAAACCGCGCCGGTCATCAAGTTACCTGCCGATGCGAGCGAGGACGATCATCTGACGCTGCTGGCCCTGCTCAACAGCTCGACCGCCTGTTTCTGGATGAAGCAGGTGTTTCATAACAAAGGCGCTCGCGGAACGGGCGGGGGATTTGTAAGCGAAGAATGGGAGCAATTCTATCAAATCGCCGGAACTGGCCTGAGGGCGTTTCCAATTGCTGCAGACCCCGAAGGCCAAGCACGCGATCTCGCCCGACAGCTCGACGCATTGGCGCGGGAGCTTGCGGAGCGGGAGCCGGCGAGGATCCTCAGTCGTCAATTCGATGTCGGCGATCTCGCCCTTGAGCAAAGTGGGCGCGGAGGGGAGGGAATCCCCCCTAACCCCCCTTTTTCAAAGGGGGGAATTGAGGGTGGTGTTTTGATGAAGGGGGGGACTGGGTTAGCAGTGGATTCAAGCGTCGCCGCTACTCACCCCCCCTTTGAAAAAGGGGGGGCAGGGGGGGATTTAATCGCCCTCCAGGAAGAACTGGACTGGCTCAGCTACCGTCTCTACGGCCTGACCGACGAAGATCTCTGCCACGGCGCGACCCCACCCGAGATCCGCCTCGGCGAGCGTCCCTTTGAAATCCTCCTGGCCCGCCGCCTGGCCACTGGCGAAACCCAGACCACCTGGTTCGCCCGCCACAACAGCACCCCGATCACACAAATCCCCGCCCACTGGCCGGCGGACTACCGGGCATTGACCGAGCGCCGGCTCCAGGCGATGGCCGACAACCCTTGGGTTCGCCTCATCGAGCAGCCCGAATACAAGCGCCGCTGGAATCGCGAGCCCTGGGAGAGCCGTCGGCGCCGCGCGCTGCGGGATTGGCTGCTGGATTTTCTGGAGGGGCTTTGCCGATCGTCCGAGCGGGGAGGGTCCGCGCAGCGGACCCTACCGGTCGCCCAGCTCGCCGAGCGCGCCCGCCATGATGCGGCCTTCCAGCAGGTCGCAGCGCTCTACACCGGCTCAGACACCTTCGACGCCCGCACCCTGGTCGGCGAGCTGGTCGAGGGCGATCAAGTGCCGCAGATGGCCGCCGCCCGCTACAAGCCGAGCGCCATGCCCAAGTTCCACGCCTGGCGGGAGACCTGGGACAAGCAACGCGCCGAGGATGCCATCGACGCCCG
This sequence comes from Lamprocystis purpurea DSM 4197, assembly GCF_000379525.1. GTDB lineage: Bacteria > Pseudomonadota > Gammaproteobacteria > Chromatiales > Chromatiaceae > Thiodictyon > Thiodictyon purpureum. The sequence goes on along the minus strand of NZ_KB902508.1, from coordinate 29,257 downwards.
CACCGCGCTCGATCCGGCCGACCCGCGGTCCCTGACCGCCGAGCAGGCACGGGCGCTCAAGGCCCAGGAGATCGGCGACATCCCGCTGCCGCCCAAGTACGCCTCCACCGACTTCCGCAAACCGAGCTACTGGGGCCTGCGCGGCAAGCTCGACGTGCCCAAGGAGCGCTTCTTCAGCCTGCCCGGCTGCGAGCGCTCCGGCGATTCCACCCTGGTCATCGGCTGGGCCGGGCTCGATCATCTGCAACGCGCCCAGGCGATTGCCACCTGGTATCTGGAGCGCAAGGAACAGGACGGCTGGGACGCCGAGCGCCTCATGCCCATGCTGGTCGCGCTCGACGAGCTGATCCCCTGGCTCAAGCAGTGGCACAACACCCTCGACCCCGAGCTTGGTGAGCGTCTGGGCGACTATTACGAGGGCTTCCTGCTCGAAGAACTGCGTCACTTGGATCTGTCCCGCGACGCGCTGTCGGACTGGGAGCCGGCGGCGCCCGCGCGCGGGCGAAGGCGGACCGGCTGAGCGATTCAATCGTTCCTTGAATCACATCCACAGGCGATCAATCACATGCGAAGACTCGAGATCACCACCCGAATTGCAGCCGACGGCATCCTGCATCTGCCGTTGAAGGAATTTGCCGATCAGGAGGTACAAGTCACGGTGTCATCGGTAGACCGCCATGCCGCGTTACCGCAAGCCCCATTGGTTGGCGCGAATGCCTTACGCAAGGCCCAGGAAATCGGCTTCATCGGCAGTTTCGAGGCCGAAGCCGATTTCTCGGCGCGTTATAAAGAGCATCTGGACTGGTCGGACAAGGCATGATCATTGCGGATACCGGATTTTGGGTGGCTCTGGGAAACCCCAAGGACGACTACCATGCGCTCGCCCTCAAGACCTTCAGCACCCTCAACGAGGCGTTGATCACGACCTGGCCGGTGATGACCGAAGTTTGCCATTTGCTGCTGCAAAGACGCGGTATCACGGCGCAGCTAAAGTTCATCGAGATGTATCGGCAGGGTGTCTTCATGGTGCTCGACATCGACTCAGGCCAGGCGGAGCGCCTGGAAACTTTGATGCAAACCTATGCCGATCTACCCATGGATCTTGCCGATGCATCTCTGGTGTTGGTGGCTGAAACCTTGGGTCACGGGCGCATCCTGAGTACCGACCGCCGCGATTTCCATACCTACCGATGGAAGAACACCAAGCCATTCGAGAATCTCTTACGATGAAACCCAACCTGCAACTCGATCAGATGTCGGTCGAGGAAAAGATCCAGACGATGGAGCTACTTTGGGACTCGCTCTGCCAGGCACCTACCGAACTGGAGTCACCTGATTGGCACGGCGAGATCCTGAAAGAACGGCAGCGCAAGATTGGCGCGGGTGAGGCCGTGTTTCTTTCGCTCGACGCGCTGAAAGCAAGGCGACCACAGTAAGCATGCGAGAGATTCGATGACACTCATCAAGGACTTGATCCACATCCCCGAGCGCGTCCAGCGCGGCGATTTCGTGCTCAACCTGGCCAGCGGCCTCGAAGCGGACGCCGTCGAACAGACCCTCAAGGACTATGTCGTCACCCCGCAGCTCGCCCGCTGTTTCGAAGATGCCCTGAGCTTCATCAAAAGCACCGCCACCAGCCAGCAGAACCGCAACAAGGGCGCCTATCTGCACGGCAGCTTCGGCACCGGTAAGTCGCACTTCATGGCGGTGCTGCACCTGCTGTTGCAGGGCAACGTCCAGGCGCGCGCCATCCCGGAACTGGGACCGGCGGTCGCCAAGCACAGCGACTGGATGCAGAGCCGCAACATCCTGCTGGTGCCGTATCACATGATCGGCGCCGCGAGCATCGAGTCCGGCGTGCTCGGGGGCTATGCGCGTTACATCCGCAAGCGGCATCCGCAAGCCCCGGTGCCCGGCTTCTACATGGGCGAGCGCCTGTTCGCCGATGCCCAGGCGATGCGTGGTCACATGGGGGATGCGACCTTCTTCGGCGCGCTGAACGCCGTGGGCGGTGCCGACGGGAGCCACGATGGTTGGGGCGACGCTGCCACGGGCTGGGATGCGGTGAGCTTCGATGCCGTGGTCAGCGGGCAGGCGGGCGACGATGACCGGGTACGCTTGGTCGGCGATCTGGTCGGGTCACTGTTCAAGTCCTTTGCCGATCTCGCCAACACGCAAAGCGGCGGCTATCTCGAGTTCGACGAAGGGCTGCGCGTCATGACCCGGCACGCCAAGGCGCTCGGCTACGACGCGGTCGTCCTCTTCCTCGACGAGCTGATCCTCTGGCTCGCCAGCCGCCTGTCCGACCGTCACTTTATCAGCAGCGAGATCCAGAAGGTCGTCAAGCTGGTGGAGACCGGCATCCCGCGCGAGCTGCCGCTGATCAGCTTCATCGCCCGTCAGCGCGACCTGCGTGAGTTCGTCGGCGACCAATACAGCGGCGTCGAGCAGGAGATTCTGAGCGACTCGCTGAAATACTGGGAGGGCCGCTTCCACACCATCACGCTGGAGGATCGCAACCTGCCGGTGATCGCCCAGCGGCGTCTGCTGCAACCACTGAACGCGTCCGCCCAGGCCCGGATCGAGGAGTCTTTCGCGCAGACGCAGACGATGCGCGAGGAGGCCTTCAACCTGCTGCTGACCAGCAACGGCGACCGGGAGATGTTCCGCGCGCTCTATCCCTTCAGCCCGGCCCTGGTGCAGGCGCTGGTGGCGCTCTCCTCGGCACTGCAGCGCGAGCGCACGGCGCTCAAGGTGATGCTGATGCTGCTGGTGGAGCAGCGCGAGACCCTGGCGCTGGGAAGCCTCATCCCGGTCGGCGACCTCTATGACGTCATCGCCTCCGAGGCCGAGCCTTTCTCGGAGCAGATGCGGCAGCATTTCGACAACGCCAAGCTGTTGTTCGAGCGCAAGCTGATCCCGGTCCTGGAGCAGGAGCACCAGATCACCGGTCAGGCGCTCCAGGAGCTGCCGCCCACCGATGCCAAACGGCAGGCCTTCAACAACGATCTGCGCCTGTTGAAGACCCTGGTGCTGGCGGCGCTGGTCCCCGAGGTGGAGAGCTTCAAGCAGCTCACCGCGACCAAGCTCGCGGCCCTGAATCATGGCACCATCCGCTCGCCCATCCCCGGCCAAGAGGCCCGGACGGTGCTGCAGAAGTGCCGCAAATGGGCGGGGCAGGTGGGCGAGATCAAGATCTCGGACGACCCCAATCCCACCATCGGCGTGCAGCTCTCGGGCGTGGATACCGAGAGCATCATCGAACAGGCGCGCATCAACGACAACGAAGGCAACCGCCGGCGCCTGGTCAAGGAGATGGTCTTCGACGCCTTCGGCATCCGCGACGACACGCAGATCTTCGTCGAGCACGAGTGGCTGTGGCGCGGGACGCGCCGGCGCGTGGAGGTGCTGTTCCAGAACATCCGCGAAATGACCGACGACAGTCTGTTCGAGTCCCGCGACGACCAATGGAAGGTCATCATCGACTTTCCCTTCGACACCGGGAACTACTCACCGACCGACGATCAGGCGCGCGTGCGGGACTTCGAGGCCGCGGGAGGGCAGGCGCGGACGATCTGCTGGCTGCCCTATTTTCTGAGCCGGAGCGCGCAGAAGAACCTCGGCAAACTGGTCGTGCTGGAAGACATCCTCAAGAGCGAGGACAGCTTCAACCGCTACAGTCGTCATTTGAGCCCGCAGGATCGCGTGAGCGCGCGGACCTTGCTCGACAATCAGCGCAGCCAGTTGCGCCAGCAGATGAAGGACGTCCTGATCGGCGCCTATGGGGTGGCGGCGGCCTTGCCCGGCTCGCTCGACCACAGCGATCTGCTGGAGTCGCAGCTCATGTCGCTGCAGCCGGGGTTTACCCCACGCCCCCCGTCGGGCACCACCATGGCGAAGGCCTTCGAGCAATTGCTCGGGCAGGCTTTGACCGCTCAGTACCCGGATCACCCCGAATTCGACGGCGAAGTCCGCCCAGCGGACCTGGGCCGGGTGTTCACCGAGCTGTGCCGCGCGATCCATGCGCCGCACGGGCGCATCGACGTCGAGGGCCCGCTGCGCCCGCTGATGCGTCAGATCGCCCAGCCACTGAAGCTTGGCGAGATGCACGAGCGTCACTTTATCTTCAAGGAGGACTGGCCGCAGCAACTGAGCCGCGCGCTGGCCCAGTCCGGGAGCGGAGCGGGTGGGGACCTGACCGTGCGGGCGCTGCGCGAGGCGATGGACCAGCCGCGCCCGCGGGGCTTGCCGATGGTCGTGCAGAATTTGCTGGTCCGAGTCTTCGCCGAGCAGGGACAGTACGCCTTCACCTTCCACGGCGGTCCGTACGACGATGTCACCTTGAAGGACATCCGTGACGAACTGGTGCTGATCAAGCAGGATCTGGCGGAGCCGGAGCAGTGGAAGCGGGCCTTGGATCACGCCGGCGCCGTCTTTGGTCTGACGACCAGTCCACTACGCACGGCGAGCAACCAGAACGCGCTGCAGAAGGACGTGCGCGACACGGTCGCTACCTATCTGGAGCCCTGTCGTACGCTGCTGGCTGATCTGACAGACCAGCTCAGAGCATTGGGTCTGTCGGCGAGCGGCCATCGACTCGCCAATGCCAGCCTCGCCGCACAGTTGCTGGAAGCTCTGCAGACGCAGGAGGGACCTGCCTTGGTCGACGCCCTGGCGGGCATCAAGCCGGTCACCAGCCTGCAGGCGCTCGCCCGCAGCATCGTCGCGGCAACGCGGGTGAGTCACGCCATCGCGGACAACAACTGGGCCTTGTTGGAGACCGTCTGGGGCGGTGGCGAGGGCGTGCGGATCAAGCGTGCCGTGGCCGACGCCTTGGCGGCGGACGAGCTGGTGACATCGCTCGCCGATGCGCTCAAGCAGGCCCAGGCGGACGCGACACGGCTGATCCAGCGCCCGCCGGTGGTCGATCCGCCGATCAAGCCGCCACCGGACCCGCCCTTAATACCCAAGGGCAAGACGGTGCTGAAGCAAGACAACCGCCAGGGTCTGAAGGTCGGTGAGGCCCGCCGTGTGCTGAAGGAGATCGAGCCACTGCTGCGCGACGGTGTGACCCTGGACATCAGCTATCAGGTTCTTGGGGATACGGATGAGCTGTAGGGGCGGGTTTGAANCCCGCCGAGTCAACAAAAAGGCTTTTTGTTGCTCCACAATCTAACGTAAGGTGATTTCCGCGAAAAATCCAACCCGTAGGAGCCCGCTTGCGGGCGACGGGTGGGGGCACAATGACGCGATTCCGGCAGGTCACGTCGCCCGCAAGCGGGCTCCTACGGAGCTTGATTCTTGATAGCGTCTTATTCGGAAATCCGTAGGAGCCCGCTTGCGGGCGACGGGTGGGGNCACAATGGCGCGATTCCGGCAGGTCACGTCGCCCGCAAGCGGGCTCCTACGGAGCTTGATTCTTGATAGCGTCTTATTCGGAAATCGCCTAAAGTCCGACAGGCTGCTAGGTCCGGTCATCAAGGCCGATGGCTATAATTTCAGGAAATCACCTAAACACCGATTATCGAGCAGATCCCTGATGACACGCTGGAACCTGGCCGTCTCCGACGAAACCGATCAAGCCCTGGCCTGGACCAGGCGCTAGCCTTGTTGAATCCGCCCGTCTCCGAGCACGCCGAACTCCCAAGCGCCGTACTCACCCAGGTGCAGGCGATCCTGACCAAGGATGCCCAGGCCGATCGGATTGCCTTGGTCTGGCCCGAGCCCATCGAACCGCGCGAGCGGCGACGACAGTTGTCGGACACGGCGCTGCGGGTCGTCTATTGCCCCTCGGAGCTGGCAATGCGTGAGTTGCTGGTGGCCCACCGGCCCGGTGCCGAGCGGTTGGTGATGCTCTCGCCCTTCGATGAGACACGGCTGTCCAAGGATGTCCTGGCACGCCTCTGGGGTTGCGAGCCGAAGCGTATCAGCCCCTGGCGCACCCTGGAGCAGTTGCTGCGGGTGCGGCAGATCGACCCGCGGCTGACGGCCAAGTCCTACCGCTGGATCGCCGAGGCGCTGGTCGACGGCTATGAGCGCTATCGTGGGCGGATTGCGTTCGGCGATGTGCTGGATTTCGACAAGGCATGGCGCGCCCTGGCGTTGGCGCTGCTCGATTTCGCGGGTGAAGCGCTCGATCTGGACGCGCTCCTGGATTGGTCGCGCGCAGCGGCGGTCGACGCGGCGGTTTGCGCACTCCCCGCGACCGTGGTCGCGCATCTGGGCGATTGGCTCGCGCCCCGACTGGGCGCGTCGACCGAGCTGGTCTTAAGCCTGTGGCGACAAGGGCACGCGGGCGACATGGTGGCGATTGGCCTGGTCTGCTCGGTGCTGTATCGCGCCGGTCTGACGCCCGATCAGGCCTTGTTCCAGGCTAGGGGACGCTTGCGCGAACGCGTGATCGGCGGCGCTCGGATCGCCGACGCGACGCTGGAGGACTATGGGCGGACCACTGTCTGTTACCTCGAGCGGCTCCTGGTCGAGCATCCCTATCGCGTGCTCAATGCTGCGCTGGCGCAAGCCGAGCAGCTCCTCGCGAGTCTCGACATGCAGCCGCTTGCCGCCGCGTCCGACTTGCTGCCGGGCGGATACGGACAGCGGCTCGATCGGCTCGCGCAGGCGCTCACAGCGGCGCTCGCGGGCAAACCGATCGCGCCCGCGCTCGCCGCCTTGGCGGATCTGCGGCGTCATCAACTGGCCAAGGTCCGCACAGAGCAGCTCAGCAAAGCGGAGTTGGCGGTGCGCGCCTGCCGTTGGCTGAAGACAGCGGAGGTGGAGCGCGGGAGCTTGCTCCAGGAAGTCCAGGATTACGTCGCGAGTGGCGGCTATCTGGACTGGGCGCGCGGTCGTCTCTGGTCGGGCGACGAACACGAGGCCCTGAACCGCGTCTACACGCAGTTGGTCAGTCAGGTCGGCGCGCGGCGCGAGCGGCTGAACGAACGCTTCTCGCACCATCTGCCGGCCATCGCGCGGGGCGACCAGGTCGATGCGTCGGTCTTGCCGGTGGAGCGGGCGCTGGATGGCCTGGTCGCCCCCCTGGCGAAGCAGCAGCCGGTGCTGGTCCTGGTGCTCGACGGGATGAGTCATGCCGTCTACCGCGAGCTCGCGGGCGATCTGCTGCACCACGGCTGGGTGGAGCTGCAACCCGCGGAGCGCACCGCGCCCTGCTGTTTGCTCGCCGCTTTGCCAACGGTGACGCAGATCAGCCGCTTTGCCTTGCTGGCCGGCGCGCTGGGCGAGGGCTGCGGTGCCGATGAGAAGAAGGCCTTCGCCGCGCATCCCGCGTTGAAGGCGCTGTCGTCGACGAAGTTTCCGCCCCTGTTGTTTCACAAGAGCGATCTCCAGCAGCCGGGCAGTGGCGCCTTGGCCGACGGGGTACGGGAAATCATCGCGGGCCAAGCGCACAAGGTCGTCGGCGCGGTGATCAACGCGGTCGATGACCAGTTGAGCAGCGGCGCTCAGGTGTCCGTGCGCTGGTCGGTGGCGTCGATTGGCGTGCTGCGACAGATCCTGGAGGCCGCGCGGGAATCCAGGAGACTGGTGATCCTCACGAGCGACCATGGCCATGTGCTGGATCACGACATGGCGCTGGTGAAGACGAATGCCGAGACCGAGCGCTTCAAGCCGGTGACCGAGCCGGTCGGGGTCGGCGAGGTGCAGGTTTCGGGCGCGCGCGTGGTGCTCCCCGGCAACCAGGTCATCCTGCCCTGGTCCGAGCGGATTCGTTATACGGCGAAGAAGATGGGCTATCACGGCGGCGGCTCGCTCCAGGAGGTGCTGATTCCGTTCGGCGTCTACCGCAATGCCGGCGAGACCGGCCCGATCGATGGCTGGCAGGAAGTCGCGCGACAAGCGCCCGATTGGTGGGCGCTCGATCCTGTTTCAGAGTCAATTGCCACGGCGGCCGTTGATGCCGTGCCGGCGCCCGCCGCCAGGCGGTCGAAGCGCGACGCGCAAACGCTGGACCTCTTCGCCGAGCGGCCCACGCCAAGCCCTGCGGTGGAGAGGGGAGACGATTGGATCCAGGCCCTGCTGGCCTCGCCGGTCTACGCGCAGATGAAGGCGCGTGGCGGTCGGGTGATGGTGAGCGAGGCGCAGTTGCGGCAACTCCTGGAGCTGCTGTCACAGGCCGGCGGTCAGCAGATGGCCGCCGCCGTGGCACAGGGCTTGGGTCTCCCCGAGATCCGCCTGAACGGACTCTTGGCGGGCGTGCAGAAGTTACTCAATGTCGATGGCTATCCGGTTCTGGCGATCGATCGGGTGTCCAAGACGATCCGGCTCGATCTCGCGTCGCTGAAGATCCAGTTCGAGCTGTGAGCATCAGCCACCAGCGCCGGGCCGACATCATCGACGCGCTGCGGCGCGGCACGGTGCCGCAATACGGGCTCGATGCGCTCGCGGTGGGGCTCAGGCCCTTCGAAGCGGCATTCGACGAAGATCTGGCGAAGGTCGCGCGCGGGCGCGGTCAATTCAAGGCCATCCGCGGTGAGTACGGCAGCGGCAAGACCTTCATCGTGCGTTGGCTGCGTGAGCGCGCGCAACGCATCGGTTTCGCCTGCTCCGAGGTGCAGATCTCCGAGACCGAGACGCCATTGCATCGACTGGAGACGGTCTACCGCCGTCTGATCGAGCGGCTGACCACCGCGGATTCGCCCGCGGGGGCCTTCCGCAATGTCATCGACGCCTGGTTCTTTGCGTTGGAAGAGGACGTGATCGCGCAGGGCGGAGTGGATCCCAACGACATCACAGCTCTGATGCAGGCCACCGATGCATTGATGGAGAAGCGCCTCGGTGAAGTGGTGCGTTCGGCGCCGGCCTTTGCGCTGACCCTGCGTGCCTATCGCCGTGCGCTGCTAGCCGGGCACGAGGACATCGCCGACGGCCTGTTGGCCTGGATGGCGGGTCAGCCGAACATCGCCGCCGCCATCAAGCGCTGCGCCAACATCAAAGGGGACATCGACCACTTCGGCGCCCTGAGCTTCCTGCAGGGCGTGCTCACCATCCTCAAGGATTCCGGCCATCCGGGGCTGCTGCTGGTCCTCGATGAGGTGGAGACCCTGCAGCGCATGCGTGGCGACGTGCGCGACAAGAGCTTGAACGCGCTGCGGCAGCTCATGGACGAGATCGACAGTGGGCGCTTTCCGGGACTCTATCTGGTGGTCACCGGAACGCCGCCCTTCTTTGATGGTCCCATGGGGGTGCAGCGACTGCCGCCCCTGGCGCAACGCCTCGCGGTGGATTTCGCGACCGATGCCCGCTTCGACAATCCCAGAGCGGTGCAGATCCGCCTGCGGGGCTTCGACGTCGACGCCCTCTGCGAGGTGGGTCGCAAGGTGCGGGATCTCTATGCCGCGGGGCGCGCGGATGGCCGGGCGGGTGAGCGTATCACCCAGGTGGTCGACGATGCGTATATCGCCGCGCTGGCCCAGGCGGTCACCGGGGCCCTGGGCGGCAAGGTCGGCATCGCGCCCCGGGTGTTTCTGAAGAAGCTGGTCGGCGAGGTCCTCGACCGGGTCGATCAGTTCGCCGACTTCGATCCGCGCCGACACTATGCCCTCACCGTCAGCGACCAGGAGCTGACCGCCGTCGAGCGCGCGGGCCGCTCGGCTGCTCGCGCCGACGACATCGAGCTGGATCTGTGAGTGTGACGATGGACGCCGATGTCAGCGGCTTCGATCAGCTGCATCCGGCGCTTCAGTACCACATCGTCAACAGCCTGGGCTGGCGGTCACTGCGTCCGCTACAGGAGGCGACGATCGCGCCGATTCTGCGCGGGGAGCATGCCATCCTCTTGGCGCCCACTGCAGGAGGAAAGACCGAAGCGGCGGTCTTCCCCGTCCTGTCGCGAATGCTGAGCGCGCGCTGGGCGGGCCTCAGCGTCCTCTACATCTGCCCGATCAAAGCGCTGCTCAACAACCTTGAGCCGCGGCTCGCGCACTATGCGGGGTTGGTCGGGCGGCGCGTCGCGCTGTGGCACGGCGACGTCGGCCCGGCGCGCAAGGCCAAGCTCATCGCCGACCCGCCGGACATCCTCCTGACGACGCCTGAGTCCCTGGAAGTGACGCTGATCTCCAGACGGATCGACCATCGACGGCTCTTCGCGAATCTCCGCTGCGTCGTCCTCGACGAGGTGCATGCCTTCGCGGGCGACGATCGCGGCTGGCATCTGCTCTACCTGCTTGAGCGGCTCAGCCGCATTGCGGGTCGAGACCTACAGCGTTTGGGCCTCTCGGCGACGGTTGGCAACCCTGATCATCTGTGCGACTGGCTCGCGGCGGGCTTGTCCCAACCGTGCAGCGTCATCAATCCGCCGGCGGATACCGGTATGCCTCCGGAAGTCGAACTCGACTGGGTCGGCAATCTGCGCAACGCGGCCCTGGTCATCTCCCGGCTGCATCGCGGGGAGAAGCGCCTGGTCTTCTGCGACAGCCGCGTGCGGGTCGAAGAGCTGGCGATCGAGCTGCGTGGGCTCGGTGTGAGCACCTATGTCTCCCATAGCTGCCTCAGCCTGGAGGAGCGACAGGCGGCGGAGGCGGCCTTCAGTCAGGGACAGAATTGCGTGATCGTCGCGACCAGCACGCTGGAGCTGGGGATCGATGTGGGGGATCTCGATCGGGTCATTCAGATCGATGCCCCGAGCAGGGTGTCTTCCTTCCTGCAGCGGATCGGACGAACCGGCCGTCGCCCGGGGACAGCGCGCAACTGTCTGTTTCTGATCACCAAGGAGGAGGCATTCCTGCCGGCGGCGGCCCTGCTGCTGCTGTGGACCGAAGGCTTTGTCGAGCCGATTGAGCCGCCGCCGTTACCGATGCATCTCTTTGCTCAGCAGATCATGGGCCTCGCACTCCAAGAATCCGGGATCACCGCCGCGGACTGGCCGACCTGGCTGGGACGGCTTCCGGGATTGGCGACGCTCGCGCGGGGCGACTTCCAGCGGATTCTCGACTTCATGCTCGAGACGGAGATCCTCCACACCGATCAAGGGCTGCTTGGGATCGGCCGATCGGGTGAGCGTCAATTCGGTGCCAAGCACTTCATGGAGCTATTCTCGGTCTTCGTGAGCCCCCCGTCGATTAAGGTCTTTCATGGTCTGCAGGAGATCGGTGAAGTCCACCAATCGACCTTCATCCTGAAAGAGGAGGGACCAACGGTCCTGACCCTCGGCGGGCGCTCTTGGGCAACCAAGTATATCGATTGGCCGCGACGCAAGGCTTACGTCGAGCCGACCGAGCTGCGCGGTCGCTCGCAATGGCGCAGCGCCGGCCAGCCGTTGCATTTCGCGCTGTGCCAGGCGGTCGCCCGCGTGCTCTCGCGCGAGGAACCCCCGGTCACATTCTCGCGCCGCGCTTTGGAGCACATGGCGGAGCTACGCGAGGCATTCGATTGGGTGGAGTCGGGCAAGACCTTCCTCATCGCCGACGCACACGACAGCCTCGTCTGGTGGACCTTCGCGGGTCGACTCGTCAATGCGGCGATTGCGCATGTGCTGGCTGGAGAGGCGACCAAGATCATCGCCGATAATCTCGCGATCAGCTTCACCGGCGCCGTGGATCTCGCGTCGATGGCGAAGGCGATCCGTGAAAAGGTCTTCAACGAAACAACCGAAATCACCCTGCCGCTCGACGAGGACTTCATCGCTGAGCTGAAATTTGGGGAATGCTTGCCAGCCGAGCTGAGGGATCGCGAGATTAATGCTCGCTATGACTGTTCCGAAGCGCTTGCGTTGCTTGCGAGCGCGCCCATGGCGGTCATTTGGCTGAGAGACTCCCGGTGAAGTGGAGCGTCTGCCACAAGGTCCGGACCTCGCGCGGTCCCGCGCACGCCGCCACCAGGAACGCCGCCCGCTCGGTGGCGGTCAGGTACCTGTAGCCGCGCGCGATATTTGACCCGGCACGCGCGCGATATTTGACCTCAGCGATTTTTGCGCACCGCGCAACAAAATACCGCCAGGCGGATCGGATCGCCCTCGCCGCGATCAGCAGATCGTCTGCGCTGTGTATCAGTCAGACCCAACACAGTGGTCACCAAGCGCGGCACAATTGCCGTCGCTCAGTATTTGATGATCGGCAGCAGCGCCACGTTGCGCGGCCGGGCCCCGCCCCCTAGCCCTTCGGGCGCGAAGGTGATCGACGTCTCAAGCGCGCCGCCCAAGCTCACGAAGTTGACGCCGCTGTAGTCGGTGGTATTCACCGTATCACACCCGAGTTGGACGCGCCCCGGGGTGTCGTCCAGAGAGGCGCCGGCACCCCAGACGCCAGGGTCATTGGGCGCGTCGTAGGCGACAAACGTGCCTTTCTGCCACGAGCCCAGCGTGCGGCTGGGATCGATGCCGCGCCCGCCATCCAGGCCGCGCACGAACTCGCCGCGCAGATCGGGCAGGTTGAAATGGGTGCTGTCGGCATACCCGTAGGTGGTGCCGATGGCCGCGAACAGTGCGGGCCAGACCGCGCGCACCAGCGATTGCCCGCTGCACGCCAGCCATCCAGTCGGCGCCGTGCTGCCGGCGAACCAGGCCACCGTGCCGGCCGGGGTGGCGGCGACCGCGGCCAGCGCGGTGGTGACAAAGGCGGTGGTGGCGATTTGCGTGGTGCTGGTGCCGGTCGGCGGCGGGGCGCCGGTCACCGCGGGCACGCCGGTGAAGGTCGGGCTGGCGAGCGGGGCGCGCGTGCTGTCGGTGGGATGCACGTGATCCCCACGCACCACGGTGCTGCGCACGCCCAGCGCGGCGACGCCGTCCATGCGCAATTCGGCGACCAGCGACTCGAACGATAGGCCGCCGCCCGCCAAGGCGACGATGGCGTCATGCAGTTGGGTGAGATTGCTGTCGCTGGGGGTGACCCCAGCCCCCAGCAACACCTGCTCCAACTCGGCTTGCAGCTGGTAGAACCAATAGGCGCCCGGCGTCGTGGCGGCGAGTCCGACCAGCGGATCGCCACCGCTGGGATAGCCCAGGCTGGGGGCATCGGGCCGCGATGGCGGGTTGGCGGCGGCCCCTTGTTCGAACGATCCAAGATCCATGTCAACCTCCAGAGTAGAGCATGCCCACGCCCGCGACCGCGGGTTGGTAGCTGATGACGAGCAGGGTGTGCGCGGGTTTGAGCCGGCGCAGCAGACACTCCAGGGCGGCGTTGCCGACCCAGGAGCCCAGGGCCGTGTCGACGCGGCCATCGACGCGCCAGTGCGCCACCGGCACGGTGACATCCAGATGCAGCGTCCACCGGTAGGCCCAGGCGGTGCCGGTGAGCGCGGCGGTGACCGGTTGCGTCACGTCATGAATGGCGGAGAACTCGGTAATGCTGGCGCTGAACCCCAGCGCCGCGGCGAGTGCCAGATAGTAGGCCGGCGACTGGCCGCCCTGGCCGGTGACCCGCACCAGCAGCGCGGCGCGGCGCAGCGCGTCATCGCCGAACGCGCCGAGACAGGGGTCCGGCAAGCCGTAGGCGCGCTCCCAGTCGGCGAGGCGTTGCACCGTGGTGCGCGGGTCGCATTCGTCCAACAGGTCGGCGGCGCGGGTGTCGACGCGGGCCAGGGTGTCGGCCCAACTGAACAGCAATTGTCCAAGGACGGTATCGGTCGCGCGCGGCCACGGCAACCCCTGGGGCAGCAGGCTCAGCAGCGCGTCCTGATAGGCGGCAGCGTCCATCAGGAGGCGCTCCAACTCATGCTGCCGAAGGTGGTGATGTAACCAGGGTTCATCACCACGTCGGCGGCGGGGCTGGCCATCACATAGTTGGTCTCACCCACCGCGGCGCTGATTTCCGCGCGCAGGTGCGACAGCAGCAGGGTGCCGCCGGGGGCGGCCTCGCGCTGGATCAGATCGCGCACCGCGGCGGTGATCGCGGTGCGTACCGCCAAGGTGTCCGGGGTCGGCAACAGCGTCACGCTCAACGGCACCGCCACCGGCGCCACCACCACCACGCGGGCGGTCACCGGGCGCAGCGGGGCAATGGCGGCCGCCACGGCCGCGTTCACCTCGGCACTGGGGATGCCGTCGCTGCTCGCGCCGTCGGTCATCACCCGCACCGTGACGCTACCGGCCCCGGCCTCGTTGGGGAACACCCAGGCGCGCGTCACACTGGGATGGGCGGCCAGCGCCCAGGCCAGATAGTCGGCGGCACACCCGCCGTGGGGCGGTTGCTGCAAGCGCCACAGCACGCGGGTACGCAGCGCGGTATCGGTCTCGGCATCGGCGCCGCCGGTCAGGCCCCCGGCGGCCACCACCGCCGCGGCGCTGACCCCCGGCACCGCACTGACCAGCGTCAGCGCGGTGCCGGCCGTGGTGTTCGCGGCCACGCCCGGCAGCACGGCGCTGACCGCCGCCGGGGTGCTGCCGTCGAGCGTCAGGGCGGCGGTGGTGACGACCTCGACGCCATCGGCGCGGCGCAGCCGCACGTCCGCCGGCACCACGGTGCCCAGGGTGCCGGTGAGGGTGACGTGGCCGCCGGCGAAGGCGGCGGGCAGCCGCCCCAGCCCCCACAGCGCGGCGTGCCGATCCAGCGCGTCGGCGTCCGCGGTGTCGGGCAGGGTTTGTTGGGCGATCCAGTCCAGATAGCCATAGAGGCCGTGCACCGCCCCGGCCAGCACCCGCGCCAACACCGCGAGGTTGGACACCGGCAGCAGCGGCGCCCCCGCGGCCAGGCGCGTGCCGGCATCGGCGGCGGCGCGCGCGATCAGGGTCTCCAGGGTTGGCCGTTCAAATGCCATCGCGCATCCACTCCCATTGATAATGATAGGTCTGGGTGCCGGTCGCCGGGGCGGTCACCGTCACCGCCAACGCCAGCACGCCGGGCGCGGGGTTGGTGGCGTCCACGCTCACCGCGGCCGCGGCGCCGCAGGTCACCAGCCAGGTCAGCGCTTCTTCGGCATAGAAGTGGGCGCGCTCCAGGACCTCGGGCAGTTGTTTCTCGCGCCCCAGCAGCCACAGCCGCGAGCCCAGTTGATAGCCGTCCGCCAGCGGCACCACGTCACCCCACCAGCCGCGGCGGTCGGTGGCGCCGGCGGGCAGCACATCGTCCGGCGCCGCCTGGCGATCGGTAAACAGCGACAGCACCACCGCCGTGCCCAGGCCGCCATCGGTGGCCAGGCCCAGGCCGTCGAGCGCCAGGTCGGCGCCCGCTAAAAACCCGCTATAAACGGTCTGTAAATCGCTCATGTGGTCGGCGTCCCGGTCTTGGCCGAGGTGGTGAAGACCCAATGCTTATGCGCGGCGAAGGTCGCGGCCAGCGCCGTGAGCGACTCCGCGCCGGCCGTCACGGTGGTGGTCGCCGCCACGCTGCCGGTCACGTTGACGTTCCCGGTTTGGGTGAGGTCGCCGGTCTGCGTCAAGTTGCCGGTCTGCGTGGTGTCGCCGGTCTGCGTCAGGTTGCCGGTCAGCGTCACATCACCGGTAATCGTCAGCCCCTGGGGCGCGGTGATCTCGATCCCCCCACGGCGCAGCACAATGGTTTGGCCTTGGTCGTCCTGGAGTGCGACCTCCCCTTGCTCCAGACCGGTCAGCCGATAGCGACGGTCGGCGCAGGCGATGATCAAGGGCATGGCGCGGGTGCCGCCGGCCGCCAGCAACAGCGCCTCGGCGCCCGGATGCGGGTGCACCGTCAGGCCGTAGCCCTGCCAGTGTTCGCAGGCGTCCAGCGTCTCCTCGGTCGTCGCCGCCACTTGCAGCGACTGCATGGTGGGCGCGTCGTCCACCAGCGTGACCGTGGCGCGCACCACCAGGTTGCGCAGGCGCCGGGCCAGGGGCGCGAGGCGGCGGCTGACGGCGTCCATCACATCCACCAGCCGGCCGGCACCTTGCCGGTGTCGGTGGGCTTCTGTTCACGCGCGGCGGGCGCGGCGTAGGCATCCGGGCGGGTCAGTTCCAGGTCGGTGGTGGTGCCGCCCTGATCCAGGCTGTAGTGCACGCCGACGATCACCAGCGTCTCGCTGACACCCATCCCCGGCGCTTGCACGCGCACCGTCTCGCCGGCCCGCCACAGCCGCCCCGGCACCGCTTCCCAGCCCTGCACGCGGGCGCGCGCTTTAAGCGCGCGGCCGGCGCGGGTGCGCATCTCCCAGTCCGCCCGGGCCGCGAGGTCGGTCTCGCCCTGCTCGGCGGTCACCACCAACAGCCGGGGGCGCGAGTCTTCCACCGCCGCATCGGTGACTTCGGCGCGCAGCTCCGCGGCCTGCTTGCCGTGCCACTCATCGTCCCCGGCACTCTGGCCGTAGACCACGATGCGGCTGTAGCGGTCGCGCCAATCCGCCACCGCCTGAATGCCGAGCAGGTTGTCGCCCTCCACCAGCGCGGTCGGGGACAGCGTCAGGCCCGGCCGGCCGAGCAGCAGGCCGCCCTGGCCATCGGGCAGCAACAGCACCGCGCGCTGCCGCGCGAGGCTATCCAGGAACTCAAAGACACTCTGCCCCGGTTCGCTGGCCACCCGCTTGAAGGGGCCGCCCAGGTCGGTGTTGGGGGTCGCGGCGACCGCGAGGTTGAGCGCCCCACATTGGTCGGTGGCGATCTGCAACAGCGTCTGCCCGGTGTATTGGCGCACCAGCGCCGAGCAATCCACCAGGTCGCCGGTGGCATCGCGCACCGCCAGTTGGATGGTGCGCAGGGTCGGCCCCAAGTCCCGTGACACGGCATCGATCCAGCCGGTCAGCACCGTCTGCGTGCCCAGTTGCAGCGTCGCCCGCAGGCCGGGGCGCAGCGTGGCGCGGGCGGGATCGGCCCCCGGCCAGCGTTCGGTCACCGTCAGGTCGGCGGCACTGGCGCAGTGCTCGATGCTGGTATGCACGCGCAGCGCGGTCCAGCCGGTATAGGCGCTGGTCCCAAGCAGCAGGCGGGGGATGATCATGTGCGCACTTCCAGCGCCTGGCCGCCGGGCACGAAACCGGGGTGCGCAATGCCATTGCGCCTGACGAGCTCGGCGTCACGCGTGGCATCGCCGTGGCACTGATAGGCGAGCACCAGCGCCGGCAGCGTGCGTGCCGGCACCACCGTGGTGAGCCGCGGCGCCACCAGCGCCCGCGCCGCCAGATCCTGCGCGACCGCCACCCGCACCGCCGCCCAGGCCGCATACAAGGGATCGGACGCGACCGCCTGCCGCGCATCGATCAGCCCCGTCAGTTGCGCACACAGCGCGCCGAGTTCGGGCCCCGCGACGGGAATGCCCGCCTCCAGCGCTGCCACCGCCGCCCCATCGGCGGCATCGGCCACCCCCGACAGGGCGGCCAGCAGACCTTGGGCCAGCGCACCGTCGCGCACCGCGGCCACCACCACCGCTTGGTTATGCGCTTGCACCAAGCGCGCGGCGGTACTGGTCGGCACCACCGGCAGGTCGGCGCCCCAGGCGGTCAAGGTCGACAACGCCTGCCAGGCCGGCCAGGGCGCGGCGGCGCGGGTACGCAACGCGGTCAGTTCATTGGTGATGGTGGCCCCCACCAGGGCGGCCGACCCGGCGCGGGTGTCGAGCTCGCGCACCGCGCTGCCCAGCCCGGCGACGTGCGCCGCGCGGTTGGCGTCGCTCATCCCCAGGGTGCTGCCCAGATCGGCCAGCGGGGCCAGGAACTGCCCCAGCAAGGCGCGCCCCGCCTCCACCACCAACGAGGGCATCCCCACGATGCGATAGCCCAGCAGCAGATAGCCCTGGGCCAGCGCGGCATAGGCCAACGCCTGGTCGACATAGGCCAGCGCCGGGTCGAGCACCGCCTGGATCGTCGTCATCACCTGGTCGACCGCCGCCGCCACCCCGGCCAGGGAATCGGGCAACGCCAGCGGATGGGTGTTGGTGCCGGCCTCCACCAGATCCAACTGCACCCGCGCCACGCCGCCCTCGGCACTCGACAGCGCGCTGCTGAAGCCCTGCACGCACACCGCTACCAGGCCATAGGTCGGATGGGTCAAGAGCCCGCTGCCGGAGGTCTCCAGCGCGGCCAGCAGCACCGCCAGATCGCGATCGTAATTCGGCCCGACCAGCACCGCCTCAATGGCGTAGGTGCGGGCCTTGCGGCCGAGGTCTTCGGCATAGGGGATGTCGCGCAACGGGTATTCATGCACGGCGATGCGCCGCCCGCCCTGGCGGGTGTCGGTGGCGACGAAAAAGCGCGC
Source organism: Lamprocystis purpurea DSM 4197 (assembly GCF_000379525.1). Taxonomy (GTDB): domain Bacteria; phylum Pseudomonadota; class Gammaproteobacteria; order Chromatiales; family Chromatiaceae; genus Thiodictyon; species Thiodictyon purpureum. Next base: position 11,172 of record NZ_KB902508.1, on the reverse strand, counting down.
CCCGCGGAAGCTGGCCGGCAGCAGGCGGTCGCGCCAGCTCATCAGTTGCCCCCCATGGTCGGCCCGCGCTGGTCGGCACTGGCGGCGATCTCCACCGGGCCGGTGGCACTCACCCCGGTGACCTGCGCCGGGCCGGTCACGCGCACCGTGATGGTGCCGTTGATGTTCTGTAACTGGTTGGCGGCCGACTGCATGGTGTTGGCCGCACTCTGGGCCGCCTCCGCCGCTTGCTGTTGGGTCTGCGCCGCGGTGCCGTGCTGTTGGGCGGCGGTGCTCTGGGTCTGCGCGGCCGTCGCCTGGGTTTGCGCGGCGGCGGTTTGGGCTTGGGCGGCGGCCGGGTCGGGGGTGAGCGGGGCGACCGGCGGGCCGAGCGTCGGCACGGCCGCACCGCCGCCCAGCCCGGCCGGCAGTTTGGCGCGCAGACCATTGAACTGCTCCGCCAGCAGGTCCACCAGCGAAATGTTCTTCGGGTGCCAGCCTTGCTGCGGATCGTCGCTGCGGGCCCGCCGCTCGCGCAGCTTCAGCGGCCCGAACCACTGATCATCGTCACCGGGCGTCGGATCATTGGTCAGCGCCTCCTGCGCCGACTTCACGCCAAACGGCGCCAGCGCCCGCGCGATCGTCTCACCGATCACATCGCCCAAGTTGGTGCCGGCGCACCAGCGTTCATAGATCACGGTGCCGATGGCATAGCCGAGCGCCCCGGCCGAGAGGGTGAGGGCCACATTCTGCACGACGCTACCGGTCCCCCAGCGTTTGGACGCACCGGGGCCACCATCGCCCCCGCCGGCGCTGCCGCCCCAGCCGGGGTTGGTCACAAACACCTTCACCACCCCGGTGGCCGCGTCCAGCAGTCCACCGCCCGGTGCGCCCTGGCCGCCCTGGCCGCCCTTGCCGCCGAACAGGAAGCCCAGCGTCTTGGCCGTGAGGGCGATCCCGGCAATCGCCGCGCCCGCCGCCACCAGGCCCGCGGCGATCTGGCCGCCGATCAACACCAGCCGCTCGTTGGCCTGCACCCAGGTCCCCACCTTGCCGATGACCGCGTTCAGGTCATTGAGCAGCGGCTTGGCCCACTCCACCAGCGGGCCGGCCAGCAGTGCCGCAACGGTCTCGATGGTCCCCATCAGGGACCCCCAGATGTTCTTGGTGTCGCCCAGAATCTCTTTGACCCGCTGTTGCAGGTTCGCTTGCTTGGCGTACTCCGCGGTCCCCGCTGCCAGTCCACTGGCGCCGATCTTCACCACCTCCCCGCCGACCGACGAAATCCCGGAATCCGCGCCGAACAGATCGTTGAGGACCTTCAGCAGCTCCTCCGGATTGAGCTTGCGCAGCTTCTCCAACTGCGCCATAAAGTGTTCTAGCCCCTTGTGCTTGCCGGTCTTCTTGTCCACGAAGTCGAGCGTGATACCAAACTGTTTCAGGCCCTTGTTGACCTTATCGACCGTCCCACGGTCCATCGACTTCATCAGCATCGAGCCGAACGCGGTGCCGGTCACCTCCGCGGAGTTGGTGATCTTGTTGAGCATCGAGTACAGGACGGTCAGCGATTGGCTCGCCTCCAGCCCTTGGATATTGGTGGCCTTGATGCCGGCCGCCGAGCGCGCAAAGGTCATCTCCATGTCCGCGACGCTGCTGCCGATCTTGGTCGCGCGCTGGATCACATCCAGGAACGGCATCATGTCCTTGGCGGCGACGCCGGAGCTCGCGCCCAGATTGGTGACGCTCTGGGCCGTCGCCTCGTAACTCTGCTTGGTCACCACCGCCAGATAGGCGGTCGCTTCGCCTTGCCCCTCCAGGATGGCCTTCGCCGCCGTGCCGCCCGACAACATCACATCGAACATGCGGTAAAAGTCATTGGTGGTGCCCGGCAGCAGCGTGCCCAGGCGCAGCGCCTCGGCACTCAGCCCCTTGAAGGTCTCCGGCACCGTCCCGCTGCTGTCCATCAGCGTGGCGCGCAACCGCGTCGCCCCCTCATCCAGGTCCGCATAGGCGCGGATCATCGGCGCCATCCCGGCCGCCAGCCCGGCCGCCAGCGCGCCCGCCTTCACGCCGATCGCGTCGAGGTTGGCGGCCAGCGTCCGCGCCGGACCGCTTGCGCGATCCACCAGCGAGACGATAATGCCGAGGGTTAAGGCGGAACTCATGGGTGACCTATGCTGCGCTTCATTCGCTACGGACTCGCCCTCATCTGGGCGCTACCACTGGCGTTCTTTCTGCCCCAGACCCACCGCCTCGACGAGGCCCTGGGGCTGTTGGTCGGCTGGAGCGTCTTCACGCTGGTGCTGGCCATCATGATCGGCCTGGCCGGGCTGATCGGCGATGCCCTGTTAGGGCGCCGCCCCTGACTGCCACCCCAGCACCCGCTTGGCCTCCCCATGCCAGGCCAGCAACTCGCTGACATCCAGGTCCAGCAACTCGGACGGCGGCCAGTGAAACACCCCCGCCAGGTCCGCGCTCAGGGCTCTCCAGTTGGCGGGGCACCCGGCAAAAAACCGGCCACCGCCAGGCCCAGCCGGGTGAAGTCGCCGGCATCGAGCTGATCCACCTCGCGCGGCGTCAACCCGGCCAGGGCGCCGATCAGCGCCGCGGTCTTGCCCACGTCGCCTTTCGCCTCATCGAGCAGCTTCAGATCCCGCACCCGCGGGCGGCGCAGCGTCAGGTACGTGACCTCCTCGCCGTGCGCCTGGATCGGATAGGCCAGGGTCAGCCCCGTCTCTTGGTCGTTCGCTTGGTCGCTCATAACTGCTCCTCAATCGACATCCCGCCAAATTTCACCTTCACCCCGCTGTCGCCATCGCCCAGGTCCACCGCCGACTCGCACCAGGCGTGCCGCAGCACGTAGGTCTTGCCGGTGTCGAGCTCCACCGTCACGGTAGCATCGGTGATCTGGTTGAGCGCGATCAGGGACAAGTCGGCGGTATCGGCCAGCGTGCCCTCCACGCTCGGCGCCACCGTCTCCTCGCTGAAGCCCCACACCTGGGCGCCCACCACCGCCTTGCGGCTGGTGCCGCCGATGCCGGCGACCGTAATGCCGGTTTTAGCGCGCAGTAAGGTGCCGTTCACATACACCCAAAACCGCCCGCTCGTCTGATAGCCGTTTGCCATGAGAACCTCCTACAACCGAAACTGCACGGCCGCGGCAAAGACGCGGAACTGGTTGACCAGGTTGGGCGGCAACAACGCATTCACCCGGTTCGGATCGCTGCCGCTGCGCACCACCTGCAACCCCTCGGCGAAGCCGGCCGCATCCTCCACCAGCCCGGCCTCCTCCAGATCCCGGAACAGCGCAATGAGCTCGGCGCGGATCAGCCGCGGCGTCGCAATCGCCTGTCCCGGCCCGAAGCGCGTGCCGTCATCGGCCAGCTTGTGGCGCGGAAAGCGGGTGGCGATGCGCGCGCGCACCGCATAGCGGATGTAGTCGGCGGTCCATTTGGTTTCCAGATCCAGCAGCGCGGTATCGGCCACCCCGCCGGGCGTCTCCTGATAGGTGGTGATCACCCGCTCCAGGTAGGCCACCCCATCCGCGCCATAGATCACCGTCGAGATGCCGTGATGCAGCAGCAGATCGCGCTCGGTACGGCTAAAGCGCTGCTCGACCGCCGGCGCCAGGAACCCCGGCAGGGCGAGTGATTGCAGCGGCCGGGCCGGATCGATCGACCCGTAATACTCACAGACCCCGGCCCAGGCCGCCGCCGCCTCGGCCGGCAGCGACGGCGAGCCGGCGGTGCCGAGCAGGCTCAGATGCGGCGAGTTGCGCGCATCCCCCAGCGCGATCAGTGCCGCGTGGGTGCCCGACACCGCGGCGAACCCATGGCCGGTGCGCTGCTCCAGCGGTCCCCAGCGCGAGTCCAGTTCGCTCTCCAAGGCTGCCAGATTGGTCGCATCGGTCCACGGCATCACCAGCGTGTAGAAGGGTTCCCCGGCGATTGCCGCCAGCGCATCCGTCACCGAGGGATTGCCGGTCCCGGCCACGCCGGCCGCGATCACCACCGTCAACCCGGCCGGCAGCGCCTCGCCCACCGCATACCCGATGCGCAGATCAATCCCGTTGCCGACCTCGCCCTTGTGGCGTGCCGTCACCGTCACCACCCCGGCGGCGGCGCTCGCCGTCACCGGCAGATCGCTCTGGCCATTGATCGCCGCGGCCAGCGCCGTCGCGGTCGTCGCCACGGCTTGCCCGGTATCCACCGCCACCGCCAGCCGGGTGCCGGCCACCCACAGCGCCAGAGTTCCCGGCCCCGTCGACACCGTGCTCACCGTCACCGTCCAGGTGGCCGCCACCCCGCCGGCCCCATCCTCCAAGGCCACCGCCCACACCTCGCGATACTGGCCCGGCCCGGCGAACAGCGCCGCGCCCATCCGCGCCAGCATCGACCCGCGGCCGAAGTAGGTCTCGGCCTGGGCCGCGCGGGTGATCATCGTCGGCACCTCGGCCGCCACCGTGCCGGTCGCCAGCCGCTGACCCATCAGCAGGATGCGCCGATCCGGGATCGGCAGGCCGCCAACCGCGCGCGACGCATCGATCTCGATGTACTGCCCCGGCGTACGGAGATCTAATGGAATGTTCAGGCTCAGATCGCCCATCGGTTAACCCTCTTTGGTGTCTTTGACCGGGCGCGGTGCGGCGCTCGGCGCCGGGCCCAGCACGATCGCCCCGGCTTTGAGATGGCGCTGCCAGTAGCTCGACCACTCCACCGTCTCGCCCGCCGCCGCCAGTTCGCGGCCATGCGGGTGCAGCACCCGGTGCGCGGGGTCGCCGCTGGGGCGAATGAATTGCGTCGTCATCGTCAGATCCCTCACCACAGTTTGTTGGGCTGCACATAGACCCAGCGCCCGCCGGGGATGCAGACATATAAGAAGGTATCGTCCCAGGCGTGCTGGCCTTCGATGCAAGTCTCCCCAGGGGCGGTCGGCGCGGCGGCGTACTGATACTGCCAGTCGAAGGCCGCCCCCGGCGCCCGGCGCAGCGTCAGCAGTTCCGGCGCATGGGGCGGGATCGGCTCATGCGGGGTGACGGCAAACGTCACCGCCGCCCCATCGCCGCCCTCGTGATAGGCGCGCAGCGTCAGGGTGTAGCGCGTGCTGTTGGTCAGCCCGGCCAACACCAGTGGCGAGGCCGTGCCGGTGACACTGGCGCCGCCCGGGGTGGCGTCGATGCGATAGCCCAACAGCGGCAGGCCGCCGGTGTTCGCCGGAGGCACAAAGGCCACTTCGACCTGCGCATTGCCCTCGATCACACTGACATCGGTCGGCACCGCGGCCGGGCCGAAGGGGATCAACACCGCCGAGGCCGTCGACCACGCCGACTGCCCGAGCGAACTGAGCGCCATTACGCGAAACTGGTAGGCCAGGCCGGTCTCCAGGCCGGCGACCGTGCCCTCCACACCGCCCTCCAGCGCCTCAGTGAGGTAGGACCGATACGACAGGGCCGGATAGTCCGACCAGTTCACCGCATCGGTCAGCTTGTACTCCACGGCGTAATTCTCGATCACGCTGCCGACCGGCTCCAGCCAGCCTAGCTTGATACTCACCGGGGTGGTGCTGCGCAACGTCGGCGCGGCCGGACTGCTCGGGATGGCCTGGATATCGATCGCGCCGATGTCCTCGCCGTCCAGGCCGCTGCCGTCCAGATCCAGATTCAGCGGGGTGAAGGCGTTGCGCAGGTAGTTCAGCGCCGACTGCACCACATAGGAGGGCTTGAACACCTCGCCAGGCACGTTCTGGTTGCGCTTCTTGAACTCCTCCAGCGCCCGCGTCTCGCTGCCCAGCTCGTCGCCTTGCAGGTAGCTGTCCATGGTCGCCACCCGCGCCAGCTTGTTCTTAAAGCGCGGATCGCCCTCGCGATCGAACTTGCCGAACCCCTCACTGACGCCTTCGGTCAGCAGATCGGACAGCACGCGGTACTTCACCAGGTCCCCGCCGTTGTCGTTCCAGAACCAGGTGTAGTCGACGTACTTCAGCAGGTCGGCGTAGTGCGAGCCGAGCCAGAAATTTTGGTCGGTGTAGGCATACGCGATCGAGGCGGAGGAGTCCGCCACCAGGTTGTTGGAAAAGCGCAAATCGCCGTTGTGGTAGCTGGTCTCGCCGTTCCAGTACATCGCCCCAGGCGTCGACCCGGCGCCTTGCGAGTACAGGGTGTTACGGCGCACCAGCACCTGGCAGTTCACGCTGTCCGGGTCGATGATGTCGCGGCTACTGCCGCCGATCGATACCCCGGCGCTGATCGCCGTGCCCCGGCCCAGAAACAGGTTACGGGTCACCTCCACATCGGAGTGCCCCAGCATGATGATGTCGGCACCGCCGTCGGCGATGTCGAAGACGTTGTCATACACGTAGTCCCACGGGCCTTCGCAGACGGGCGTGCCGACGCCGCGCAGCTTCACGATGTGGCTGTTGGCGCGCTGCGCCAGAAACAAGTTGTCGTGAAGTTTCACGCCGCAGGGTGACGACAACTGCGCGCCCGAGATCGCCACCGCGGGCGTGTAAACAAACAAGTTGTGGTGAATGTCGTAGATATCCGGCCCGATGCAGTCCCCGCTGTTGGTGTTGTAGTTGTTCACCACATCCTGGAACACGTTATCTTTGATATCCCAGGTGCCGCCCGTCGAATTGAATTGGATGGCGCCAACCGACTCATTGCCGTAGGGGGTCCACCACACCACGTTGCCCCAGAAGCGTTGATCGGTCCCCGGCTGCCAACTGACCTGTCGGCGGATGATCAGATTGCCTAGCGGGCCTCTAGCCAACGGGTTCTGCCCGGAGAACCGAAAGTCGTTGTTGGTGATGCGCACGCCGGTGCTGCCTTGCATGTAGATGCCAAAATCCAGGTACCCGGTGCCGGAAAACAGGCAGTGATCGATCCACAGCCGCGAGAGATTCGTGCCTTTCAGCGGCAACACGATGCTGCCCTCCAGGTCGACATCGGCGTAGGCCCAATTGATCTCCTCATCCATGGTGTTGGCGCCGCTGTTGCCGGTGGCAATGCCGCTGGTCGCGGTGCGTCCGCGCACCACCGCCCGGTTGCTGGGGCTGCCGGCGATGATCCAACTGGTCTCCGAGAGGCGCCCGCCGCCGCTGTAGTCGCCGCCGATCAGGTAGCGGTCGGCCACCACGATGCCGCCCGGCCCCTGGTTGAGGCGGGCGAAGTTGAAGAGATACAGGTCCTCGGTCACCTCCAGCGTCTGGTTGGTGACACTGAGCACCTGCCAGGCCGAGATCGTGCTGCCGCGCAACTCCAGGCGCCGCACCGTCACCGGCACATCCACGATCACCGTGGCCGCGCCCAGCGAGGCGAGGATCACCTCATCGTCCGCCGCCGGCACCGTACCGGTGTCCCACAGCGTGGGATCGGACCAATTGCCGCCGCCGTCCTTGGTCATCGTCACCGTGGCCGCCGCCGCCGGGTTGAGCCACAGCAGCCACGCCAGCACCAGCGCGGTCAGTCCCACCGGGATCAGCAACAGTCGTTTCACGTTAGCACCCATTGGTCGTCAATCACCTGCAACAGCGCGCCATCCGCCGCCGCGCCCACGGCGGGCCAGGCCGCCGCGCTCGGCCGCCCGGTCGTCGGCACCCACCCGCCCGCCGTCTCCACCATCCACACGCCGTCACGCACCGTCACCATGGCCCCATCCGGCAGCCCGGCCGGGTCCGGCAACGGGTCGCCGCCCGGCAGCGTGGCCACCGCGGCCCAGCCGGCGGCCGTCGTCACCGCCCAGGCGCCATCGCGCACCGCGAGCAGCGCCCCCTGCGGCAGCCCGGCCGCCGCCGGCAGCAGCGCCTGCCCGGCGGGCGCCGCGACGCTGGCCACCGCCGCCCATAACCCGCTGATCGCCTCCACCGTGCCGGGCGCGCGCACCGTGGCGCCGAGGTCATCGGCCAGCGCCGGCCGCGGGCCGTCCGCCGCCGGCGCGACCAGCGCCGTGCGCAACACCGTACCGCCAGGCGCCAGGCGCACCGGCGCCAACACCTGCGGACCGGCCGCCGCCGGCCCGACCCGCACCCGCACCCGCGGGGCCGGCGGCCACACCCGGATGACGCCGGTCATGGGCTGGCGGTACAGCACGTACTGCGGAGTCTGCCCGCGCAACTGCAAACTCTTCATGGTGCAAACGCGTCCGGCGGCACCCGCACCAGCGTCACCCCGGCCTCGGTCGTGCCATCGGCCGGCGCCAGATCCAGGTCCGCCGCAAAGTGGGCGAACTCCGCCAGGTTGTCCGGCAGCGTCTCCGCCAGGTCGTGCGTCAACGCCACCTGCACCTCCACCAGCGTGGCGGCCAACTCCGTCAGCGCCGTGCCCTCCAGCGGCGCCAGCCCGGTCACCGTCAGCGTCCCGATGCCGGGCAGCGTATGATCGTGCAGCGCCACTGCGACCGCCTCCGCCAACGCCAAGGCGCCCGGCGCCGCCGCGGTGCCGCGCCGCCGCACCAACTCCCCGGCGCTCGCCTGAGTCAGCACCACCAGCGACCAGGAGGAGGTAAAGCGCGCCCCCGGCGGGCCTTCCACGCGGCCGTCGCGGATGCGGTCGGGCGGGCGGGCACTGCCGCGCCACACCGCCAGCACGCAGGGCGGCTTGGCGCCGTGCGCGGCCAGCACCGCGGCCAATTCCCCGAAGCCGCCGGGCAGCGGCACATAGGCGCGCAGCAGCGGCCCCAGCAGTTGCGCGGCGCGGGCCAGCAAGCGGTCTTCGATGTCGACTAAGACACTCATCGGCTAGATCCCGTCGATCGCCACGCGGCCGGCCCCGCCGGCCCCGCCGGCCCCCGGCAGCGCCGGACTGATCGCCGCGCCGCCGCCGCCGCCGCCGCCGCCGCCCGCTCCGCCGGCCCCGCCGGCCCCGCCGTTGGCGCTGAGGCTCGACCCCCCGCCGCCGCCGCCGCCGCCGCCGGCATCCACAAAGGGCGTCGCCAGCACCGCACTGCCGCCCGCCGTGCCGGCGACCCCGACATCGCCATAGGCGCCGCCCGCAATCACCGGCTGATCGCTGCCATCAGTGAGCACATACTGCGCCGCGGCGCGGCCGACATTGCCGCGGTACGCCGTTGGCGCGGTCGCCAGACCGCCGCCGGCACCGGCGCCGCCGCTGGCCAGGCCGACACCGTAATTGCCGGTATTGCCGACCGCCCCGCTGGCCCCGGACCCGCCCANCCCGCCGGCGAACACCGCGGCCCCGACCGCCCCGGCCGCGGCGATGCCGGTCGCACCGGCCCCGCCGCCGCCGCCGCCGCCGGCCCGCCAGGTGCCGACTTTCGAGGCCCCGCCGGCGCCGCCCGCCCCCGCGGTGCCGCCCGCGCCGCCGGCCCCGACACTCCACGCCAGCGTCGCCGGCAGCGTCTCCCAGGGCACCACGATCTGGGTCCACCCCCCGCCGCCGCCCCCGCCGCCGCCCGACACCGCGGTGCCGGCCGCGCCCAGGGCATAGCCCCGACCGCCGCCGCCGCCGCCGCCGCTCAGCGTGATGATGGCGGTCCGGTACGCGCCGGCCGGCTTGGTCCAGGTGCCGCTGCCGCTGGATTGCTCCCAGTGATAGGGCGCGTCGAGCGCGCCCGCGGGGCCGGGCGGCCCCTCGGGTCCTGCCGGCCCGGCCGGCCCATCCGGACCCGCCGGTCCCGGAATCAACGTGCCCTGCTCGGCCACCAGCACCCACCGCGCGCCGGTCCACTCCAGCATCCGCTGGCCGACGTTAAGGCGGTCGCCTGGTTGGGGATTGGCTGGCAGGTCCATCGCTTAGCTCTGCGGCCGCACGAGGATGGCGGCGTCGTAGGCCGGCACGATGACCTCGGTCAGCACGGCGCCGTTATTCACATCGTCCTGGGTGCCCGCAATGCGCTGGAACGTGCCGCCCAGCGCGATCGTGCGGCTGGTGGGCGTGGCATTCACCACCACCACCGCCTTGGCGAAGTCGCGGCGGAACACGTCCGCATTGGCCGCGAACAGCATGATCCGATCAATGTTGATCGTGCTGGTAAACATCGCGCCCACATCCAAGCGTAGCTGCGCCGTCTCACTGGCCGTGCTGGTGAAGGTCCANANCAATNTGTTCCAGCCCGGNCCGCAGAACAAGCCGCCGCTGATCTGGCTGCCGAAACGGGGGAACANCAGCCCTTCGCGCTCCGCGTACACCGCGAGCGACAGCGTATATTGGCGACCGGCGGTCAACGTCACGCTCGGCCCCAAGATAAACGCCGCATCGTTGGTCTGCCGCGCGTCGGCCGTGATCACCGCCCGCAGCGAGGCGCTGCCCTCGATCGCCCGCGTGGTGTCGCGGCTGAGCACCGCGCGCGTGCCGGTCCAGCCCTGCGTATTGGTCTCGAAGCCGCCGTTGGTGATCAGGTTTGCGGCCTCGGCAAACGCCTCGACCGNATAGATGCGCTGATAAGCGCCCAGCGGTGCGCCCATCCACTGNCGCTTGGCCCGCAGCGCCGCATGATTCGNCCCGGTGAACGCCACCGCCTGCCCATAGGTGGGCGAGCCGTTCACCGTGTCGACGTAATATTCCTCGCGCCAGCGGAACGCCGGCCCGCCCACGTAGTTATGGCCGCTGTAGTACATGCCAAACATCAGCGCCATGCCGAAGCTCAGCCGAAACGGCGCATTGCTGGTCGCCGTGGTGCCCGCCGGATAGGTTTTGGTCGCGGTCTTGTTCAAGCCGTCGAACACCTGGGGGTTCCATGCCGAGCCGCTGAGTTGGGCCTGCACGCGGGTGATATGGCGGTTGAAGCGCACATAGCGGGTCGTCGCATCCCCCGTCTCGGACATCGTATCGTCGCACCAAGCTTCCGGCTGATTGCCGTTGGTGTTCGTGATGCCGGGCGCGTTGGAGTCCCCGCTCTGGTAGATCGCATGGACGCGCCCCCGGACATCCCATGCCGCGCGGAGGTTGCCATAGAAGGCGTTGAGGCCCTCGCTCCAGCGGTTCACACCGCCGGCATCGATCCCGTAATCCACGCTCAGGCTATTGTCGAAATCGATCGGCCGGTCGTTGGTCCCGCCGCCGCGCGGGTCGAAGNAGAACTCCGAGTCGCCGACCGCCCCATGACAGGTCGCGCTGGCTTGCGCCGCGTACGACACGCGGTCGTAATTCGCGGCCAGCCATTCGGGGAAAATCTGATTCGCTTTCTTGCCGTTGCTGTCGACCGGGCAGCCGCTCGACAGGTTGTACCGCCACAGCAG
>NZ_KB902507.1 GCF_000379525.1 Lamprocystis purpurea DSM 4197 | reverse complement strand
GTGGAATTACACCATCGCACTGGCGCGCCTCGCCGCCGATCCCGATCCCCCACCGGACTGATTCCGCGCCGGGCGCGCGTCGCGCGCCCACCGCACCCTGTCACGCTCCCGCCCAGCCGCGCCGGGGCGCTGGTGGCTGCTGACTGGGTGACTGGGCCAACAACGGTCCGCCGGTTCGGCCCCGGCCCGTCTGGACCCCGGCCACGCTGGGCCTTCCGGTCGCCAAGAACGCGGGGCTCCCACGTTACCGGACCCGCGCGTGGGATTCATGCAGGCTTGCCGAAAGGACACGTTTCAGTTGTCCGTCGCGCGCCTGGCGTGCAAAGGCAGCGAGGTCCCGGTAGCGCGAACCGACGTCGAAGAGTGCCTGCGGCTTGTTGAGAAAGCCCTGATGGTTACCGATGAAGTCCAGCACGACCAGGCGCTCCTTGCCCGCGTGGCGGCGCAGGCCGCGGCCGAGTTGCTGCAGAAAGAGGATCTTGGACTCGGTGGGCCGCAGCATCATCACGGTGTCGATGGCCGGGAGGTCCACGCCTTCACTGAACAGGTCCACCGAGAAGATGACTTGCAGGTCGCCGCACTCCAGGAGTTCCAGGGCGGCGCTGCGGTCGAGTACCGATCCACAATAGACGGCGGCGGCGCGGATGCCTTCGCGGAGAAAGCGCTCGGCCATGAAGTCGGCGTGGGCGGCGGAGACGCAGAAGGCGAGGGTGCGTTCCTGTGCCTTGTCTTTCCAATGCCGCAGGGCGTGGCGGGCGCGGCCCAGGGTGGCGAGCTTGTTCGACAGGGCGGTCGGATCGAAGCGGCCGTTGCGCCAGGGGATCTCCTGGTAGTCCACCGTTTCGTCATAGATGCCGAAGTAATGGAATGGACACAGCAGGCCCAGTTCGATTCCATCGAACAGATGACGGGTATAAACCAGGTTGTCGTCGCAGAGGCTCAGGATGTCGGATTGATCGGTGCGCTCCGGGGTGGCGGTCAGGCCGAGCAGAAAGCGCGGGTGGAAGTGTTGCAGGAGGCGCCGATAGATGGGCGCGGCGGCATGATGGAATTCATCGACCACGACATAATCGAAATGCCCGGCATCAAAGAGCCGCAGGTGCGATTCCTGTCCCAAGGTCTGAATGGAGGCGAACAGCAGGTCCGCGCCCGCGTCCTTGCGGGCACCCGTATAGCGCCCGATCCGGGCGCGGGGCCGGACGCGCTGAAAGCTGGCTTCGGCCTGGAGCAGGATTTCCTCTCGATGGGCGACGAACAGGACCCGCCCGGCTTGCATCTGTTCGCTGTCGAAGGCGGCGAGGAAGGTCTTGCCCAGTCCGGTCGCCATGACCACCAGGCCGCGGCGGAACCCGGCCGCCCGTGAATCCGCCAGCGCGGTCAGGGCTTCCCGCTGGACCTCCGTGGGCCAGGGCGCGGCGTCCTCCGGGTCATCGCTGCCGGGCGCGATCGGCAGGCGCTGCACCTTGCGGCGCTGTTCGTAGGCTTCGATCCAGTCGTGGTCCAGCGGGTAGACGGACGGGTGATCGAACAGGGTCTGAAAGGCGTCACGAATCTCGCGGAAACGGCTGTCGGCGGGGTCGGCGGGATCGGTCGTCCGGTCGATCCGGTAATTCCACTCCAGCCCGTCGGTGAGGGCGGTGCGGCTGATATTGCTGGAGCCGACGAAGGCCGCGCCCCAGACCTCGCGTACCCCGTCGCCATGGACGCAGATGTAGGCCTTGAGGTGAAAGCTCTGATCGTCCGACTGGAAGATTCGCGCGTCGGCGCCGCGCTCCGCGAGCAGCATCAGCCGTCGCAGCGCCTGGGGGTCGGTGACATCCAGATAGTCGCTGGTGAGGACACGCAGGCGGGCGCCGCGGGTCTCGACCGCATCGGTCAGCGCATTGAAGAGCAGGGCCAGTCCGCTGGATTTGATGAAGGCGACCGCCAGGTCGATCTGGTTGGCGCGGCGGATGGCGGCCAGCAGTCGGGGCAGAAAGGGATCGCGGACGCCGCCGGTGGTCAGCTGTTGGGCCATGCATCCGCCGTCGTGGTTAGGAGGGCATTGAGCCAGCGCTCTGATTCGCGGCCGGGGCGGCGGTCGCCGGTCGTCCAGGTTTCCAGTTCGGTCAAACCCTGGACCTGGGTGAGTAGGGTCGCCAGGCCGGCTTCATCGAGGTCGGTGAAGCGGCGGCCATGGTGCTCGCGCTCGCCGCTGCCGTACTTGAACGAGGCATAGAGCACGCCGCCTGGCCGCAGCGCCATGGCCAGTCGGCGCAAGACCTCCGGCAACTCGGCACCGGGCACATGCAGCAGGCTGGCACAGGCCCAGATGCCGTCGAAGGCCTGAGTCCGTTCCAGATCCTGAAAGCGCAGGACCTGGACCGGCTGACCGAGATGGGCGGCGGCCAGCGCGGCCAGTTCGGCCGAGGCATCGAAGGCGGTGACCGCATAGCCGCGCTCACGGAAGGCCAGCGCATCGCGGCCGGAGCCGCAGCCGGCGTCCAGGATCCGGCCGCCGACGGGCAGGTGCGGCAGAAAGCGGGCATAGAGCGGCGCCATGTCCACCGCGAGGGTGTCGGCGAAGAAGGTGTCGGCGTTGGCTCGGTAGTAGGCGGTCGTGTCGTCGTCCATGGGGGGCTCGGGGGTTAGTCTCTGGTTTTGTGGTCGGTTGACGGCTACTCTTATCGGTATCCGGCGGGTCTTGCTTGATCGTATGGCGGGCTTGGTCTATTCATAATTCTCAAGATCGAATCATCGAGGTGTGCCGTGGCAACGACGAGTCTCAGCTTGGAAGAACACTGGGAGGTGTTCATCAGGAACCAAGTCGTCAGTGGGCGTTACGGTTCTGCGAGCGAGGTCGTGCAGGACGCGCTACGTTACATGGAGGAACGTAACAGCAAGCTGACGGCGCTTCGGGCACATCTGGCGCAGGGCGAGACGCAGGCGCGCCAGGGCGATTTTGTACACGATTACTCCATCGACCACTTGCTGGCGGAGTCGGACACATGATGGGTTTCGCTGCGCTCAACCCATCCTACGACAATGATTGATCGAGGTCGTTGATCATTGCGCTGAGCGCATTACCACACCTCGTCTTCATCGGGATCATCATAGCGCGCCAGGGTTGCCAGCCATTCGGGCAGGCCGTCTTTGATGTCTTCTTTCAGGTCAGCCAGTGCCTGTTTATCGATCAGGCCTTTCTCATGCATGAAGGTATAGAATTTCTTGAGGCTGGCGGCGTTGCTCTTGATGCTTGCCTCGCTAGACCACATGGCCTTCTTGATGAACCAGTAGCCGAGAAACGCGTCGACTTCGGTGGCGCCGTCTTTTGCTTCTATGGCTTCTTCGTATAGCAGGAATTCGTTTACGTAAAACGCGATGTTGGAGCAGTGATTCTTGATGGTGCCGGCGGCAAGGCCCGCGGTTTTCAGCCAGGCGCTGAACTCGGTCAGCAGTTGCTTGTTCGCTTTCCTGATCGCCTCGCAGTCCTTTTCGTATTGCGCATAGTCATTCATGGTGGATGCCTGTTGTCATGCATTCGCCCCGGCGGCCAATCCTCCGCCGAAAGGCGGCGACTGGGACCGCCGACAGCCTGTCGGCTCCGGTGCGAAGCGCCGGGTTTTTTGTCGTTTTTACAGCGATTTATCAGGCTTTCATCGGTTCCGAACGCCGCCTGACGGCGGCGGGCCGGCAGGCTGCCGGCGGTCCCACTCGCGGCTTCGCCGCAGTGATGGCGAATACTATGCCAGTTTCTGGAGTGGTGTCACGCGGGCCTGGGGTAGGCGGACTATTGATAGGGGCCGGCGTTCCGCCCAGTGCCTGGACAGCAATTCCTAATTTGGGCGGCACCGCGCGACCTCTGGTGGATGCGGCGCGCGCGACCGCCGTGCCAAATCCCTGACACCGAGCGGCGCGCCTTATCCACCCTACAACGGAGCCGGTTTCGGGTGGATAAGCGCAGCGCATCCACCATCGGCCTGGAGGTTGAGGCTTTACCGTGAACGTGCGTAGTCAGGCCATCCTGGCCTGGCGGCGTCGGGGCTGGAACAGTCAGGGCTGGAAGCCCTGACTACGCAGCCTCGCATATCGGCAGTTGCGACAGTGGTCGAGAGGACTTTCATGTCCCGGGGTGGCGCGGGCGCCATGGCCGTTAGCCGGACCAGGTACGCGAAAACGCGATTTCGACCGGCTAAAGCCTCGGCCTCCGGTTGCTCGGATAGCGAAAGGACGCGGGGTGGGGGCATCTTCGCGAGCATCAAAGACCTCGATTACGATAACGACAACGACCGAGATGTCACAGGCGTTTCCTAACCGACTTGTTCAGTTGATGTGTCAATGGTTCCTCACCGCCCAACCAACATCGTCTGCACCAATGCCGCAACCAGCACCAACAGCAAGAGCCCGCCGACCGGCCATTGCCGCAACAGGCTGTCCAGTTGATCGAGTGCGCGTCCCGGCGCGGCGGTTGGCTTGATCCCTTCCGGCTCCACCGGTTTGCGCTGCTGCCGGTACCGTACGGCGATGACCAGGGCCGCGACGATCAGTACGGGCCAGAGACCAGACCAGAGTTTGTCCAGGCTCCAGGCGTCGGCCAGCAGAGCGGAGGCGGCGCCGCTGTCGGCGGCGGCCGGGCGGCCGATTTCGAGCAGGTCGACGGCGGATAGCGGCAGCAGCCCGAGCAGCAGGGCGCAGAGGGCCAGGGCGAGGACCACCAATTGCTGCACTAGCCGGGGGTGTTCGCGCGGGATTGTCGGTTGCGGCGATGCGGACAGGGCCTGGCTCAACACGAAGAACAGATAGGCGGCGGTGAGCAGGCCGCCGACCTGCACGACCAGGTACCACCACCATTGCCCGGTACCGATCGCCTCGGCGGAGAGTAGCGTTTTGACCAGATAGCCGCCGCTCGGCGGCAGGCCGATCAGTGACAGTCCAGCGAGCCCGAAGGCGAGGACGGTGAGCGGCAGCGCGCGGCCGATGCCGCCCAGCCCGCGAATCTGGTCATGGCCCAGGGCGGCGGCGATCAGGCCGGCGGCCATGAACATGGCGGCCTTGGCACAGGCGTGCGAGACCACCTGGAGCGCGCCGGCGGTTATTGCGACCGAACTGCCGCCCGCCGCCAGCGGGAAGATCAGGAACAGGTATCCGATCTGCGCCAGGGTCGAATAGGCGATGAGCAGCTTGAGCCGCGTCTGCCGCAGGGCGACCAGATTGCCGAACAGGATGGCCGCGGCGCCCAGGGCACCGAGCACCTGGGCCGCCGTCAGGGTCAGCAGTGCGGGCATCAGATCGAACCAGATCCGCAGGATCAGGAAGAAGGACGCCTTGACCACCAGCGCCGAGAGCACCGCGCTGGCCGCCGGCGGTGCGCCCGCATGGGCGGGCGGCAGCCACAGATGCAATGGGAAGAGCGCGGTCTTGGCGAGCAGGCCGACGGTCATCAGGGCGGCGGCGACGGGCACGGCGGGCGGCAAGGCGTCGGCCCCCGCGATCAGGTCAGCCAGCAGGGCGATATCCAGGGTGCCGTAGGTGCCATAGAAGAGCACCGCGCCCAGCAGATAGAGCACCGAGCCCAGGAGCGCGAACAGCAGATAACGCAGCGCCGCCGCCAGGGTCTCGGGCCGGCCGTCGAGGGCCACCAGGGGCACCGCGGAGAAGGTGAGGAGTTCCAGCGCGACGAACAGGGTGAACAGGTCCTGGCCAAGAAAGACGGTGTTGATGCCGCCCCAAATTCCGCACAGCAGGGTCCAGAAGGCGAGGGATCGGCGGGTCTCGGGCAGGCCGGCCGGGACCTGGAAGCCCCGCTGGGCATAGATGCCGACGCCCAGCAGCACCACCGCGGTGGTGAGGAGCATGACGGCCGAGAGCCCATCGGCCTTCAGGGCCACCCCCAGGGGCGGCGCCCAACCGCCCAACTGGTAATGCAGGGCCTGGTCGCCGGTCGCGACGGCGGCGGTGATTGCCGCCGCACTGGTGAGCCCCAGCAGCAGCAGCGCCAGGGCGAAGCGGCCCAGGGACCGCCCACGCACGATCAGCGCCAGCAGCAAGCCGACGACCGGCAGCATCAGCGGGATGACCAGCAGGAGGCCGCCCAGGTCCATCAGGTCCGCGAACCACGCGGCGAACAGCGGTTGGAGCGCCATCATGGCCGCCGCTCGCCGGCGGGCGCCGGGGGCGCGGGTTCATCGCCCTCCAGCGTCCCGCGCGCGCTGGTCTCGGCGAGGCGCACCAGCAGGGTGACGGCGATGGCGGTGGCCGCAAAAGCGACCACCAGTCCGGTGATGACCAGCGCCTGGGGAACGGGGTCGCCGTCGGCGCCGGTTCCGGCCAAGGCCAGGACGCCGCCGCCGCGTTGGGCGATCACGCCGAACAGCAGGAAGACACCGCTGCCGATCAGGTTGAACGCCAGGATCTTGCGCAGTGCGCCGGGCTGGCAGATCAGCCCGTAGAGGCCCAATCCGACCAGGGCGGCGGCGCAGAGTCCGAACAGGGTCGTCCCACTCATGACCGCCTCCGTGATTGGCGCTGGTACTGGGGCTCAGGCACCGGCGGTCCCGCAAGCAGCAAGCCGAGCACCGCGGTGACCGAGATGGTCAGGCCGACCTCGATGGCGATGATCAGTGGTTTGGCGTAAGCCTCCGGATAAGCCAGGAAGGCGCCAGCCAGCCGGATCCCGGCCGCCCCGATGCCGATGAAGCACAGTGGACCGACGACCAGCAGGAAACGCATGAGTCGATCGCTCACCCGCGGCGGTTCCCGCAGGCCCGCCACCATGACCAGAATCCACATGGCGGCCAAAACGGCGGCACCCTGGAACTTGCCGCCGGGATCGTCGGCGCCGGCCCAGACGAGGTGGATGCCGACCAGAATGCCAAAGGGCGGCAGCACCCTGGCCAGCAGGGGCAGTGCGCTGCCCGAGCGCCAGGGGGTCAGGAACCCCGGCCGCCCGCCCCAGCCCATCTCGGTCGACAGGGACCAGACCCCGATCAGGGCCGGCACCAGCACCACGGATTCCAGCAGGGTGTCGACCGCGCGATAGGCCATCAGCACACCGGTCACCGGATTGCCCAGCCCGGTCGCGGGCAGGTGCGCCGCCACCGCGAGGGCCTGGCTGGGGGCCGGATCGGGCAGCAGCAGGACCACGGCAGCGAGCCCGGCGGCAATGGCCGCGCACAGGACGCCGACCAGGACGCGCAGCCCAAGGCCCGGTCTGCGCTGGTGCTCGGCAGCCTCGTAGGGAGCCAGTCGGGCCGCCGCGCCGAGCAGCAGGAGGCCGGTCAGTCCGCTGCCCAGGGCCGCCTCCGTCATGGCCACGTCCACCGCGGCGAGCCGCACCCAGATGAGGGTGAGCAAGAGCCCGTAGGCGACGAAGCCGACCGCGGCGCCGTAAGCCGCGCGGGCAGCGGTGATCCACAGTGCGAGACCCAGGACCAGCAGGACCAGGGCGGCATCCACCACCAGCGCGCTAGTCATGGGAAGACGCCTCAGGAGCATTCGGGTGACCAACCGGCGAAGCATCCGGCGTCCGGGCCTGATCCCACTCGGGCGGACGCACGGCCTCGGCCAGGAGTTGGCCGACCGTGGCCCCGGACAGCAGCGCCAGCAGCCAGACCGCGATCAGGCCGATCCAGCCGAAGGGCGCCGTGGCCTGAGGCAGCAGGCCCAGCACCACCAGTCCCAGCCCCAGGTTGTCCGCCTTGGTCAGCGCATGGAGCCGGGTCAAGGTGTCGGGGAAGCGCAGCAGTCCGACCGTACCGGCGAGAAAGAAGATGGCGCCAAGGGTGACCGCGACGATGGTGAAGAGATCCAACGCGAGGCTCATTCGGGCTCACTCCGCGCCGCGCCCTGGGTGCCCGCGGCGGAATCCGCGGCCGGCGCTTCACTCGCACGGCCGGCGCCGGTGACGAACGCGACCGAGCCGAAGGCGGCGAGCAGAGCCAGCAGGAGCCCCACCTCGGACACCGAACCGACCCCGGTGGCGACGCCCAGCAGCAGCAAGGCAGCAACGCCGCCGGTGCCGAGCAGTTGGGCGGCCAACATCCGGTCCGCGTTGCCGGGGCCGCGCAGAATTCGGACCAGCCCCAAGGCGACAGTCCCCAGGATAAAGGCCGCGGCGCCGAGCAGAAACGCGGTCATCGACAGCCCCCGCCGCCGCCCCGCACCCGCGCGAGCAGCGCCTCGTCGCGGGCGAGCCCGGCCGCGACGGGTTGATCGAGATCCAGGCAGTGATAGACCAGCGCGTCATCGGCCCCGGTGCCGACCGGCAAGGTGCCCGGCATCAGACTGGTGACCGCACCGAAGGCCGCCCGCCCGGTGCCCGGCGCGAGGCGCACCGGGTAAGCCAGATAGCCGGGGTTCAGCGGCAGGCGCGGGTCGAAGGCGCGGCGTGCCACATCCACCCCGGCGACCATGGATTGCCAGACGAAATGGACGGCGAACCGCGCGAGCGCGCCGACGTGCAGCCTTTTCCGGGCGGGCGGCAGGAGACGCAAGCTGACCCAGGCGGCCGCGGCGGCGGCCAGGAGGCCGACCACCAGATCGGCGGCCAGATCCGGCGTGCTCGGGGTGTCCGTGCCGGGGCGGGCCAGCAGCAGCCAGAAGCCGAAGAACCCGGCACCGCGCGCGAGTGCGGCGAGCACGGACGGTGTGGCGGCGGTTGGATCCTGATCGGTGAACGTCGGGCGACCGGGGAGTCGATTCGCGTGCATTACGGTAAACCCTTGGCGACTGCCGTCATTCCTGTGGCTCCGGGCCATCCAGCAGGTCGTTCAGCGCGACACCGATGCCCACCGAGTTCTGATTCCAGTTGTAATCGATCATGCTGTCGCCGTAACCGGTGAAGGCCTGGATGTAGCCGCGCAGTGGACCGAAGATCGGCGGCGAGGTCCAGGAGAACTGGGCGGCGCCCTTGCCGGTGTCGAGATTCCCGCGGCCGGTGAAGGCAAAGCTGTGACCGCGCCATTTGTAGACTGCCGTGATGTCGCCGTAACCGAAATAGTCCTCGATGTCCGGGTTGTCATCGTCCTGGTTCTCCTCCGGAAGGCGATACCAGGTCCGGAGCAGAAGTGCGAGGTTGCCGCGCTCGACACCGAACTCCGCGATCAGACGGTCCCAACTGCGCGAGATCGGGTCGGCACGGCCGTTGGATTGGTGGGTGTAGCCGATATTGAACAGTTCCCAACGCCAGCCCCAGAACGCGATCCCCGGCCGGAAGCTGCCGATCAGCTCAGGCATATAGTTGTTCTCGCGAAAGGGGCGCGAGAGTTCGCCGTTATAGACCTGCCACTGGCTCTGCTGCGTATAGGCCGCCCAGACGCCGAAACGGCGATCCTCGGTGCTCCACAGCCGCGCCTTGAAACTGATCTGAAAGCGTGCTTCGGTCGCGTCCAACTCGGCGTCCGGGGCCTGTGCCGCATCGAACAGTTGTTTGAACGGCGTATTGTTCGGCTGGCTGGAAAACCGGGCAACCTGGAGATAATTGGGTCGATAGAACGCAATGGTGTAGCGGCTGGAGTCGGGAGTGAAGCCCCAGGCGTTGTCGATCATTGACGGTGGCGCCGGCGCCGCGGTCTGGGTTGAGCCGGCGGTCAGCGGGGCGGCCGGCGCCGTCATGGGTGCGCTTGGCGGCGCCGTGTCCAGGGCGGGAGCGGTGGGGCGTCCGCTGGCACGATCGTAACAGGCCAGCCGCTCCCGATCGGCGGTCACCGCGGCACAGCCGGCGAGGTCGGCCGGCAGGGACCGCGCGCCGACCGGGGCGCAGCAGGCCGTGCCGAGCCCGATCAGGATGAGCAGTGCGGCCGGACGCTGCCGCTGCAAGCGAGTGTTCATACTTCAGGGTTACTAGAGTTCATGGGTGTACAAGATTCCTGCGCGGGCCTGATCCGGCGAATGACCATGGAGGGAACATCAAGCCACCCCGGAAGATGAAAGTCCCCCGTGGGAGCGGCGTCCCGCCGCGATGCGGTGCCGCGGTGACCGCGAACGCTGCGGTGACACGCCCGACCCCATCGCGGCGGGACGCCGCTCCCACAGGGTCGCTGCGCGACTTTCACCTTCCATGCGCCGCCGGGATGTTGATTCCAGGGAATCGCCATCAACCGCTCAAAACGAGCCGAACATCGTGCCGAGCACAATGATTGCCGCCAGCGCGATGATGGCGCCCACAATGGCGACCATCACCATATCAAAATAGCTTTCCTTGTGGGTCGAGCCGCAGACCGCCAGCAAGGTGACCACGGCGCCATTGTGGGGCAGACTGTCCAGGGTGCCGGCGCCGATCACCGCCACCCGGTGCATGAGCGCGGGATCGATGCCCAGTTCCGCGGCGAGCTGCATGTAGGTCGAGCCGAGTGCTTCCAACGCGATGGTAAGCCCGCCCGAAGCCGAGCCGGTGAGCGCGGCCAGCACGTTGGTGGAGACCGCCAGCGAAACCAGCGGGCCGCCCTCGATCCCGAGCACCCAGGCGCGTACCAGTTCAAAGGCGGGGAGCGCGGCCACCACGGTGCCGAAGCCGACCAGGCTGGCCACGCTGATCACCGGCAGCACCGAGGCGTTCAGACCGGCGTCCACGCTCTCGCGCAGTTTGGGCAGGCGTTTCCAGTTCAACGCGAGCAAGGTCAGGATGGCGGCGATGAGCGCCACGATCACCGACCAGATGCCGCTTACCGCGGCCGGTGAGGTGGGACCCCAGCGGTCTTCGGCCAGGTAGCTCAGGTCCAGGCGCGGCAGGATCAGCAGGCTCATCACCAAATTGACCGCCACCACCACGAGCAGCGGCAGAAAGGCGATGAAGGCCGGAGGCAGCGCGGGGCTGGCCTGGCCCCGCTGCACCTCGGCCGGATCGAAGGCGTTTGCCGTGGTGGCGCGCTCCCGCACCAGTGGGTCATTCGCGGCCTGATCGGGCGCCAGTGCGATACCCAGGTTGCCGCCATACCCGATGCCTTTGCGGCGAGCCGAGGCTTCCGCCCGACCCAGCCACCAGAGCCCGAACAGCAGCATGATGGCCGCGGCGATCAGCCCGAGACCGGGCGCGGCAAAGGGCGTGGTGCCGAAGAAGGGCATGGGGATGGCATTCTGGACGGCCGGGGTGCCCGGCAGGGCGGACATGGTGAAGGTCGAGGTGCCGAGCGCGATGGCGGCCGGCATCAGTCGACTCGGGATGTTGGCATCCCGAAACAGCGTCTGCGCCATGGGTGCCAGCACGAAAAACGCCACGAACAGGCTGACACCGCCATAGGTGACCATGGCCCCGGCCAGCACTACCGCGAGGATGGCGTGCCGCGGCCCCAGGCTGTTGCCGATGAAGCGGGCCACCGATTGCACCGAGCCGCTGTCCTCCATCAGTTTGCCGAACAGCGCACCGAGCAGAAAGATGGGAAAAAACTGTGCTAGAAATCCGGCGGCACCGCCCATGAAGGTCTGGGTCCAATGCGCCAGCAGCGGCTCGCCCGCGAACAGGGCGGCGATCAGGGCCGCGACCGGGGTCAGCAGCAGCACGCTCCAGCCGCGATAAGCGAGCCAGATGAGGAGTGCGAGTCCCAGCAGAATACCGATCAGGCCCATGGTGAACATCCCCCTTGCTACAGACTCCAAAACAGACTTTGGTCGTGGGGACGTTGGTCGCGCCGCGACGGGCCTGAACTCTAACATCGGTTGGCGGGCGTCGCCATAAAGGGTCTCGATCGTGGTTCCAGCCACAAGAAAACCGGTTGAGGCTTTCCCGTGCAAGTCGCCCGGCGACCCCGTGGGAGCGGCGTCCCGCCGCGACGGGCCGGGAGCGAAGCCGCAGCGCTACGATTACCGCGGCACCGCATCGCGGCGGGACGCCGCTCCCACGGGGGTATGAACGACTGCCGGGCACCGGCCGCGACGATGATCGAGATCCCTGAATACCCTCTCCCGCGGGCCGGGCGCTGTCACACCTGCAAGATTGCCACATGGCGTAGGGGTCGAGTAACCTTGATCCCATGTCAAACTTTACAGAGCCCTCGGGGGCCGCCATGACCACCGCAGTCAAGAAGATCGACCTCGGCCTCCAGGGCGGCGGCGCCCACGGCGCCTTCACCTGGGGCGTACTCGACCGTCTGTTGAGCGAAGAGCGGATTCAGATCGAGGGGATCAGCGGCACCTCGGCCGGGGCGATGAACGCGGTGGTCGTCGCCGATGGTCTCGCGCAGGGAGGGCGCGAAGGCGCGCGCGACGCGCTGAAGCGGTTCTGGCGCGCGGTCAGCGAGGCCGGGAAAACCAGCCCGATCCAGCGCACCTGGGTCGACCAGATGCTCGGGCGCTGGTCGCTCGATTACTCGCCCGGCTATATCGCGATGGATCTGATGAGCCGGCTGGTGTCGCCCTATGAGATGAACCCGCTGAACCTCAATCCGTTGCGCGACCTGGTGGCAAGTCTGGTGGATTTCGATCGGGTCAACCACTGCAAGTCCGTGAAACTGTTCATCAGCGCAACCAATGTCCGCACCGGCCGGCCGCATGTCTTCAAGTCACCGGACATCACGGTCGATACGGTCATGGCCTCGGCCTGTCTGCCGTTCGTCTTCCAGGCGGTCGAGATCGACGGTGAGGCGTACTGGGACGGCGGTTTCATGGGCAATCCCGTCCTCTATCCGCTGATCGACGAGACCACCGCGCGCGATCTGGTGATCGTCCAGATCAACCCGCTGATTCGCGAGGGCGTGCCCCGGACCGCCCGCGACATCCTCAATCGCATCAATGAAATCGACTTCAATTCCAGTCTGCTGAAGGACATTCGCGCCATCCTCATGCTCAAGATGCTCGGTGCCGCCCCGGAGCACCAGGATGAACGCCTGCGCGACCTGGCGATCCACCGGATTCACGCTGAGCATGACTTGGCCGATCTCGGTGTGTCCTCGAAGATGAACGCCGAGTGGGCCTTTCTCGAACACCTGCACGACATCGGCCGGCGCGCCGCGGAGCGCTGGATCAGCGAACATTGGGAGGATCTCGGCGTCCGTTCGACCTATCCGCTCGATCACGTCCTGTGGGGTCTCGACCCCGTCATGCGAGGCGCCGCCCGGGCCGCCGCTTTCCCGTTCGAGGCGAAGGGCGACGCGCCATGAGCGGCACAACGGCCTGCTGGCGCTGGCCGGGATTAAGATCAAGGTCTTCGCGCGAGATACTTTTCTCCCCGTGCTCGCGCGAAACCTATTCCGGTCCCCGGTTAATCCGGAGCCGCGACGATGCAGTATCAAGGTGATGATTGACGACCCGCTTAACGCCTTCCTTGAAAGTAGACGCACCAAAATTAATGAGAAGCCCGAGTGGGAGATTCATCAGGCGCAGATAGGTCAAGACTTGCTTGGCGTGAACTGCGGCAAGTTGTTCCACCGATTTCAGTTCGATCAATAAAGCCACCAATGATGTCTGTAACCAGGGGAGTCTCGCGCGAGGATCCGGACGAAGAAGGGTCTCACGCGAAGGCGCGAAGGAAGAAAGCGCACAACTCATCGCGTGCCGTTCATCACCGGACGCTATCGCTCTCCCCCCACATTTCGTCATCGCAAATATTAGATTATCAAATCTCACTTATCTTTCTTTCTTCTTCGCGTCTTCGCGCCTTCGCGTGAGTCATTCGGACTATCGGTTCAGGTGTCCGCAGGGTCGGGGCGCCCGCGGCACCGCCGGGCGTGCGCACTCGATGCGTGTGCTGGTCGACCACCGGGATGCCTGGCATCATGATCCGGCCCTGGTCTCGTTGGCGTCACCGTCCCTGCCAAGCAGAGCCAAGTATTTAAGTAATTTATAATAAAGATGTTGTTTTGCAATAGGTCCGATGGTAGTTTCCGATTGCTGACTCGTAGTTCAGTCGGTACAACGCGCGCGGCTTGGGTCGCGCCAATCCATCCGATCGATAGAGGGTGCGAGCATGTTGACCGGTACGGTAAAGATATGGAACGCGGATAGGGGGGTCGGTTTCATCGCCCGGGATGACGGTGGTCACGATGTGTCGGTACGATCCAATGCATTGATGACGAACGGCTTCAAGGCGTTGGCGACAGGCCAACGGGTGCGGTTCATCGTCGAGCGCGGCGACCGCTGTCCGCGGGCAGGCATCGTCGAGCCACTCATGTGATCTTCGGCGTTTCTTGGGAGTAAGGCTGCCGGCAAAATCCGCATGGCTGTTGGGGCGACTGGAGGGGCGACTTCAGTCGCCCCTGAACGTAGGTCGATCCTCTCCCGAAAATCACCTCAGGTGCTTTCTCTGGCGTTGACCATCGTTCCGGCCTCGCGCACTGGAGGTCGAGGCTTGACCGCGAAAGTGCGTAGTCAGGCTATCCTGGCCTGGCGGCGTCGGGGTTGGAACAGTCAGGGCTGGAAGCCCTGACTACGCCGTTTCCGTCAAAGCCGAGCAAACATCCGGCGTGTCCTGCACGACTCTTTATCCTCCATTCAAGACGGATCCTGTGGGACCTCCCGATGCCGGTAGAGTTGGCGTATGACCGGCGCGAACCGGGTCTCCAGGTCGTAGCGCTTGACCTTGGTGGTCGGCGTGATGAGACCATTCTCGATGGTCCAGGGCTCCAGGCTCAGGTGCACCGCGCGCACCTGTGCGTAGCCCGGGAACGGCCGGAGACGCTCCCGCACCCGGGCCAGGATGGCAGCGACGGCCGTCGGGTGTTGCAGCGCGGTCGGTGCCCGCGGATCGAGCCCAAGACCCTCGGCCAGGGGTGTCCAGAGGTCCGGCTCCAACACCAGCAAGGCCGCCAGATAGGGGCGTCCCTCGCCCAGGACCATGGCCTGAGCGAACAGCGGGTCCATGGTCAGGGCCATCTCCATTTCGACGGGGGACACCTTCTCGCCCGCCGAGGTGACCAGAATCTCCTTCAATCGTCCGCGGATATAGAGGTAGCCATCCCGCACCTCCGCCACATCGCCGGTGCGCAGCCACCCGTCCGCGTCGATCATGCCCGCCGTCGCCTCGGGGTGGTTCCAGTAACCCAGCATCATTCCCGGCGTGCGCACGAGCAATTCATCCGCCGGTCCGCTACGGACTTCCAATCCGGGCAAGGGGCGGCCGACTGAACCTGGGATGCAGTCCTCCGGCCGGGTGTTGCTGAGCACGGGGGAGGTCTCGGTGAGCCCGTAGCCCTCGGTGAGCGGCAGTCCGAGCCCGATGAAGAACCGTGCCACCACCGGCGAGAGGGGCGCACCGCCGCTGACGGCGACCCGCAGGCGACCGCCGAGCCGATCCAGCACCTGCGCGGCGACCAGGCGCCGCAGCAGGCGCAAGGTCAGGCGCTGAACCACTCCGAGCGCCGGGGCCTGCCCCTGGCGCGCGCGGAATTGTCGCCAACCCAGGTCGACGGTGGTGTCGAACAGCCGCCGTTTGAGACCCCGTTCGCCAAGCCGGGTCTGGATGGCCAGGTAGATCTTGTCGTACACCCTGGGCACCGCGAGCAACACGGTCGGGCGCACGATCAGCAGATCCTGGCGCAATAACTCGACCGAGCGTGCGAAGCTGATCCGGCTCCCCGCCATCATCGGCAGGTAGTAGCCGACCGTTCGCTCAAAACCGTGCGCCAGCGGCAGGAAGGAGAGGAAGCTGTCCGTGGGCCAGGCCGGAATGCGGCGCAGCACGGCCTCCGCCGTCCAGAGGATGCCGCGATGCGACAGCATCACCCCCTTGGGTCTCCCGGTCGTTCCCGAGGTGTAGACGATGGTGGCCAGGGTGTCCGGTGCCGTGACCCGCTCCGGCCCAGCGGTTGCGGTGTCCGGCAGCCAGTCGGTGAGGTACCGGACGCTCTCATCCTCGGTGGGGACCTCGCGCAGCAGACAGAGCACCCGCCGCAGCTCCGGGAAGGATTGACGCCTGGAGGCGAGGGCCGACCAGCGGCGGTCCGAGTCCAGGAGCAGCAAACGGGCCCCGGAATCGCCGAGGATATGCGCCAGATTGTCCGGGCTGTCGGTGATGTAGAGGGGCACCGGGACCAGGCCGAGACCAAGTGCGGCCTGGTCGAAACAGACCCAGTCGACACTATTGCGCAGGCTCAGCGCCACCCGGTCGCCGGGTTGCAGCCCTTCGCCCGCCAGTCCCTGTTGCCAGCGTGCGACGCGTGCCGCGACCTCCGACCAGGTGTAATCGCGCCAGGTCTTGTCCTCGAACTGCTGGTAGGCGACCGCCGCGGGGGACTGCGCGACCCGCTGCCGGAAGAGCCCTGGAAGGGTCCCGGCCGCATCGCAGCCGATGCAGCCAATGGGCGTGGAGGATTCATTGAGGTGCATGGTATGACCCCTTGTGGATTGCCTGAAACCGTTGCGGTTCACCGGCAGGGCGCAGGGTCCCGAGGGTGTTTGTCGGTCGGTGATGCGACTGCGCTGCCTCGGTCCGCAACGCCATGGGCGCTGCTCGCGCCGCGGTCCTATTTGTAAGCAGTATAGGCATCCAACGTGATCATCGGATGTAGGGGCGGGTTTTAAACCCGCCTTGCGCCAAGGTCCTGTTCGGATATCAGGTGTGAAGGCGGACCTTAGTCGTCGTTCCGGCCGCAAGAAGACCGGAGGTCGAGCCTTACCGTGAAAGTCGCGCAGCGACCCTGTGGGAGCGGCGTCCCGCCGCGATGGGGCGGGCCGTAGTCCTACCCGTTCGAGGTCACCGCGGCACCCATCGCGGCGGGACGCCGCTCCCACGGGGGACATTCATCTTCCGGGGTGGCTGATGTTCCTTTGGTTTTTGCGGTGTCGCGTTGCCTGATGGTTCGCTGACAAGGCCGCACAGGGTGTGGTCAACCGCGTGGCGTTAGGCTGCACTCAAGGTCGCGATCAGCCGCGGCCGGGTCGCTTTCAACGCAACGATAGGAGCGCGAACCGATGAATGCACATGCGATCACAGGTCTTGAGAATACCAATCCGCCGCGGGCGAAGGCACCGTTTCGCAGGAGAGGCGGCGCGGCATGGGTCGGGAATCGGCGGATGGCGGAGCCTGGCTATAACGCTGCCAACAGTGCTCTCCCGATCGGGAAGGAGGGACTGATCTCGGAAGCCTCCTCAATTGAGGAGGCGATGGCACGATTCGTTGATGCAAATCCCGCACAACTCTATCGTGGCGGAGCATGATCGCAATCAATAACGAGTCGGAAATATCATCTCGATTACGACAACGACAACGACCGAGACGCCAAAGACGTTCACTCATGGACTTGTTTGATCCGGCTCCCGCGCTCCAGCGAGGGAGCAAGCGCGACACGGAAGGCGTCGCGTGGTGCCACGGGCCGCTGGAGCGGCCGGACTGCATTCCCACGCTGGAGCGTGGGAACGAGAAGCGCTTAACGATGCGCTTTGACCTTCAGGTGCGGGTCAACCGGCGGGATTACGCTCATGTTCGGCGTTCCCGGCAGCCGCGGCAGCGCCATCTCCGGGAACTCGCCGGTCAGCGCGTTGAGGAAGGCCACCAGGTCCGCCGTCTGGGCCTCGGTCAGGTCCTTGTTCAACTGGACCTTGGCCATGACCTGTACTGCCATGTCCAGGGTGGGGACCTGGCCGTTGTTGAAGTACGGTGCCGTCAGGGCGATGTTGCGCAGCGTCGGTACCCGGAACAGGTGCCGGTCGGCGGCCTTCTTGGTGACCTCGTAGCGGCCCGGATCCTTGGTCAGCTTGTACTTGGCGTCATAGGCACTGCCCGGATAGGTGGGAAACTTCATGAAGAAGCCCGTTCCGATGGGCAGCGTCGGGCCGCTGAAGTTGGCCCCGGAATGGCAGGAGGTGCAGCCCAGGGTGTCGAAGGTCTCCATGCCGCGGATTTGCTGTTCGGTCATGGCGGTAGCGTCGCCCTTCACATAGCGGTCATAGGGCGAATTGGGGGTGATCAGGGTGCGCTCGAAGGCGGCGATCGCCTTGACTGCATTGTCGCCGGTGACCGGGTTGGTCTCGCCCGGAAAGGCGGCCTCGAACAGCGGCTGGTAACCGGGAATCTTGGCGACCCGGGCCATGGCTTCGTCCAGGCTTGCCATGCCCATCTCGATGGGGTTGGCCACCGGTCCCTTCGCCTGATCCTCCAGGGTGGCGGCGCGCCCATCCCAGAACTGAACCGAGTAAAAGGCCGCGTTCCAGACGGTCGGTGCGCTCCGCCCGCCGCGGGCGTCGTGCATGCCGATGGAGTTGGGGCGGTTGTCGTCCCCGCCGGCCATCACATTGTGGCAGGAATTGCAGGACAGGGTGCCGTGCTCGGAGAACCGCGGATCAAAAAACAGGATCTTGCCGAGTTCGATTTTGGCTTCGTTCGGAGGGTTATCCGCCGGGAACGGGGCTTGATCAGGCAAAGCCTGCCAATCGGCCGCGAGAGACGGATTGGCGACGCTGAGGGTCATGAGACTGCCGAGCAGCAGAGTGGCTTTCAAACGCATGATGAATCTCCTTGGTGCGCTGTTGGGTCGGTGAAAGGAAGCAGATGGGCGGCGAGGCCGCGGGGGGAACAGTCGTTGTCCGTTTCCTGACCCATGGGTTTCTGCTCCTTAGTGCGCGTGCGCTTCGCAGCCTCTGCCGAGCGGCATTATGGACCCACAGTGCTGACGGTTCGCTGACAACTCCCGACAAGAGGGGTTGGCAGCGGACAGTGCGGCCAGGTTCGAGCCGCTTTCACCGGATCAGGTGCTCGGCTTGTCGTCGTCGTCCGATTGCGGCTCGACCGCGTGCGCAGCCGTTTGGTCGTCCGTTTCCTCAACCACTTGCGGTTGGTCGTCACTGGGTGTGGTTTTCCGCTTGCGCTTCTCTTCCTTTTTCTGCTTCTTGGCAAGGTCTCGTTGACGCTTCTCGAACGCATAATTGGGAGTGGCCATGTGACACCTCTTCGACCAGGTTTAGGGGACAGGATGTTGGTGATCGGCGACGGCGCGGGTGTCGGAGTGGCCCAGCCTCGCGAGATGATCCGCAGTTTACCCTAAGGCCGCTCGGGTGGACGGCCGACGGTGACGTTTTCTCGGCGTTGCCCGCGCGTAGCCTCGGCCGCTCGGCGGTCGGGATGGCCGCGCCAGGCGCCGCGGTTCTGTTTCCGCCGCCGCGCTGAGGGCTTCAGGCGCCCCGACCGGGCAGGTGCAGGGTCACCGCGAATCCGCCCAGGTCGGCGCGGCTGAAGGCCAGGTCGCCACCGTAGGCGTCGCAGATGTCCTGCGCGATGGCCAGGCCCAGACCGGAGCCCTGGGTGCGCTCGTCCAGCCGCAGGCCGCGCTGGCCCAGGTTCTTGAGCGCCTCTTCCGGGACACCGGGGCCGTCGTCCTCGATCTGCACCCTGATGCGGTCGCCGGTCTCGGTCCGCACCAGCACCCGCGTGTTGGCCCAGTTGGACGCGTTTTCCAGACAGTTGCCCAGGAGTTCGGTCAGGTCTTCCGGGAGGATCGCCACCGCGAGCCGGTCGGGACAGTCCAGATCCCAGTGCAGCCGTGACCCGTTGGGGGTGCGCTCCAGGGCGCGGACCACGCGGCTCAGGGTGTCGGGCAGATCGGCCCCCGGCTCATTGGCCCGGCGCGCGGGGCCAACGCTCTCGCGGGCGTCGGCGCGGGCGCCGGCCCGTGCCCGAACACGGGCGCGGATCAACTCCCGATCCACGCGTCGGCGCATGGTTTGGGCCAGTCCGTCCAGATCGTCCGCCAACTCGGATTGACCCAGGTCGCGCAGACGCTCGGCATCGGCCGCGAGAACCACCAGCGGGGTCTTCAGGCCGTGGGCCAGGTCAGCGGTCCAGGCCCGCGCACGCTCGATCGCCCGTGCCTGCGCATCGAGCAGCGAGTTCACTTCTTCAGCCAGGGGCTGAACCTCGTCGGGGTAATCGGCCGGCAGGCGTTGCGCCTCGCCCGAGCGGATGGCGCGCACACCCCGGCGCACGGCGTCCAGCGGGGCCAGGCCGATGCGGACCTGGCCCCAGGCGGCCAGGCCCAGCACCGCGCCCAGCAACACCAGATAGGGGACAATGTCGGCGGCGAAGTCGCGGCTCGCTTGGGCCAACTCCCGCCGGTCCAGCGCGACCGCGACCCGCACCCGCCGCTCGTCTGACCCGATCCGGAACAGCACCCCCCGCTCGAGAACCAGCAGCGACTGACCGGCGGGTCCGGGCAGTTGATGACGGTGTAGCGCCCCATCCGGCAGGGTGTCCGCGGGCAGGTCCAGTACGACATCCCAAAGCGAACGTGAGCGCAGCAAGGTCGGCCGGTCCTCGTCCTGAATCTGCCAGTAGAGTCCGCTCAACGGGGTCTGGAAACGCGGATCGGCCAGGGCCAGGTCGAACCGGAGGCGTCCTCCCGCAGTGGCCTCCAGGTGACCCAGGATCTGGCCCAGGGTCTCGTCGAGCTGCGCCTCCAGCCGCCGCGTCACATGGTGCTCGAACAGCGCCGTGAGTCCGACCCCGGCGGCGACCAAGGCCAAGGTGATTGACAGGGCGGCCGCCAGGAGCAGTCGAAAGCGCAGGGAGCGGCGGGTCATCGTGTTGCGGCCGCTAAGGAAGGGTTCACTAACAAGTTAAACATGTCCATTAGTGAAAACCTTGGTGTCTAGGTCGTTGTCGTTGTCGTAATCGTTATCGGATTCCGGATCGATCCAAGGCCGCCTGCAAGCCTGCGAAGCGGCTACCCCAGCCGCGTGCGTCGTGCCTCGATTACGACAACGACAACGACAACGAGTGTATTCGTTGTTTTACGCATTACCGACGCGTTACGCATCATCGTTGTTTTGAGTGGATGCCTGCTCGGGATCGTCCACCAGGTACCCGAAGCCGCGGCGGGTCTGGATCAGGTCGGCGCCGAGTTTGCGGCGCAGCCGGCCGACCAGGACTTCCACGCCGTTGGTGTCGCGCTCGATTCCGTCGGCGTAGATTTGATCGGCCAGTTCGCCTTGCGAGACCACCGAGCCCTTGTGGTGCAGCAGGACACACAGCAGCCGGTACTCCTGAGGCGAGAGATGGATGGGGATGCCGTCCAGGGTCACTCCCATTTGCCGGGTGTCCAGGGCCAGCCCGCCGGCCCGCAGGACCGGCGAGGTCTGCCCGGCGGCACGCCGCAGAATGGCGCGCAGGCGCGCCAGCAGTTCTTCCACCCGAAAAGGCTTGGGCAGGTAGTCATCGGCACCGGCATCGATCCCCTCCACGCGCTCGCTCCAATCGCCACGGGCGGTGAGGATCAGCACCGGCAGGTCGCGGCCGGCGGCGCGCCAGCGCTTGAGCACCGCGAGCCCATCCATGCCCCGCAGCCCCAGGTCCAGGATGACCGCCGCGTAGGGTTCGGTATCGCCGCGAAACCAGGCGTCTTCACCATCGCCCGTGTGGTCCGCCAGATAACCGGCGGCGGTCAACGCGCGGATCAGGATATCGACGGTGCGGGGATCGTCCTCGACCACCAGGATGCGCATCACTCTTTCTCCTCATGGTCCAGGATCGCGCCGGTGCGCGCATCCAGTTCGATCTCCTGGAGCCGACCGCGCGGGTCCAGGATCTTCAGTTCATAGACCCAGCGCCCGTGCTCCCGCTCCAGTTCCGCCTCCAATACGCGGCCTGGGACTTGGGCTGCGACCCGGGTGTAGACCTCGGACAGGTTGAGGATCTCACCGCGTTCGGTGGCCCGTCGGGCGCGGTCGTGGCTGTGATCGTCGTCTTCCCAGTCATGTGCACGACCATAGGCGGCGGACCATCCAGTTGCCAGCAGCAGCGGCAAACCAAGGATCAGGCGAAAGTGATGTGTCTGCATAACCTTGATTGTAGGCCAATCTATCCTGTCGATCCGCTGACAGTCCCGCTCAGTCGGCGTTCATGGCCAGTCCGGCATGCTGTGCCCAAGCGCTGGATCGAGACTCGTATCGAACCAGGAGCCAAACCTACCGGGAGCGATCGACCGCCATGAGCAACACCAATGAACCTGTCGCCGGCCATCAGGGCCCGCGCGCTACCGCGACGCCGTCGGCGGATCGGGTACGCGTCTGGGATCCCTTTGTCCGCTTTTTCCACTGGGCGCTCGGCGCCGCCGTGCTGATTGCGTTTCTGACCGAGGATGAACTGCTGGGACTCCACACCTGGGCCGGCTATGCCGCGCTCGCCCTGATCGGTGCACGGTTGCTGTGGGGCCTGATCGGTCCGCGCCACGCCCGTTGGTGGGATTTCGTGTGCGGCCCGCGGGTGACCCTGGCCTATCTGGGGGATGTCCTGCGCGGTCGGGCCGACCGCTATCTGGGTCACAACCCGGCTGGTGCGGCGATGGTGATCGCGCTGCTCACGGGCGTCACTGCCACCGCCGTCACCGGCATGGCCGTGCTGGGTGCCGGGGAGTTCGCCGGACCCCTGGCGCCTTATCTGCGGGGGGTCTCGGCGACGACGGCGCATGATCTGAAGGAGGTCCATGAGTTTATCGCCTACGCGACCCTGTTCCTGATCCCCCTGCACGTGCTGGGAGTCGTCCTGGCCAGCCTGCAACACCGCGAAAACCTGATCCGCGGCATGATCGATGGTTACAAGAGAGGAGCATCGCAATGACTGTGAAACCAATAAGTGTATTCGCACTGGCCGTCGGCCTCGGGCTGGGCACCCAGTTGGTGTCCGCGGCCACCGGCGACGACCTGATCGCGACCTACCAGGGGCAGGGCGCCGGTCCCTTCAGCGCCGCCGCCGGCGCGCGGGCCTGGACCACGAAGCATCAACCGGAAGGGGCTGGCGAACAGCGCAGTTGTGTCACTTGCCACGGAACGGATCTGACCAAGCCCGGAAAACATGCGACGACCGGCAAACCCATCGAGCCCCTGGCCGTCTCCGCCAATTCCGAGCGGCTGACGGATCCCGCCAAGGTGGAGAAGTGGTTCGGCCGCAACTGCCGCTGGACCCTGGGACGCGATTGTACGCCCCAGGAGAAAGGCGACTTCGTGCGGTATATCCAGTCCCTGTGAGATGCAACAACCGGAGATCGGACTGATGAGCAAGGCATTCATTGCCGCCGCGGGCGCGGCCCTGATCGCCCTCGGGGCGAGCGGTCTCGCCTGGAGCGGGCACGACGATGACGACCACGACCGCAAGGGCCATCGTGAAGGCAAGGGCCTGATGGCCCGCGGCGACCTGGCCCCGGTAACCAATGCGCGTTATCGCGCCGAATGCGGCGGCTGCCACTTCGCCTACCAGCCGGGGCTGCTGCCCGCCGCGTCCTGGGCGCAGGTCATGGGCACGCTGGACAATCACTTCGGTGACGACGCCACCCTGGAACAGGCGGTCACTGCCGAACTGCTCGCCTACCTCGAGGGCAATGCCGCGGACCGCAACGACCGGGTCCGCTCGCGGGCCTTCGCCGCGCGGCCGATCCAGGGCGAGGGACCGCCGCGGATCACCCAAACGGCGTACTTTCAGCGCAAACACGACGAGGTTCCGGCGCGCTACGTCAAGGACAACCCGAAGGTCGGCAGCTTCGGCAACTGTCAGGCCTGTCACCGCGGGGCGGATACCGGAGACTTTGACGAGCACCAGGTGAACATACCGGGTGTCGGCCGCTTCGAGGATTGAGACGATCCGTCGGTCGTCGGTCGTCGGTCGTCGGGGATTTTGCCGTGAAAGTCGCGTAGCGACCCCGTGGGAGCGGCGTCCCGCCGCGATGGGGCTTGGCGCGCAGCCGCAGCGTTCGAGGTCACCCGCGGCACCGCATCGCGGCGGGACGCCGCTCCCACGGGGGACGGGAGCCTTCAGTACGCGCTTCCCGGGCACTGGCCGGAACCATGGTCAAGACCGGTTCATGCTGAAGAGCACTCCGGCTGCTGGCAGCCGGCCGCGTGAGGCTCTACCATGCGGCCCCGGCGAGTCTCCGCTCGCCGAGTCCATTTACACACAGACAGGCGGCAGCATGAGCAAGATCCATTTCGTTGGCGGTGAGAAGGGTGGGGTCGGCAAGTCCGTCCTGGCGCGACTCCTGACTCAGTATCACATCGATCACCAGCGTCCCTTTACCGCCTTCGATACCGACCGTTCCCATGGCGCCCTGCTGCGCTTCTACGCGGGTTTCAGCCGGCCCATCGCGCTGGATGAGTTCGAGAGCGCCGATCAGTTGATGGAGGCCGCACTGGCGGCCGACCAGGATGTCCTGGTGGACCTGGCCGCCCAGACCTCGCTGCCGCTGCACCGCTGGATCGAGCAGAACGATCTGCTCAGCCTGGCCGCGGACGAGCAGGTTCCGGTGGTGTTCTGGCATGTGCTCGACGACGGCGCCGACGGCATCGCCCTGCTCGACGCCCTGTTCGAGCGTTACAACCATGCGGCTTCCTATGTGGTGGTGAAGAACTATGGCCGCGGCAAGGACTTCTCGGCCTTCGAGTCGTCCCCGGTCCGGACCCGTGCCCAGTGGCTGGGGGCGGCGGTCATCGAGCTGCCGGAACTGCACGCCGGTACCATGCGTAAGATCGACCATCAGGGCACCAGTCTGTGGGCCGCGACCCACAACCGTGACTCCGGCCTGGGCCTCATGGACCGCCAGCGGGTGAAGGTCTGGGTGCGGCGGGTTTATCAGCAGCTCGATCAGGTCAGTGCCGACCTCTTTACCCCCGCGCCGGCACCGGTTCCCGAACCGACTGACCCGGCGTAAACCTGTGTTCTGGCCTGCGGGCCTTGATCATCAGTTCCGGCCAGCGGCGCTCGTTTGGAGTCCAGGGCCGTAGGGTGGACAAGCGTTACCGCAGTCCACCGAATCCCGTGCCGCCGCTGGTGGACTGCGCTACGCTTGTCCACTCTACGATGCCGCGTGGCCGAAACGGTGATCGAGGCCGCGCCGGGTTTTCGCCGGCCAAGGTTGCCAAGGGTCACATCCGTAGCGGCTATAATCAGGGCCACTGCGCAAGTCACCGCCGCGTCCGGCGGCGGACTCAACGCATCGGCGCGACTAACGGATACAGACTCATGATGGCGATCTCAAGCTCGATCACTCCGGCGATCACCCCGGCGCAGCGGCGTTGGCTCAGGGGCGAGGCCCATCCACTGAAACCGGTGGTCATGGTTGGTCAGGCGGGACTCACCGAGGCGGTACTGGCCGAGCTCGAACTGGCGCTGAGTCACCATGAGTTACTCAAGGTCAAGATCAACGTCGGGGACCGGGCGCTGCGCGACGCCATCCTCACCCCGATGGTCGAGCGCACCGGGTCGGAGCTCGTCACCCGCATCGGCAATGTTGCCGTGCTGTTTCGGGCCAACCCGAAAAAGCGCAGCCCCATGGTGCTGCCGGCCGCCTGAGTCCGGCGGGCGGGCCTTGGTCATAGAGCATTCGGACGTGATAACCGGACGTAGGGGTGGGTTTCAAACCCGCCCCTGCACCAAAGGTCTGTCTGGATATCAGGTACGAAGGCTATAAAACCTGCCATCGCGCGATCTGCACGGCGGGCGGTCCGGTCCGCACAGCGGACCCTACGGGTCACGACGTTACCGTAGGGTCCGCTATGCGGACCGTCCGCGGCAGCCGCGGCTGTTCAGGGCGCAAGCTGTTTGAGCAACTCCTGGGCTTGCACCTGCTCCGGAAACGCGAGATCCGTGATGGTCAGTAACACCGTCTGGGCCTGGGCCGGATCGCCGTCCGCCGCCAGGGCGCGCGCGTAGTGGAAGGCGACGGTGGGTTCCTTGGGCAGGGCGGCATAGGCCTTGGCCAGTGCCTGCACCGCGCCCCGGGTGTCACCGGCGGCGAGCAGCGCCAGACCCAGGGTGTCCGCCACCGCCGGGTTCTGCGGTGCCGCCGCGGCGGCCGCCCGTGCGGAGGTGACGGCCCCGGCCGGCTCCCGATCGATCAGCAGCATTGCCAGGTTGTTGTTGTATTGGGCGTTTTGCGGTTCTTCCCGCAGCAGTTCACGGTAGGCCTGGAGTGCTTGCGCGACCCGCCCACGCCGGGCATCGATCTGGGCCAGCAGAGCGCGGGCCTCACGATCGTCGGGATGGGCGCCGACCCAAGCCTGGGCGGCCTGGCTTGCGGGGAAGAGTTCATCGGCCTTGACCTGGGCATTCAGGAACTCCATGAAAAGCGCCCGATCGTCCGGCCTCGCCTGCACCAAGTCCCCGAATAATCGCAGGGCGTCCGGGTAATGCTCCGCGGCGAGTAAGAGACGGGCCTGCAACAGGAGGATCGCGGCGCCGGCGCCGGCTTGATCTCGCAGCGTGTTTACGAGAAGGTCTTTGAACGGCGAATCCGGTATAGCGGCAGCCACGCGATCGAGGGTTGTCGCCGCCAGTGGGGATTTGGGATCGATCCGGTAGCCTTCCAGTAACTGCCATTGCATCTCCAAGACCCTATTGCCGGCGGCATAGGCGGCGGCGAGCAGGAAGTGGGCCGGCGCCGAATCCGGCTGCAACTGAATCAGGGTTTCCAGGGTCTGGACGGCCTCGCGGGTCTGACCGGCCGCCAGCTCGGCTTGCGCCTGCACCATCAGAAAGGTGGGGTCGGCGGCCGCGGACTGCGGTCGGTCTTTGAGGATGCGCTGTGCGGCCGGGATCGCGCCCGCGGCGAGATAGCCGCGCGCGAGGTTGAGCCGCAGGGCCAGGTTCCCCGCATCCTTGGCGAGCGCCTCACTCAGCCGTTCGAGCGCGGCCGTGCGCCGGCCCGCCGTGACCTCGAGTTGGGCCAGCAGCAGCAAGGCGTTGGTGTGCCCGGGCTGGGCGGCCAGCACCTGTTCGCACAGAGCCCCGGCGACCTGGGGATCAGGCTCGCGCCGCGCGGCGGCGACCAGATTGAAGGCCGCGTCGGCAAAACCGGGTTCGCTCTCCAACGCACGCGCAAAGGCGCCGCGTGCCGCCGCCGGGTCACCGTTGACCTGATGGGCAAGGCCCAGGGCGTTCAGGGCGCGGGGATCTTTCGGAGCGATGGCGATCAGGCTCTCGGCCTCGGTCAGTGCGGCCTTGGGGTCCGGCTTCTCCAGGTAGATACGGATCAGCATCAGCCGTGCGATTTGATTCCCTGGGCTGGCCTGCAGCACCGCCCGCAGTTCCGGCTCGGCGCCGACCGGATCCCCGGCCGCCAGCATGGCTTCGGCAAGCCGCAAGCGGGTTATGGCGCCATCAGGACTTGCGGTGACCGCCGTGGTCAAGAGGTCGCGCGCCTCAGCCGCCCGCCCCTGGCCCCGGACCGCCTGACCCAGGAGTTCCTGGATTCCGGGGGGCGCGTCCGGCTGATCGGCCAAGGGCCGTAACACAGCCTCGGCACCCGCGAAATCCTGATTCGCGAGCCGCACGGCCGCCAGGGCGGCGGCGCGGGTCGGTGTTGCCGGAGCGGCGCGGTAGGCGCGTTCCAGATATTCCTCCGACTCATGGTAACGGCCCAGTTGGTAGAGCGCGGTTCCGGCCAGATAGGCCGCCTGGGGGTCCTTGGGCCGCTCGCGCAAGTACAGCAGGAGGTCTGCAAGGGCCTGTTCCGGTTGTTCTTGCTTGAGCAGCAGAATGCCGCGGGCATAGCTGAGCCCCGGAAAATTGGGACTCTGCTTGGCGGCTGCCGCGATATCCGCCGCGGCCTGATCCAGTTGACCAAGCTCCAGGCGGGTCATGGCGCGCTTGTACTGGGCCATCCAGTCGCTGCGGCCGTAGGCGATCA
This sequence comes from Lamprocystis purpurea DSM 4197, assembly GCF_000379525.1. Taxonomy (GTDB): domain Bacteria; phylum Pseudomonadota; class Gammaproteobacteria; order Chromatiales; family Chromatiaceae; genus Thiodictyon; species Thiodictyon purpureum. The sequence goes on along the minus strand of NZ_KB902507.1, from coordinate 38,304 downwards.
CCTGGGTGAAGGCCGCGTCGGCTTCGCCGAACTGTCCGTCACCGAACTGAACCTCACCAAGCGACTCCAAGACCCGCGCATCCTGCGGGTGGAGCGCCACGGCCTGGTTCAGGAACTCCCGCGCGCGCTCCTTATTGCCCTGCGTCAGCGCAAGCTTGGCCTGACCCAGCAGGGTCCGGGCGTGGTTTGGGACGAACCCCAAGGCCATGTGGAACTCGGTGTCGGCTTGTTCCTGTTGGCCCAGCGCGAGATAGGCTTCACCCCGAATGGCGTGCAGTTGCGCCCGATCGGCCGGATCCGAGGCGGCCAAGGTCGCGGGATCTTCGACGATCTGCGTGAACTTGCCTTGCAGCAGGCGCGCCTCGGCCAACTCGACCTGATGGTCCGCCGCCGCGAAACCCCCATCTCTTGAGGCCCGCTGCAACGTCTGTTCAGCGGCCGCTCCTGCCGACTGGTCGAGATAGACGCGTCCCAGCAGCAGGCGGGCGGCGGCGTCGGAGCCGTGACGCTCCAGATGATCTCTAAGCAGAATCATGGCGGTGCGCGCATCTCCCGCGTGCCAAGAGGACATGGCGTCGCCGATGACGTCCGCGCGAACCGTGATTGCATGAAGCAACAGCAAGGGCGTGACAAGCGCGGCAGTCAGGGCCAAGCGCAGGCTGGCGATGAACGACATAGCAGGTAAAACCCCAGGTGTGAAAGCGACGCGGCACCTGCCGCGACCCCGCATCGAGGCCGCTAAGGCGCTTGCCCAAGAATCCTATACCAGATCGCGAAGGATTATCGTCCGCCTTCAAGGCGCGCAGGCAGGAGCATGGCCGGGCGAGGTAACGGTCGGCTCGAGGCGGAAGGCTGGCGAAAACTCAGGGGCGCGAATCCAAAACACGCGAGGTAGACATGGCGTCTGCCTTTGAGCGGCAAGCGCGTTTCGATAGGAGGTTTCCGATCAGCGGTGTGACCCGGAGCGCTTGCCGCGGCGGACCAGTGCCAGTAATCCTGCGCCCAACAGCAGCAAGGTTCCAGGCGACGGGGCGGGGCTGCCGGTTTCGAAAAGATCGACCGAGCCGTCCCAAGCCTGCGGGCCGTCAAGCACCAGTCGGATAGCACCAACGCTCTCGAAGTCAATCCCGGTAAACTCGGCAAAAGGGATAAAAAACCGATCGATGGGAGCTGGGAACTGATAGACGTAGGTGTGGTTGTTGTTGTCGAGATCCCAGATGGTCAGGGCCAATTCGACGTTCTGATCGATGGTCGGGATGGTGAACAGGAATCCGGTATCATTATCCGCCAACAAGTTCACGCCGCCTAAACCCGTCGTGTTCACTAAAAACGGGTCATTGGTCGTGCCATCCCAGATCACGGTGACGGTGCTGTCGACCCGGTCGGCATTGCTGACCGACAGCAGGTTGGAGCCGCCCGGCGTCAGGTCGTCGATCTCATCGATCAGGGCGGCGGCAGTCCGGCTTGCGGTTGCACCCGTCACATTCGTTACATTGAACTTGCGGGCGCCGCCGATAACATCATCGACCGGCTCGCCGATTCCCAGATTGCTTCCGGGGGCGTTTGCCACAAGAAGCATCTCGTGTTCGTTGAACCCGTCAATGACCAGAGCCTGAGCTGACCAAGCGGCGAGAAGGCTGGTCGCGGCAAGGGCCAGCGAAAACGATCTGTTCATAGCGTCAATCTGGATGTCCAGTGGACTAAGCCGATGGCGGCAATCTTGCCGAGAACAAAAGCATGAATCGCGCCACCAACGTAAATACTCTTTTTAATCATATATCTAGCATGAAAACAGGAGCCTTGCAGCCTTCGGGAGCCAGGCGAGTGTAAGATATTCTGACAGCGATAGACCGTGAGGACGGGGTCCCGCCACCGGTCACGGCGACCGAATGCGCGCAACCGCCGCGGCTGGTCACCGCTCCCCAATCCCCCGCAACCGGGTTATCATCATGGATATGCCGAGCTTGCGCGAAAAGATGGCCCAGTGCGGATTCGAGTCGAACGACGACTACGAGTTCCAGGTCCGTTGCGTGCTCGAAGGCCCGACCCGCATGCTGCGCACGCTCGCTATCGAAGGTGACGGGGAGCGCCGTAAGACCGCCTTCGCCACCGCGCTGGCGCGCGCGCTGGAGTTTCCCCACTGTCTCTATCTGGACTTCACCGAGGCCCATCCGGCCCTGCCGGAGGTGATCCTGCCGCCCAGCCAGGACGAACTGGGTCGGACCGAACCGCCCATCGACGCGCTGGACCAAAAGGTCAGCGAGGCCTGCGCCCAAAGCGAGGGTGAGCCGACGGTCTTGATCCTAGATCAACTCCAGGCCGCTGATTTCCGTGAGCATATCCGTATCCATCGGCTGATCGCGGATTGCTTCTGGGAGGTGCGCGGCGGTCGGTATTTCGCCAACCCGCGTCATCTGCTGCTGTTCCTGATTTCGGAAACCCCGCTCTACCACGCCATTCAAAAAGCGAGTTTTCGCGTCTGGGTCGGGCGGGTGTCCGAACAGCAGATCGCGTACGCGCCCGCGGAATTCGGTCTGGGCGCGGAGGCGCTGCCGCTGTTCGGCGCCCTTGCCGAGTTGTTTCAGGCACTGGGCACGGCCCCGACCCGCAGCGAGTTCGAACACATCCTGACCGACCTGCAACTGCATGTCCGCACAGTCGAACACCTGCGGCTGAGCCTCTACGGCCGGGCGGAGGGGGTCACCCGCGAGTCGATAGCCCAGCCGTCCTTGATCGGACCCTTACAGGCCGTGGTCACGGCGACGCAGGACCTGCTGCTGTCGGACCATATCGAAGTCCGCGGGGATTAGTCTCGCGGCGCCGCATTGCCGCTCCAGGTATACCTCACGCATCCGCGCGGCACAGTGCTTTGTCGTCGTGATCCGGGTCGATCTCGACCTGGTCGAGCAGAGCCGAGATGTCGCGCCGAAGGTATTGACACTGGTGGCGAATTGCGACTAAGTGGGCGCATCCGCCGCACCGGATTGGCTCAGACCCGGAATGTCTCACGCCAAGGCGCCGAGACGCCAAGGTTCTTCAAGGCGATATCGAAACCGGAGGCGCTCGCGGAGTTGGGGTTACCGCAGGATGGCGCTCTCCTTGGTGTGCTTGGCGCCTTGGCGTGAGATGCGTTCTGTGGACGACGGCTTGACTTGTTGGGGTTCCTCCCCTCATTCAGAAAGCGCGGCATCAGGCCACTCGCTGTAGGGTGTAACGGTGGGCCATCAGCTCCGCGGCAAAGCGCAGGCAGGCGTCGATGTCCGCCGGCTCAAGGGACGGATACTGACGCAGAATCTCATCCTGGGATTCGCCGGCGCTCAGGAAGCCGTCAAGAGACGGCTTGCCGAGTGGGCGCGTCGGCCTCACGTTTCGCCCGACCCGATCCAGCGTCGCGCGGACCTAAGTAGCCTTCGGACGTGATAACCGGACGTAGGGGCGGGTTTCAAACCCGCCCCTACACGAAGGTCTGTCTGGATATCAGGTGCGAACGCTATCAACGTGTGCTCGCCCCGAATACCCAGCTTCGCCGAACCTGACCGGTCATGCACCGCTGTCATGCCGACCCACCGAGAGTACCCCAATGAATCGACACGACCGTATCGAGTCCGCTGTAACCACCGCTCTGACCCCGCTGCATCTGGAGGTGGTGGATGAGAGTCACATGCACGCGGTGCCCGCGGGGGCGGAGTCGCACTTCAAGCTCCTGGTGGTCAGCGATCAGTTTGCCGGTCAGGGTCTGGTCGCCCGTCACCGGACGCTGAACCGACTGTTGCGCGAGGAGTTCGACCACGGGCTGCACGCCCTGGCGCTGCACGCCTGGACTCCGGATGAGTGGCTCGCCAAGGGCGGTGCGGCTCCGGAATCACCTCTGTGTCTCGGCGGATCCAAGAGCGCGTCCGCGGCCTGACCCACATCGCCAAGGTGTTGCAGGCGTTCTGTTGGTAATATGCCCGTCCAGCAGGACCCCCGTGCGGCGGCGATCGTCGGATGCGCTGCCGTGGCCCGCCTTTGTCAACCTTGCCGACTAGCATTCGGAGTAGACCTATGACTTCCAAGTTATTGATCGCTTTCGTTCTCGGCGCCGCCTCCTGGTCAATGCCGGCGTGGTTGACCGCTGCCGAGACGATCGAGATCGGGTGTGTGGCCCCCTTGACCGGGCCGCAGGCGCACCTCGGCAAGGATATCGAGAACGGGGCGCGCCTCGCGGTGGACACCATCAACGCGTCCACGCCGACCATCGGCGGCCAGCCGGTGCAGTTCGTGCTCTTGGTGGAAGATGATCAGGCGGACCCGAAGACGGCGACCGTGGTCGCCCAGAAGCTGGTGGATGAGGGCGTCAAGGGGGTGGTCGGGCATTTGAACTCAGGGGCCAGCATCCCGGCCTCCCGCATCTATGCCGAAAACGGCGTCCCGCAAGTGTCGCCGGCTTCCACCGCGGTCGCCTATACCAATCAAGGGTTCGACACCACCTACCGGCTCATGGCCAACGATTCCCAGCAGGGTAAGGCCCTGGGTCAGTATGCGACGGGGCTGGGCAAGCGGGTGGTGGTGGTCGACGACCGCACCGCCTATGGTCAGGGGTTGATCGACGAGGTGGTGAAAAGCGTCGAGGCCTCCGGCGGCAAGGTCGTCGGACGCGAATACACGACGGACAAGTCCACCGATTTCACCGCGATCCTGACCTCGCTGAAGGCCAAGCGGCCCGATGTGGTGGTCTTCGGCGGCATGGACCCCCAGGCCGCCCCCATGATGCGCCAGATGCGCACTCTCGGCATGAAAACGCCGTTCATGGGCGGTGACGGGATGCAGTCGGCCGAGTTCATCAAGCTCGCCGGGCCGGCCGCGGAGGGCGCCATCGGGTCCTCGCCCGGTCTGCCGCTCGAACAGATGCCGGGCGGTGCCGACTTCACCAAACGGTTCGGTGAGCGCTTCGGCAAGGTGCAGATTTACGCTCCCTTCTCGCACGATTCCGCGGTGGTGCTGATCCAGGCCATGCTGCGTGCCGGCTCGGCCGAGCCCAAGCAGTACCTGCCGGAACTCGCCAAGACCCAACTCGATGGGGTGATCGGCCCGATCGCCTTCGACGCGAAGGGCGATCTGCGCGACGGTCCGGTGACGCTCTATCAGGTGAAGAACGGCCAATGGCAGCCGGTTGAGACCATCGGCGGACCCGCGGCCAAGTAGCCGTCGCGCGCACCGAATTCCCGGCCGCTCGCCGATGGACGTCCTGCTGCAGCAACTCATCAACGGATTGATCCTGGGTAGCCTCTATGCCCTGGTGGCCCTGGGGTACACCATGGTCTACGGCATCCTGGAACTGATCAATTTCGCCCATGGCGAGATCGTGATGGTCGGGGCCATGGTGTCGGTGAGTGTGCTCGCCGCGCTCACCGCCGCCGGGGTGCCGGTCGCGCTGGCGCTGCCGTTGGCGCTGGCCGCGGCGGTGGTGGTGTGCGTGGTGACCGGTGTCCTGGTGGAGCGGATCGCTTACCGACCCCTGCGCAATGCCCCGCGATTGGCCCCGTTGATCACGGCGATCGGCGTTTCCATCGTCCTGCAGAACCTGGCGATGATCTTTTGGGGGCGGCAGTATCTGTCGTTCCCGCCGGTGATCGAGGTGCGGGTCTACGATGTGCTAGGGGCCACGGTGAGCAATATTCAAATCCTCATTCTCGTCGTGGCCGCGCTGACCATGGGCGGGTTGCTGTTGCTGGTGAACCGGACCCGTCTCGGCCGCGCCATGCGTGCGACCGCCCAGAACCGCGAGGTGGCGGGGCTGATGGGGGTGGATGTCAATCGGGTGATCGCCGCCACCTTCATCGTGGGATCGGCGCTGGCGGCCGTGGCCGGGCTGCTGATCGCGTCCTATTACGGCATCGCCCATTACAATATGGGGTTTATCCTGGGGCTCAAAGCCTTCAGCGCGGCCGTGCTCGGGGGCATCGGCAATATCCCCGGCGCCCTGCTCGGCGGGCTGCTGCTGGGGGTGATCGAAAGCCTGGGGGCGGGCTATATCGGCGACTTGACCGGGGGCTTTCTGGGCAGCCACTACCAGGATATCTTCGCTTTTCTGATTCTGATCCTGGTGCTCACCTTCCGGCCCTCCGGGCTCTTGGGCGAGCGCGTGGCGGATCGCGCGTGATGCGGCATGATTGGACTGCTGCCTGACCGACTGTACCGGGACCGGCGCATCGCCTGGGCCGCCTTTGGCGTCCTGGCGGTGTTGCTGATCGCCTTGCCGTTCCTGGTCGAGGCCGGCCTGGGGCGCACCTGGGTACGCATCCTCGATTTCGCGATGCTCTACGTGATGTTGGCCCTGGGTCTCAACATCGTGGTGGGTTTCGCCGGGCTGCTGGATCTGGGCTATGTCGCATTCTATGCGGTCGGCGCCTATTTCTACGCCATCCTTGCGTCACCGCAGTTCGGACTGCATTTACCGTTCTGGGCCCTGCTGCCCATGGGCGCCGGGATCGCCTGTCTGTTCGGCGTTCTGCTGGGTGCTCCCACACTGCGCCTGCGCGGCGACTATCTGGCCATCGTGACCCTGGGTTTCGGTGAGATCATCCGGATTTTTCTCAATAATCTCAATGCCCCGGTGAACGTGACCAACGGCCCCCAGGGCATCAACATGATCGACCCGGTGCGCATCGGCGGCCATGCGCTCACCCGTCCGATCGAGATTCTTGGAGTCCAGATTTCCGGTCCCCACGCCCATTACTATCTGTTCCTGGGGCTGACCTTGCTCGTGATCTTCGCGGCGATCCGACTCCAGCACTCGCGGATCGGGCGCGCCTGGGCGGCGATTCGCGAGGATGAGGTGGCGGCTGAGGCGATGGGCATCCATACCCGCAACGTCAAACTGCTGGCGTTCGCCATGGGGGCGACCTTCGGTGGCCTGGGCGGCGGGCTCTTCGCGGCTTTCCAGGGGTTCGTGAGTCCCGAGTCATTCACCCTGATGGAATCCATCATGATCCTGTGCATGGTGGTGCTGGGCGGCATGGGTCATATTCCGGGGGTGATCCTGGGGGCGGTGCTGCTGACCATGCTGCCGGAGGCGCTGCGTTACGTCGGGCCGCTGCAACAGGAACTGATCGGTCGCGTGGCGGTCGACCCTTCCGATCTGCGGATGCTGCTCTTCGGTGTCGCCCTGGTGTTGGTGATGCTGTTCCGGCCCCAGGGGCTATGGCCGTCGTCGATGCGGGCGCGGGAGCTGCGGCCGGACAATCCCGATCAGGTCCGCCAGGAACAGGAATCGCTCTATGACGCCGAGCGCTGAGCGGGACGGCGGCGGGGGCGGGGAGCCGCTGCTCGCCGCGCGCGCCGTAACCAAACGCTTTGGCGGCCTGACCGCGCTCAGCGAGGTGTCGCTCACCGTCCAGGTCGGCGAGATCGTCGGTCTGATCGGCCCCAATGGGGCGGGTAAGACCACCCTGTTCAACTGTTTCACCGGGCTCTATCACCCCAGTGCCGGGACTGTCCACCTGGAAGGCCGGCCGCTGGCCGGGCTCAAACCACACGCGGTGGCGGCCTTGGGGCTGGCCCGTACCTTTCAGAACATCCGCCTCTTCGCCAATATGAGCGTGCTGGAGAACGTGATGGTCGGGCGTCATGTCCGCACCCGTGCCGGAGTCCTGGGCGCGGTGCTGCGCGGCCCGCGGACCAGGGCCGAGGAGCGGTCGATCCGCGAGCGTTCACTGGACCTGCTGGACGGTGTTGGGCTAGGCGGACGCGCCGACCAACTCGCCCGCCATCTCCCGTACGGCGATCAGCGGCGACTGGAGATTGCGCGCGCACTGGCCACCGAACCGAAGCTTCTGGCGCTCGACGAGCCCGCGGCGGGTATGAACCATACCGAGACCGCGGCGCTGAAGGGGCTGCTGGAGACGATCCGCGGGCGCGGCGTGACGCTGCTGCTGATCGAGCATGATGTCCGGCTGATGATGGACCTGTGCGACCGGGTGGCGGTGCTCGATTACGGCCGCAAGATCGCCGACGGTCCGCCGGAGCAGGTGCAGCGTGATCCGGCCGTGATCGAGGCCTACCTGGGGGCCGGTGCGGCATGAGCTTGCTCGAGGTCCAGGGGCTCGCGGTCCACTACGGCGGTATCCGCGCCGTCAAAGGGATCGACCTGCAGGTCGAGGAAGGGGAGGTGGTCTGCCTGATCGGCGCCAACGGGGCCGGCAAGACCACCACGTTACGCGCACTGGCCGGTCTGCTGCCCGCGGCCGCCGGGTCGATCCGTTACGCGGGGTCCGCGGTGACCGACCTGCCTGTGCATGCGCGGGCGCGGATCGGGATCAGCCTGGTTCCCGAGGGCCGCGGCGTCTTCCCCCGCCTCACGGTCGCGGAGAACCTGGATATGGGGGCGTACAGCCGCCGGGATCGGGCGGGGATCAGCGCCGACCTGGAGCACGTCTACGGTCTCTTTCCCCGCCTCTACGAGCGTCGTGCCCAGACCGGGGGGACGCTGTCCGGGGGTGAACAACAGATGCTCAGTCTGGGGCGTGCGCTGATGAGCCGGCCGCGCCTGCTGTTGCTCGATGAGCCCAGCATGGGGCTCGCCCCGCTGGCGGTGCAGAAGATTTTCGAGACGATTCGCTTGATCGCCGATCAGGGTATGACGCTGCTCCTGGTCGAACAGAATGCCCGTCTGGCCCTGGAGTCCAGCCGTCGCGGTTACGTTCTGGAGGGCGGGTGCATCGTTCACCAGGACGACGCGGCGGCCCTGCTTGCCAGTCCCAAGGTGCGCGCCGCCTATCTGGGTGCCTGAGCGCCGTTCAGCGCGCGGGAAATCCCGACTTTACCAATTTTTGCCAAGGTCTTATGCTCCGCATCCCGTCACGGTGGCGGACGCTTGGCCTGACCGCAACCCGATAAGAACCCGGAATATGAAGTTCGTATTCGATCTGCTCCCGATCATTCTCTTCTTCGTTGCCTACAAGTTCGCCGGCATCTACTGGGCCACCGGCGTGGCGATCGGCGCTGCCGCCATTCAGGTCGGCTGGGTCTGGCTGCGCCGCCGCCGGGTGGAGCGGATGCACCTGGCGACCCTGGGCTTGTTGGTGGTCTTCGGGGGCTTGACCATCGCCCTGCGCGACCCGATCTTCGTCATGTGGAAACCAACGATCGTCAATTGGCTGTTTGCGGCTGTCTTCCTGGGCAGCCAGTGGATCGGCGGGCGACCGCTGACCGAACGGATGATGGGGCACGCGGTCGTGGTGCCGGCCTCCATCTGGACGCGATTGAACTGGGCCTGGGTGCTGTTCTTTCTCGTTTCGGGGATCGCCAATCTGCTCGTGGTCTATTGGGCCAGCGGTTTCTATCAGGCCCAGCAGACGCTGATCCAGGCAACCGGCAGCACGTCCATCGATCTGAGCACCTGCGCTGCCCAGTACGCGGGTGACCTGCTGGCCCTCTGTAACGATGCCCAAGGCCGGGAAGAGGTCTGGGTCAACTTCAAACTGTTCGGTATGATGGGGATGACCATCCTCTTCGTCATTGCCCAGGCCCTTTATCTGGCGCGCCACATGAAGGACGAACCCAAGGCCGTGGAGGCCGACTAACGTGCTCTATGCCATCATCGCTGCTGATCATCCCGGGAGTCTTGAGGCCCGTCTGCAAGCCCGCCCGGCTCATCTGGAGCGGCTGCACGCCCTGCAGGACGCGGGTCGCCTGATTCTTGCGGGCCCTCATCCGGCAATCGACAGCCCAGATCCCGGGCCGGCCGGATTCACCGGCTCACTGATCGTCGCCGAGTTTCCCGACCTGCAGGCGGCCGAAGCCTGGGCCGGCGCTGATCCCTATGCGGCTGCCGGCGTCTATGCGCAGGTTCAGGTCAAGCCGTTCAAACAGGTCTTTCCGGCTTGAGCCGGAGCTTCATTTCCCGACTGACGACGGACCCGTGGAACTTGTGGACCCAGGTTCCGCGGACCTGGACTTCAATCACCGATCGCTATCAACTGACGGAACTTCAAGCAATGTTCAAGACTCGCATATCTCTGCTGATTAGTGCCCTGCTCGCTTCCGGTCTCTGCTTGGCGGAAGACAAGGCCCCGGCCGCCGACGCGGCGCTCCCCGCAAACGTCACCATCGCCACCGTCAATGGTGTCGCCTATCCGCTGGACGTGTTCCGCATGTTTTTCATGGAGCGGCTGCAGGAAGCTCAGGGTGAAAACGACCCGGCCTTTCAGCAGCAGGCGTTCAACGAATTCATGACGATGGTCGTCGCGGCCCAGGAGGCGCAGAAGCGCAAGCTCCAGGATGCGCCGGATGTGACCGCCGCGCTCGAAGTCCAGCGTCTGAAGGTCCTTTCCAATGCGGCCCTGGCGGATATGGCGCGTGGCATTCAGGTGACGGATGACGAGCTGAAGAAGGCGTACGACGAGGTCAAGAAGAACGCCACTCGCACCGAGTACAAGGCGCGCCATATCCTGGTCAAGGATGAGGCCGAGGCCAAGAAGGTCATCAAGGAGTTGGATAAGGGCGCGGATTTCGGTGAGTTGGCCAAGAAGAAATCAGAGGGTCCGACCGGTAAGAGTGGCGGCGACCTCGACTGGTTCAATGCCGATCAGATGGTCAAGCCGTTTGCCGAAGCAGTGGCCAAGATGAAGGCGGGAACCTACACGAAGGAGCCGGTGCAAACCCAGTTCGGCTGGCATGTCATCGAACTCCAGGAGACCCGCACCGCCGAGCCCCCGAAATTCGAGGACGCCAAGCCGCAATTGACCGCGATGGTGCAGCGCCAGAAGCTCGGCCAAGAGATGAGTCAGCTGCGCGACGGGGCCGTGGTCGATCTCAATGAGGAAGTGGTGAAGGTCTCGCCCAAGACCGATGAGGCGGCTGCGCCTGCCGCGACGGATGCCGACAAGAAGGACGAGGATAAGAAGGATAAGAAGTAGCAGCGCGTAGGATGGGCAGAGCGAGAGCGATGCCCATCCAACCACCGCGACGCTTGAGGATGGGCATCGCTCTCGCTCTGCCCATCCTACCGAGAGGCCCGGCCCCATCAGTTCTGATCATACCCGTCAAAGCGAGCACCCGAATTTGCCTACAGATGTCACAGATGAAAAACAACATCTGTGACATCTGTGGATCAAATCTCCGCCTTAAGCGATCGGCGGAAGCTGCCCGAAGCGATGATCAAAGCTGACGTCAGGCCCCCGACTCCAACGCCGCAATCCGCTGCTCCAGCGGCGGGTGGCTCATGAACAGGGCCTGAAGACCCCCACCGATGCGTCCGGAGATCCCGAACGCGGCGAATTCCCCGGCCGGCAAGTCGCGCGGCTCGTGGATGCGTTGCAGGGCACGCAGGGCATCCGCCATCTGGCGCCGGCTGGTCAGGCGCGCCCCACCCGTGTCGGCATGGAACTCGCGGTAGCGGGAGAACCACATCACAATCATGGTCGCGAGGAAGGACAGCAGGATTTCGGCGATCATTGAGGTAATGAAATAGCCGATACCGGGCCCCGAGCGCTCGTCGTTCGGGCCGCGCAAGGCCGAGTCCACCAAGCTTCCGATGATGCGTGACAGGAACACCACAAAGGTATTGACCACCCCCTGAATCAGGGCCAGGGTGACCATGTCGCCATTGGCCACATGGCTGATCTCATGGCCGATCACGGCTTCCACCTCGTCCTTGGTCATGGTCTGCAAGAGCCCCGTGCTGACGGCGACCAGGGCGGCGTTGCGGTTCCAGCCGGTGGCGAAGGCATTGGGGTCCGGGGTGTCGAAGATCCCGACCTCGGGCATCTGAATTCCCACCTGCTGCGCCTGGCGGGCGACCGTGTCCAGCAGCCAGTGCTCGAAGGGGGTGGTCGGCTGATCGATGATCTGCACTCCCATGCTGCGCTTCGCCATGAATTTGGACAGGAAGAGCGAGATCAAGGAGCCGGAGAAGCCGATGATTGCCGCCATCACCAGCAGCGAAGTCATGTTGATGCCGCCGCCGGCCTGGAGCGCGCTGTCCAGGCCAAACAGCCGGAAAACCAGGCTGATGACGATCAGCACGGCGATGTTGGTACCGAGAAACAAGAGAATGCGCATCATGGTCGAGACTCCCATGGGGTGATTACAAAAGCACGCAGATAGCCTTCGCACCTGATATCCAGACATACATTTGATGTAGGGGCGGGTTTGAAACCCGCCCCTACGTCCGGTTATCACGTCCGAATGCTATACCATGCCCTCAAGGCGGGTCGCGCGCAATCGCAGAAAGGATCCGCCGCAAAATGGCCGTGATCATCGCTCCGGCCAGCGTCCGCCGAGGCTTCGGGGCGGAAATTCTATGGACAAAGCTTCGAGTGATCGCTTTGGCCGAATCAGCGATCGTGGCCGGCAACATGGGGACAGGTTCAGCGGAACCCAGGGCTGGGTCGACGGAGCAGCCTGGGTTAGGGTGCGTGTAGTCGCTCGAATGCCGTGCTGGTCTGTTCCCGGAAACCCGCATCGTCACGGATGATGAAATAGGCGGCAAGGATCTCCGATTCGGCCAGGGCCGGTCCGCGCTGCTCGCCGAGCACCAGCAGCGCGGTGGCGAACCCGTCGGCCATCATGGCGCTGTCTGCCCCGGCAGGGCGGATCACGGTGGTCGACGCCAGCCGCTGGGCGACCGGGGCACCGGTCTTGGGGTCGATATGATGCGAGAAACGCCGACCGTCGGCCTCGAAGAAGTTGCGGTAGTCTCCTGAGGTGGAGACGGCTTGATCCGTGACCGGCAGGATGCGTTGGACCGCCTGCTGTCCAGGAGTCGGCTGCTCGACGGCGATGCCCCAGGGCTGCCTTTTCGCGTTGGTTCCGCGCACCCGCATGGTTCCGGCGACTGCCGCCATGTAGTTGGTCGCCCCCAGGCCATCCAGATAGGCCGCGAGCCGATCCGCCCCATAGCCTTCGCCCAACGCCGAGAGGTCGATATAGATATCCCCGCGCTGCTTGCGCAGGGCCGGTGGGTCGGCGCGCAGTTCAAGCTTGCCGTAGCCGACCCGCTCCAACGCCGCCCGGACCTGTTCCGGCGCTGGTACCGCGTCCAGTCGCTCCTCGGGTCCGAAACCCCAGAGGTTCACCAGCGGTCCTACCGTCACGTCGAAAGCACCGCCGCTCAGTGCGCTGATCCGCTGGCCGGCAGCGATCACCCGATAGAGGTTGGCGGAGACCGGAACCCAGTCGGTACTGGGGTTGCGGTTCAAACGTGACAGTTCGGACTCCGGCTCGTAGGTCGAGATCTCGGCGATGACCGCGGCGAGCACCTGTTCGACCCCGGCGCGCAGGGCCGCGGTATCCAGCCCCGCCGCGGGCTGCACCACCTTGACCGCATAGTAAGTCCCCATCGTGGGGCCAGTGATCTCGATCTGGGGTGCCGGCGTCGGACCACAGGCCGCGAGCGCGCTGCACAGCAGCACCAGCCAGCCCAGGATCAGCGACCGTCCAACTTGGCGGCCGAACAACCTGGGCACCTCACCGGATGCTGCTGAATTCACAACCAGGTACATCCGATAAGCCCCGTGTTCTTTTTGGTGTGAATAAAGCGGAAAATCCGGCCTTGATCGTAATCCCGGCCAGCAACTTGCGTAGTCAGGGCTTCCAGCCCTGACGGTGTCAGGCCAGGATGGCCTGACTACGCACCCGGCGAGCCCAAGTGGCCGGAATCTTGATCGAGACCGAAAATCCAATGCTATCCACCTAGCCGAAGTTCAGGGCCGGGCATCCACCCCAGGTCCCTCCTTGGGTGTCGGCATCAGGTCCTGGCGGCTCACACCCAGCAGAACCGCGACGTTGCTCGCGATATAGATAGTGGAATAGGTACCGGAGATGACGCCCACGATCAGTGCCAGGGAGAACCCGCGCAGGGTTTCGCCGCCGAACAGATAGAGCGCCACGACCACCAGGAAGACGGTGCCGGCGGTGATGACGGTGCGCGACATCGTCTCGTTGACCGATTGATTCATGATGTCGAGCGGGGTGCCCTTGCGTATCTTTCGGAAATTCTCCCGCACCCGGTCGAACACGACGATGGTGTCATTCAACGAATAGCCGATGACGGTCAGGATCGAGGCGAGCACATTGAGATCGAACTCGAACTGGAAGAGCGAGAAGAATCCCAGCGTGACGATCGCATCGTGGACCGTTGCGGCCACGGCACCCAAGGAGAAGCGCCACTCGAAGCGCAGCGCGACATAGATCAGGATGCCGATGACCGAATACAGGACGGCAAGCCCGCCTTGTTCGGTCAATTCCTCGCCGACCTGGGGGCCGACGAACTCCACCCGCCGCAGTTCAGCCTTCCCGTCCGCGGCCGCCGACAGCGTATCGAAGACCTTCTGACTCAGGGCGGCGTTATTGGTCTCTCCGCTGGGGGGGATGCGCAGCAGCACCTCGCGCGTGCTGCCGAAGTGCTGCACCGTGATGCCGGTCAGTCCGCCGGCTTCCAGGGCGCCGCTGAGTTCGGCGATGACGGTCGGTTCCTGGAACCCCACCTCAATGACGGTACCGCCGGTGAAGTCCAGTCCGAGGTTCAGCCCCTGCACCGCGAGCGAGATGAAGGTGATGCCGATGAGCACGCCGGAGAAAACCAGCGCCTTCCAGCGCTGGGACATGTAGTCGAGATTGGGGAAGTTGATCTGACGCATGGTAGGTCCCTCAGACGGGCAAGCTCTTCAACCGCCGACCGCCCCAGTACCAATTGATCATGGCGCGCGAGCAGGTGATGGCGGTGAACATGGAAGCGATCAGACCCACGGTGAGGGTGACCGCGAAACCCTTGATGGGGCCGGTACCGAAGCTGAACAGGACCACCGCGGCGATCAGGGTGGTGACATTGGCGTCGATGATCGAGGACAGGGCTTTGTCGTAACCCGCCGCGATGCTTGCCTGGGGCGAATTGCCGTTGCGAATCTCCTCGCGCATTCGCTCGAAGATCAGCACGTTGGCATCCACCGCCATACCGATGGTGAGGACCATGCCGGCGATGCCGGGCATGGTCAGGGTGGCTCCCAGCAGGCCCATGACCGCCACGATCAGCACCAGATTCAGCAGCAGCACCACATCGGCGACGACCCCGAACCAACTGTAGTAATAGGCCATGAACACCACCACGGCGAGAAAGCCGATGGCGACCGACAGCATACCCTGATCGATATTGTCCTGGCCCAGGCTGGGACCCACGGTGCGCTCCTCCACGATCTGGATCGGCGCGGCCAGCGCGCCGGCGCGCAGCAACAGGGCCAGGTTGTGGGCTTCCTCGGAGGAGTCGAGGCCGGTGGTCTGGAAACGCTTGCCGAAAGGTTCGCGGATGTTGGCGACGCTGATCACCTCCTCGACCTTCTCGGTGCGCTTCACCGGCTTGCCGTCCACCTGTTGGGTCGTGGTGCGGTTCTCGATGAACACCACGGCCATGGGTTTACCCACGTTCTCGGTGGTCACATCCCGCATGCGTCGGCCGCCGGGTCCGTCCAGATTGACCGAAACCATCGGGGTGCCGCTCTGGGCGTCGAAACCCGAGGCGGCATCGGTGATCTGATCACCGGTGACGATCACCCGCCGCTTCAGGAGCACCGGGCGGCCTTCGCGGTCGTGATAGAGCCGGCTGCCGACCGGGACCCGCCCGGCCTCCGCATCCGTTGCGCTGCCTTCCGTATCGACCAGGCGATACTCCAGGGTGGCGGTGGCGCCGAGAATCTCCTTCAGCCGGCCCGGGTCCTGGGCGCCCGGCAACTGGACGACGATGCGCCGATCGCCCTGACGGGCGATGTTAGGCTCGGCGACGCCCAAGGCGTTCACCCGGTTGCGCAGGGTCGTGATGTTCTGCTGGAGTGCGAAGTCCTGGATCTCTTTCTGCTGGGCCGGTGTCAGGGCCAAGGTGATCAGGAACGCCTCGCCGTCATCCACCGACGCCATCACGAGGTCGCGGAACTCCTTGGCAATCACTTTCTGGCCCGCGTCACGCGCCGCGGCGTCGGCAAACTTGAGGACGACCTTGCCCTGTTCGCGGCCGACCGTCAGATAGCGCACCTTGGCATCGCGCAACTGGGTGCGGATATCCTCGACATAGCGTTCCAGTGACTGATCCACCGCCGACTCCATGTCCACGTCGATCAGCACATAGATACCGCCGCGTAGATCAAGCCCTAGATTCATGGGCTTGAGGCCCAGCGCGCGAACGATGCCGGGCAGATCGGCGGAGATCGTCAGGGCGCCGCGGTAGCGGTCCGACAGGGTGTTCTCGATCACCTCGGCGCCCCGCAACTGGTCTCCGGAGGCGTTGAAACGGACCAGGAGCTTGCCGCCTTCGAGCGTGTCGATCCGCTTGAACGGGACCTTGGCGTTCTCCAGGGCGGCGCGGATCTCATCGCTGCCGGCGGCGGTCATCGTCGCCTTGCGGGCGGCCGAGATCTCGATGGATGGGTCCTGAGAGAACAGGTTCGGCAGGGCCAGTACCAGACCGGCCAGGAGGGTTCCCAGGATCAGCAGGTTTTTCCACAGGGGATATTGGTTCATCGCATTTCCAATCGCTTGCGCGGCGGGGGAGGGTCGCGCGGCGCCGGGCCGGGGGTGCGCCGTACCGACGCTGAAATTGAAACTGGAACTGGCCGGCGGCAGCGGATGGACGATGGAAGCACGCAACGGGCTCCCATGCGTCCTCGAGACTCCGGTTAGAGGTCCTTGAGTGAACCCTTGGGCATCACCGCCTCGATCGCGGCGCGGCGGACTTTAACTTGGACGCCGTTGGGGACGCCGTCGGCGATCTCCACCTGGACGAAGTTGTCGCCCAAATCGGTGATCCGTCCGGCGAGGCCGCCCATGGTAACCACCTCGTCACCCTTGGTCAGGGCATCGATCATGCGTTTGTGTTCTTTCTGACGCTTGGCCTGGGGCCGAATCAGGAGAAAATAAAAGACCACACCGAAGAGGACGAGCGGCAGCAGGCTCAGCAGCGGGTCGGTCACGGCGGACGCGGCGGTTGCCGCGTCCTGGGCCATGGCGTCGGAGATCAGGAGGCTCATCGAGGTTATCCCCGTGGTTACAGGAGGTTGAATGGCTTGGGCGGGCAGCGCAAACCCGGATAAAATCAGCCTTGCATTATGTCATAGCACCAGCAAAATCGCTCGCCTTACTGCTAAACCGCAGCAATTCCAAATTTGGGCGGCATCGCGCGATCCCTGGTGGATGCGGCGCGCGCGACCGCTGTGCCGGGCCCCTGACACCGAGCAGCGCGCCTTATCCACCCTACAGCGGAGCCGGTTTTGTAGGGTGGATAAGCGCAGCGCATCCACCATCAGCCTCGCGGCCGGCACGCTGTTGGCGGCGGCCACCCAAATTTGGAACTGCTGGCTAAACCGCGCCCAGCGCGGTATGCGATCGGACCTTCGTGCGGAGCATGCGCACCTGACGGCGGTCTCATTTCCGCTCCTCGCTGGGTGGTATGATCAGCATCGCTGCTGGCGTGGGATCCGCCGGGCAGCAGTCAGCGGATCGGGCCGATGCCGTTACCGCGTCCCGATCAGGATCCGCGGCGGCTATCGTCCGGCCGACCAGGTTCTGCCCGTGTTCCTGACCGTGCAAGCGCGCCTACTGATGCATCTGCCCGCTCCCTAAAGAACACCGCGAAGAACATCCATGCGACGGTCCGCCCTGTCTTTGCTCGTCTTGTTGGTGCTGTGCGCCGGTCCGGCAACAACGGGACCGTCGGTCGCCGCAGCGCAGGGTGCTGTCGCGCGTCCGGAATTGGTCGTTTTCAATTGGCCCGACTATCTTGCGCCGGCCGTGATCGCGGCGTTCGAGGCCGCGTCCGGTGCCCGGGTCCGTCAGGTCTATTTTGAAACCGATGA
The DNA here is from genome assembly GCF_000379525.1 of Lamprocystis purpurea DSM 4197. Taxonomy (GTDB): domain Bacteria; phylum Pseudomonadota; class Gammaproteobacteria; order Chromatiales; family Chromatiaceae; genus Thiodictyon; species Thiodictyon purpureum. The sequence goes on along the minus strand of NZ_KB902507.1, from coordinate 20,485 downwards.
TGCGCGCGACCAGGTGCTGAGCGCGACGGACGGGGCGGGCTTCGACGTCCTGCTGGTTGACAGCAATGCCCTGGAGGTTTATCGCAAACACGGTTGGCTCGAACCGCTGGACCCAACCGCGATCCCCCATCGGCGCCACATCGACCCGCGCTGGGATGCGGCCTATCCCGGCAGCCGTGACTATGGGCTCCCCTACCTGTGGGGGACCATGGGAATCGTCTATCGACGCGATCTGGTAGGCCGCGAGCTGGACTCCTGGCTCGACCTGCTGAATCCCGCCCCGGCGTTGCGCGGGCGTATCTTGATGATCGCCGATCACTTCGACCTGTTCGCGGTCGCCCTCAAAGCACTGGGGTTCTCGATGAACACCAGTAACACCGCCCAGATCCAGGCCGCGGCTGACCTGCTGAAGGCGCAGCGACCCGCGGTGTTCCGCTACGGCGCCCTGGCCCTGGATGCCCGCTCCGAGCTGTTGACCGGGCAGGTCGCCGCCGCCGTTTCCTTCAACGGCGATGCCGCCGCCCTGATCGATCGTAACGATCAGGTCGCCTATGTGGTCCCGCGCGAGGGTGGCGCCCTGTGGCTGGACTTCCTGACGGTGGCCGCCCGGAGCGCTCAACCAGCGCTGGCGGCAGCCTTTCTCGACTTTCTCAATCGCCCTGAGATCGCGGCCCGCAACGCCCGCGACCTGAACTATGCCACCCCCAACCTGGCCGCCGAGCGCCTGCTGCCGGCGACTTTCCTCCAGGACCCGCTGGTTTATCCGGACCCTGCCACGTTCGCGCGTTGCGAGTTCTATGCCCGGCTGCCGGCACCGGCCGTCAGCGCACGGATGCGGGCCTATGCCGCCCTGGTGCATGGGGACTGAGGGCGGTGCGCCTCCAACTCAAACTCGCCCTGGTGCTGGTTCCCCTGGTGGCGGGGCCGGTGCTGGCGCTGGGCTGGGTGTCCTACGACGCACTGCGTCAGGACCTGGAAGACGCGGCGGTCCAGTCCCTGGATACGGCCCTGGACGCGACGGCCCAAGGTCTGCGCGGCCTCGTGGATGCGGCACAGGCCAACAGCGCACTGTTCGCCGCCGCCGGTCCGGTGGAGCGGTATGTTCGCGCCGCGGATGATCAGGAGCGGACCGAGTTGTTGCAAGCCCCGCTGCTCAAGCTGTTCTATCAGTACCGTGACGCTTATCCGGAGTATCAGGAGATTCGTTTACTGCGTCCGGACGGGACCATGGATATCCGGGTGGCGGCGAGCGATCGGCCCGCTCAGGTGTCGGCGGGCGGCGCTGAGCCGGGGTTTGCGTCGGTCCAGACGGCCCCTGATCCGGTCAGCGTGAGGCTGAGCCAGGATCCGGAAGGTGGCGGTGCACTGCAGGTCTACCGCCGTATCGCGTTGGCCGATCACTACCTGACGCGGGCGGACGACACCCTGCGTACCCGCGGCTATCTGGTGCTGCGGGTCTCATTGGACCCAATTCTTGAGCGGCTGCGCGCGCTCCCCATTGCCGCGTCCGGCCGCCTGATCCTGGCGTTCCCCGCCGGCGAGGTCCTGTTCGACTCCAGCGGCGTCTGGACCGGCCGGCGATTGCCGTCGGCACTGCTGCATCCTGACCCGGTGTCCGCGCACTCCGATCGGAGCGGGTCGCGGGCCGCTGGGATCAGGACCTGGGATGCGAGCCCCTGGCTGGTCAGGGTTCGCTTCATCGAACCCGGCATCCTCGCCCTGGCCGCCCTGCCGGAGCACAGCCTGGCGACACCGCTGCGCCGCCTGGGGCTGACAACACTGATCATGACGGGGTTTGCCGTCCTGCTGCTGACGACGGCCCTGATCGCCTGGCTGCGGCGTCTGGTGTTGCGCCCCTTGGCCGTCCTGCGCGACGCGGCGGGCCGCATCGGCGCGGGCGAACTGCGTACACCGATTCCTATTCATTCGGCCGACGAGATCGGCGCCCTGGCGGCGGCGGTGCGGGTCATGGGCGAAGACCTGGCGGATCGTCGGGAGCAGATCGAGTTGCTCGCCTTCCACGATCCGCTCACCGGCCTGCCCAATCGCCGCCTGATCCGGGAACTGCTCAGCGCCTGTGTCGCGGCGGCCGCGGGTGCTGACGGGTACCTGGCGGTATTGTTCCTTGATCTGGATAATTTCAAGCAAATCAATGATGCACTTGGTCATGCCCAGGGCGATGAACTGTTGCGGGGCCTGGCACGGCGCCTGGAGGGCGTGTCGGCGCCCCCCGCGTCGAGGGTCCACCTCAGCCGCTTCGGCGGCGATGAATTTCTGATCGTCGCCGACCGGCTGAGCAGTCCCGATCAAGCCGCGGATTTGGCGCAGTCCATTCTGGACGCGGTCGTGCAGCCCAGCGACCTGGGCGGCGCCCAGTACATCGTCACCGCGAGCATCGGCATCACCCTCTATCCGCGTGACGCCGCCGACGCCGATGGGCTGATTCGCTGCGCGGATCTCGCCATGTACGGGGCCAAGGCCATGGGTCGCAACACCCTGCATTTCTTCTCCGCCGAGCTGGACCATCGGGTCGCCGCCCGCCTGCAGATGGAGAGTCAGTTGCGCCTGGCGCTGGGCCGCGGTGAACTCACCCTGCACTATCAGCCCATCGTCCGCCTCGAACACGGGTGCCTGGCCGGTTTCGAGGCGCTGCTGCGTTGGCACAACGAGGTCTTGGGCTGGGTCCCGCCCGGGCAATTCATCCCGGTGGCGGAGGAGACCGGGTTGATCCGCGAGATCGGGCGCTGGGTGCTGGCGGAGGTCTGTCGTCAAATCGCCGCCTGGCGCCTGGCCGGGCTGGCGACGGTTCCGGTCTCGGTCAATGTCTCCGGTGGTCAGCTTCAGCGGGAATCGCTGGCGCAGACGGTCAGTACTCTGCTGGCGGAGCATGGGTTATCGGCGGCGGACATCCATCTCGAGATCACCGAGTCGGTGCTGATGGAACAGACCCTGCACGACACCGGCCGGCTTCAGGCCCTGCGTGCACTGGGACTGGCCATCCACATTGATGACTTCGGTACCGGTTACTCCTCCCTGGGCTACCTGCAACAATTGTCCGTGGACTGCATCAAGATCGACCGCAGCTTCGTCGCCCGGTTGTGCACGGTGGATGGGGATCGCACACTGGTGACCGCGATGATCACCCTGGCCCATGCCCTGCACCTGCGGGTCATCGCCGAGGGGGTCGAGACCGCGGATCAGTTGGCGATTCTGCGTGGGTTGGATTGCGATCTGGGCCAGGGCTATTTGTTCGCCCGCCCCGCCGAGGCGGCGGTGGCGGCGAACCTGTTGCGCATGGCCGCGCGCGAGGCCGAGGGGTCGCCGGTCATCCGTCGGGCAAGCTGCGCGTGAGATCTCGCCTCAGTACTTACCGGTCATCTTCATGATGAGCTTGTGGATACTGTGGTACGAGAACCCAGGATTCAGATACATGACGGCACAGGTGCCGGTGCGCAGGTTGATGCCATGCTGCGCGGCCAGCGCCACCGCCTCCGGGGTGTCGTGAGCCATGTGCACCCAGACATCGCGGATGCCCGCGGCGGCGGCCGCGCTGATCCAGGCGCTGGTCTCTGCCTTCGGTACCTCGACGATCAGGCCCTCGACGGGGCTCGGTAGTGCACCGAGGTCGGGGTAGGCCGTATCGCCATCGATGACGTCGGTGTCGGGGTCCACCGCGTAGACCGTTTTGCCGGTCGCTTTCAGTCGCCGATAGCTGAGCAGCGGAAAGGGTGTGACCTGGGAGCGGCCGACGACGGCGAAACTCGCCAAGTCGAAAAAGGTTTCGTAGTTCGATGCCATGATGTCGTTGATGTTCTTGTTGGTGGTGAAGTGGGTCAGGACCAGCGAATGCTGGCCGGACAGTGAATGGGGTTCCTGGCTGCCGTCGCTCTGGCCGTAAGCAAACTGGAGGCCGAGGCTTTAGCCGGTGGACCTCGCGTTTGGGCGGCCGAGGTCCGGCTAACGACCATGGCGCCGGCGCCACCCCGGAACATGAAAGTCTGCTCGACCGCTGCGTAGTCAGGGCTTCCAGCCCTGACCGTTCCAGTCCCGACGCCGTCAGGCCAGGATGGCCTGACTACGCACTTTCACGGTATAGCCTCGACTTCCAGTGCGCGATGTCCAAGCGCCGGCCGGAACGAGGATCAATCCCTTGTCGCCGCTGGATGAGCGATGCGCGCTTGCTCCGCCTTGGCGGGGCAGGTGTCGTCGAGGAACCGCGTCAGCTCGCTGACGTGCTGCTCGATCTTGTCCACCGAATCGTGCCCGGCCCCATCGACCTCCAGCAGGCTGGCCTGGGAGGTCCGGCAGTTGGCCAGGATGCGGCGCGCATCCTCCACCGGGACGGTCTGGTCGTCCGTGCCGTGCACCAGCAGGATGGGGCACGCGATGCGGCGGACACTGTTCATCGGCGCGATGGTCTCGAACGGGAAGCCAATGATCCATTCCACATAGCGGATGACCAGGCGGGTGACCAGCCGCGGCAGATGCAGGTGACGCAAATAGCCCTCGGTCACCCGTGCCGGATCCGCGAACGCGGCAATACTGATAACCGCCGTGATGTCCGGATTGCGTGAGGCTTCAAACAACGCGGCACCGGCCCCGACCGAGTGGCCGAGGACCACGATGCGCGCGGCGCGGTGCGGGTGATGGCGTTTGAGCCATGCCATCGCCATACCGAGATCTTCGGCAAAGCGCGGCAAGGATGAAAAGCTGTCCGAGTCGCTGCTGCCGTGATTGCGGGCATCATAGAGCAACAGGTTGAATCCGGCCCGTTGCAGCGGGGCCGCCAGGGGCAGCATCAGCTCGGCGTTGCTGCCCCAACCATGCAGCACGATGACGGTGCAGTCGGCCCCCGGTTGCGGCAGCAGCCAGCCGAACAGGTGACGCTGACGCACCGTAGGGATACGCACGGCATCATAGGCGAGGCCATAGTCTGCGGGCGAGCCGGTCTCGCGGATGCGCGGTGCCCGAAAGCCCAGATGCACCCCGGTCGGAATCGCGGCGGCGGCCAAGACGATGAACAGGCCGAAGACCGTAAACATGGGTCAGCGAGGGGCCGGCTCAGATCCAGCCGCGACGGCCTTGTCCGCCGCCGACACCGCGTCCCGCGCCGCGGCCCGGACCTTGCCCGGCTGCGCCGCCGTTGTTCCGGCAGGCACCAGCACCGCGGCCGCCGCCGAGCCCGCGTCCCCGCGGTTGCGGTTCTCCACGCGCCGCCGGGTTTTCGGCTGGTCCGGCAACGGCTCCAGTCGGCGTGGTGTCTTGGGTTTGGTTGCCGCCGGGTCGCGTGTCCGTGGCCACCGGGAGGCCCAGGTTGCGGCACCAACCGGCGCCCCGGCGCCGCAGGCGGCCGACGAATCCACGCGCGTTGTTCGTGGTGAGATCGATCGTTTCCATTGTGCGTTCCTCGTGATCGGGAAAAAGCCGTCAGGTCTGACGGACCATCCCATTAGAATGCAAACGCGTGCGTTTCTCATTGATAAAAGTCTGGGCAATTTAGTAGGGTAAGCGCACGATGCGCACGATCTGGTCGATGTCCTCGACCACGCGCTCGACAACGACCGGGGTTGCGGGATTGCGTACCTCCTGGAACAGCGCGGTGAGCGCGGCCCGGCCGCGGTCCTCATCCTCGGCGGGCGGAGTCTCCTGCTCCGCGGCAACCAGGTCGCGGGCCAGATCCAGCAACTCCTTGAGGAACGCGATGCTGTGCAACTGACCGGCCTCGTGGCGCGCCTTGAGCTGTTCCAGCCGCTCGGACAGCCGCTTGAAACGCGGGTTGCCAAGATGGCGGCGCAGCCGCGCGGCGACCTTGATCGCGATCTCCTTGGCCTTCTGCTGCTGGCCGGCGGGGTCCAGGATCGCTTCGATCACATCGGCGTCGAACACCAGATCATCGAGATCGTCGTGGATGGTCCCGACGCGGACATGCGCATGGATCAGCGCGATGGTTTTCTCACCCAGTACATGCCAGAGCAGTGCCCCCTGACCGGTGGACGGCTTGAGCGATTCGTAGACCCGTGGGCACCGCGTCCTCGTCCATCCGCCAGGGTCCCCAAAGGTCGATCGGCAGGTGGATGGCACCAAAGCGTAGCTCCTTGCCGTCGGTCGCTACGCTGAATACGTTGCAGACAAAGAGTTCAGGGACGTATTTTTCATAGTCGTCATGGATCTGAAGCGCGGCGTCGACCCAACTCACCGCCGGCCGCACCGGGGTCTTGGTCTCGATCAGGATCAGCGGAAAGCCATTGACCAGCAGCATGGCATCCGCGCGGCGCTCGGCCGGGCCGGCGCGAAAGCCGTATTGCGTAGTGACGACGTATTGATTGTTCTCCAGGTCCTTGAAGTCGATCAGGCGCACCGTGACATGTTCATTATTCGGCCCGAACGGCATCGAGCGCTCACCGCGCAGCCAGGCGGTGAACTCCTCATTGCACTTGATCAGCCCATCGCTGCGCACAGAGAGCACGATAGCGCGCAGCTTGTAGAGCACCTCATCGGCGCGTTCCGGCCGCGCGGCGATCTCGGGATTGAGCCGGATCAGCGCCGCACGGACCTGAGACTCGACAAAGACCTCCTGCGGCTGGCGTTGCAGGTCAGCGGCAGCGACCGGTTGCCACCCCAAAGGAGCCGGGGCGTCCCGCCCCGGCGGATAAGGCGCGCCCAGCCCAACACCATAGCCCCCCGCCGCATCCCGAACCGCGTTCCGCGCCATCGGCCGGGCGAGCAGATCGCACAGGTAGGCTTCGATGGTGTTGGATTCATTGAAGGTCATGGTTGACTCCCCGGTTCCCGATGATTACAACGAACGGCAAAGAACTCACTCTGCGCCTCCGCGTCTCTGCGTGAGTCACTTGCGGATTATCTCACGCAGAGACGCGGAGAGAAGAAGGGATCCTTTAGGTTGGGGTGAGGAACGAACCCCAACATCCTCCGGCCGACATGAGCGTGTTGGGGTTCCTTCGTCACCCCAACCTACGGGCTCGACCCCGGATTGCCGCGGGTCATCGACGCGATCGTTGACGCTCTGCGCCATCTGCTCGAAACGCCAGCGCCGCCAGCCGGTCTTCAACTCAGTCATACCCAGCCTCCGAATAACTACCCGGCACCACATACGCTTGGTGCGGATGTTTGGCGCTTTCCGGATAGAGTAAGGCCAATTGGCCGATCTCTCGCATGGGTTTCAGGTGGCCGCGAGTCAATTCCCGCGGGTCGCTGCGCCCCAGTATCTGGCACAGTTCATCGGCCGAGAAGGGACGCAGGGCGCAGAGTTCCAGCAGGAATCCGCGCAGGATGGCCTGGCGGGGTTTCTGACCGGCGGCCTGGATGCGTTCCCACAAGGCGTCGGGGATCCCCACAAGCACTTGTGTGGATTCGGGTCCGAGCTTGTGGGGATTTGGCGGATCCCCACAAGTCGGCCGGGTGCCGTGGTCTTCTGCGTCGGCGGCTTCAAGCAGCCAGGCTCCTGGCGCCGAGGGTGTCACTGAGCGATCTTCCATGCTCTCCAAGGTGTAATAGGTTCGACTGCCGCTGCCCTGTTTGATCAGCAGTCGGCGATCACGCAGACGGCGCAGCACGCCGCTGGCGGTCAGGGTGTCCAACCCGGAGAAGTCGCGGCACGCGGTGTTGTCCACGGCGCCGGTTTCGCGGGTGTAGATTAGGACCTTGGCCTCGTCGGCGCTCAAAGGACCGCCCGCCAGAGTTTCGAGCCAGCGGTAATCTTCTTCCGTCAGCAGGTTGTGCAGGAACAGGATGCATGGTAACGTTGGCGAGGGCCTCGTGGATCACCTTATCCGGCAGGATGGGGTTCTGCCGGCTCTGAAGCTCACCCGCATCCAGCCGAAAGCCGCGTGGCAGGTCGTCGAGGATGGCGCTCTGGAGTTGCCGCAACGCGAGCAACAACGGCTTACGCACGTCGAGCGTGGCGACGAAACGCTCGTCCGGATCGCTGATCCACTGGGTGCCGGACACGCGGATATAGTCGATGCGCAACGCAGGCATCAGGCGGCGGAGCGCGAGCGACTTGCCGAACAGTACGATGCCGGCGACGGTCGGTTTCAGCTCCCCGTCGGCCCGGCGTAAGGCACAGAGTGCCTCCAGCAAGTCGTCATCATCGTAGGCCAATTCTTCGGCGCTGGGGTTAACCTTGGCGCGCAGGCGCCGGTATTCGCTCACGGCCAGCGAATCAATGTCCTGGCGCGTGGCGTCATGTATCAGCGCCATGTCCGGTCCGCTCTGTGGCTGAGTTTCGCCGCGCAGGACCCAGAGGTCTTCATCGACGCAATGCTGATCGGTCGAGCCAACCCGCCGGTACGCGCCGCGCGGCAGTCCCGTGGCCTTGAAATACACCGGCTTCTGGGTGACATCGACCTCGGGCACGAAGACCACGAGCACCGACCTGCCGTCAACGGTTTCGACCTGCATCTCGGGGCGCAGGACGACGTTGAACATGCTGGCACACTGGCTGGCTAGGTCGCTTTGAACCTTGTCAGGATTAGATAGACCCGCGGCCCAATAGACGACATCGCCTTTCTCGTCGGTCTTCCACTCCGCGCCCAGCAGCAGGTAGCCGCCGCCCAGACCGGGCTCATTGGCAAAGGCGACGACGGTTTGCTGCACCGACTTGCCGCTCTCGCTGGCCCGTTTGGCTTCGATCTGGACCGACTCATCAAGGGCGTTGAGTTCGGCGAAGAGTTCGGCGGCGCTACGCATCCACGTCATCCTTTAGCGACTGGTTCCAACATAACTTAAGGTGCCGCATAGGCCCCTCTCTGACTTGTCATCGTGTATCCAGGGCAATAAAAACCCGCCATGGTTGCGCCGCCCGGTCGAAACCGGCCAAGCGTGGCGGGTGTGTGAGCGGCATTATAGTGCTCTTGTTGGTCAGCAACCGAGGTCGTGGCCGGGACCAGCAATTCCAAATTTGGGTGGCATCGCGCGATCCCTGGTGGATGCGGCGCGCGCGACCGTCGTGCTGGGCCTCTGACACCGAGCGGCGCGCCTTATCCACCCTACAGCGGATCCGGTTTTGTAGGGTGGATAAGCGCAGCGCATCCACCATCAGCCTCGCGGCCGGCACGCTGTTGGCGGCGGCCACCCAAATTTGGAACTGCTGGGCCGGGACGCCCGGACGGGTTTCTCGCCGACGGCTGGAATGCCTTTCAACAAGGCGAGAGGTATCCCCACAAGCGCTTGTGGGGGTTTGGCTCTGAGTGTTTGGGAATTCTACGAAAGCCCGCAAGTCAGCACGATGCGAGCGTCTGCCGTGTCGGTAGGTTCGCGCGGCGCTGCTCCCTGCAAAGCCGCGCGATACGGCGCCTCGCGGGTGAGCCAGAACCGGGAGGTGCCGCCGAAGACCAGATCCAGACGCTGGGCCGTCTCCGGGTTGGGGCCGAGTCCCAGCACGCAGTCGACCAAGTTGGCCTCGATCAGCTTACGTCGCATCTCGCCCTCTCCCTTGCGAAACAGGACACCGTGCGGAAAGAGGATGGCACAGCGTCCGGTCCGCGGGTCCAAACTCTTCAGGATGTCCTTGCCAACGTCCTTGGCGACGGTGCGTACTTGGTTCCAGTGGGCGCCCGCGGGGACCCTGAAACGCTCATCGGCCTCGGCGCGGGCGAGTTGCGCGTCGTCGGCATAGCTGGTCAGTGCCTGTGCATAGTCCTCGTCCCAGACATCCGACAGGCGCTTGTAGAAGACCAGCGGGAAGATGAACTGTTTGTAGTCGCCTGCATCAATGAGCCCGCGTAGGATGGTGGCGGCGCCCCACAGATAGGATTCGAGTTGCTGGAGGCTCATGGGGCTATTCAATTGGGACATCCCTACGTTTAATGCGCCACTGATGACCGCAACGGTTGCATTGACGCTCTGGTCCGTCCAAATCGATACAACAACCACCTAAAGCGATTTCCTCGCGATTGGCCGCTTCGAATGCTTCGTGGCTTGGCAGTCCGTATAGGATAGCAACGCCAGTCGTCTGTCGACATGCCGGGCAGCGGTATTTTCTATAGGTCATAACAGCCAACCACCCTCGGTCATCTCCCGCCGCAAGGCCGCCTCCGCGTCCCGGCAACGCTCCAGCGCGGCCTTGAAATCCGCGACGGCTTCCGCCAGCGGGGGGATGTCACGCCCGATCGGCGGCAGCACATAGCGCGAGATGTTGAGCGTCCAGCCTTCCTGCTCGATTGCGTCGAGCCCGACCACGCGGACGTAATCTTCCATATCCTCGAAGGTCTGGTACCAGCCCAGGATGCGGTCGGCGTGCGCCGGCTCCAGATGATTCTGCGCGCGGTCCTTGCGAAACAGGGTGGAGGCATCGACGATGAGCACCCGGCTGGCGCTCTCGGGGGGCTTTTGCCGCCGCAGCACCAGGATGCAGGCGGCAAGGCCAGTTCCGTAGAACAGGTTCGGCGCGAGGCCAATCACCGCCTCGACCAAGTCCTGTTGCAGCAGGTGTTGGCGGATCTTGCCCTCAATGCCGCCGCGGAACAGCGCCCCCTGGGGCAGCACCACGGCCATACTGCCGTGCGGGGCGGCCATCGACTTGACCATGTGCTGAACCCAGGCGAAGTCGCCCGAACTGTCGGTGGGCACGCCGGCAAAGGCGCGTCCCCAGGGGTCATTCTCCCAGACCTCACGGCCCCATTTTTCGAGCGAAAAGGGCGGATTGGCGAGCACGATATCGAAGGTGGCGAGCCCGCCGGTACTGGGGTCGGTGAACACCGGGTTGCGCAGGGTGTCGCCCCGTTCGATCTGGAAGTCCTCCAGGCCGTGCAGCAGCAGGTTCATGCGGGCCACGGCCGAGGTGGTGAGGTTTTTTTCCTGACCGTAGAGCTTACCGAAGAAGGTCCGCGGGTCGCCGCCCTGGGCGCGGACATGTTCGACGGCGGCCAGCAGCATCCCGCCGGTGCCGCAGGCGGGGTCATAGATTGTCTCGCCCTCCTGGGGGTCGAGGATCTCGATCATCAGCCGCACGACGCTGCGCGGGGTGTAGAACTCGCCGGCTTTCTTTTTGGTGGCGTCGGCAAAGGTCTTGATCAGATACTCGTTCCAGTCGGTGCGATCGACCGGGCTGCCGCGCAGGATGTTGGCGGCGCCCCAGAGATGGGACTCGAGTTGCGCAAGCGTGACTTCAGGCGATTGGACGGTTTCTGGTTGCATCCTTAAGAGTAGGGGTTGCTCTGTTGTCGGTCTAAGGCGATTTCCGGGAACAAACCTCCCGACTGCGCATGCCTGCAGGATTCCGTAGGGGTTTTAGGGGCGACTGAAGTCGCCCCTACAGGTTTGTACACTTTTTCCCGGAAATTGCCTAAGGCAGCGCCTCAATGGCCGCTATGCTGCCGCGATAGCGGTCGTTGAGTTGCTCCGGGACCCCGGCGTCCTTGGCGCCCTGGCAGCCGCCGGCTTGGCGTAAATCCTCGGTGAACTGGTCTTGCAGGCGCCGTTGGACGGCGCGGAAGCTGCGCTCCGGAAACAGGTCGTCCTGGACGCCCATGATGGTGACGTGGAGCTTGCTGGCCAGTTGTTTGTTGAGGTTGTTACTGTGCCGCCCGGAGCCGTCGCTGCGGCAGCGGGCGTTGTAGAAGTCGAGTGCCGCGGCAGCCTCGACCGCGGTCACCAGGGCTTGACGGGTTTCCGGGGTCAGGTCGGGCGGCGCCGCAACGGCGACCGCGACCAGCCAGGGCAGGAGCGGGATCAGACGGGTTGCGGGCGCGCGCAGCCCGCGCTCGGCGGTGACGAATGGCATGCGGCTGCTCAACTGCGTCCGTAGACCGGCACGGCGGCGCCGGTGACGGCGCGTGCCGCGTCCGAGGCGAGAAACAGGATCACGTCGGCTAGTGCCGCGAGCGATACCCAGCGGTCATGGTCCTGATCGGGCATGGCCGCGCGGTTCTGGGGGGTGTCGACCGTGCCGGGAAGGATGCAGTTGACGGTGATCCCCTGATCTTTGAGCTCATCCGCCAGACTCTCGGTCAGGGTGATGACGGCCGCTTTGGATGCGCAATAGGGTCCCATGCGGCCGATGCCGCGGGTCGCCGCGCGGGCCGCGACGTTGACGATGTGCCCGCCCCCGCCGGCCAGCAGCAGCGGCACCACCGCCCGGCAACAGTTGAAGACGGTGCGGGCATTGAGATCCAGCATGAAGGTCCAGTCGTGGTCGGCGGTCTCGTGGATGGGCGGGCCCATGGTGAACCCGCCGGCGAGATTGGCCAGGACATCCACCCGCCCGAACTGCTCCATCACGGCGGCACTCATCCGGGCGACCGACTCCGGGTTCATGAGGTCGGTGGTGATCCCGATGGCCACCGTGCCCGCGGGCAGTGCCGCGCGGATCTGCTCCAGTGCCTGCGCGTCCCGGTCCACCAGGGCGATGCGGGCACCTTGGCCGGCGAACGCCCAGGCCACGGCCCGCCCCATGTTCCCGGCGGCACCGGTGACGATGACAACTTGATCCGTGAATTTTGACATAGGGTTCATTTCCTCATGCTGATGGGGTGGGGGAGACTGCTGCTGAACCGCGGGCCGTCACCGCCGATGCCCCGGCCGCTGCACGCCGCCGCAGGAGCCAGTCCCCTCGATCGGCAGACAATCGGGGCGCAGCGGCAGATCCCCACCCATGCGACCGCGCGGGGATGCCTGTATTATGGCGGGGTGAACCTTACACCTCTTTTCGTTGCCGCTATAGCCCCCGCGCGCCCTGCCGGGCCGGGAGACGACCGTCGCGTGGCGGCCGGGGGCGCGCGTCCGTGATCGAACTGCTGTTTTTGTTGCTTCCGGTGGCCGCGGCCTCCGGGTGGTGGATCGGTCGGCGGGACGCCGGACGCAAGGGTCCGGTTGCGCCTCCTGGTGCCCATCCGGCGTTCTTGCGCGGACTCAACTTTCTGTTGGACGAACAACCGGATAAGGCGATCGATGTGTTCCTGGAGATCTCGGAGGTCGATGGCGAGACGGTGGAGACCCATCTGGCGTTGGGGAGCCTGTACCGGCGCCGGGGTGAGGCCGACCGGGCCATCCGCATCCATCAGAACCTCGTTGCCCGCAACACCCTGAGCGCCGAGCAGCGCGGGTACGCCCTGTTCGAGTTGGGACAGGACTACATGCGTGCCGGATTGCTCGATCGGGCGGAGATTCTGTTCGAGGAGTTGGCCGAGATCGGCTTGCAGCGCGAGCGCGCGCTGCGCGGGCTGCTCGACATCTATCAGCAAGAGCGCGACTGGTCGCGTTGTCTGGAGATCGCGGAACGGCTCAAACCGTTCAGCGAACACCCGATGAACCTCGAGATCGCCCAGTATCACTGCGAACTGGCGGAGGAGGCGCGTCGCCGCGCCGAGCCCGCGGCCGTCAGACATCATTTGGACCGGGCGCAGGACGCCGACCCCTTGTGCGTGCGTGCCACGCTCATCGCGGGAGAGATGGCGCTCGCGCAACAGGATCAGGAGGCGGCCTTGGCGCTGTTCCTGCGGGTTGCGGATCAGGGTGCGCGCTATCTGCCGGAAGTCCTGCCGGGGCTGATACAGGCGCTGGAAGACTTGGGGCGCGGCGATCTGATCGACGTGCTCGAATCGCTGGTATCACGCCACCCCTCGCCGCCGGTGTTGTTGGCCTTGAGCGATGCGCTGGAGCGCGCGCGCGGCCCCGAGGCCGCGCTGGCCGCGCTCACCGACTATCTTGCCGGTCATGTGGATCTGGCCGCCCTGGAGCGCTTGCTGCAACTACAATCGCAGCAGGCCACGGCCGCGCGGGCCGGGTCTGGTCATCGCGCGCATGTGGTCCATGAAGTGGTCCGCTATTTGCTCGCACGCCAACCCGCGTATCAATGCGACCATTGCGGTTTCGCGGCGCGTGCCGTGCACTGGCAGTGCCCGAGCTGCAAGCGCTGGGGGACGGTCCAGCCGGTCCAGCCGGAACGCATCCCGGGGGATGACGTCTTGCACGAACGGCGGCTCGCCTGAACAGTCTTACCGGGGACTGCCCCGGTCTTCACCCGTTGGAGTGTCATCAACCATGAAACAGATCCGTAAGGCCGTATTCCCTGTTGCCGGACTCGGCACGCGCTTTCTGCCGGCCACCAAGGCGAGTCCCAAGGAGATGCTCCCGGTAGTCGACAAACCCCTGATCCAGTATGCCGCCGAAGAGGCGGAGACGGCCGGGGTCGACCAACTCATCTTTATCACCGGCCGGCACAAGCGCTCCATCGAAGACCACTTCGACAAGGCGTATGAGTTGGAGGCCGAGTTGGAGAGCGCGGGCAAGACTGAACTGCTCAAGATGGTGCAGAACATCCTGCCCTCCGACGTGGGCTGCGTCTATGTTCGCCAGGCCGAGGCCCGCGGGCTGGGGCACGCGGTGCTCTGCGCCAAGGGGGTGGTGGGTGATGAACCGTTCTTCATTCTGCTGGCGGACGATCTGATCCGCGGCCATGGCAAGGGGGTGTCGGGCCAGATGGCGGACATCTATGCGCGCCATGAGTGCAGCGTGCTGAGTGTCCAGGAGGTCCCGCGGGAGGACACCCGGCAATACGGCATCGTGGAGGTCGAGCCGGGGCCGGGGGGATTGTTGCGCGTGGTCTCCATCGTCGAGAAGCCCGCCCCGGCGGATGCCCCGTCGAACCTGGCCGTGGTTGGGCGCTATCTGCTGACGCCGCGGATTTTCGACATGCTGGAGCAGACCGACACCGGTGCCGGCGGTGAGATTCAGTTGACCGACGGCATCGCGGCACTGCTGGAGTATGAAACGGTGATTGCCCATCCCTTCGAGGGCAAGCGCTATGACTGCGGCAGCAAGCTCGGTTATCTGGAGGCCACGGTCGAGTACGGACTGGCCCATCCGGAGTTGGGTGAGCAGTTCGCCGCGTTCCTGCGTGCCTTTCGGGATTGACCCCCGGAGTGACCGCGGGATTGAGCGCGGGATCGACCGCGGGTTTGGTTCTGCTCGGTATCGATACCGGCGGCACCTTCACCGACTTCGTGCTCCGGCGCGACGGTGAACTGCAAATACACAAGGTGCTGTCCACCCCGCGGGCGCCCGAGCAGGCGATCCTGCGTGGGATCGCCGACCTGGGGCTGGACCCGGCCGGGCTGGGTCTGGTCCACGGCAGTACCGTGGCGACCAATGCGATATTGGAAGGAAAGGGCGCGCGCACCCTGTATGTGACCAATCGCGGGCTGGGTGACCTGCTGACCATCGGTCGGCAGGCGCGCCCGGATCTCTATGACCTGCAACCGCCGCCGCGGCAGCCGCCGGTGCCGCCCGAATGCTGCCTGGAGACCGGCGGGCGTCTGGGCAGCGACGGCCGCCGGGTGGAGCCCTTGACCGCGGCGGACCTCGCCGAGTTACGCGCCGCGGTCGTCCGGCTCGCACCCGAGGCGGTCGCCGTCAACCTGCTCTTCTCCTATCTGGACGACAGCGCCGAGCGGGCGATCGTGCACGCCCTTCCCGCGGATCTGTTCGTCACCTGTTCGTCGCAGGTGCTGCCGGTCGCCGGGGAGTACGAGCGCGGCATTGCCACCTGGCTCAATGCCCGCGTCGGGCCGGTGGTCGCCGGTTACCTCGAGCGGCTGCGCGCGGGCCTGCCCGGCGCCCGGATCGCGGTCATGCAAAGCACCGGTGAGGCCATCGCCGCGGAGCAGACCGCGCGCCATGGCGTGCGTCTGCTGCTCTCCGGCCCGGCCGGCGGGCTGACCGGCGCCGCCTTTGCCGCCGCCGCGGGAGGCGCCCGGCGGCTGCTCAGCTTCGACATGGGCGGTACCTCCACCGATGTCGCCCTGATCGACGGCGAGCCGCTCCTCGCCGCCACCGGGCGTATTGCCGGCTACCCGGTGGCGGTGCCCATGGTGGACATGCACACTATCGGGGCCGGCGGCGGGTCAATCGCCCGGGTGGACGCGGGTGGTCTGCTGCTGGTCGGTCCGCAGTCCGCGGGGGCTGACCCGGGTCCGGCCTGTTACGGGCGCGGCGGGCAGGAGCCGACCGTGACCGACGCCAATCTGGTCCTCGGCCGCCTGGACCCGGAGGCGTTTCTGGGCGGCCGCATGGCGTTGGACCCGACCGCCGCACGCACCGCCGTGGCGCGGGTCGCGGCCCCGCTCGGGTTAACGGTCGAGGCCGCGGCGCTCGGCATCGTGCGGATCGCCGATGAGCACATGGCCCAGGCGTTACGGGTGATGTCGGTGCAGCGCGGACGGGATCCGCGCGACTTCACCCTGACCTCTTTCGGCGGGGCCGGCGGACTCTCGGTCTGTGCGCTGGCCGAGGCGCTGGGCCTGGACGAGGCCCTGGTGCCGGTGCACGCGGGAGTGCTCTCGGCCCTGGGAATGCTGGCCGCGCCCCCAGGGCGCACCCTGACCCGCACCCGGCTCGGGGTGCTCGGCGACCTGACCGACGCTGCGCTGGATCAGGCTCTGGCCGACTTGGCCGAGCAGGGGGTTGCCGAGTTGGCATGCGAGGGTCAGGACCCCGCGGGGCTGCGTGTCGAGCGGGTCCTGGACCTGCGCTATCGCGGTCAGTCCTACACCCTGGACCTGCCCTGGACCGGGGTGGACGCGACCATCAGCGCCTTTCATGCGCGGCATGAAGCATGCTACGGCCACCGACTGAACCTGCCGGTCGAGTTGGTCAACCTGCGGGTACGGGTGCGTGCACCGGCGCTGACCTGGCAATTGCCCGGCATGGCCGCGTCGCGCGCGGCGGCGGGAGCGCTCCGGCAGGTGCGCGCCTACGGCTGCGCGGACCTGGTGCCTGTCCTGACGCGCGCCGCGGTGGCCGCGGGCGCTGGCCAGCCCGGCCCCGCCATCGTCGCGGACCCGGTCGCGACCACCTGGGTCGCCCCGGGCTGGAGCGCCCGCACCGATCCGGTCGGCAACCTGCGGCTGCGCCGACTACCGTTCGTCGCTTGCCATGGAATCGACTGAAACGGTCAGCTATAGTGAAGCAGAGTGGGTGCTGCGCGCCTGAGGCTCCGACCCTTCGGGCATGCGTCAGCGCGCACCTCCACTCATCATCTCGCCCCCCACCCGGCCCCGTGTCGGCATTGGTTACCACTCCAAGCGCCGCCCCGGTCGCTCGCAGGTGCGCCGACCGCTCGGCCTGCGCCCCCGCATCCACCATAGGAGACTCCATGACCCTGCACGGCATTCTCGACCCGTCGCTCTGGCAGGCGGTGCTCATCACGCTCGCCATGACGCACCTCACCATCGCCGCGGTGACCATTTTCCTCCATCGCGCTCAGGCCCATCGCGGTCTGGATCTGCACCCGGCGGTTGCTCATGTCTTTCGCTTCTGGCTGTGGCTGACCACCGGCATGGTCACCAAGGAGTGGGTCGCGGTGCATCGTCGTCACCATGCCAAGGTCGAGACCGCGGAGGACCCGCACAGCCCGCAAATCCTGGGCCTGCGCAAAGTGCTGACCCAGGGGGCGGAGCTCTACGAAGCGGCGTCCGACGATCAGGCGATCGTGGAACGTTATGGTCACGGCACCCCGGACGATTGGCTGGAGCGCAACCTGTACAGCCCCTATCACTGGCAAGGGGTGGCGCTCATGCTGATGCTGGATCTGCTGCTGTTCGGGCTCTATGGGCCGGTGATCTGGGCGGTGCAGATGCTATGGATCCCCATCCTGGCGGCCGGCGTCATCAACGGGATCGGTCACTCCTGGGGTTACCGCAACTTCGAGCCGCCGGACGCGTCCACCAACATCATGCCCTGGGGCATCCTGATCGGCGGTGAGGAGTTGCACAACAATCACCATGCCTTCCCCAGTTCCGCGCGGCTCTCGTATCAATGGTGGGAGTTCGACATCAGTTGGCTGTACATCCGTACCCTGAGCGCATTGCGGCTCGCCCGCATCAAGCGGGTGGCGCCGCGGCTGACCATGGTCCCGGGCAAATTGCTGGTGGATATGGATACACTGCGGGCCGTGGTGGTCAGCCGCATGTTCGTGTTCGCACGCTACACCAAAGAAGTGCTGGCCCCGGTGTCGCGGGACGAGCTGTGCCGGGACGCGGCGCACTGCCGCCGCCTGATCAGGCGCAACCGCCGACTGCTTGCGCGCGAGGCGAGTCGGTTGGATGCGGCGGCGCGCCAGCGGCTGGATCAATTGCTGGCCCAGAGCCAGACGCTGGCCACTGTCTATCAGTTCCGGGAACGGCTGCAGGCAATCTGGCAGCTCAAGACGCCGAGCCAGGAGGTGCTGCTGCGCTCGCTCCAGGACTGGTGTCACCAGGCCGAGGCCACCGGCATCCAGTCATTGGAGCGCTTTGCGCAAAACCTCAAAGGGTTCTCGCTCCAGCCGGCGGGCGGGGCCTTGGCATAGGATGCGCGGCCGCGCACGGTGACCCCGTGGGAGCGGCCTCCGGCCGCGAAGGGGCGCGCGGGATCGTGCAACGTCGCAGTTCACGACGGCCCCGATCGCGGCCGGATGCCGCTCCCACGAGAAAGCTATAGCATTCGGACGTGATAACCGGACGTAGGGGCGGGTTGTAAACCCGCCCCTACACCAAGGGTCTGTCTGG
Source organism: Lamprocystis purpurea DSM 4197 (assembly GCF_000379525.1). Taxonomy (GTDB): domain Bacteria; phylum Pseudomonadota; class Gammaproteobacteria; order Chromatiales; family Chromatiaceae; genus Thiodictyon; species Thiodictyon purpureum. The sequence continues at coordinate 1,979 of NZ_KB902507.1, read as the reverse complement.
ATATCAGGTACGAAGGCTTATAACCTCCGGTAACCGGGCGACGCGACTGGAGGCCGACGCTTTAGCGGGCGGCGGCGCCGCATTCGGCTGAAGCCTCGACCTGCGGTCTGTTATGCGGGTGCAGCAAGATCCGCAGAGGCTGTCGGGGCGACGAAAGTCGCCCCTACAGGCCCCTACAGGTTGTTAGACCCCTCCTGCAGCCGCTGGAGCATGGCTGTCGTCGACTCGCCGTCGAGATACTCCAGGACGACGATCTCGCCCCCGTTGGCCGTGACGCAGGGACCTCCCGCAATCGCGTCCGGTGCATAGTCGCCGCCCTTGACGATCACATCGGGTAACAGCCGGCAGTAAAGCCGTTCCGGCGTCGCTTCACTGAACGGCACCACCCAATCGACACTCTTCAAGGCGGCGAGCACGGTCATCCGCCGTTCGAGCGGATTGACCGGCCGGCCGGGGCCTTTCAATGCCTGCACCGAGGCATCGGCGTTGACCGCGACCACCAGCCGGTCGCCGAGCCGGCGCGCCTGCTCCAGGTAGGTGACATGACCGGCATGCAGGAGGTCGAAGCAGCCGTTGGTCATGATGATCCGCTCGCCGCGTGAGCGGGCCTGATCCAGGGCAACGGCCAACTCGTCTTCGGTCAGGATGCCGAAACCGGTGTCGTCGGACGTGCGCAGCGCCTGGTTCAATTCGGCCACGGTCGCGGCGGCGGTCCCCAACTTGCCGACCACGATCCCGGCAGCGGCGTTGGCCAGCACCATGGCCTCCGGCGGCGGCGCCCCGGCGGCCAGGGCCAGGGCCAGGGTCGCGATCACCGTATCCCCGGCGCCGGTCACATCGAAGACTTCCCGCGCCCGGGCCTGCAGATGCAGCGGCTCCTGATCCTGCCACAGCAAGGTCATGCCCTGCTCGCCGCGCGTGATCAGCACGCCGGTCAATCCGGTCGCCAGGCGCAGGCGCTCACCGCGCTCCACCAGCGCCGACTCGGTAGCGCAGGGCCCCACCACGGCCTCAAATTCGGCCCGATTCGGGGTGATCAGGGTCGCGCCCCGGTATTTCGAAAAATCAGTGCCCTTGGGGTCGACGATCACCCGCTTGTGCAGCGCCGCGGCCTGTTCGATCAGTGTGCGGGGCGACCCCAGGGTGCCCTTGCCGTAATCCGACAAGACGATCAGATCCGCTTGAGCGGCCAGCCGCGCGTAATCGGCCAGCAGCGCGGCGGCATCGACTTCGGCCAGGCCGCCTTCGAAATCCGCGCGCACCAGTTGTTGGTGGTGACTGAGAATGCGCAGCTTGGTCGAGGTCGCGGCGCGGGTGTGCGCATGCAGATGGCAGCCGATGCCGCTGCGGCGCAGCAGACGCTGGAGCGTCTCGCCCGCCTCATCGACGCCGATTGCCCCCAGCAGGTCGACCTGCCCGCCGAGTGTCAGGATATTGAGCGCGACATTGGCGGCGCCCCCCAACCGGTCCTCGGTCGCGGTGACATGCACCACCGGGACCGGCGCCTCCGGCGAAATCCGGGTGGCGCGCCCGGTCCAATAGCGGTCGAGCATGACATCGCCGACCACGAGCACGCGGGCCTTGCTGAACGGGGGTAGCCTGGTCTTCAAGAACGCACCTTGATGCCTTGTCCTACACCGAAACCGGCGGGTCGCGAAGTATAGCCGTTGTCGGCGCGTCCGGCAGGTCTGCGCGGCGTCGCGCAGCCCTGAAGCATAACCCTGCCGCCAGCTGACATCGGGCGTCGTCGGCACCGGTCGGCGCTGGCGTTGGCCGTTGCGGAGTGGGTTTGACCTAACCAGGGGGGCAGCGGGACGCCCTGGCGGGTGCCGGGAGGGTGGTCGAATCAGTCCTCGCGCCGGTGTCACGGTCGCCAGGCAAGCGATTCCCGGCGCCGGTGGTTGCCGGCGAGCGGAATCCGACGCCGTGCCCGGCGGCGCTTATTCGAGCTGAAGCTGCAACGGCTGGGCCAGCAGGCG
>NZ_KB902506.1 GCF_000379525.1 Lamprocystis purpurea DSM 4197 | reverse complement strand
CGAGCGGTCCCGATATTCTGGCCCGACCGGCCAGTACTCGAAATATCCTAATTCTTCGTCAGAAGGTTAGGCGGTTAGTGGGTTAGGTGGCCATATTGCCGCCTCAACCAGCGACGAAGAACGCCAAGACTATGCCCAAGTCGCCGTCGGATCAACGGGATGGAGCGACGTTGCTCGGTCTCGATGCGTTCCCATAAGCGGCGGGCGTGGATCGCGTGCGCCACGTGTGGGTCAGGACCTAGTCGCCGCGACAGTCCGCTTTGCGTCCAAACCTGCCGCTCAGGTCTGCGGACTGAGCGTCAGCAGTGGGTCGGTTACTGCCCACTGATCGGCAATACCTGCGATTCGCAGGGTACGTCACCGCGACGGCGAATCCGCTACCCCGCGCGGCGTTCCGGAGTCCATAATCGCTCTATGGCCGAGCACGATCAGTCTTACAAACTCCTGTTCTCCCATCGCGAGATGGTCGCTGATCTGGTCCGCGGATTCGTGCGTGAGGACTGGGTGGCGGGGCTGGACTTCGACACCCTGGAGCGGGTCCGCGAGATCGGCGTCAGCCACGACTTGCGCGAACGCGAAGACGACATCATCTGGCGCCTGCGCTGGGGCGAACGCTGGCTCTATGTGTATCTGCTACTGGAATTCCAGTCCACCGTCGACCGCCTGATGGCGGTGCGGCTGCTCACCTACGTTGGACTGCTGTACCAGGATCTGGCCGCCGCGGGAGAGTTCCCGGCGGGTGGTCCCCTCCCGCCGGTGCTGCCCATTGTGCTCTACAATGGCCAGGATGCCTGGACGGCCAAGACCAGCCTGGCCGACCTGATCGAGCCGGACCTGCCGGAGCACCTGCGTCACTGGCAGCCGCAAATCCGGTATCTCCTGCTGGAAGAGCGCCGCTACGCCGACGCCGAGCTGGCGGACCTGCGCAATGTCGCCGCCGCGCTGTTCAGGCTGGAGAACAGCCGTGCACCGGAGGATATCGAACGGGTCGTGGCGAGTCTCGTCGACTGGCTTGCGGCCCCGGAGCAGGCCGCCTTGCGGCGGGCCTTCGTGGCGTGGCTCAAACGGGTCCTGCTGCCGGCGCGGGTTCCGGGTGCAGACATCCCCCATGTCATCGAATTACAGGAGATGCAGGCCATGTAGCCGAACGGGTCAAGACTTGGACCGAGGAGTGGAAACAGCAGGGTCTCCAGCAGGGTCTCCAGCAGGGCCGGCAGGAGGGTCGGCACGAAGGCGAGGCCAACGTGCTGCGCCGACAACTGGCGCGCCGCTTCGGACCATTACCGTCCTGGGCCGAGCAACGCCTGGAACAGGCCGGGGAAGCCGAACTTGAATCCTGGGCTGACCGGGTCCTCGACGCCCAGACCTTGGAGGACGTACTCAATGCTGTTTCCTTAGCCGCGGTGCCTGGAATCGGCCCGCCCACCGCGGGCACGATCCGATCGGGCCGCGGCAAACCCGGCATGCGGCGTTTGTTGATTTGACCAGACCGCCCGCGGCTGTTAGAACGGCGCCGGTCTTCACCCAGCCCCAGGACGGCCTCTCACGATGTACCCAAACCTCGCGCGACCAGGGCGCCTTGCCGCGTCTCTGCCCCTGCTCCTTGCCCTCAGCGCCGGGGCCATCGCGGTCCTGGGCTTTGCGCCCTTCGCGTTCTTTCCGGTCGCGGTCATCGCGGCTGCGCTGTTCAGCGCGACACTGGCGCAGGGGTCGGCCCGCGCCGGGTTCCTGCGCGGTTATGCCTTCGGCCTCGGCCTGCTGGGCTTCGGGGTCTTCTGGATCCGCATCAGCCTGAACGAATTCGGCAACATGGACGCCTGGGCCGCCAATCTGCTGATGGCGCTCTTCATCGCGCTGATGGCGCTCTATTATGGGCTGGTCGGCTGGCTCACCCGCGCCCTGCACCGCGGTCCGGCCTGGACCGTCCCCGTGCTCCTGCTGCCGGGTCTCTATGTGCTCTTCGAATGGCTGCGCGGCTGGCTCTTCACCGGGTTTCCCTGGCTCAATCTCGGTTACACACAGATCGATGGCCCGCTCGCCGGTTACGCGCCCATCCTCGGCGTCTACGGCCTGAGCCTGCTCACGGCCCTCTCGGGCGGACTCCTGTGGGGCCTGATCCGGTGGGACTGGCGTGCGCGGGCGGCGGCCGGGGCGGGTCTCGCGGCACTCTGGCTGGGCGGGCTTGCCGTGCAGCAAATCAACTGGACAGAATCGGTAGGCGCGCCCTTCCAGGCGACCGTGATCCAGGCGAACATCCCGCAGGCGATCAAGTGGGAACCGGAGGCCCGGATCGGCATCATGGAGACCTATGTCGACCTGACCCTGCCGCACCTGGACTCGGACCTGATCCTGTGGCCCGAGACGGCCATCCCGAACTTCCTGCATGAGGCCCGGGACCCGCTGCTCGATCCGCTGGCCGAGCGGGCGCGCGAGACCGGAACCGAGATCGTGCTCGGCATTCCGGTGCTGGACCTGGAGGCCGAGCGTTACTACAACGGGCTGGTCAGCATCGGCAGCGTCGAGGATCTTTATACTAAGCGTCATCTGGTGCCCTTCGGCGAGTTCCTGCCGTTCGGCGCCTGGCTCGGCCCGCTGATCACACTGTTCGAGATCCCGATGTCGGACTTCAGCGCGGGCACCGCCCCGCGTCCCCTGCTGCGCGTCGGCCAGTGGACTGCCGGGGCCTCGATCTGTTACGAGGACGTCTTTCCCGCCGAGGTCGCCCAGGCCCTGCCGGACGCCGGGTTCCTGATCAACGTCAGCAACGATGCCTGGTTCGGCGACTCGCTGGCGCCCCATCAGCATCTGGAGATGGCCCGTATGCGCACCCTGGAGGGCGGCCGGCCCATGGTGCGCGCGACCAACACCGGGGTCTCGGCCATCATCGACTGGCGCGGTCGCGTGCTCAATCAGGTCCCGATCTTCGTTCGCGGCACCGCCAGTGCGCAGGTGCAGCCGCGGGCCGGTGCCACCCCCTTTGTCCGGTTCGGCAACTGGCCGGCACTCTTACTCGCCTTGGGGCTGGTCGGCGCGGGCCTCTTGATCGGCCGCCGCGGTACTGTGTGAGCCAGGGACGATCGAGCCGGGTTATGATGGTTGTATCGTTTCGCCGAAGGACGCCGCCGTGCAGGCCCTGATTACTTTTTTTGTTGAACTGTGCCTGCTGCGCCGGGGCCCCCAGGATCTGCCTGCCGCCCCGGTCCTGTTCTGGGTCACCCTGGTCACCGATCTCGGTGCCGGGCTGCTGGTGGGCCTGGTCTCGGGTCTGAGCCTGGGTCTCGGCCTGGTGCAGGGGATCGCCGAACTCGCACTGACCCTCGGGCTGCTCTATGCCGGTCTGTACTTTACCGGTCATCCGGGGCGTTTCATCCAATCCGCCACCGCCCTGCTCGGCAGCGGTGCCCTGATCGGCTTCCTCGCCGTACTGCCGCTGTCCCTGAATCCGCAGGGCGGTGAGGAGTCCAATGTCGCGGCCCTGGGTGCCTTCCTCCTGCTCACCCTGGTCGCCTGGAGCATGGTGGTGACCGGTCACATCGTCCGGCACACCTTCGGAATCAGCCTGGGCCAGGGCGTGGCCGTGGCCATCATCTTCGAGATTTCGGCCGTCCTGCTGATTGGGGCTTTCCTGGGCGGCGCCTGAGTGACGTCTCGGTCGTTGTCGTAATCGAGTTCGGTCGATGATCCCTGCGGGTATGCGTTGGTCCCGTGCGTGTTCCGGCTCGCCGGGTGCGTAGTCAGGCCATCCTGGCCTGACACCGTCAGGGCTGGAAGCCCTGACTACGCACACCGCTGGCGGGGATTACGATCAAGGCCGAATCGCTTATCGGACTACGACAACGACAACGATTGTATGCGTTTTTTCACTTATTTCTGACTCGCTACGAATGAGGACAGATCGCTATGCACCTGCACATCCTCGGGATCTGCGGCACCTTCATGGGCGGCATCGCACTGCTCGCCCGCGCCCAGGGGCATCGGGTCACCGGCTCCGATGCCCAGGTCTATCCGCCCATGAGCACGCAGCTCGAGGCGGCCGGCATCACCCTGATGGAAGGCTATGCCGCCACGCACCTGGATCCAGCCCCGGATGTGGTGGTGGTCGGCAACGCCATGCGCCGCGGTATCCCCGTGGTCGAATCCATGCTGGATCGGGGCTTGCCCTATTGTTCCGGCCCGGACTGGCTGCGCGACAATCTGCTCACCGGGCGCTGGGTGCTCGCGGTGGCCGGCACCCACGGCAAGACGACGACGGCGAGCATGCTGGCCTGGGTGCTGGAGGACGCGGGGCTCGACCCTGGGTTCCTGATCGGCGGGGTCCCCCTGGACTTCGGGGTTTCGGCCCGCCTGGGTTCAGCGCCCTTCTTCGTGGTCGAGGCGGACGAATATGACACCGCCTTTTTCGACAAGCGCTCCAAGTTCGTCCACTACCGGCCGCGCACGGCGATCCTGAACAATCTGGAATTCGATCACGCCGACATCTTCGACGATTTGGCCCAGATCCAACGTCAATTCCACCATCTGGTGCGCACCGTCCCCGGCGCCGGGCTGCTCATCCACCCTACCAACGAACCGGCCATGGACCAGATGCTGGCAATGGGCTGCTGGACGCCGCGCGAGACCTTCGAAATCTCACCCGCCGGCGACCAGGGTTGGAACGCCCGTCTCATCGCTGCCGACGGGTCCCACTTCGAGGTTCTGCTGGATGGCGTCCCGCAGAGCGCTGTCCAGTGGGGTCAGACCGGGCTGCACAATGTCAGCAACGCCCTGGCGGTGCTGGCCGCCGCCCGCCATGCCGGCGTGCCGGTCGGGGTCGGCATCGACGCGCTCGGACGTTTCAAAGGAGTCAAACGCCGCATGGAACTGCGCGGCCAAGCCCGCGGCGTGCGCGTCTTCGACGACTTTGCTCACCACCCGACCGCCATCGCCACCACCCTCCAGGGGCTGCGCCGCCAGGTCGGCACGGCGCGCATCCTCGCCGTGCTGGAACCGCGCTCCAATACCATGCGGCTCGGCGTGCACAACGCGGAACTGGCCGCCTCACTGGCGGATGCGGACCTGGTCTATGTCCACGCACCCCAGGATCTGGGGTGGGATGCGGCGCGCGTCTTCGCCGGGTTGGGCGAACGGGCGGCAGTCTTCGACCGCGTGGACGCCATCGTGGCGCGGGTGGCCGCGGAGGCGGCCGACGGCGATCAGGTCCTGGTCATGAGCAATGGGGGGTTCGGGGGCATCCATCAGAAGCTGCTGGATGCGCTCGGGGCTCGATCCGACGGATAAGGTGATTTCCGGGAAAAAATGTACCAACGTGTAGGGGCGACTTTAGTCGCCCCTAAAACCCCTACGGTTCTTGCAAGCATGCGCAGTTGGGATACCTAGGCGATTTCCGACAATTTGGATACCGGTCAGTGTAGGTGCGACTTCAGTCGCACCTGCGTCCGAATTGGTGCGACTGAAGTCGCATCGACATCCGAGCCGATGGTGGGTGGAATCCGGTGTTCCGGAAATCACCTAAATGATTTAAATAGTATAGCCTTCGTACCTGATATCCAGACAGACCTTTGGTGTAGGGGCGGGTTTGAAACCCGCCCCTACGTCCGGTTATCACGTCCGAATGCTATAAACGGCTCCCAAGACAATGACTAATACCATCCTGCACCTTTGCGGAGCCAAGACAATTGCCTGAACGCTGGCCCCAGACCATTACCGTCGCCATCACCGGCGCCTCCGGTGTTCAGTATGGCTTGCGGCTCGTCGAGGCCCTGGTGCGCACCGGGCACCGCGTCTACCTGCTGGTCTCGCAGGCCGGTCAAGTCGTCATGCAGATGGAGGCCGGACTCAATGCCCCGGCCAGGCCAAAGGAGGCGGAGGCGTTCTTCATCCACCACTTCCAGGCTCAACCGGGCCAACTGCGGGTCTTCGGCCGCCAGGAATGGACCGCCCCCGTGGCCAGCGGCAGCAATCCGCCGGACGCCATGGTGGTGTGCCCCTGCACCACCGGGACCCTGGCCAAGATCGCGGCCGGGTTCTCCACCGACCTGATCGACCGGGCGGCGGATGTGACCCTGAAGGAGGGGCGCAAGCTGATCCTGGTGGTGCGCGAGACCCCTTTCTCCGTGACCCACCTGGAGAACATGCTGCGGCTCGCCCGCGCCGGGGCCGTGATCATGCCGGCCAACCCCGGCTTTTACTTCAACCCGACCCGGATCGAGGAGATCATCGACTTCATGGTTGCCCGCGTACTGGACCACCTGCGGGTGGAACACCAGATCGGACGTCGCTGGGGCGAGGACCCGGGCTGAACCGCGCCGGTACTATACGGAACGGTTTTGCGTTTTCGGTTTTTCGTTTTTCGTTAAGGACTATCGAACATCGAGTTACGAGAAACGAAAAACCAACAACGATGGGTATATAGCGTTCGCACCTGATATCCAGACAGACCTTCGTGTAGGGGCGGGTTTGAAACCCGCCCCTACGTCCGGTTATCACGTCCGAAGGCTATAAAGTAATTTCCGGAACATCGGATACCATCCACCATCGGCTCGGATGTAGGTGCGACTGAAGTCGCACCTACACTGACCGGTATCCAAATTGTCGGAAATCACCTAATCCTCCATCCGATCACGCCCCGCCGCCTTGGCCAAGTAAAGCTTGCGGTCCGCGGCCTCGATCAACGCATCCGCCGTTTCCCCTTGGGCTTCACAGATGCCCCCGCTGACGGTCAAACGCACCCGGGGGTCGGCCCAGGTCAGGGTCTTGACCGCGATCCGCACCCGCTCGGCCAGGTTCATCGCCCCGCGCCGGTCGGTATGGGGAAGGATCACCAGAAACTCTTCGCCCCCGTAGCGACCGACCAAATCCGCCTTGCGGCCGACCCGCAGCAAGGTCGCGGCAACCTTGATCAGGACCTCATCGCCCATCGCATGTCCAAAGCTATCGTTGATCACCTTGAAGTGGTCCAGATCGATCAGGATGATGGAGCATGGCTGGTCAGGGTAGCGTTGGGCCCGCTCAAGTTCCGCGGTGAGCCGTTCAAACAGCGCCCGCCGGTTGGCGATCCCGGTCAGTGAATCGGTCAGAGCGGCCTGGCGCAGTTCATCTTCGACGGCCTCCAATCGGTGCAACAGGTGGCGGGTTCCGACCCCGGCAACGCCGATCAAGCCCAGGCTGGCCAAGCCGATCCACAGCAGCCTGATCCTGACGTTATCGATCAGGCGCTGCAGGAACTCGGGGCTGGAATGAAAGGTCGCAAGCCCGATCAATTGATGACTGTGCGGGTGATAAAGCGGAACTTCGGCAATGAAACAAGCCTCGCAGGCCGCGGCGCCGGCGCTGATATCCAGGCTCCCCGGGGGCGCGTCGATCACGTCGTAGTCAAGGAGCAGGTCGATCCGGCGGATAAAGGGCGTCCCGGTCGCGGGGTCTTTGATCAGCAGGATGGAGCCCAACGTGGCCCGCAGTTCGGTCTCCAGGCCCGCCTGGTCAGCGTGCTCGTTGATGAACAAGCGCTCCAGATTCCGACTCTCGGCCTGCGCCAGCGCATGAGAGCGACTGGCTGCGTCCGCCCGCAGCAGGGGCTCGATGACCAGCAGCCAATGCGCGGTGATCACCCCGGTGAGCAACACCCCGAGCAAGGCGAAGATCAGCGCCAGGTGTCCCTCGAAGCGGAGCGTCCCGCTGCCGGTAGAGCCCATGTTACTCATAGGTTCGGGCCACCTTCAGGAAGAAGGGTTTGAACCGGACCCCCGCCCGCCGCGCCTGCGGCACATTGATGTGGGGCAAAACCCGATCGGCCACATAAAGCCCAGCCACCGCGCCGGCCTCCAGGTCCCCGGCGAAGGGTGAGAACACCAGGGTCTGCAGACGCTCCGACCAGTCCCGCAGACGGGCACCACCGACCGCGACACTGGTGACGAAAATCCCGCCCACCCCGGTCGCGGGATACTGGTCGAGCGCGCCGGCGGACAGTGCCTTGACGCGTAATCTGCGCCCCCGCACCTCGCCGACCGCTTCCAGTCCAAGAACGGCCTCACGGGCATCCGCGGCGGACCCCTGGTAGACCACCAGCACTTGGAGGGTTCCATCCGCGGCAGCTCGGGAATCAAGTAATTCCATGGCGCCGAGGACCGCGGGAAAGATCTTCAATCCGACCCGCAGGCGCTGTTCATCCTCCTGCAACAGGGTGGGATCCGCCGCCCAACCCGCCTGTGCCCAAGCCAGGATGCAGAGTCCGCAACAGACCAGCGACCAGACACTGACATGAGCACGTAACGACGGTTTCAGGCACGCCCAGAGCATCAGAAAGTGTAGCCCGCCGACAGCCACCAACGGCGCCCAGGCTGCGGATAATCCTGGGGATAGACCAGATCCACATCCCCAACCCGAGTAGGAATATCCGGGAAGCGCTGGTCCGCGTCGGTCAGATTCTTGACACCGACCGAGAGGAATGGCCCGGCGCCCGCCCGACGGTAATTGAGCGTCAGATCCAGTGATCCATAGCCCGCCAGCGATTCGCGCGGGTCGGACTCCACCCGGCTGCGCTCGCCGACATAACGCAGTTGCAGGGCCGCCGTCCAGTCGTCCGCCATCCGCCACAGCAGTGCAAAGTTTCCAAGCAGATCGGTGCCCCCGGGGAGCGCCGTGCCGGTACCGGTCCAGGCCGCATCCACGTAGGAGAGATTGGCATCGATCTTCACGCGAGCGCTCAGCCGCTGCTGGTACTCCAGTTCGATCCCGGACAGATGGGCATCGGGGTTATTGACGTAGCCGTTCAATCCGGCGTAATCGAAGCTGATAGGCTCGGTCAGGTCGGAATGAAAAAGAATCAGGCGCGTCTCCCAAGTGGGCTGCTTCAGGATGTAGCCCAACTCATAAGTGGCGATCTCGCTCGCGACCAGCGGCTCCCGGCTGGGGTATTCCAGTTCGTAGAACGTCGGGGGGCGGAACGCCCGCGCGTATTGAAACTTGAGGATGTTCCTGGAATCGAGTCGCCAGACCGCGGCCAACCGGGGGCTCAGGTAAGCATCCAGATCGCTGTAGTCATCGTAGCGCAGGCTGCCGGTGAGCGTGACATTCTCGCCGGCGCGGAACACATCCTGAATGATCCCGCTCAGGATCCGCCGCTCCCGCGTCGCGTCCAACCAGGTGGCGGCGATCGGGAAGGGCAACGCGGACCAGTCCCAGGACGCGTCATGGATGTCGATCCGGCTGGCTTCCAGACCGAACAGCAGGTCATGGCGGGGCTCCGGCCGCCAGTGCAGATCCGCCGCGCCAAGGTAACGCGTCTCGCGGTACCGCTGATTCATAAAGATCGGCTGCTCGGCAAAGTAGCCCGCGGGAAAGACATAGAGCCCGTCGCGTTCCCGCTCGTATTGCAAACCCTCCAGACGGACGCGGGCACTCAGCGTGTCGGAAAAGCGCAGATCCCGTCCGATCTCGATGGCCAGATCGCGCTGATGGGTGACCAAACCCTGATCAGCCGGCGGCAGGAAGTGGTTGATCCCGAACTGATCCCCGTAGGCGTCATCCAGCAGCTTGAGCGTGGCGAAGGTGCCCTGCCACCGCAACTCGGCAAACAGACCGCCATAGCGATGCGCGTCGTTGGCCGGGCCAGGGGCCTGGGACAGGGTCGAACGGCCGACGCCATACAAGGCGTCCTGCGCCACCCGGACCGCTCCGCCGTCCCCGGTGAGGCCGGTCGCGTTCAGTGACAAGGTCAGGTCCCGCGCGGGATCCTGCCAATACCAGATGCCGCCGCCGCCAGCCGTCGCCCCCTGATCGGCCTGGACATGCAGGGTGCGCTCCTGCCGCCGGGTGATGACATTGATCACCCCGGCATAGGCATATTCACCGTAGACCGACGCGCCGGGGCCGCGGATCACCTCGATCCGCTCCACCTGCTCGATGGGGATATTGAGCACCGGGTTGGCGGTCGCCATGAGACTGGTGTTCATGGAAACGCCATCGAGCAGAATCTTGATGTCACCCGAGGCATAGCCAAAGCCCACGCCACGACTCAACACCTGCCGCTCCCCGGTCGCCTCCAGGCCCTGGCTGAAGCCGGGGACCAGGGCCAGGGCCTCCCAGACCGTCCGCACCCCCCGCGCCAGCAGATCGTCACCCGACAGTACCGTGGCCATCCCCGGAATGAAATCCGCATTCATGCCGGTCTTGGTCGCCAACTGGGTCTGATCGTCCAGCAGTGCCAGCAGGTCCTGGAGATCCCGGTCATCGTCGGCTTCGGCGCTGCCTGCATCGGCCGCGCCGACGACCAGCGCCAGACTCACTGCGAGGATCGGCCGCCGCCCGGCGTGCCGACTTCGGGCGCAGCCGCGTAAACCCGCGGGTCTTGCCGATGCGTTCATGAGGACATCAGCGCGGCGCTTAGGGGGTCGGGAAGCAAGGCAGGCCGGGGTCCGGACGGCCACGCTGTGCCGTCACCCGAACCCAAGTCTGCCCTGCTGTCCGGCCTCAATCCGCCGGACTCAGATCCAAACCCAGATTGCTGTACCGCAGGCGCACGAACATCGAGTAGGCATAGGCAAAGATCGCCACCAGGAAGCCCAGGATGTCGACAACCGAGAAGAGCCCCTGCTGATCGATGACGAACCACAGGATGGACAAGGCGATACCGGCCAGGAGGACACCCAGCACAAAGAGCGGCGCCAAACCCGCACGCAGCGACTGCAACCCCTGCAATTGCCGTGAGACCGGTCGCTCGCGCGGGACGCCCCCGACGCGTTCGCGCGCGCCGAGCACCGCCTTGCGATGGGCCAGCGCCCGATAAACCAACCAGGCGCCGAAGAGCACACAAACCGCCCCAAAATAATATTTCATCGCCGTTTAACCCGATAAGACCAGACTGTAGACCGAAACGAGCAGCGCCGGGCGCCGGGTCCGCCGCCGTGCGGTCGATCGTACCTGCGGTCGGCTGACTCAACAAGCGGATTGCACGACGGATCAGTCATGATACTCCCCCGCCCGCCGCGCATCCCCGCGCACCCGGTCCGCCGGATAGCGCTGCTCGTTGATGGCGATCTTGCGGTAAGCGGCGGCGATGGGGTCGATGTCCAGACGCTCGCAGAGACGCAGGATGTAGATCAGGCAGTCGGCCAGTTCCTGCGCCACCTGCTCTTTTTTCTCCGGACTGAGCGTCCGGCTTTGCTCCTGGGTGAGCCATTGGAAATGTTCCAGCAACTCACCGACCTCCCCCGCCAGCGCCATCGACAGATTCTTGGGCGAATGGAATTGCTCCCAGTCGCGCTCTTGGGCGAAGCGGACCAGGCGGGCGTTCAGATCGTCCAGACAATCCATGACCCTCAGCCCTCGGCCAGCCGCAACCGGGCGCGGCCAATTGCGGCACGCACTTGGGCGGGCGCCGTGCCGCCCAAATGATCGCGGGCGGCGACCGACCCTTCGAGGGTCAGCACGGCATAGACATCGGGTTCGATGCGCTCGGAGAATCCCCGCAATTCATCAATGGTCAGCTCGGCCAGGTCACGCCCCTCGCGCACCCCCAGCGCCACCGCCTTGCCGACGATCTCGTGGGCGTCGCGAAAGGGGATGCCCTTGCGCACCAGATAGTCCGCGAGGTCGGTGGCGGTGCTGAAACCTTGGGCCGCGGCCGTGCGCATCCGCTCGCGTCTGCACGTGACCTGCCCCATCATCTCGGCATACACCTTGAGACAGCCCTTGAGGTTGTCGACCGTGTCGAACAGCGGCTCCTTGTCCTCCTGATTGTCCTTGTTATAGGCCAGCGGCTGACCCTTCATCAGCGTCAGGAGGCCCATCAGGTGGCCGAAGATCCGCCCACTCTTGCCACGCACCAGCTCCGGCACGTCCGGGTTCTTTTTCTGGGGCATGATCGAGGAGCCGGTACAAAAACTGTCGGACAGGTCCACAAAAGCGAACTGCGCGGAGGCCCAGAGGATCAGTTCCTCTGAAAAACGCGACAGGTGCATCATCAGGATGGCCGCGGCGGCGGTAAACTCAATGGCAAAGTCGCGATCCGACACGGCGTCCAGTGAGTTCTCGGCCGGGTGGTCGAAGCCCAGCAGTCGGGCGGTCAGGTGACGGTCGATGGGGTACGTGGTGCCGGCCAGCGCGGCCGCTCCGAGCGGCATGACGTTGACGCGACCGCGGCAATCGGCCAGCCGGGCGCGGTCACGTTCCAGCATCTCGAACCAGGCCATCATGTGATGGCCGAAGGTGATCGGCTGGGCCACCTGGAGGTGGGTGAAGCCGGGCATGACGGTATCCGCCTCACGCTCGGCCAGCGTCAGCAGGGCCGCCTGCAGGCGGGCGATGGCGATCCGGATCAGGTCGATCTCGTCGCGCAGCCACAGCCGCACGTCGGTAGCGACCTGGTCGTTGCGTGAGCGGCCGGTATGCAGGCGTTTGCCGGCGTCGCCGATCGCCTCGGTGAGCGCGGTTTCCACGTTCATGTGGACGTCTTCCAGGGGAATCGACCAGGTGAACGCGCCGGCATCGATCCGCGCCCGCACGGCCTCGAGACCAGTGACGATCTGGTCGCACTCGGCCTGGCCCAGGATGCCTTGCCGGGCCAGCATGGTGGCGTGGGCAATGGAGCCCTGGATGTCGTAACGATAGAGACGGCGATCGAAGTCAACCGAGGCGGTGAACGCTTCGACAAAGGCATCGGTAGGGGCGTTAAAACGCCCGGCCCAGGGCTTTGCGGCCCCGGCGCTGGAGTTGTGGCTTGGCTCGTGCATCGAGAAGTCCGACCGGTGGGAAATGAGGCATTCTACATGCGCCCCGTCGGGGCTGGACCGGAAGGCGTGCAAAACCCTTTTGATGATGTCGAACCACCCCCGCCACACCGCGGGTTTTCGCCCGATTTCTGTCGGCTGGACATGACCGTCGGTGTGGTTCTGGCCACCCAATTGCTCGGCATCAGCCTGGTCTTGGCATCCCACTGCCGGGTCGCCGAGGTCTGGGGACGCCTGGGCCCCATGTCACTGTTCATGCTGATCTTCTCGTTACTCGCCTGCGGTGCGCTCTGCGGCTTGCGCCCGGTACTGAGGCGGGTCGGGGATCGCACCGCGGCGCTGCTGGCCTGGCTGATGCTGATGGCCGTTGCCGCCCTGGTGACCTGGGGCGCGTATGCATTTCCGCAAGAGACACTGCGGATTCACGTCTTCCCGGACGAGGGGCTCGTCGCGACCCTCGGCCGCGGCCTGGGCATCAGCGCAATCCTCGGGGGGATGTTACTGCGCTATCTTTATCTTCATCACATGTGGCGGCTGCAAGTCGAGGCGGAGGCGGAAGCCCGCTTTCAAAAGCTCCAGGCACGGATCCGACCCCACTTTCTATTCAACAGCATGAACACCATCGCCAACCTGACGCAGACCAACCCGCGGGTGGCCGAGGAGGTCGTACAGGACCTGGCCGACCTGTTCCGCGCCACCCTCGCGAACGCGAACTCGGCCTCGACCCTGGCCAAGGAACTCGAATTGTCCTATCGGTATCTCAATATCGAAAAGCAGCGACTCGGCGACCGACTCCAGGTCGTATGGGACGTCGAAGACCTGCCGGGCGACGCGATGCTGCCCCCCTTGATCCTTCAACCCTTGGTGGAGAATGCGGTTTATCACGGAATCGCGGCATCACGCCGGCCCGGGCTGATCCGGATCAGCGGGCGCTATCGCCGCGCGCAGGTGAATGTCAGCATCCGCAACAGCCTGCCGGACGAAGACGAGCCGGGCGAACGCCACACGGGCGGAAACCATATCGCGCTGGATAACGTCAAGCAACGCATGGACGCGATGTTCGAGGGTGAGGCACGGGTGATCGTCTCGCGAATCGAAGGTGATTATCAGGTCCGTTTGGTATTCCCCTATCCCTGGCAACGCAAATGAACATCCTGGTCGTCGATGATGAAGCTCCGGCACGGGAGCGGTTGGCACGCATGCTCGCGGAATTGCCTGGCGACTACGCAGTGGTGGGCGAGGCAAGCGATGGGATCGAGGCGGTGGAGCTGTGCTGCACCAAGCCCGTGGATGTCGTGCTCCTGGACGTACAGATGCCTGGTATCAATGGCCTGGAAGCAGCCGAGCAGATCGCTCGGCTCGAACCGCCGCCGGCGATCATCCTGGTCACCGCGTATGAACAGTACGCCCTGGCGGCCTTCGAGCATCGGGTCGACGACTACCTGGTCAAACCGGTACGACGTGAGCGACTGCAGGAGGCATTGGAGCGGGCGCGCATCCCCACCCGACCCCAACAGGCCGCGCTGATCACCCGCGACGAGGCGCACCAAGGACGTCGACACTCGCTCAGCGCTCACTATCGGGGCGGACTGCAAACAGTCCCGCTCGACGACATCCTCTATTTGCAGGCCCAACACAAGTACGTGACGGTTCACCATATCGGTGGCGAACTTCTGGTAGATGAATCCCTGAAGTCACTGGAGGACGAATTCCAGGACCTGTTCGTGCGCATCCACCGCAACGCGCTGGTGGCGCGCTCCCGGCTGAGCGCGCTTGACAAGGATGCCCACGGCAACCTCGAGGTCCACCTGCGTGACTGCCCGGAACGCCTCCCGGTGAGCCGTCGCCATCTACCGGAAATCCGCCGCTGGCTGCGCGGCGGCGCGTCCTGAACCCCGCCCAACGGCCTCGATCAAGATCCCGGTCACTTGGGCTCGCCTGGTGCGTAGTCAGGCCATCCTGGCCTGACACCGTCAGGGCTGGAAGCCCTGACTACGCAGGCCGCCGGCCGGGATTACGATCAAGGCCCGCCCGCCTTCCCTGACCGCTCGTCGGCCGGGACGATCGGAAGCATTCCTGCGGCAATGCGTACCAAGGATGACTTGCCGAAATCACCCGGTTGTTCGCAGCGCCACTGACGCGCCAATCATCTGCTAATTGAGATTCCGGTGCCGGACGGCTACCCTCGCGCCTGTCCTCCGCCATCCCGCCCGCCCCCGAGCAAAGATTCCGTGCAAACATTCGCGACCCCGCGCCGCTCCTGGCCCGCTCAACTCATCGTCCTGGTGCTGCTGGCCCTGGTCGGTACTCTGCCCTTTTGGTGGACCGACCTGGACACCCGGGCCGCCGCGTTGTTTTACCATCCCGCCGCCGAAGACCCCTGGTGGGAGTCCGGCCGCTGGTTCTGGGTGTTGCTCTACCAGGCCTCTCCCCTGATCGCCGGGCTCTTGTTGATCGGCAGCCTGCTGACCATCGGGGCTGCCCGGATCTGGCCGCGGTTGCGACGGCTGCAGATCTACGCGACCTTGATCCTGGCCGCGACCCTGCTCGGTCCGGGTCTGATCATCAATGGCGTCTTCAAAGACCACTGGGGCCGGCCCCGCCCGCATCAGACACTCGCCCTGGGCGGCACCCAGGCGTATGTTCCGCCGCTGGCGCGCACCGCCGAGGGCAAGGGCAAGTCATTCCCCTGCGGACACAGCTCGGTGGGTTATCTGCTCGGGGTCTTCTACATGATCTGGCAGCGTCGCCGGCCGCGGCTCGCCCTGGCCGCACTGCTTTCCTCAATGGTCCTGGGAACCCTGCTGGGGATCGGTCGGATGAGCGCCGGGGATCACTTCCTGTCGGACGTCATCTGGTCCGCGGTGCTCGCCTATGGTGTCGCCTTCGCGCTCTATTATCTGGTATTGCGCATTCCGCAACGGGAGGCCGCGGCAGTCGGACGTCCGCCGGCGGCGCCGCGTCCGCTGCGCTATCCGGCCTTGACAGTGGGTGCCTATGGGCTCGCCGCGGCGGCCATGCTGTTCGGCGTGCTGCTCTCCACCCCCGTTCAGGAAACACGGAATCTGGAAGTCCAGACCCTGGCGGCGGCACCTGGGCCGCGAACCCTGCGCCTGGCCGCGGACGCCGCGAACCTGACCCTGTTCCCCCTCGGCGACACGGCCGCGGCGGCCTCCATCCGACTCAAGGGCCGGGGCTTTGGTCTGCCGAGTAGTCGCGTCCTGGGCGCCCTCGACCGTACGGACGACACTATCACCTACACCGTCACCCACACCGGCCTCTTCACCGAGAAAGACACCACGCTCACCGTCGGCATCGACCCGACGGACTGGGAGCGTATCGAGGTCCGGACCGCGCTCGGTGACATCCGCATCCACCCCTTGGGTGCCACCGTGCCGCAACTGATCCTGGAAACCAAGAACGGCGTCGTGCTGGACGAGAGCGGTCCTCGCGGGACGGCGCCGTGAACGGACCGACGAGGACGCGCCCATGTGCGGCATAACCGGCTTGCTGATGCGCGCCGGACTGACCCCGGACCCGGACCAGTTGCGCACCATGGCCGCCGTGCTGGCCCACCGCGGACCGGACGATCGCGGTATCTACTGTGCCGGACCGGTCGGACTGGCCCAGACCCGACTCTCGATCATCGGACTCGCGACCGGGCATCAGCCCATGGTCGCGGCCGATGGATCCCTGGCCCTGGCGGCCAACGGGGAGGTCTACAACTATCTCGAGTTGAATGCCGATCTGCGTCGCCAGGGGCGACAACTCCTCACCGACTCCGACTCCGAGACCATTTTGCATGCCTATGCGGTCCATGGGCTCGACTTCCTCAGCCAACTGCGCGGCATGTACGCCTTCGCCCTGCACGACGCCCGCACGGGATGCCTGATCCTCGGACGCGACCGGCTCGGCATCAAACCGCTGTTCTATGCGCGGCTGTCGGATCGGGTCGCCTTCGCTTCCGAGATCAAGGCCCTGCTGCCGGTCCTGCCGGGGCGGCCCGAGGTCGACCCGGGGGCACTGCGCCGCTTCCTGCAAAACCAGTTCGCCGGCGGGGAGGACACCCTGCTGCACGGCATCCACCGGGTCCTGCCCGGCGAAGCCCTGATCATCCACCCGGACCTGCGCATCGAGCGGCACCGTTACTGGTCGGCCCTGGACGTCACCCCGCGGACCATCGACGCCGACACGGCGCGCGCGGAACTCGATGGGCTGATGCATGCGGCCATGCACGAGCACATGCGCTCCGACGTGCCCTTCGGGCTCTTTCTCTCCGGCGGGGTGGACTCGGCAGTGTTGGCGGCGCTGCTTCATCAGCACGGGGCCGGACGCATTCGCTCCTTTTCGGTGGGCTATCGCGGCACCGCCATGGCCCATGAACTCACCGAGGCGGCACGGGTGGCGGCCCACTTCGGGTTCGACCACAGCCCGCTGGAACTGACCCTGGAGCAGGTCTTCGCCCGTCTCCCGCTGACCGTGTGGGCAGCAGATGAACTGATGCGCGATTACGCCAGCCTGCCCACCGCCATCCTCGCCCAGACCGCGGCCGCCGAACTCAAGGTGGTGTTCTCCGGCGAGGGCGGCGACGAGGCCTTCGCCGGTTACCGCCGTTACCACCCGCGCCCCCTGGAACGCTGGTTCAAGTCAGTGCTGCACCCCGGCAGCGGCGGCTTCCGCACCCGCGGCCAGTGGTCGGGCCGCTGGTCCCGGCGGGTGATGGGTCCGGCCCTGCACGGGGCACCAGGGGCGGATCGCGCGCCCTTCGTCGCGGCCTGGCAGGAGACCCCGCCGGCCTGGTCCGACATGCAGCGCCGCCAGTACACCGACCTGGTCACCGCCCTGCCCGACAACCTGCTGGTCAAAACCGACCGGATGCTGATGGCCTTTGGGCTGGAGGGGCGTGTGCCCTTCCTCGACCACCGTGTCGTCGAATTCGGCCTGTCCCTGCCGGACCCGCTCAAGGTGCGGCGTCACCAGGGCAAGTGGCTGCTGAAACAGTGGGCCGCACCGCTGCTGCCGCCCGGCCATTTGGAACGGCCAAAACGCGGCTTCCATGTCCCGGTGGGCGACTGGCTGACGGGTGATCTGACGCGCCGCCTGGGCGAACGGCTGATCGCCAACCGCGGCATCCGCGAGTGGTTCGAACCCGCCGCCATCCCCACCCTGGTCGCCGCGCGACAGGCCGGCCGGGGCGGCGCCCGGGAACTCTTCGGGCTCATGCAGTTCGCCATCTGGCACCGGTTATTCATCGAAGAGCCGGGGCTCAAGCCGGGGCCTGAGGAAGATCCGTTGGAGTGGGTGTAGGGTCCGCTGTGCGGACCAACGTCATCGCGGTCACCACGCTGATCGGAATGATGACCACCGCCAAGATTTCTTGTTTGCTGAACCGATCTTTCAATGACTTATTTCACGAGCCGGGAGACCTACCCACAAATGAATACAGATGAAGACAGTATAGGCATTCTTGTCGTATCATGACCGCTGCCATCGATCACCAGCAGTTTTTGCCGCCGGCCGTTGCCAATCTGGAGAATCCGCAGACCGACATTCCTCGCATTGCGAAGGATGTGGACTTACTCCGGCAGATCGAGTCGGCTATTCAAGAATTGCCAACAACGCACCGATTGGTGCACGGCGACTCCCGCACCCTGTCGTTTCTCCCCGACCAATCGATACATCTGATTGTGACGTCTCCACCCTATTGGACTTTGAAGAAGTACCGGGACCACGAGCATCAGCTCGGGGAAATTGAAGACTACGAGACATTTCTACGGGAACTCGATAAGGTATGGAGCCATTGCTTTCGCGCACTGGTCCCTGGCGGGCGCCTCGTGTGTGTCGTCGGCGATGTTTGTCTCTCGCGGCGCAAGAATGACGGCAGACACACCGTCGTTCCACTCCATGCCTCGATCCAGGAGCATTGCCGCGTGATTGGATACGACAATCTGTCGCCGATTATCTGGCACAAGATTGCGAACGCTGTTTTTGAAGCGACCGGCAATGGTGGAGGATTTCTGGGAAAACCATTCGAGCCGAATGCGGTCATCAAGAACGATATCGAGTTTATTCTGATGGAGCGGAAGCCCGGCGGATATCGCAAGCCAACTGTTGCCACGCGTGTCCTGTCGGTGATTTCCGGCGAGAACCATAAACAATGGTTTCAATCCATCTGGTCCGGATTAACCGGAGCTTCGACCCGGAACCATCCGGCACCCTACCCGGAGGGACTGGCGGAGCGCTTGATTCGAATGTTCTCGTTTGTCGGAGATACCGTGCTGGACCCCTTCATGGGAACAGGCACTACCGCTGTCGCGGCCGCAAAATGGGGCAGACACTCGATCGGAGTCGAGATCGACCCTCACTATTTTGAAATGGCCGAACAGCGCATTCGCGGGGCGACTCAATCGCTATTCTCAAGCGCCACGATTGAAGTGAAAAAATTATAGGTAGACCATGGATTATAGTAATCGCCTTTCGGATGCCATTTGCCATTTCTGGCGTTTCAGGACCCAGCAAACGACGAACCAGGGGGCCGTAACCGGCAAGAAGGATACCGGAAACCGCAGTGCCGTAACCGGCGGGAAACATCTCGACGGGTTCGTATCTCTACTTGCACAGATTCTGGAGGAATCCGGGCTTCCTAAGGCTTCGATTCACACAAAAGAAACCACCCTACCAGGCTTTTTCAGACCCACCAAGAACTGGGATATCGTCGTCGTGGACGCCGGTGATTTAGTGGCATCGATAGAGTTCAAAGCGCATGTCGGCCCATCTTTCGGTAACAACTTCAATAACCGCGTTGAAGAAGCAATAGGCAATTCAACTGACTTGCTGACCGCCTATCGGGAAGGAAAGTTCGCGCCTTCTGCTCCACCCTGGATTGGCTGGCTCATGTTGCTTGAGGATTGCCCCAACTCCACATCACCGGTTAAAGTGAACGAACCGCATTTCAAAGTCTTTGAGGAATTTAATGGGGCATCCTACGCCCGACGTTACGAGATCTTCTGCGAGCGACTCGTCAGGGAGCGCCTCTATAATTCTGCTTGCTTGATACTCTCGGACGCGAGCGCTGGTCAGCACGGGAAATACACTGAGCCCAATCCTGAGTTGAGCTTCAGGCGCTTCGCGACATCACTGAGCGCACACGCGATGGCACACGCACGGATGCGAGCATGAACATCGCCTGTTTCTTTTCCACCTCCGGTCACAGCGGTGTCGATCGGGCGGCGCAGCACCTGATTCCGGCACTGGCCCGGCGCGGTTATCAGGTCGATCTGCTCAAGGTGCGCCGTCACGGGCCGCACCTGCCGGAGATTCCGCCGGGCGTGCGGGTGATCGACCTGGGCTCCCGTCATACCTATGGCTGCCTGCCCGCGCTCGTCGGTTACCTGCGGCGCGAACGCCCGGCGGTGTTGCTCTCGGATAAGGATCGGGTGAATCGGACCGCCCTGTTCGCCCGCACCCTGGCGCGGATCGGGACGCCGCTGCCGACCCGTCTGGTCTTCAGCTCGGGCACGACGATCTCCATCGATCTGGCCACCCGCGGGCCCCTGGAGCGCTGGGTGCAACGCAATTCCATGGGCCGGCTTTATCCATTCGCCGATCAGGTGATCGTCACCAGCGCCGGGGTCGCCGATGACATGGCGGCCTATACCGGGCTCGCGCGCGCGCTGATTCGGGTCGTGCCCTCGCCCGTGGTGCCGGAATCGTTGTTCACCGCCGATCTGCCGCGCCCGGACCATCCCTGGCTCGGTGACCCGGCGGCGCCCTTGATCCTGAGTGCCGGAGAATTGTGCCACCGCAAGGGCTTCGATACCCTCCTGCGCGCCTTTGCCCGGGTCCGGTCCCAGCGTCCGTGCCGGCTGATGATTCTGGGGCGCGGCGGAGAGCGGGCCGCCCTGCTCGCGCTGGCGACCGAGTTGGGGGTCGCCCAGGACTTCGCGCTGCCGGGCTACGTGCCGCAACCCTATGCCTTCATGGCGCATGCCGATCTGTTTGCCTTCACCTCGCGCTGGGAGGGGCTGGGTTTCGTGCTGATCGAGGCGCTGGCGGTGGGCACCCCGGCGGTCGCGACCGATTGCCCGAGCGGCCCGCGCGAAGTGCTTCAGAATGGCCGTTACGGCCCGCTGGTGCCGGTGGACGATGCGGCCGCGCTGGCGCAGGCCATGCTCGACACACTGGACGCACCCCTCCCGGCCGCCCGGTTGCACGCGGCCGCCCGGCCCTACGCGATCGAGGCCGCCACCGACGCCTATCTGGATGCCATGAGGTTACACCGATGCCCCGCGTAGCTGCCATCATCCCCTGTCACAACGGCGAAGCCTTCATCCGCACGGCGATCAACAGCGTGCTCGCCCAAGGCGACCGCGATCTGGAGATCGTGGTGGCGGATGACGGCAGCCATGACGGCTCAGCCGCCATTGTCGAATCTTTCGGTCCGCCGGTGCGCCTGATCCAGGTCGCCAACGGTAACACCCAGGCGACCCGCAATGCGGCCATCGCGGCGTGCGACAGCGAGTTCATCGGCCTGCTGGACCAGGACGACGCCTGGCGGCCGGGCAAGCTGGAGCGCCAGCTCGCCTGCTACGCTGCCGATGCGCGGCTCGGGCTCTGTTACACCGACACCCGCGGGGTCGACGCTCAGGGGCACGAGCTTGCGGAGCGGCACAACCCGCTCCAGGTCCCCAGCGACCACACCGATGCGCTGGGCCGGCTGCTGCGGGTCAACATGATGGCCGCGTCCACCGTGCTCGTGCGCCGCTGCGCGCTGGAGCAGATCGGAGTCTTCGATCCGGCCTATCACCTGGCGGGCGACTGGGACCTGTGGCTGCGGCTCGTGGAGGCCTTCCCGGTCGCGGCGGTACCGGAGGTCCTGATCGACTATTGTTGGCATGGGGCCAATCTCTCCCACGGGCGCATCGCCCTGCTACAAGAGAGCGTCGCGGTCCAGGAGGCCGCACTCGCGCGCATCGCCCGCCATCCGCGCTGGTCCGCTGATCCCGGCCTGGCACCCTACCTGCCGGCCGCGCACAAGAAGCTTGCCGCCCGCTGCTCGGAACTGGGACTCTTGCTCGCCCGCGAAGGCCGCCGCCGTGAAGCCTTATCATGGCACACCCGCGCGCTGGCCTTGCGCCCCTGGACCCCGCGCGCCTGGTCCCGCTGGGTGCGCGCGCTGGTGCCGCGCAAACCAGGGTCCGCGCCGATCGAAACCGAGCAGTCGTCCGCCAATGAACGCAACTGAACGCACATCAAGACCCATCCTGAGTAAACCCGTCATCGCACGGGGCCTGCTCCTGATCTTTGCTTTCACCGCCTGGTCGATTACCGGACCGGCCAATGTCGCGCTGGCCTTGCTGGTCGCCTTATTCCTGACGGAGATCCCCGGCCAGTGGCGCCACCTGCGCCGGGAGCCGGCCTTCCTGCTGCTGCTCGCCGTCGTGCTGGTGACCAGCCTGCTGGCCGTGCGCGCCGCCTGGATCTTTCCCGCCATCGCGACCGATCAATGGCGGGCGATCTCGGCCTGGAGCGCACCCTTGCTGTTCTTCGTCATCGCCTGGTGGCTGCGCCGCGACCCGACCCGGATCTGGCCGGTGCTGGGTGCCGCGGCCCTGGGGTTGGCCTGCGGCGTGCTGCGCAAGAGCGACTGGTCGCTACTGCCCGAAATCCTGGGTGGGATGCGCTACGACTTCGGCTTTGCCGCGCTGGGACTGGCGTTCCTTGCCTCGGTCGTGCTGGTGGGGCTCGTGCTCTTTTGCCCACGCATCACGGGGCTGCGCATCGGCGGGCGCGCGCGTCCCGGCGCCGGCTGGATATTCTGGTCGCTGGGTATCGTTCTGTCGCTGTTCGTGCTGGTGGTCACCCAGTCGCGCGGCGCGGCGATGAGCCTGGCGCTGGCGGGGGTGCTCTATGCCATCATTCGGCGCCGTGAAGCGCGGCGCCGCGGCCAACAATCACCGCGCCAGTTGCGTCTCGCGCTCGCCGCCGCGGCACTCGCCATCGCGCTGGCGGGAGCGCTGCTGTGGGTGACCAAGCACCGTCAGGTCGAGGACTGGCAAGCCATCACGGTCGGCAGCCAGGAGGAACTGAGCTACACCGGGTCCGTGACGATCCGCCTCAACCTGATCAAGGTGGGGTTCCAGACCTTCGCCCAGCAGCCGCTGCTGGGTTTCGGTCCCGGCACCAGTACCACCGAGTTCCTGGTCCCGGAGCGGGTGGTCGCGGTCGACGCCTATCAACTGGCCAACGCACCGGCGGCCTCGCACCTGCACAGCGTGGCGATGGAGATCCTGACGCGCTTCGGTCTGGTCGGCGTACTGATCGCGACCCTGCTGCTGTGGGTGCTGCTGCGCGCCTACCGCGGCCTCTGGTCGGACCCGCGCGCGGCCCCGGACCTGCGCGCCTTCCTGACCTTGGGCGGCATCATGCTGCTGCTCTATTGTCTGTACGACTTCCGCGTCGTCAATCTGGACCTGCGGTTCTTCTGCATTCTGTTCCTGGGAGTGCTTTACAGCTTTCAGTTGGGGCGGGTACGGCAGGCTGACGGCGCGGAGCCGGCGCATGACTGAGCAACCAACACTGGCCATCTACTGCGGTCCCTTCGACGGCGGCAGCACCGCCAAGATCGCCGCCCGGCTGGCCAACGGCTTTGTCGCGCGCGGCTTCCCGACGGACCTGCTGGTCACCGCCGCCCCTGACCCCATCCCCGAGGCGACCGACCCCGGGGTGCGATTGGTCCAGATGGGGCGGATGACACCCTGGAGCCGGGTGCCGGCCATGGCCCTTTATCTGCACCGCCGCCGACCGGCGGCCATCCTCACCCATCGCATTCGCGAGGATGTGTTCACGCTCAAAGCCGCCCGCCTGGCCGGCACCCACACCCCGGTCTTTGTCACCGTGCATGGGCGCATGAGTGTCAAGCTGGACCACCTCAAGGGCATCAAGGGCCACCGCCGCCGCGCCGAATTCCAGCGCTACTACCGCCGCAATCAGGGCATCGTCGCCATCTCGGAAGATACCGCGCAAGACCTGCGCACCCTGCTGGGCGCGGGGGCACCGGTAACCACCATCCCCAATCCGATCGTGACGCCGGAAATGCCGGCACTGGCGCAGGCACCGATCGACCACCCCTGGTTCCGCGACGACCGCGCGCAGCGGGAGATTCCGGTCCTGGTCTTCGCCGGCCGACTCGAGTACGAGAAGGACTTGCCCACTCTGCTGGACGCCTTCGCCCGGTTACGCCAACAGCGTGACTGCCGGCTGCTGATCATCGGCGACGGCCGGCTGCGCCCCGAGATCGAATCCGCACGCGCCGCGCTGGGGCTCACCGAAGCGGTCGATATGCCCGGCTGGGCGTCCAACCCCTACCCCTTCCTGCAGCGGGCGAACCTGGTGGTCCTGTCCTCGTTCTGGGACGCCCTGCCCACGGTGCTGATCGAGGCCCTGGCGCTCGGCACCCCCGTGGTCAGCACCGAATGCGGCGCCGGTCCGGGCGAAATCCTCCAGCACGGGCGGCTCGGTCCACTGGTCCCGCCCCGCGACCCGCAAGCCCTGGCCGCCGCGCTGGCCGCCACACTCGCCGACCCGCTCCCGGCCGCGACCCTGCGCCAGGGCGGCGAGCGCTATGAGGCCCAGCGCAATGCCGACCTCTACCTGCGGCTGATGCTCGGCCCCGACGTGCTCGGCCACCATGGGGATTGAGCGCATCGCGCTGGTGGCGAGCGACTTCGAGGACGGCGGGGTCGAACGCAACTTCACCAACCTCGCCCGCGGACTCGCCCGCCTCGGGGTCGAGACCTGGTTCCTGGTCGGGGACCCGCGGCATGCCTATCTGCAGGACCTGGACCCGGCTATCCGCATTCTGCCTGTCACCGCGCCGCGCGTGGAGTTCCTGCGCGACTTCATGGCCCGCGAGCGCCCGGATTGGCTGGTCACCGGCAAACTCAAGGACGACCTGGCGGCCCTGGCCGCCCGCGATGCGCTGCCGCCCGCGGCCGGGGGCGGCCCCCGGCTGGTGGCCGCGGTGGGGACCCTGATGTCCGGACGCTTCTCCGCGCACCGCTGGAACCCCTTCAAGACCCTGAGCGAGACCCGCCGCATCCGTACCTGTTACCGGCGGCTGGACGGCCTCACCGCGGTCTCGCACGCGGTCGCCGACGATCTGCGGCGGACCTTCGGGGTGACGGACGTGCCGATCGCGGTGCTGAACAATCCCATCTGCCCGGACGACCTCGAAGCCCTGGCCGCCGCCCCCTGCACCCACCCCTGGCTGACCGCACCACGGGGCGCCGGACGCCCGCCCGTCATCATCGCCCTGGGCGGACTGCGCAAGGTGAAGGACTTTGCGACCCTGCTGCGCGCCTTCGCGCGCCTGGAGCAGCCGCAGGCGCGACTGCTGATCATCGGCGAGGGCAAGGAACGCGCGCGCCTCACCGCGCTCGCCCGCCGACTGGCGATCGACGCGCGACTGGAGCTGCCCGGATTCGTCGCCGATCCCTTCCCCTTGCTCGCCCGCGCCGACCTGCTGGTGCTGTCTTCACGGCGGGAGGGTCTGCCCAACGCCTTGGTCGAGGCCATGGCTCTGGGCACCCCCGTGGTCGCCACCGACTGCACCGGGGGCGTGCGCGACCTGCTCCGGAACGGGCAACTCGGTCCCTTGGTCCCGATCGGCAACCCCGCCGCCCTGGCCGCCGCCATCGACGCCGAACTCACCCGGCTCGCCGCCGGGGACCTGGATCGCGAGGTATTGCGGCGGGCCGCAACGCCGTTCGGGCTGGTACCTGCCGCCAGGGCCTATCTGGAGTTTTTTCGTTCAGTCACGAGGCGTCCGAACACCGGACGGCGATGTTGACCGAATGCGGCCGGCGCAGTCACTCGGTGCGAGAGCATCCGGAGCGTTGCGATCACCTCGATTACGATTACGATTACGACAACGACAACGACAACGACAACGACAACGGGCGGCGCCGATCAGTCACACCAGGCCCACCCATCAAGCAACCAAGACATTCTTGAATTGCCAGGGGTCCTCAAGATCGACATCCTCCTGGAACAGGACGCAGCGGTCCTGCAAGGGTGTCCAGTCACTATAGACGCCCACCAGCTCACCGAGATAGGGCGTGGCAACATTCAGCACCTCACGAAAGTCCATTTCATCGGGGTCGACGATCCCGGCCCGCGGATGGTTCAACGCCCAGACGACACCGCCCAGCACGCCGGCGGTCGTTTGCAGGCTGGTGGCAGTATTGTGCGGACAGAGCGCGCGGGCCTGCGCGATGGTCAGCCGGGAGCCGTACCAATAGGCGCCACGGGCGTGACCCAGCAGCAGCACCCCGAGTTCGTCCATGCCGGAACTGATATCAGCAGCGCCCAGCACGCGCTGCTGCGCTTGCATCCGCCAGTTGCGCCCCGCCAGTTCGTGCAGCGACATGACGGCATCATCACAGGGGTGATAGGCGTAATGCACGGTGGGCCGATACAGCAGCCGACCGCCGTCGCTGACCGTGAGATATTCAGCGATCGAGAGCCACTCCTCGTGCGTGATCAGAAAGCCGTGGTAAGGCCCTTCGAGGGGTGTCCAACTGCGCACCCGGGTGGCGGCACCGGGCTGCTCCATCCAGATCGCGGCCCCCCGGTATCCGGCGTGGCGCCGGGCCATGGCGGGCCAGTGCCGCTCATGACTGCCCCAGCCCAGTTCGGCCGGCTGACAGCTTTCGCCGACAAAGCCCTCGACCGACCAGGTGTTGACGAACTCCCCCCGCATCTTGCGCTGAAGGGCACACTGGGTGTCGCGCTCCGCGATGTGGATCGTGCACACACCCAGCCGCTGCGCCAGTGCGGCCCAGTGCGCGCGATCACGCGGCGCCTCGGCGGCGGGCAGCAGGTCGCGCGCCAGATCGAGCAGCGCCTGCTTGACAAAGAGGGACACCAGTCCGGGGTTGACCCCGTGGGCCAGGACCGCGGTGGGGCCGGTGTTGCCGACGCCGCGCAAGGACCGG
Source organism: Lamprocystis purpurea DSM 4197 (assembly GCF_000379525.1). Classification (GTDB taxonomy): domain Bacteria; phylum Pseudomonadota; class Gammaproteobacteria; order Chromatiales; family Chromatiaceae; genus Thiodictyon; species Thiodictyon purpureum. The sequence goes on along the minus strand of NZ_KB902506.1, from coordinate 39,464 downwards.
GCGGCGACCCGCAGTACATAGTTCGAACGCTCCTCCGGGTCCAGCGAAGCGTCGAAATGACCACCGGCCCAGGGACCGATGCAGGCGTCGAGATAGCCGCAGTCATGTTCCTTGCACCAGGCAATCAGGTCGATGCTGCCGACGTTGACCGACAGGTTGAGCAGGAAATCGCCGGCACCCAGAGCGTCCGCCAGAATCCGCCGATAGTTCTCGCGCGTGACGGGCTGATCCACGACCGCGACCCCCTGACTGGTCGCGATCCCGGCACCGCTCACCCCGGCCGCAATGATGGTTATCTGGTCCGGCCGCAGACCGAGATGACGCAGCAGCAGCGGCAGCACACCCTGGCCGATACAACCGAAGCCAAGCATCAACAACCGTCCATCGAACCTGGCCCATTGCGCATCATGCGCCGTTTTCATCGCATCGCCCTCCGGTTCGCACCCTGAACAGCGATGCCTACCGTGGACTGGCGGCCGGCACTGCGCTGTCCCTGTCAGCCCTCGCCCGGTCCTCGGCAGCGTGCGCCTGCTTGACAGCCTGCGCGGCCTCCGCCTCCGCCTTGTCGCGGGCCAGCATGTTGGCTTGGGTACGATTCGCATGAAATTTATCGTCCGCGGCAGTGGCCTCGTCCATCTTCATGCGTTTGTACTCTTGGGCGGCGGCCGCCTCGTCCGTGGCGGTCTGGGCGCAGAGTGCGCTGGACAGGCAGAGCGTCATGGCCGCGGCGAAGGGGACGATTAGATGCTTCATTGACACTTGTGTTTCTCCAGGGATCAGGCAGAAATTGCCTTAGATCGGTGTGACAAGTATAGCCTTCGCACGATGATCGAAACCGCCGCGCACGCACCCTCAAACCGGCACGGACACCTGCTCGGGCAGACGCATCCCGCCCGCGCGAATGCTGTTGAATCAACTGGTATTCGATGGAGGTCAACTTGGTCGGTTTATTGAGGATTTCGGCCGGCACCGCGATCTTACCGATGTCGTGGATCATCCCGCCGAAGTAGAGCCCTTCGTCCGCACCAGCAGGTGTTGACCCACCTCGACCAGGTCACGGCAAACCGCTTGCAGTAGATCGTCCTCGGAGCAGGCCCGGACCAGATCCTGATTGCAGGCCGAGATCGTGCGCAGCGTCCGGTTCAAACGGCGGATGTGCTCCTCGCTCGCGCCGAGGGCCGCCTGCGCGAGCGCGCGCTGGGCGATGACCCGTTGCTCCTCCAGAGCACGCTGCACCGCGGCGGGAAGACGGGCCAAGCGATCCTTGAGGATGTAATCAGTCGCACCCTGTTTGATGCTCTCCACCGCCAGTTCCTCGCCCATCGCACCGGTGACGAAGATGAAGGGGACGGTCGGCGCCCGCTCGCGACACAAGCCAGGGCGCGCCATCCGTCGAACTTAGGCAGGTGATAGTCCGCCAGAATCAGGTCCGGCTGGAAGTCGACCAGGGCCGCGGCCAAGGCCTCCTCGGTCTCCACCCGCAAGCCGATGACGGCGATCCCCGCCTGCCGCAGCATTCGTTGGTTCAGTTCCGCATCCGCCAGGCAGTCCTCCACCTGCAAGAGTCGCAATGGCTCACTCATGACGCCGGCTCGACCCCCGGCGGAACCCGATTGATCAGCATCCAATACAGCCCCAAGTCCGCCACGGTCCGGGCAAATTCGTCAAAGGCCACCGGCTTGGCAACGAAGCTGTTGACGCCCAACTGGTAGGTGGCGACCAGATCGCGCCCCTCCTTGTCAAGGCGCGGGGCATAATCCTCCCGCAAGATCGCGGCGAAACCGTCGATCGCGCGCAACGGGGCGCGCAGATCGTGCGATACGGAATAACTGAAACCTTCCAAGTCGGCGTTGGCGGCCTCCAACTCGGCGGTACGGTGGTTCAGGGCGGTCGTGCGTTCCGCCACCAGGTCCTCCAGATGGTCGCGGTAGCGCCGCACCTCCTGCTCAGCCCGGCGGCGCTCCTCGATCTCCTGGCCCAACCGATCGATTGAAGTATAGGACTCGCGCAAGCGGCGCGTCATGCCGTTGAAGACGACCGCCAGGCGGTCAAGCTCATCACCGCGCCCCACCGGGATCTCGTGAGTGAGTTCGCCGTCTTCGACCCGACGCATCCCCAGGGCCAGGCGATCCAGACCCCGGATCAGACGCCGGCTGACCCAGGTCAACAGGGCAATGCTCAGCACCGTCAGCGCGCCCAAGGCGATCAGCACGAGGGCGTCGACCTGCCGCTGAATCGCGATGACCTCCCGGTCCTGGAGCGCGGCGAGCCGGCGTGCCTTGAAGCGGAGATCCTGCACCTTGACCAGCAAGGCCCCCGCCACCTGCTCGCGACTGACGGCCGAGCCACTCAGCAAGACGGCCTGCAACCGCTCCAGATCCCGCTGGCCGCGCCGCAGCGACTGCACCAGCGCCCGCTCCGCGGGTCGAGCAAAGTCAGCGGCGGCCAACACCGCGGCCAGGGACACCTGATACTTGGTCAGTTGGTCCGACACCCGAGCCCCGCCGAACAGCAGGTATTCCTGCGTCAAGGCGTTCAGCTCCGAGAGGTCGCGGACGATGGACTCGGCCTGCACGGCCCGCGCGCGGGTCCGCTCCACCTGCCCCCAGGACACCCAGAGAGCGACAGCGACCATCAGCCCGAACAGCGCGGGCAGCGCGGATGTTGGGCTCCCAATGGGCCGCCGCATCGACCGTTCCCGCCAGAAAGGCCGCGCCGACCTCCTCGGCAGGCAGATAGACCTCGGTCACGTCGCCTGGTGTCAGCCCGTTCGCCGCGAGGAACATGTCCAGAAAATAATGGGCGGACGTGGCCGACGCGACGGCGATGCGCCGTCCGCGCAGGTCTTGGGACGACACAATGTCGCGGTCACGACGCACGACGATGCGCTCATAGTCACCCGAGGTCGAAATCGCCGCCAGGATGCGAAAGTCACTGCGACGCAGTGCCTGGTACACCACCGGGGGAACGGCGGCAGCCGCAAGTGCGCAGCCGCCGTCCAGCATCGCCTGAAGCGCCTGAAAACCGCTCGGGTAATGCCGCAACACCACCCCGCAAGGCCGACGTCATCGTAGTCGCCGACGCCGCGCTGTCACAGGGCCGGATGACGCCTGGCTGCCGGTTCGCGAACGAGAATTGCCGCGTGGTCGGAGTCGTGACCTAGGCCCGCCGCGGACCCTGCACAAGGCCTCGACGGTTGAAGCGGCGGAGCAAAGAGGCGGGAGCTGGGGGGATGATCCTGGTCTCCCGCCTCGGGTGGCGCGTTCTCCGGGCTCAGGTGATCTGGTGAGCGCGCGAGCGCGCGCGTAGACCATCGCGCAGATTCAGACCGAGCAACGCGATATTGACGGCACCGGCGATCAGTTCGAGCGCCTGAACGCCAAAGAACAGTCCGTCGAACTCGCCCGACTGGGACTTGAAGGACAGAAAGAGCGCGCTCGGGACCAAGATCAGCAATCCGTTTGCGGCAATGATGGGCATGCGTCGACGCTTGCGCTCGATCAGCGGCCCGGCGCGATGGCGCGCCAGCGCAAGGCCGGACCCGCCGGTCGCCGCGAGGGCCGGAATCAGGAGCAGAAATCCCCACGGGATGGCGGTCTTGACGGCGACGATGGTGGCCGTATCGCTGAACGCTTCGGCGAGGATCGTGGCCATCCAGAAGGTCAGGATGGTGAGTAGCGCGAGAGCGCCGGCGAAGGGGTGGATGCGGTTCAGCATCGGCATGATGGTCTCCGGGTAATAAAGATAGCATACTATACAATATTGCATACCAAGCTATGCAAGTGCTATTCAGGGGTATGAGCTTCAGCAAAGACGACTCGGCGGGCTATCTCGCCAACCATCTGGCACGGCTGTTCGCGCGCGCACTGCAGGCGCGCATCAAGCCGCTCGGCCTGAGCACCGGAACCTTTCCGGCGCTGTTGGTGCTGTGGGAGGGCGACGGCCTGACCCAGCGCGAGCTGATCGAGCGCCTGGACATCGAGCAGCCCACCATGGCCAACACCCTGACGCGCATGGAGCGCGACGGGCTGATCCAGCGCCGCCAGGACCCCACCGACGGACGCGCGCAGCGTATCTGGCTGACTGAACAGGCGCGCGCACTCGAAGGCGTGGCGACGGCGGCGGCCGAGGCGGTGAACGCCCAGGCGCTGGCGGGGCTCGCGGCGGAGGAGCGCGTGGTCTTCCTCGGACTGATCCGCAAGGTCATCGCTGGTCTGCAATGACCGCCTTGGGCAGGATTTGAGCGGGCCTTGGGCCGGCGGCGTGCCGATCAACCAGACCTGACCAACACGCCAGGTCGTGTGATATGGGTGTTCAACGCGATCACCGGATGTCGAGGCGGGTTTCAAACCCGCCCCCTACACCAAGGCCGTGTCCGGATATCAGGTACGAAGGCGATAAACAACGACGCACACGGCAGCCGACTCGTTACACTCAAGTCTGGCAGGAAGGGCATCCGTAACATTGGCCGCAATCGAGACTTGATCCTATGAATTCCAGCTTCACGCAGATTTTCCTTGTGACACCGGTTCGGCAGGGCGTGGGGCTGACGTCAGCGGCGCTTGGCATCGTGCGCGCACTGCAGCGACTCGGCGTGGAGGTCGGATTCGTCAAACCGATCGCCCAGGAACCAGAAGACAACTCGGATCACTTCGCCAGGGAGATCTTTCAGATCCCGGTACCCGCGGCGCTTGCGCTGGCGGATTCGGCAGAACGGATCGCCGCCAACCAGACCAGCCAATTGCTCGAGGACGTGGTGGCCCTGTGCATGAACGCGAGCACGGGTGTCGGCGTTCTCGTCGTGGAGGGATTGCACACTGACGCGGAGCACCCCTTTGCATCCCAACTGAATGTCGATCTGGCGCGCAGCCTCAAGGCCGAGGTCGTCCTGGTCGCCGACGCCTCACTGCCGCAAGCCGTCACCGAATCACGCCTGGCGGCCAGTCAGTTCGCAAACGAGGACTGCCGCGTGGCCGGGGTCATCTTCAACAAGGCCCCCAAGCGTTTCGACCCGGTGTTGGCCCAGAACAAGCTGGGCCAAGTCCGCATCTGGGGTGTGGTTCCGGAAAACCCCATCCTGCGCGCACCGCGGACCCTGGACATCGCGCAGCACCTGAAGGCCGACCTGGTCTGGCGGGGCGAACTCGACACCCGCCGTGTCACCGAGTTCGTCACCGCCGCGCGGTCCGTCGCCGAAGTGATCCCGCGACTGCGTCCAGGGGTGCTGGTGATCACCTCCGGTGACCGGGACGACGTGATTCTGGCTTGCGCGCTGGCGGCCAGCCGCGGCATCGAACTCGCCGGAATCTTGCTCACCCACGCCAGCGCGATTGCCCCGCGGGTCATGGAATTCGCAGGCCCCGCACTGACGTCCGGGCTGCCGATCCTGGGCTCCGACGATGACAGTTATGGAACAGCGCGCCAGGTCAGCCATATTCCACGAACAGTCCCCAAGGATGACATCGCGCGTATGAACACCGTGCTCGATTGCGTGGCCGAGCATCTGGACGCCGAGACGATTTCAGCCGCCTTTCACCTGCGGGAAAATACCAAACTCTCCCCGCCGGCCTTTCGTTATCAACTCATTCAGAAGGCCCGTGCCGCGCAAAAACGCATCGTCCTGCCGGAGGGGGAAGAGCCCCGCACCCTGCGCGCCGCCGCGATCTGCGAGGCGAAGGGAATTGCCCACTGCGTGCTGCTGGGCAAGCGTGAAGCCATTGAGATGGTCGCGGCTGCCCAGGGCATCACCCTGCCGGCCGGTCTCGAAATCCTGGATCCCGACGCCATCCGCGCCAACTATGTCGATGCCATGGTGACGCTGCGCAAGGCCAAAGGCCTGACGCCGACCCAAGCGCTCGAACAGCTTGAAGATGTCGTCGTGGTGGGCACGATGATGCTCGCGGTCGGCGATGTGGACGGTCTGGTTTCAGGCGCGGTCCACACCACTGCCAACACGGTGCGTCCGGCCATGCAGTTGATCAAGACCGCGCCCGGTGCGTCGATTGTCTCATCGGTCTTTTTCATGCTCATGCCGGACCAGGTGCTGGTGTATGGCGACTGCGCCATCAATCCGGACCCCACCGCGGACCAGTTGGCCGAGATCGCCCAGCAGAGCGCTGACAGTGCCGCCGCATTCGGCATCACACCCAAGGTAGCGATGATCAGCTACAGCACCGGTTTGTCGGGAACCGGCGATGACGTGAACAAGGTGCGGATGGCCACCGAAATCGCCCATGCGAAATACCCGGATCTGGTGCTCGATGGCCCGTTGCAATACGACGCGGCCTCAACCGCCGACGTGGGGCGGCAGAAAGCGCCGGGCAGCCCGGTGGCCGGGCAGGCGACCGTCTTCATCTTTCCCGACCTGAACACCGGCAATACCACCTACAAAGCGGTACAGCGCAGTGCCAACGTCGTCTCGGTCGGTCCGATGCTGCAAGGATTGCGCAAACCCGTCAATGATCTGTCGCGCGGCGCCCTCGTGGATGACATCGTCTTCACGATTGCCCTGACGGCAATTCAGGCACAACAGACGCCGTAAGCAACGGATAAGCAACGACTACCATCGTTGTCGTAATCGTTGTCGTTGTCGTAATCGAACAAGCGATTCAGGGGCTTCGGTGGACTGCGCTATCGCTTGTCCACCCTACGGCCGGAACGATGATCAAGGCCATCGCGGGCATCATACCCTCGATTACGACAACGACAACGACCGAGACGCCAGAGACACTCCCGAATGGACTTGTCCAGCTCATCCTTCATCGCGGATGGGACGCCTCGAGATAATTCAACTCATGACGACTCGAGGGTTCGCCACTAGCGGGCAGACGCGTGATCAATCGACCGGTCGGACGCGGACTCGGCTTGGGCCTGAGCCACCGGACCACCGCCTTCTCACTCTCGATCAACAGAAAGATACCGATGCCGACGCCGGTCGGCAGCAGCCAGTCACGCGCCGCCAGGGGGGCGGTGTGGAACCAGAGGTTCATAACCGGCACATAGACGAACAGGCCTTGCAGCAGGATGAGCACCCCGACCGCAATCCAGACCGCCGGATTGGTAAACCACAGGCGCGGCCGCAGGCTCGATTCGTACAGTGAGCGGCAATTGAACAGGAAGCCGACCTGCCCCAGCACCAGGGTATTGACGGCCATGGTCTGCGCTTGAGCAACCGCCAAGCCCTGCCCGCGCTCGAAGAGGAAGACGGCGATGGTCGCCCCGCCGATCAGCAGCGACACCAGGCCGACGCGCCACAGCAGCAGGCGTTCGAGGATGGGCGCATCCGGACGCCGCGGCGGGCGCAGCATCAGCCCGGCCTCCGCGGGTTCGAAGACGAGCGCAAGCGACAGGGTCACCGCGACCACCATATTCACCCAGAGGATCTGGACAGGCGCGAGCGGCAGGGCAAAACCGAACAACACCGCAACCAGGATGACCAGTGCCTGGGCGCCGTTGGTCGGCAGCAGGAAGAAGATCGATTTACGCAGGTTGTCATAGATGGTGCGACCCTGTTCCACCGCGTGCTCGATCGAGGCGAAGTTGTCGTCGGCCAGCACGATCGCGGCCGCCTCCTTGGTCGCCTCGGTGCCCTTGATGCCCATGGCCACGCCCACGTCGGCACGCTTGATGGCGGGCGCATCGTTCACCCCGTCGCCGGTCATGGCCACGACCTCGCCGTTGGCCTGCAGCGCCTGCACCAGACGCAGCTTGTGCTTTGGGCTGGTCCGGGCGAAGACATCGTAGTTCTGCACGATCTGGCGCAAGGTCGCGTCGTCGGCAGCCTCCAGTTCGGCCCCGGTCACCGCCCGGCGGCCATCCCCGATTCCCATCTCCCGACCGATGGCGATCGCGGTACCAGGATGGTCTCCGGTGATCATCTTGACGCGAATGCCGGCCTGCCGGAAAGCGGCGATGGCCGCGACCGCTTCCGGACGCGGCGGGTCGACGATACCGACCAGACCCAGGAAGACCAGACCCCCAGCGAGATCGGCGGGCGTCAGCTCGGTCTTGCCGTCCGCGGGCGTGCCCGCAGCGGCAGCCAGCACCCGCAGTCCCTGGGCGCCGAGCGCATCGACCTGACGGGCCCAGAAGTCGCGGTCCAGCGGCTCGCCGCCGCCATCGGCGGCACGCTGACCGGCACAACGCTCCAACAGCGGGCCAGGCGCGCCTTTCACGAGAATCCGCAACCCCGTCCGCGGCACCTGATGGAGTGTGGCCATGAGCTTGGACGTCGAATCGAAGGGAATGACCGCCAGACGCCTGGCTTTACCGGGCGCGAAACCGGCCTTGCGCGCCAGGGTGCAGAGCGCGCCCTCGGTCGGCTCGCCAACGACTTTCCAGCGGCCGTCCTCCTCGGTGATCCCGGCATCGTTACAGAGCGCCATCACCTCGACCAACGCCAGGAGGTCCGGGGTCTCGGCGAGCGCGACCGCGTGCCCCCCGTGCCGGACCAGACCGTCCGGGGCATAGCCGCCCCCCGACACCTGGTACTGGGCGACGCGGGTGACGACATGCCGCACCTTCATCTCGTTGCGGGTCAGGGTGCCGGTCTTGTCCGTGCAGATCACGGTCACCGATCCCAGGGTTTCCACCGCCGGGAGGCGACGGGTGATGGCATTACGGCGCGCCATCCGCTGCACCCCCAGCGCCAGCGTGATCGTCAGGATGGCCGGCAGACCCTCCGGGATGGCGGCGACGGCGAAACCGATCGCGGCCATGACGAGCTCGCCCAGCGGCAACTCGTGAATCCACCATCCGATCAGAAACATGCCCGCCGCCATGGCGACGATCACGAACGACAGCACGCGGCCGAAAGCGGCCATCTGCCGGGTCAGCGGGGTGGAGAGGGTCTCCACCTCCGCGATCATCCGGCCGATCCGCCCTAACTCGGTGTGCGGCCCGGTGCCTGTGACGACTCCGGACCCGGAGCCGGCCGCGACCAGCGTGCCCGCATAAGCCAGGCCGCGCCGGTCGCCGATGCCGGCCGACAGGTCCACCGGGTCGGTGTCCTTGTCGGCGGGCATCGACTCGCCGGTCAGGGCGGACTCGTCGATACGCAGACCGGCGGCCTCGCTCAGGCGCAGGTCGGCGGGCACCCGGTCACCGGCGACCAGCCGCACGCTGTCACCCGGCACCAGGTCGGCCGCGTCGAGTTGGATCCACTGGCCGTCGCGCCGACACCGGGCACGCAACGCAAGCAGCGTGCGGATTCCCGCCAACGCCTGCTCGGCCCTGCCATCCTGAATGAACCCGATAACGGCATTGATGAGCGTGACCGCGAGAATCACCCCCGTATCGACCCACTGCCCCAACAGTGCCGTCGCCAGTGCGCCAACGAGCAGAATGTAGATGAGGCTATCATTGAAATGCTTGAAGAAGCGCTTGATCGGCCCATCCCGGGGCGCGGCTTGCAGCCGATTGGAACCGACCGCAGCCAGGCGTTTGGCCGCCTCGGCGTCGGAGAGGCCTTCGGGCCGACTGTGCAGGGCCTTGAAGACCTCGGCAAAGGGCAGCGCATGCGGCGCGCCGACGCCAAGCCCGGCGAGCGGGGCCGCCGGCTCGCGCGCAAAGGCGCGGGCGTCGTGGAAATCGAAGCGATAGAGCAGCAGGAGTGCGATCAGCACCCCACCCAGAAACCAGTCCGGCCCGATCAGCCACAGCACGAAGGGGACGGCCAGGATGAACACCCGCGTGCCTCGGTTGTAGTAATCGCCGGCGCGATCCAGCGTATCGGCAATGGGTTGGGCCGGGGGACCGTTGAAGAACCCGTCCGGCAGATTGATAACGAAGCCGGCTTGGTTGTAGTAGCGCAAGGCCAACAGGAACTGCATGAATCCGGCAAAAAAGAGTGCTGCGAGCAGTAACAGCTTGACGCGCACGATGTCCACATTGCTCGGCATCCAGCTCAGCGCCTGCGATGGATCCGCCACATCGAGCCCGCCGAACGTCACGCTGATGATCCCCAGGCCGATCAGGATGCAGGTCGACGCAAACAAGGTTGTGGACATCACCCAGTTGCGCAACGTCTCGATCGCCAGCGCGTCCTTACTGCCGGCACGCACACTCTCTATCCAGGCCCGACGCAGCCGATTGGATCGGCCCTGATGCGTGCACTCGGGATGCCGGCGGGAGACGCCGCGCGAATAGAGCATGTAGCCGATCAGGAGCGCAACGCACAAGGCGTCGAGGCCCCAGATCCAAGGCAGCCTCGCGAGCTCGGAGAGCGATATCACATCTTGCTCTTGACGTGTTCAGCCGAATTGCTGACGGCCTGGCCGCCCCGTTGGATATCCTTGCCGGCACCCGCCATGGTATTGCAGCCGAGCAACCCGACGATCGTGATCAGACATATCAGAGTGAGGAGCTTTCTCATAACCCTTACCTTTTATTTCAGTCAGTGGTACATCTGGTGCCGGCGCGCCATCCGCCATCTTCAGGAAAGCGCCGGATGACGCGCCATCACTCCGGTTTCGGTCGACACGCGGTGCCGGCTGTCGATGACTCCTCCAATCCCTGTTCGACGCGGCCTTTGACTTGTTCTTTGTTCATGTGAATCTCCTGCTGCTGCATTGAGCCGTGACCAGTCTGGTCATGACCCGAACGTGGAGTGTCTGTCTCCATCGCTACAGCGACACTCTACACAACAGACTGAACCGGCTCAGTACGGTAGCGCACACTGACATCCAGATTTGGCCTTAGCCTAGGGGCGGGTGTTATACCTGTCGTTGTTGGTTTCTCGTTTATCGCTTTTCGTAACCCGATGCTTGATAAAAATTAACCAAAAACGAAAACAGAAAACCCAAGACCGTTCCGTATATGGCGTTCGGACGTGATAACCGGACGTAGGGGCGGGTTTCAAACCCGCCCCTACTACACGAAGGTCTGTCTGGATATCAGGTGCGAACGCTATAAACCCGCTCCTAGGTCCGGATATCGCGTTCGACGCCGATCGTTGGGCAGGCTCGCCTTGGTCGTCTATCGCCGTCGCTCGCTATTTGTGTGCCAGCGTACCGACGACCCCCGTCATGTGTCTTTAGACTGATGATCAAGGTTGCGATACGGCGCGATGACGCGCGTCCGCCCTGAGTCCGCTGATTGCCAAGATGCTACCTGGGCACCTTGTGCCCTAATATCTTGCGTTCCCTTTCACTTGCGTGATGCAAACTATGCGGTAGCCAAGGCCAAGTGCGAGGCGCTGACGAGCCCCGAAAGCGATCGTTGCGCACAAGAAGCCAAGACGAAATACGGCATGGAATCGACGGGTTGGGCAGGGATCGTTATTTGAGCGCCGCGAGCCAGTCGGCGATGGCCCGCATCTCCGCTTCACTCACCACGTTCACCACCGGGCGCATGGCCGCGCTCTGACGGTTGTGGCGCACCCCGCTCTTGATGTCGAGCATCTGGGCATAAGCATAGCGGGATGCTCCCTGGCGGTGGCCACGCGGGCAGATCTTGCCAGGAAATCCGGGCTCCGTGGCCTTTCCCGGTCGTGTTGGTATGCAGTGATCGCACCGAAAACGCACGACCGGTCGCGGCTCAACCAGGCACGTCACTCAATTGCCCCCGCAACAACAATGCCTCCTTGCCCCCCAGATCAACACTCAAAATATCCCCGCCCAATCCCCAAGGGCACTCACCAACCAGGACCGCAAGCCGCGCGGCACAGCCCGGCAATACCGCCAGCGGGATACGCACCCCGGACCGCGGATCGGCCGCGCGGTTGAGGATCAGCAGGACCACCTCGTCCTCCAGTATCCGCGCGCAGGCGAACAGGTCGCCGTCCGCCAGCAAGGTCTGATAGGCGCCGCGACGCAGCGCCGGATGGGCACGGCGGATGCCGGCCAGCGTCCGCACCCAGGTGCGCAGGTCCTGATCCCAGTGTTTCGGATCCCAATCGAAACAGGCCCGGTTGTAGGGATCGTTGCCGCCGGTCATGCCGATCTCGTCACCGTAATAGATGCAGGGCACGCCGGGATAGGTGAAGAGGAGCAGGAGCGCGAGACGCATCAGACCGCGGTCTTCACCGATCAGGGTCAGAAAGCGCGCGGTGTCGTGCGAGCCGAGCAGGTTGAACTGGCACAGTTGATTGGCATAGGGGATGCGCGAGCGGGCGTCGTTGAGCCATTGATCGAAATCGGCGGCGTCCAGGGTGATCGGGTGATAGTTCACATCCTGGCCGGCCAGAAAGGCGCGTACCGGGTGGGAGAAGCCGTAATAGTTCATGGCCGCGTCCTCCTGGTCGCCCTGGAGCCAGCGGGTCGCCTCGCCGAAGTGTTCACCGAGCACATAGGCACGCGGACTTTCATCCTTGATCGCCAGCCGTAAGGCGCGCAGGACCCGGTCGTTATGTCGCGCCCCGGTGCCCTCCCCCATCATGTGGGCGACATCGATCCGCCAGCCATCCACACAGTACGGCGGGCGCAGCCAGTGACGGGCAATGGCGTGCTCGCCGTCGATCAGATAGGCGCGCACCTGCGGATCGCCGAGGTCGAGTACCGGAAGAACCTTGGACCCCTGCCAGCAGTGATAGCTGTCGGGGTCGGCCGCATCATGGAAGGTGTAGGCGGCGCGGTAGGGTGCCGCCACATCCTGATAAGCCCCCTTGTCCGGATGCGTTCCCCAGCGATTGAACCAGGGGTGGGTATCCGAGGTGTGATTGAAAACCGCATCCAGCAGGATGCGGATGCCGCGACCCGTGGCGGCGGCACGCAGATCCGCCAGGGCCGCATCGCCGCCCAGATAGGGGTCGACGTGCGCGAAGTCCTCGGTGTCGTACTTGTGCACGCTCGGCGAGGTGAAGATCGGATTCAGATAGATGGCGGTGACGCCGAGGTCCTGCAAATAGTCCAACGACTGGCGCACCCCGATCAGGTCACCGCCATAGAACTCGCTGTTGGGGTGCTGTGGGTCGATCGGCTCGCCCCAGGCCTTAGCCCGGATCGGGCCGTCTTCACGCAGCACATAGGCGCCGGACCGGGGACTCACCGCCGGATCGCCATTGCGAAAACGCTCCGGAAAGATCTGGTAGAACACCTGATCGGGCACCCAGTCCGGCGGCGACTCCTCGGTGTTGACGCGGAAGAAGCGCTCGCCCAGCGGCATGCGCGGGCTGATGCCGGCCGCGTCCAGCCAGCACTGGCGGTCTGCCCACAGGGCCTTGAAGGCATAGACGGTGACCGCCGCGGCCGGGTTGGGGATGAGTTCGGCCGTGTAGACCCGATAGCGGCCGTATTCCGCGATCAGGTCCATGGGGACCAGACGCTCCTCATTGTCCGGCTCACTGCGCAAAAAGACCGCGGTCGGCGCGTCCGCGGCGTCCATCCGCAGTTGCACCCCATAGTGCCCGGTGGCCCGCCGCTCGAAGAAAGGCGCAACCTGATGATGGATCATGGTGGGCTCGAGCATGGTTCATCCTGATAGAGGCGTCGAACGCGATAAGGAATGATTCGATCATTTCTCGTTTCTCGTTCCCACGCTCCAGCGTGGGAATGCCGTCCTGCCGCTCCAGCGGCCACAGTGGCGCTACGCGACGCCGGAGCGTCGCAACTTGCTCCCACGCTGGAGCGTGGGAGCCAGATCACGACGACAACGATGGTATTCGTTTTTTCTTTATTCCGGACGCGCGATCAACCGGCCGAAGGCGGGGTGATTGGCCCCTCCCCGTCCAACCGTGCGCCGACCCGCAGCAGTGCCAGGGTGATATTGTCCGTCCCGCCGCGCTCGTTGGCGAGGCGCACCAGCGCCTCGGCGGCCAACCCCAGATCGCTTGCCCTGGCGGCGATCAGGATTTGCCGCAACCAATCAGCGGGCACCATGCCGGTCAGGCCGTCCGTACAAAACAGATAGGTATCACCAGTCTTGATCTCGGTCAGACCGCAGGAGACGCGCACCTCGGCGCTTGACCCCAGCGCGCGGGTCAGAATATTGTCGCCAATGCCGTAGCGGCGGGCGTCGTCCAGACTCCGGAAAAACCCTTGATCCACGACTTCCTGAATGAAGGAGTGGTCGTGTGACAACTGCTCCAGTGCCTCGTCCCGCAAGCGATAGAGCCGGGAGTCGCCGACATTGGCATAGGCGAGCCAATCCTCGCCGACGAAACCCAACACCACCGTGGTCCCCATACCGACGCAGTCGGTCTTGCTCTGCGCCAATTCCCAGACCGCCCGATTGGCCTCTTCGACGGCCCCCGCCGCGAGCTGTTTCGCCCGCTCGCTATCGGTTCGGGGAAGCGCTTGTCGCCTGAAACACTCCCGAATCGTATCGGCCGCCAGCGTACTGGCCACCTCCCCGGCGCTGGCCCCGCCGACCCCGTCGGCGACAACCAACAGACCCAGATCGGCATGGACCGTGACCGCGTCCTCGTTGTGAGATCGCACACGCCCCCGGTCAGTGCGCCAGGCATAGTCCAGTTTGTATGCCCACATGACAACTCCTGGTCAACAGTCAGTCCACAACGATGAAGAAATCGCCTAAGCTCCGCTCAGCGTACGGCTTCGTCCGCGGGTGCACCCGCGAGTTGGGCCGCCAGTTTCTTCGGCTCGACATAGCCTGGGATCAGTTCACCGGTGTCGGTGACGATTGCCGGAGTACCACGCAGACCGAGGTCCTCACCGACCGTCATATGCGCATCCACCGGGTTGTCACAGGTCTTCTCCTCGATCGTCTGGCCGGACTTGGCGGCGGTCATCGCCTCGCGACGGGCGGATGCGTCGCCGGCGCACCACACCGAAACGGCCTCTTTGTAGGCTGGACTTCCCTTGCCGGCACGCGGGTAGAAGAGATAGCGCACACGAATGCCTTCCTTGCCGTAATCCGCAATCTGGCTATGGAGCTTGCGACAATAACCACATTCGATATCAGTAAAAACAGTCACCGTGTGCTTCGCCGCGATCGAAGGCTCGAAGATCACCATCTCCGCCTCGCCGACACCATCTACGAGACTTTTGCGCGCGCCGGACAGTCGTGGTTCGGTCACGTCCTCGCGCGTGTTGAGGTCAACGATGCGCCCGTCAACGAAGTAGCGGCCGTCACCGGTCACATACATGATCTGCGTGCCGACCAAGACCTCATAGAGTCCCTTGACCGGTGCCGGAGTGATACTTTCGACCTTGATGTCGGGCACGACCTTCTTCAGTGCGGCACGGATATTGTCCTCCGGACCGGCCAGCAGACTGCCCGTGGTGAGCATCAGTACAGCGGCGGCGATCGAACGATAGATAGGCATAACCTGTGATTCCTCAGCAATGGATTCGAAAAAATGGGGGAGCGGTCGGCGGCAGGGGCCATTCGCGGGCCCGCCGACGCCTGGGATTTGCATCAATCCCTGAAATTGTTGAACTGCAACGGCAGGCCCCAGTCCTTACCCCGCAGCAGCGCAATCGCTTCTTGCAGATCGTCACGCT
Source organism: Lamprocystis purpurea DSM 4197 (assembly GCF_000379525.1). Taxonomy (GTDB): domain Bacteria; phylum Pseudomonadota; class Gammaproteobacteria; order Chromatiales; family Chromatiaceae; genus Thiodictyon; species Thiodictyon purpureum. The sequence goes on along the minus strand of NZ_KB902506.1, from coordinate 24,063 downwards.
TCTTGCCGGTAACCCGCACCTGATCGCCCTGGATCTGCGCCTGCACCTTGAGCTTGGCGGCCTTGATGTACTTGACCATGTCCCTGGCCGTGTCGGCATCGACGCCCTGTTTGAGCAGGACCTCCTGACGGGCGGAACTGAGTGTGGTGACCGGGTCTTGCGGATCGATGGCCGTCAGATCGACCGCGCGCTTGACCAACTTCTGGCGCAGGATATCCATCATCTGCTGAAGTTGGAACTCCGATTCAGCCGCCATCAGAATCTTGTCGTCGGCCAGTTCGAAGGTCGCCTTGACGCCCTTGAAATCGAACCGCGTGGACGTCTCCCGATTGGACTGATCGACCGCGTTACGCACCTCTTGCAGGTCGGTCTCTGAGACAATATCGAAGGAAGGCATGCAATTACCCTAATAAATCAGCGGGCATTCACCCGTTCGGCGGGGCTGCGAAAGCGGCCTCTGCGCCGTCGGTCGGCGCCCGGTCGCGTGACGATAAATCAAGCCGCGACGCGCTTCCAGAAAAACCCGCCGCGACGCCCGTGTCGCCGGCAGCCGCTGGTCCCGAGCGTCGCCGGTGCGAACCGGTCGGCAGTCCCCATCAGCCACGGGGGTGGTGTCGCTGATGCAACTGTTTCAACCGCTCACGCGCAACGTGGGTATAGATCTGGGTGGTCGACAGATCGCTATGACCCAGCAGCAACTGCACCACCCGCAGATCGGCCCCGTGGTTCAACAGGTGGGTCGCGAACGCATGGCGTAAGGTATGGGGCGAGAGCGGCTTCACAACGCCGGCCAGGATCGCATAACGCTTGATGAGCTGCCAGAACGCCTGACGGGTCATGCAATCGCTGCGACTCGTCGGGAACAGGAAGTCACTCAGCCGCCCGCCGAGCAGGTCGAAGCGCGCACCGCGCAGGTAGTCCGCGAGCCAGGTGACCGCATCTTCCCCCAAGGGCACCAGCCGCTCCTTGCTGCCCTTCCCCAGCACCCGCACCACGCCCTGCGTCAGGCTGACTTGACCGGGGGTGAGCGTCACCAGTTCGGTCACCCGCAGCCCGCTGGCGTACAGCACTTCCAGCATGGTGCGGTCGCGATATCCCCGTGCATCCGTCGTATCCGGAGCCGTCAACAGCGACTCCACCTCGGCCTCGGTCAGGCTCTGCGGCAGGGGGCGGCCAAGCTTCGGGGCATCCACCCGGGCACTCGGATCCTCCTCGATCAGACCCTGGCGCACCAGATGCTGGTAGAACTGGCGCAGGCACGACAGCAGCCGCGCCGCGGAGCGCGGCTTGCGGCCCTGCACGGATAAGACCGCAAGGTAATCGAGCAGGTCCAGACGCTCGGCCGCCAGCAGGCAACGTCCCCGCTCGCGGTCGATCCAGAGGGCGAACGCACGCAGGTCGGACTGATAAGCCGAGAGTGTATTCGGACTCAGGCCGCGCTCCATCCAGAGGATATCGGCGAACCCCTCGATGACCGCCCGGTCGTCGGCCGGCGCTGCTCCCTCAATCAACCGCAACCCCCTCGTGCCGCAGCAGCCAGCGCTTGATCGCCAACTGACGGCCGGAACGATCACCCGCAAAGCCACCCAGACCCTTGACCGCGACGACCCGATGACAGGGGACGACGATCGGACAGGGGTTGGCCCGACACGCCTGACCGACCGCGCGCGGGGCACTGCCGACCTGCGCGGCAAGGTCCTTATAGGTTCGCGTCGCACCCGCGGGGATCGCGCGGATGGCGGCCCATACCCGCTGCTGGAAGGGCGTGCCGCCGAGGTCGAGCGCGAGATCGAAGGACGCGGAGCCATCCGCGAGATACGCCGCCAATTGGCGACTCAGCGCGGTCGGCAGATCCGCCGCGCCGCGCGCGGCGCAGCAGGCGGCATCAGGCGCCAAGTCCACGGCGGTCAAGGTCTGCCCGGTCCAGTGCAATCCGATCGGACCCATGGGCGTGTCCAGCACCGTCTGCGGCATCGTCGGACTCCGGTTAGCGGTCGGTTACTCGTGACATTAAAGCACGGGACTGGCATGGCTGCCACGCGTGCCGTGCGGCGGCCGGCAACGCCAAAGTTGAGGGCCTCGTCCGACCCTTGGTGGATGCGGCGCGCACGACCGACATGCCGCGTCCCGACCATTGTGCGGCGTGCCTTATCCACCCTACAGCAGTGCCGGTTTTGTAGGGTGGATAAGCGCAGCGCATCCACCATCAGCCCCGCCGACGGCTCCATGCTGGTTGCTGCTGCCCAAATTCGGAACACCGGCTCGGGCCGCGACCGGCGGACCTTCCGGGATAGCAGTGATCGCGGTACCGCGAGAAACCAGCCGCCCTGGATAAACCTGTGGATAACTCTGTGGATCAGTGTCGACAGATGATCCTCAGGTCGCCCGTTGCGGCCGGCACTCTCCTTGACTCACCACGAAAAGACAAACGCTTAGATTTATAATACAATAAGTTACAGAAGTCACCCAGGGGTCTGACCCGAACGACCGCCCACGCGGCAAGGTCCAGGCCCGATCGGCACCGGCTGTGCACAACCGCGGCGGGTGCCTTAGACGCGACGACGCACCTTGTCAAGTCGCGATCCCACGTACAAGATGCCGCGGGCGCAGATCGTCAATTGCGGCGGGTTGCGCAATCTCCGATCATAGGCCCGAGCGCGAGACGTCCGTGACGATCGATGCCGCCGGCCAACCGCCGCGACCTGCGGTTCTCCCGCAACCCGGACCGCCCGCCGCGATTGAACCAGCGCGCTGTCGACCCCAGAAACCCGGCGCGGCGGGTTGGCGGATGCGCCCGATCGCGCGCAATCAGCAGTCAACTGACCCGACCCAATCATCAAGAGGACGCCATGAGCAGTACCCAAATCGCCACGGACCCCAGGCTTGCGATGCGCTCGATCATCCAGCGCATCGCGACCGGCCCGGAACTCTCCAAAGATATCTCCGCGGAGGAAGCGCGCGCCGGGATGAACGCCATCCTCGCTCACCAGGTGGACCCGGTTCAGGCCGGTATCTTTCTGATTGCCCTGCGCATGAAACGCGAGTCGGACGATGAACTGCGCGGCATCCTCGACGCGGTGCGCGACGCGACCACGCCGGTGGTCGCGGCGGTCGACGACGTGGTCGACATCGCCGACCCCTACGACGGCTACAACCGCTGTCTGCCGGCCGCGCCCTTCCTGCCGGCCCTGCTGGCCGAGTGCGGCGTGCCCGCCCTCACGCATGGGGCGGACGCGGTCGGACCCAAGTTCGGGGTCACCCACCGCCATTGCCTGGAGGCGGCTGGGGTCCCGGTCGGCCTGGACACGGCAACCGCCGCCGCCCGTCTGGCAGACCCGCAGATCGGCTGGACTTACCTCGATCAGCGCGCCTTCTGCCCCGCCCTGCATGGGCTGGTCGACCTGCGCTCCACCGTCGTCAAACGCCAGGCCCTCACCACGGTGGAGGTGTTGGCGCGGCCGATCCAGGGCCGCCGCCGCACCCATCTGGTCACCGGCTATGTGCACAAGCCCTACCCCCGTATCTATGCGCTGCTCGCCCGCCACGCCGGCTATGACTCGGCGCTCTTGGTGCGCGGGGTGGAGGGCGGTGTGATCCCGTCCCTGCGTCAGGTCGGCACCTGTTTCAACTATCAGGGTCGCGGCGAGGAACAACCCTTCGAGATCGACCCGGCCGCCCTGGGGATCGAACAATCCGTGCGTGCCGTGGCGCTGCCGGCCGACCTGCCCCAGACCACCCGACCGGGGGATGACATCGCGGTCGCGGTCGACGTGCCCGCCACCGCACGCGCCGCGGCCGCGGCCGGGATGGCCGCCCTGGCGGGCACCCGCGGGACGACCTACGACAGCCTGGTGTTCTCCGCCGCCTTGGTCCTGTGGCACCTGGGCCGGGAGTCCTCCCTGGCCGCCGCCGCCGGCCGGGCGCGCGAGGCCCTGGACTCGGGCCGCGCCGCGCTGCGCGTACGCTGAGGAGGAAACAGGATGGACAAGCCTTATGTCGCCGTGGCCCGCACCGACGCCATCGCCCCCGGCAAATTCCTCAAGGTCGTCGTAGAGGATCGCGCCTACGTGGTCGCCAACCTGGACGGCCGCTACTACGCCTGCGAGGACAATTGCAGCCACGAGGACTATCCGCTGTCCTACGGCTGTCTGGACGGAGACCGGATCAAATGCTCGCTGCACGGCAGCCGCTTCAGCCTGCTGACCGGCGCGCCGATGGATGAACCGGCCGATTCGCCGATCCACACCTACCGCTGCCGGGATGCCGATGGGTGGGTCTGGATCGACCCCAGTGCTCCGGCAAATTGAATGGCCTGGGCTCCGGTGCTCATCGGCCGGGGACCTTGGGGTCCGCGTCCGTGGGGCGGTCAGCCGACGCGACCGCCTCGGGCTCTCGGATATCGCCGGCCTCAACCCGACTGAACAAGTCCGCAAAGAAATCCAGGTCATACGCGTAGGCCGACGGCGCGAGTGCCCCATAGAGCGCGGGGTCCGGATCGCGGATCTCCTCCAACACCGCGGTGATGCGGTCAAAATCACCCAATTCGCTCGCCGCCTTCAGATCGGCGCGCCACCTGGCGGAACACGCGGCCAGACACTGGACCACGTCGTCCGGCGACAATGCGGGGCACGCGGGTGGTGTCCCGGCGCGCACGAACCGCAGTCCGGCACACCGCTCCAGGATGTCGAAGACTTCCTCGGCACGGAACGGCTTGCGGGCAAACGCGTCGCAGCCGCAGACCAGGTAGTGATCACGCTGTTGCTCGAAGGCGCTGGCGGTGAGCGCCACCACCACGGAGCGCACGGCCGCGGGCCGCTCCGCCGTCAGGGACCTGATCCGGCGCGTTGCCTCCTCACCGGACAGGACCGGCATCCGCATGTCCATGAAGATCACCTGGGGCTGCCAGATCTCCCAGATGGCCACGGCCTCCTGGCCGTCGGCTGCCTCACGCAATTCCAGCACCGGCGGTTGCGGATTGAGCCCCTCCAGGAGCGTCCGCAGCGGCGCTCGGTTGTCCGCCAGATCATCGGCAATCAGCACGCGGCAGACCGGTTGGCCCGGCTCCAGACCAACGATCGGGACCTCGGTCCGGTCCGCGGCGGGTACGACGGCGGCGGTCGCCGGGAGTGACAGGGTGAAGGAGAAGCAACTCCCCTGCCCCAGCGTGCTGACGGCGGTCAGCTCCCCTCCCATGAGCTTGACCAGATGGTGACTCAGACTCAGGCCGAGCCCGGTTCCCCCCTGCGATTGCCGACCGCTGGCGGTTTGGATGAAGGGATCGAAGAGGCGCGCCATCTCCTGCGGCGAGATCCCCACCCCGGTGTCGCTGACGCTGAAGTGGATCCCGTCACCGGCAACGGCTTCGACCCGCAACGTCACGGATCCTTGGGTGGTGAACTTGACGGCATTGCCGACCAGGTTGATCAGGACCTGACGCAGCTTCGTCTGATCGCCGACAACCAGTCGCGCGGGGACAACGGACTCGGCGGTCAGCCTGAGTGCGCGATCCTGGGCACTTTGCCGGAAAAATGCCTCAGTCTCCGCGATGAGCCGCGTAAGATCGAAGGCTGCCGGCTGGACGGTCATCCGGCCGGCCTCGATCTTGGCCATGTCCAGGATATCGTTGATCAGGGTCAGCAGGTGCTCACCACTGCGCTTGATGGTGATCAGGCTGTCGCGGTGGTTGGCATTCAGTGCAGGGTCGCGGACCAGCACCTGAGCGAAGCCAAGAATCACATTCAGCGGGGTGCGGATCTCGTGGCTCATGTTGGCCAGGAACTCACTCTTGGCCAGGTTGGCCGCATCGGCGAGATCACGGGTTTGCTGGAGCATATGCTCGTAGCGCTTGCGCTCATCGATGTCGCGGGTCATGCCGAGGATTTCCAAAAAGGCTCCATCCGCGCTGAACAGCGGATAGGCCATGACTTCAGTCCAATAGGTGGAGCCGTCGTTACGCTGGTATTCGAGTTCTCCCCGGAACTGCTCCGGTGTCCGGCCGTCCTCAACGGCGGCGCGCAACCGGGTGAAATAATCAACCACAATGGCGCAGGAATCGGGTGTAAGGATCGCGTCGAGCGGTTGCGCCAGCGACTCGGCCGGGGTGATGCCCCGCACCGTCTCGACGGCTGAACTGACCGAGGTAATGGTGCCGTCAAGCGCCATGGTCCAGATGACATCCCTGGCATTGTCGGCCAACAGCCGGTAGCGCTCCTCGCTGCGCCGCAGGGTCTCGTTGGCGGATTCCAGTTCCGTTGTCCGGTGCCGGACCTGATCCTCCAGCGTCTGATTCAAGTGTTGCAGCGCATGTTGCGCCTGCTGCAAGCGGCGTTTTTCTTCCGTCAGATCGGCCTCGGACACCTGCAGATCGGCCGCAATGCGCTGTCTGATGGCGACTTCACGGGCCAGCCGCCGGTTCCAGTAGAAGACCGCGAGAAAGATCAACGTGGCGCCGGCGACGACTTGCCATACCAGCGTATAGTCGATTTGCGGCCGGATCTCCACCGCGCCCCATTTCTGGTTGATGGCATTGATCTGCGCCGGGGTCATGACCGCAAGCCCTTTATTGATCAGCGAGGCCAGCGCCGGCCAGTCCGGACGTACCGCCATCCCGTGCGTATGCTGACCGTAGGGCGTGCCGGCGGCGACCACCAGGTTGGTTAAGCGATTCCGTTTGATGAGGAAATTGGCAACGGCAAGGTTTCCGACATAGGCATCCGCCTGGCCGGTGGCCACAGCTTCAAGGGCCTGCTGCGACCGCCCCACCTCGAGGATGCGAATCGCGGGATAGTCGGTCCGAATCTTGTCCGTGATCGCATAGCCCTTTTCCGAAGCCAGGGTGCTGCCGCTCAGACCTTCGAGACCGGCGATGTAGGGACTGTCATTGCGGGTATAGACGACCCAGGGCGCGGTCAGGTAATCGTTGGTCAGGGCAAACTCCTTTTCACGTTCCGGGGTCCGGTTCATGGTCGGCAGCAGATCGAACTGCGCGCGGGCGCCCCGGACATCAGCCATCGCCTCGGCCCACTGCATGGCACTGCTCACAAACGCGACCTCGAAGTTGAAGCGCTTGGCGATGGCTTGGATATAGTCGACCACCACCCCCGAGGGCTCCGGCGTAGCGATCATGTATGGAGGCCAGTCGACAATGCGAACGCGGACGGTATGCTGCGCGTCCAGCCAGGCGCGCTCTTCCTGGGTCAATTGGAACGGCGTCGGCGGCATCACCGTTTCAGCCGGCTGCGCCCAAACGGCGGGTGCGCAAGCCCACCACAGCAGCGCCATCGCGAGCAGCCGATGCTTCAGAAACGGCGGCAAAGTGCAAGACCTGTCCATGCCATGCCTCATCGTCTGTTTCTACCCGCGGGTGCTCAGGAGTTGCGAAAACGCATCCAGGTCATAACGGTAAGCCCACCGCGACAGTACCGTGCGCAGCGCGGCGTCGCGCGCGTCGAGTTGCTCGATGAGCGTGGTGATCCGATCGAAATCACCCAGTGCCACCGCGCCCCGCAGCTCGGCTCGCCATTGCGCGGAGCAGGCGGATAAGCAAACCGCCAGCGTGTCGGCAGACAACGCGTCATCGGCGCTCCGTGCTTCCCCGGCCCGGATGAACCGTAACCCGACCAGTCGCTCCAGGATCGCGAAAAGCTCCTCGGCACGAAACGGCTTGGCGGCGAAGTCGTCACAGCCGCAGGCCAGGAACTGGTCGCGGTGATCATTGAAGGCGCTGGCGGTGAGCGCGATGACCACCGACCGCACCGCCGCGGGCCGGGCCGCCATCCGCCCCTTGATCCGGCGGGTCGCCGCTTCCCCGGAGAGCACCGGCATCCGCATGTCCATAAAGACGACATGCGGCTGCCATTCCTCCCAGAGCGCCACCGCCTCCTGGCCGTCGGCCGCCTCCCGGCACAGGATGACCGGCGGCAGCGGATTCAGCGACTCCAGCAGCAACCGCAGCGGGGTCCGGTTGTCCGGCAGGTCATCGACGATCAGCACCCGGCACACCGGCTGCCCCGGTTCCAGACCGACGATCGGTGGCGCCGCCGGTCCGGCGCCCGGTTCACGACAGTCGGCGGGCGGCAGCGTCAGGAGAAAGGCGAAGCAACTGCCCTGGCCGGGGGTGCTGGACGCACTCAACTCCCCTCCCATGAGCCGCACAAACTGCCGACTCAGGGCCAGACCAAGACCGGTCCCGCCCTCCACCCGCAGGCCGCTCGCGGTTTGGCTGAAGGGTTCGAAGAGTTGCTCCAGATCCCGCGGGGCGATCCCGACTCCCGTATCGGCGACGCTGAAACGCAGTCGGTCACCCAGTTCCGCCTCGACCCGCAGCGTCACCTGTCCGGCCGGCGTGAATTTGATCGCGTTACTCACGAGGTTGATCAGGACCTGGCGCAGCCGCATGGCGTCGCCCATCACCATCCCGAGCGGCGCCGGGGTCTCGACGGTCAGCGTCAACCCACTGTCGTGCGCGCGCTTGCGGAAGAACGCCTCGGTCTCAGTGATCAGCCCGCCCAGGTCGAAGGCGACCGCCTGGCAGACCATCCGGCCCGCTTCGATCTTGGCCATATCCAGGATGTCGTTGATCAGGGTCAGCAGGTGCTCGCCGCTGCGCCGAATGGTGGCCAGACTTTCCTGCTGGCCGGAATCGAGCGTGGGATCGCGCTCCAACACCTGGGCAAAGCCCAGGATGGCATTCAGTGGGGTACGGATTTCATGGCTCATGTTGGCGAGGAACTCACCTTTGGCCCGATTAGCCGCCTCCGCCGCTTCCTTGGCCCGCGCCAGTGCGTCTTCCGCCTGCTTGCGCGCGGTCAGGTCCAGACCGAAGCTCCAATTTTGTGCGCCAATGGTCTTAAAACCCCACTCGACGGTCTTCTGCGAGCCATCCTTGCAGGTGACCACGGTCTCCATCGGTGCGATTTCGGACTGCGTGGCGATGGCACGCTCCACCCGGCGCTGCCAGGCGTCGACGATCTGTCGGCGATAGGTGGGATCCGGGTAGGCGCGCGGCCACCAATCGTTCACGGTCGGTACCTCGTCGAGGGTATAACCGAACAGCCTGACGAAGGTCGAGTTGACGTATTGTGCCCGCTGCTCAATGCCCGTCGACACATAAATCGCGAGCGGCGAGGTCTCCGCCAGGGCCTTGAACCGCTCCTCATCGTCGCGGAGCCGGCGTTCCGTGTCCTTACGCTCGGTGATGTCTTCCACCATCCCGATGGCACCGGTGACGGCACCGTCCGCACCGCGAATGGCCGACACGGTCAGATGCCCCCAACGCAGTTGATCATCCGCACGAACATAGCGCTTTTCGATGGCGTAACTGTCCCGCTGCCCGGCGCACAACTCGCCGAACAACCGGGCGTCCTCCTCCCAGTCATCCGGATGCGTCACGGTCTGGACATCGGTCTGTTGAAGTTGCGCTGCCGAGACCCCGATAAACCGTTCCAGGGCCGGATTGATCAGCAGCGGCCGCTTGTCCAGATCCAGCAGGACAATGCCGATCGCTGCCGAGGTAAAAATGGTGCGGAAGCGTTCCTCACTCTGGCGCAAGGCTTCTTGCACCTCCCGGCGCTCGGTGATGTCATGGATGATGGAAAAGAGCAGCGTCTGATCACTGCTCGCAAGTTCGCCGGCCATCTGCTCCGCAGTCGTCCAGGACTGACCGAGTTCGGCCCGGAGAGCTTGAACCTGCTGTTCCAGACGGGCCCTGAGGGCACGCTGAGCAAGGCGGGTGCTATTCAAGTGCAGGAGCAGCACCGCGCACATCAGGCCGATCAGCAATTCAACCGCAATCATGTCCGTCCCCTTTCCGCCGCGCCTCGCCAGCCGCCCCGGTGCGGATTTCGGCCGTACCCGGATCACCCCAGCTTGAACACGGCCGCAAGGGCTTCCAGATCGTAGTCATAGGCCCACCGTGCCAAGGTCTCGTGCAGTATCGCATCGTCATCGCGTATCCGCTCCAACAGTGCCTCCATATGCCCGAAATCGCCCAACCCCACTGCCTGCTTGAATTCGGCCTGCCAGTCGGCGGGACTGGCGGACAGGCGCCGGATCAGATCCTCCGGCGACACATCGGGTGGCGGCGGCGCGTCCCCGGCGCGCCGGAACCGCAGCCCGGCCAGCCGCTCCAACATGCCGAACAGCTCCTCGGCCTGAAAGGGTTTGCGGGTGAACGCATCGCAACCGCTGGCCAGAACCTGTTCACGATTCTCGTCGAAGGCACCGGCGGTCAAGGCCACGATCACCGACCGCACGGCTGCAGGGCGCGTCGCCGCGCGCGCCTTGATCCGGCGGGTCGCCGCTTCCCCCGACAGCACCGGCATGCGCATGTCCATGAAGATCACATGCGGTTGCCATGCTTCCCAGAGCGCTACCGCCTCTCGGCCGTCGGCCGCCTCCCGGCACTCGATGACCGGCGGCTGAGGATTCAGCGACTCCAGCAGCGCCCGCAGCGGTGCCCGATTGTCGGGCAGGTCATCGACAATGAGCACGCGACAAACCGGCTGGCCGGGCTCCAGGCCCAGCACCGCGCGGCGCGCCTGATCGGTGCCCGTTTCCGCACCGGCAGCCGCGGGCAGCGGCAGGGTGAAGGCGAAACAACTCCCCTGACCAAGACTGCTCTGCGCGCTCAACTGCCCCCCCATGAGCCGGACGAATTGGTAGCTCAAGGCCAGACCGAGTCCGGTCCCACCTTGCAGTTCCCGGCCGCTGGCCGTCTGGCTGAAGGGTTCGAACAGCCGCATCATCTCCTCGGGGGCGATGCCGACTCCGGTGTCGTTGACACTGAACCGGAATTGCTCGGCGCCGGCTGGCTCGACCTTCAGGATAATACCGCCTGCGCGGGTAAACTTGATGGCATTGCCGACGAGATTGATTAGGATCTGGCGGAGCTTCTGCGCATCCCCGATGACCCCGCGGGGAATTGCGGATAGCGCGAAGGTCAGATTGAGGCCCCGGTCGCGGGCGCGTTGCTGGAACAACCCTTCCGTCTCCGACAGAAGCTGGATGAGATCGAAGGGGACGACCTGCACGCTCATCCGTCCCGCCTCGATCTTGGCCATATCGAGAATGTCGTTGATCAGTGCCAGCAGATGCTCCCCACCGCGCTGGATGGTGGTCAGGCTGTCGCGCTGGGGGGCCGTCAGGTGCGGATCGCGGATCAGCACCTGGGCGAAGCCAAGGATGGCGTTCAGGGGGGTGCGGATCTCGTGGCTCATGTTGGAGAGGAAGGTCGATTTCGCCTTGTTGGCCTCCTCCGCTTGTTGCTTGGCAATGAAGAGTGCTTCCTGGGCTTGCTTGCGTTCTCGAATATCGCGTGAGACGCCGCGAACCTCGACATGACCGGTTTCCTCATTCAACCAATAAGTGCTGACAACCTCCGTCCAGATCAGAGTCCCATCTCGATGCGGATGCAGCACCTCGTCGACATAGGACTGACCGGGCTTACTCCCACCGGATAATAGGACGGCGGCCCGCTGGCCCCAGAGCAACTGCAACTGGTCGGTCACCTGCGGCGTCAACAACGCGCCAAAAGGTGCGGCCAGGTAGTCCTGTGGCGTAACACCAACCAGTTCCTCGATTGAAGGGCTGAGATAAAGGAAATGCCGGGTTTCCATGTCGAATATCCAGACCACATCTTTCATGCTCTCGGTGATGATGCGATACTGTTTTTCACTGTCGCGCAGGGCCTGTTCACGCTGTTTGATGGCCTCGGCCATAGCCCGGAAGCGGGTGTGGATCTCGACCAGTTCCGTGAAGCGCTGATCCGCGTCCGCATCTGCTGTTCGCAACTTGCCCAGTTCCAAGTCGCGCAGCTTTCCGGCAAAGGCGCGCAGCGGCTGCATGACCAGCCGGTTCAGCCGATGATTCTTGAGCACAACGAGGAGGAACCAGCCGCTCATGAAGGCGAGCCCAAAGGCCAGCAGCGTGTTGCGCTGGGTGTCCAGAAACTCGGTGGGGACGAGCATGACTATTCGGGCGCCAATGGCGCCGGTCGGTGCGATCAGGGGTATCCATCGGCGATTGCCGGTGGTCAGGGTCCGACTGGCGTTGGGCGTCTCTACCCACCGTTTGAGATCGATCGCGGGGAGTTGCAAGGCGGGATCGCCGGAGAGCATCACGAAGCCATCGCTGGCGGTGAGCATCAGGGGTGCCCCCGAGAACTGCGAGAACTGGATCAGAAACTTGCGAACATAGTCCAGGTTCAGGCGCCCCATGCAGAACTCGTCGCCGCGGTGGATGCCAATATAGACACTGGGCGCATCGTCTTCATATCCCCGCAGGATTTCCGACGCATCGGTGGATTCTCCGACCGACTGGAGATAGCTCGCGAGTTTGCCCCCGGAAAACGAAAAACCGGTAAATACCTTGCTGTTCGGCACCGCTTTGTGGATCTGCACCACGCGCAACGCCCGATCCAGGCAATAAATATCCGAAAACGCCGTAAAGAGCTTCATTACCTGGGGCGAGCGCTGCGTCGCGGGCAGGTCCGCGAACGTGGCCAGACCGGCCCGCGCTTCATCCAATTGGCTTTCCAGAAAGACATGGACGCGGGCGGCATCGGCCAGGCGCAGATCCAGATAGTCCTGGTTGATCCGGTTCAGAGTGAACCAGATGCCGGCGAACAAGATGGCGGACGCGAGCGCGAGCGACACAACCTCCAAGAAGAGGTTGTAGCGCCAAAAAGTGGTCCGGCGCGCCCAGGTCATTGGAGTTCTTGCTTGAGGTCCGTGATGAAGCTGTAGCTGCCGCCGACATCCCCGGTGCGGTCGAACGCGATGGGGCCCAGACTGGTCTGGTGAACCGGCACGGACAGCAGGAACCGCTTGACCGCCAGCGGCTCTGAAGCGCCTTGAGCGAAGGCGCGATCCAGCAATTCCAGAGCCTGCCGCACCCCGATGGTCATGGCGTGAGCCTCATAGCCGAAGCGCGCATGAAAGCGCCGGAAATAGTTGTCGAGCGCTGGGTCCTGGCGCCGTGAGCGGTAAGGACTGGGAAGGATGATCCGGTCGACGGCGTCACCCGCCGTCTCCAGGATGGCCGGTGAGCGCGCCCAAGGGGTCAGCAGAATCGGCGCCTGCGGATGCAGGTAGTGAAAAAGCTGGGCGATATTGCCGATGGCGGTCTGAAAGCTGCCGGCCAGAATATAGAGCGCGTCGAAGGGTTCAGCCATGAGTGGCCGCTCGTCGTCTGGTTTGAACTCAGTAACCCGCAGCGGGCGATGAACGATCTGCCAGTGGCCCAGCGCGGCCAGCTCCGCGGCAAAGGCCGCAAAGGCCGGGTCGGTATAGGCCGGATTGCCGGTATCCTGCAACACGAGCAGACGTTGCCCTGGCAACTGGTGGAGATAGCGGGCAATGGCCTGTTGCTCCTGCACAGCATCGGGGATGATACGCAGGAAGAAATCGTCCTGACCACTCAGGGCCGGGCTGGTCGAGGCCAGATTGATGAGCAGTGCCCCAGGGTCCGCAAACAGGGGCAGGCTGACCACCGCACAGTTAGAGGGGTGGGTGGCGATGAAGAAGCGCACGCCGACGTCCTTGGCGCCTTGAATGACTGGGGCCGTCTTGTCCGGTTTCCACTCATCGTCCAGTGGCAGCAATCGGATGCGGCTGTTCGGATGTTCCTCCAGGAACAGGTCCCCGGCATTCCACTCACGGGAACCGACCACCGCCCCGGACGCCGCCCAGGCGACTAATCCCACCGGGATGCGCTCGGCCGAGCGGAACTGCCGCCACAAGACGAGGGACGCGGCGAGGAGGACGAGGAGGACGAGGAGAGCCAGCCAAAATACGTGCCTTCTTGTCATGTTTTCACTCGGCGTCAATACTCGCGCTTACTAAGGGACCGGTTGCCCGGCGTCACCGCCAACCGATTCACCCGCGTTCAATAGCGTGACGAAGGCATCCAGATCGTAGTTGTAGGCCCAAGCCGTCAGCATCGCATAGAGCGCGTGTTGCTGGTCCTTGAGGGTTTCCAGCAGCGTGGTGATCCGGTCAAAATCCCCCAAGGCCACCGCCGCACCCAAGTCGGCGCGCCATCCAGGCGGACAGGCTGCCAGATGGACGGCCAAAGCCTGGGGGGACAACCCGCGGTCGGGTACTGACGGCGCCGCGCCGCGGATGAACCGGAGCCCGGCGCAGCGTTCCAGAATGGCGAACAGGTCTTCAGCCCGGAAGGGTTTGCAGGCAAACGCATCACAGCCGCTGGCCAGGAATTGATCGCGGTTCTCGTCGAACGCACTGGCACTGAGCGCCACGATGACGGAGCGGACCGCATCGGGCCGGGCGCGCATCCGCGCCTTGAGCTGCCGGGTCGCCGCTTCGCCGGAGAGGATCGGCATCCGCATGTCCATAAAGATCACCTGCGGTTGCCAGGTTTCCCAGACCGCGAGCGCGGCCTGACCATCAGTCGCTTCCCGAATCTCCAGCACCGGGGGTTGCGGATTCAAGGTTTCCAGGAGCGCCCGCAGCGGCTGCCGGTTGTCCTGCTGATCATCCACAATCAGCACTCGGCAGACCGGCTGGCCCGAGGCCAGACCAACCACCGGAAGCTCGCCGCGGGCCTCGTCTGGTTCAGCAGTGGTCGCCGAGGGCAGCGCGATCGTGAAGGTGAAGCAGCTCCCCCGATCCGGCCTGCTGTCGACGGCCAGATCCCCCCCCATGAGGCGAACAAACTGGGAACTCAGGGCCAGACCCAGCCCGGTACCCTCTTGTAGTTTTCGACCCGCGGCGGTTTGGGTGAAGGGTTTGAAGACCCGCGTCAGATCCTCAGCGGCGATCCCCGTGCCCGTGTCCAGAACGCTGAACCGGACCTCGTCGCCGCTCGCGCATTCAACGCGCAGGGTCACCTGTCCCGCCGGCGTGAATTTGACTGCATTGCCAACCAGGTTGATGAGGACCTGGCGCAGGCGCAGCTTGTCTCCGACCACCATCCGGTGCAGCCCCCGGGTCTCGATCGTCAGTTCAAGTCCCCGGTCGCGGACGTGCTGCCTGAAAAACGCCTCGATATCGGCGATCAGTCCCGGCAGTTCGAAGGGCGCCGCCTGTTGGGTCATGCGCCCGGCCTCGATCTTGGCCAGGTCGAGGATATCGTTGATGAGGGTCAGGAGATGCTCGCCGCTGCGCTGGATCGTGACCAGGCCGTCCCGTTGCATGGCATTCAAACCGGGATCGCGCACCAGGACCTGGGCGAAGCCGAGGATGGCGTTCAGCGGCGTGCGGATTTCATGGCTCATATTGGCCAGGAACATCGACTTGGCCCGATTGGCCGCTTCCGCCTGTTCCTTGGCCACAAACAACGCCTGCTCGCCGCGCTGCTGTTCGGTCAAGGTCCGCGCCAACTGGATATTGGCATGACTCAAGCGGGAGATCAGCTCCGCGAAGCGCCCGTAAAACCGCATCACCGTATCCACCTTAACGCGGCTCCAGCGCGGCACCTGGGTGTAGGCGGCGAGATAAGCCGCTTCGTCGAATCCATAGCGGCGCGCCTGGGCCCGGAATCCCTCCAAATCCAATGGTTCGTCGTCAAAGAGAAACTGGCCGAGAAACAGATTCCCGATGTGCTTGGTGCCGACCATGATCGGGGTCACCATCTCCCACATGCCGTTTTTGCACCGGTAGGTGCGATAGGCGCCCGGCGCCACGCCCCGCGAGAGCAGCGTGTCACTTTCGACGCAGTTACCGGCGGTGACCGGATGGACCCGGTGAAACCGCGTGCAGATCGTCTGCCACCCGGTGGACACCAGCACCTGACCCCGCAGATCGATCACGGCCACGCCGATCTGTGTGAGTCGGAAAAACTCGTCCATGATCTGTTGAATCGCGTGACAATCCACGATATCGGCCAAGTTCAGCGTCTCCAGATCCCCGGCCGGGTCCAACAGCGCGGCCAGCTTCGCCCGGACGCGCCCCTCGCTGTCGGCCAGTTCGCCGGTCCGGTCCGCCAGGGCGCGATTGGCGCGGCCGGCTTCGTCGAGCGCGGCGGCGAGCCGGAGATGACTACGTGTAAGCGTGTACAAAAACAGGGCGAGCGCGATGCTCAGCAATGCACCAGTGACCATGACGATGAGGCTGACTGCATGTGCTCGCCAACCGGCCGGGTGGGCCACGCGCGGCGCGACCCGGAAGATCCAGTCGCTCCCCGCGATGGTGACCGGACGCACGATTTCGAGGTGATCGAGTGCGGCATCCGGCTCCGGATTCAGGTTATAGAGCAAGGTCTCAGGGGTCTGGGATTCTGTCGAAAAGATCTGTAGCGAGAGGCGCTTTGACAGCTCGCGATAGTCGCTGAGCAAAAACGCATCAACCGCATCCTGGATCCGCAGCGCCGCGTAGGCCCAGCCCCGCAGGGCCGACCGCCGCTGCGCGACGGTATCCAGTGGGAGACCGGTATGATAGACCGGCACGAAGAGCAGGACCCCCGCCGGCACCTCCCCGTCCGCTTCCTGTTTCAACGTCACCCGGTCGGACATGGCCTCCCCGTCTTGGTCGCGGGCGCGGGCCGCGGCCGCGGCCCGCACCGGCTCAGTCAACAGGTCGAAGCCAATGGCGCGTTGGTTGCGCCAATCGAAGGGCTCGACATAGATCACCGCCGAGTAAGGATCGCGGTCGCCGGGCGGCCGGATCGCGTAGTCGGGAAGGCCTTGGGCGCGCATCTGGGCCACATGGAGCGCCTGGTCGGCGGCCGGCACGACAGCGGCATAGCCGACCCCCTGGATGCCGGGATAGTATCGATCGAGCCGCAGCCCTTCCACATAGCGGCGGAAGCCCTCGCGGCTGACCTCGCCGGTACTCTCGAACAGACCGGCGACCCCCCGCAGG
Organism: Lamprocystis purpurea DSM 4197; assembly: GCF_000379525.1. Classification (GTDB taxonomy): domain Bacteria; phylum Pseudomonadota; class Gammaproteobacteria; order Chromatiales; family Chromatiaceae; genus Thiodictyon; species Thiodictyon purpureum. The sequence continues at coordinate 7,243 of NZ_KB902506.1, read as the reverse complement.
ATCTGGGCGTTGGCCGTCATCCGGTGCTGTAAACCGCTCACCACCTCGTTGACGCGCAGCGCGAACTCGGCCCGCTCGATCGCGATCTCCCGCTGGCGCAACTGCGATCCCAACAGCCAGGTGAGCGCCAAACCGCCGGCCAGGATCAGCCAGGGCAAGACCTGAAACATCCGCCGCGCGGACCACGGATCAGTCACTTTGGACAGCATAGGCCAGCTCCCTGGTTCGGACGGCACCGGCGGATCACTGACCCGACCCGGTGGAACATTGATGCGAAATCCAGCGCCATGGTTGCGTTATTGAGCGATATGATAAGGCGATCGACGAGTTCTCATGCACCCCGCTGTAACGCAACCCTGGAGCCGCGCGTGCGCATACTGATCGTAGACGATGTTCCGGACAATATCCGGGTGCTGAGCCGGATGCTGGCCGACGAGGGGCACCAGATCTCCGCCGCCACCAACGGCCGACAGGCGCTGAAGCTCGCCGAGTCCTGTGCGCCGGACCTGATTCTGCTGGATGTGATGATGCCGGAGATGGACGGCTACCAGGCCTGCGCGGCGCTGAAGGCCGACCCCCTGCTGAGCATGATCCCGGTCATCTTCATTACCGCCCTGGCCGATGCCGAGGACGAGACCCGCGGTTTGGCGCTGGGAGCGGTGGACTACGTAACCAAGCCGTTCAAGGAGGCCATCGTCAGACTGCGGGTGCGCACCCACCTGGAACTCAAACGCCAGCGGGACCTCCTCGACCAACTGTCCCGTCTGGACGGCCTGACCGGCATCCCCAACCGACGGGCCTTCGACCTACGGCTCGATCAGGAATGGCGGCGGATGCTCCGTTCCGGTCAGACGTTGGCGGCGGCGATGGTCGACATCGACTTTTTCAAGGAGTACAACGACGGCCACGGTCATCTGGCCGGGGACGACTGTCTGCGCCGGGTCGCCGACGCCCTTAGCCAGGACATCAAGCGGGCCGGGGACTTCATCGCCCGCTACGGCGGAGAGGAATTCATCTGCCTACTCATCGGCCCGCATGCCCAAGGGTTGTCGGTGGTGGCCGAGCAGTTGCGTGCCGACATCGAGGCGCTTCAGATCCCGCACGGCGCGTCAGCCGTTTCCCCCTGGGTCACGGTCAGTATCGGCGCCGCGGTCTGCCAACCGGCGCGACACGAGCCGCCGGTCAATCTCATTGACGCGGCCGATCGCCAGTTGTTTGTGGCCAAGCGATCGGGCCGCAATCGGGTCAGCCTGACCGCCAGCTGAAACGCTCAGAACCGCCGCACCCGCACCGGCCGCTCGTCCTCGTGCAGGTCGTCGTCGATACTGAATTCCGGCCCCAGGTCGACATCCCCGTCGCCGACCAGGGTCGGTTCGCGACGCGACACCACGACCTCGAGGGGCGTGCCCGGCGGTTGCGTGGTGCGCTGCGTGGGTTTGGCCGGCGCGGGCAGCGGTTCGTCGCGCGCCTGCCGGGCGTCGTCTACCATCACCTGGGACAGACCATGCAGGACCTCCCGCAACTCGCCCGGGACCTCCGCGGGCAACGGCACCTCGACCTTGGCCGCGCGCGGCTGCCGGGACCGGATCGCCGCGAGGACCGGCGGCGCTATGTCGGCCACCCGGTAGGTATCGGCCTCGGAAAAGCGCACAAAGGGCAACTCGGCAGCGGCGCAGATCTGATCCAAGGCAGTGCGGGGCGGCCCGCGGCGCAGTCGCGAGCGCGGCGCCAGATTGACGGCACAGAGGATGGCACCGGTCTGCGCCGAACAGATCAGGAAATCGAAGTGCCAGTTCCACAGCCGCTCCAGGGCGCGCCGCCGGCTGCGCCGATCCAGACGCGGACGACGCCGCAGACCGATCACATCAACCGCCCGCACCCGGCCGTAGACCCGGTAATCACGGCCCACCGCGCGTTCGAGCACCGCCAGGAAGGCGCGTTGTGCCGGGGGAAACAGGAATTCATCCACCACGTACGGCAACCGATAGCGACGCCCCAGACGCTTGCGTAAGCTGAGTATGAAGGCCAGGAGCACCAGCACTCCGAGTCCGAGAAAAACGTAAAAGTAGCCCAATTCAGTCGCCCTCGGCCGCGCCGACAGACCCGCGGCGGGTGATGTTCAAGATGCCGAGACGCCATTCGACGAAACAGCGAAAACAATGACTTGAAAGCTTACACGAACCACTGGATGCAAGTCACGTGCAACGACACCCAACCGACCCGCGCGGTGACGCTTGCCCGCCCGTCGGCACGGCGCCGCGATCCGCCGATTGACACGAGTCATTTCGACGGGGTAGCTTTCCGCTGATGTATCCCGCCCCTACCGTCGTTCGTCCCGACGCACACTCGGATGCCCATCCGAATGCGTTCCCCGTTGCGCGCATCCTGAGCGCGCGAGTTAACACCCTCGGACAGGACCTGCTGCGGCGTTATGGTCAGCGGGTGCACAAGCTCGCGATCAATGCCGGCTTCACCTGCCCGAACCGGGACGGCTCCAAAGGGCGTGGCGGCTGCACTTTCTGCAACAACCAATCCTTCAGCCCCCACGCGCAGGAAGCGCCGTCGGTCGCGGATCAGATTGCCGCCGGACGCGCCGTGCTCGCCCGCCGCACCGGAGCGCGCCGCTTCATCGCCTACTTCCAGGCCTATACCAACACCTACGACGACATCGAGCGGCTGCGTGAACGCTACGACCAGGCGCTGGCACTGCCGGACGTGATCGGGATCTCGGTCGGCACCCGCCCGGACTGTGTTCCGGAACCGGTGCTGGACCTGCTTGCCGGCTACCGCCGCCAGGGCAAGGAAGTGTGGCTGGAGCTCGGCCTCCAATCGGCCGACGACCGCACCCTGGCGCGAGTCAATCGCGGCCACGGCTTCGCCGAGTTCCGCGCCGCCACCCGCGCGGCCCATCGGCGCGGCCTGCCGGTGTGTGCCCACCTGATCATCGGGCTGCCCGGCGAGGGCCGCGACGCCGCCATGTACAGCCTGGAACGCGTGCTGGAACTGGGGGTGGAAGGTCTCAAGGTGCACCCCTTGCATGTGGTCCGGCATACCCGCCTGGCCCTGGAGTGGCAGCATGGGGACTACCGCCCGCTGGAACTGGATGACTACGTCGCCATCTGCGCCGACCTGATCGAGCATACGCCGCCGAACGTGATCTTCCACCGCCTGACCGGCACCGCTGCCCGGTCGATTCTGCTGGCGCCGGACTGGTGCGCACTGAAATGGGCGGTGTTGAACCGTATCGAGGCCGAACTATACCGCCGCGGCACGCGCCAGGGAGAACGCTGCGCACCACCGTCGCAGCCCCTGCTGGCCCGCACCGCCTGACTCTCTCCATTCATTCAGAGAACCGAATCATCATGGAACTCGTCTGCCCCGCCGGCAATCTGCCCTCACTCAAGGCTGCCGTGGACAACGGCGCCGACGCCGTCTATATCGGCTTTCGCGACGACACCAACGCCCGTCACTTCGCCGGACTCAACTTCGGCGACAAGCAGATTAAGGAGGGTCTGCGCTATGCCCGCGATCACCAGGTCAAGGTCTTCGTCGCCGTCAATACCTACGCCCAGCCCCAGGGCTGGGAACGCTGGACCAATGCCGTCGATCGGGCGGCCGACCTGGGCGTAGATGCCCTGATCCTGGCCGATATGGGGGTGCTCGACTACGCGGCGGAGCGCCACCCGGAGTTGCGGCTGCATCTGTCGGTGCAGGCGTCGGCCACCAGTCCGGCGGCGATCCGCTTCATGCACCGGCACTTCGGCATCCGCCGCGTGGTGGTGCCGCGCGTCCTGTCCATCGCCCAGGTCGCCCATCTGATCAAAGAGAGCCCGGTGCCGATCGAGATCTTCGGCTTCGGCAGTCTGTGCGTGATGGTCGAGGGGCGCTGCCTGCTGTCCTCCTACGCCACCGGCCAGTCGCCCAACACCTTCGGCGCCTGCTCCCCCGCCGCGCATGTGCAGTGGAGCGACACCCCGGCGGGCCAGGAGACCCGCCTGGGCGGCATCCTGATCGAGCGGCGCGACCGGAACGAACCGGCCGGCTACCCGACCATCTGCAAAGGCCGCTATGAGGTCGAGGGCGAGACCCGCTATGCCATCGAGGAGCCCACCAGCCTCAACACCCTGGATCTGCTGCCGCAGATCATGAGCGCCGGGGTCGCCGCCATCAAGCTGGAAGGCCGTCAGCGCAGCACGCGCTACGTGTCGGACGTCACCCGGGTGTGGCGCGACGCCATCGATTCCTGCCGGCGCAACCCCGCGGCCTTCAAGCCCAAGGCCGACTGGATGGACACCCTGGCGCGGGTCTCCGAAGGCACCCAGACGACCATCGGACCTTACGAGCGGACCTGGCACTGAGGGCGCCGCTGCCAGCCCCAAGCGCCGGCGAGACCACTCCGCATGCTCGGGCCGGCCAGCCGCAAGCCGGCCGACACCGCGCGCGGCCGGTTCCGTTTTCACCCCGAATTCAAAGTACAGTCAACATCGAGCGAACGCCATGCCGACGGACATCCACTCAGCCACCCCACCGCGTCCGCGCCTGTCGCTCGGGCCGCTGCTCTACTACTGGCCGCGCGAGCAGGTGCTGGATTTTTACGCGGAGATGATCGAGACCCCGGTGGAGGTCATCTACCTGGGGGAGACCATCTGCTCCAAACGCCGCCTCCTGCGCCCGGAAGACTGGTGGGACCTGGCGGAGCGCGTGGCCGCCAGCGGGCGCGAACCCGTGATCTCCACCCTCGCCCTGATCGAATCCGAGGGGGAACTCAAGACCCTGGAACGGCAGTGTGCCGACCGCCGCTTCCTGATCGAAGCCAACGACCTGGCCGCCCTGGACTTCCTGGAGGGCCGTCCGTTCGTCACCGGTCCGTCCATCAATCTCTATAACCAGCGCACGCTGAGCTTCCTGGCCGCGCGCGGTCTCAAGCGCTGGGTGCTGCCGGTCGAACTGGGCCGCGCAACGGCGATTGAGCTGCTCAGAGTCCGGCCGGCCGGTGTCGAGTGCGAGGTCTTCGCCTTCGGTCGGCTGCCGCTCGCCTACTCGGCACGCTGCTTCACGGCCTACAACAACGGCCAGGGCAAGGACCAGTGCGAATTCCGCTGCGGCGAGCACCCGGACGGGTTGCTGATCACCACCCAGGAGGGTCAGCCCTTCCTGGCACTCAACGGCATCCAGACCCAATCCGCCGCGGCCCACAGCCTGCTCGCGTCACTCGATGACGTGACCGCACTGGGCATCGACCTGCTGCGCATCAGCCCGCAATCCCACGACACCGCGGAGATCGTCAGGACCTATGCCGCCTGTCTCAGCGGCGACCTCTCCACCGCGAACGGCTTGGTCAGGTTGCGCGACCTGGCACCGGGTGGGCTGGTGGACGGCTACTGGACCGGCGCGGCGGGCATCGCCGCGACCGGAGCGCTGACGGGCGTTTGAGCCCGCGCCGGTCGGCGCATCGCGCCCCGGCACGCGCCGACGGACCGCAGCAGGCCATCGACATGGGTGGTGATCGCCGCGGCGCGCAGGAACCCCCGCTGGGGGCTGATATCGAACACGCGATCCAGGGCTGAGTGCAGGGGGGCGCGCCAAGGTGCGTCGGGGTCGCGGGCGTCATCGCCGACGATGAACGCGATGCGCAGGGCCGCCTCCTTCAGTCCGGCCAGGCGGTCCGGGTGTCTGGGCGCGCGCTGCGGGGTCGTTGGCATCGACCACCAGCGCGATAAGATCGCAGGGACGCAGGCGCGTCTCGATCCAGCGATCGAGCCCCGCCGGATCATCCCGGCCGGTGCGGAAACAGTCGACATCCCAGCCTGTCATGTGACTGGCGGCGTCCCAGGACGACTTGGCCCGGACGCGCAAGGCATCGATCACCGCATCCGCTTCCGGACCCAGCGCGATGCAAGCCGGTGCTGGCGGCCTATCATCGAAGGGTCCCAGATTCGCGAGCCAAGCCTCGGTCTTGGTCGGCGCTGCGGATGCCGGCGGCGGGACCAGTTTGCCCGGTTCGCCGATGATGTCGGCCAGTCCGCCGGTAACCTTCAGCGTGGCGCCCATCGCGAAGGCTTGCAGAATCTGACGTCGGTGCATGTGCGGATACCCAAGGTGCTGTTGTCAATGAGGTATGACGGTGCGGACGGGTTGGCGGTCAATGATTCAACAGGCAATAATCGCCGCTCGTTGACCACTGGGACGGGCAGGCCGCGCCGATCTTCGGGAGCGCCGGCCGCGCCTGTGAACCTGCCAGACAGTAGGCCCCGCTGGTCCCATAGGCACTTGGACAACGCCCCCGCTTTTCCAGAGCCAGACGGGCCCGGGGGCCGGGGATGCAATACTGACCGCTGGTGCTGTAACCGCTCGGACAGGTGCCAAGCTTGACCACCGGTTGTGGTGTCATGCCCCCATCGGCGAGACTCGCCAGCGGGATCAACACCATCCAACCAAGCCGGCAGTGACCGGCAAGAAACCGCTGCATCGATGTACTCCTGTGCTGAAGCGTCTACAGAGGATAACGGAACCACGCGACACGGTGTGTCGCATAGCGACGAATGGCCGACCCCCGATTAGCTCGTTCTGCGATACTTGAAGATAGCCGGAACACAGAATGCTAGCCCGACTTCGACTATTCGACCCAGGATTCCGCCATTTTGGGGCCATTTTGGCTCTTGATGCTAGGGTAAGTACCTGAGCAAGCGAGACCATGGCGCGCGAAAACGGCTGTAGTGCCGACTTTGGTCCTTGATCCGGGCGGCCGTTTTTCTGACACTATTCGGCATGTTTCTGCGATCCAAGACCCGCAAGAAAGACGGCAAAGAGCACCGCTACTGGAGCGTGGTGGAGAACCGCCGCGTGGCGGACGGGCGGGTCGTACAGCGCCACGTGTTGTACCTCGGGGAGATCAACGACGCCCAGCGAGCGGCCTGGTGCCGTTCGATTGCCGTCTTTGACGAGGACGCGGGCGCCGCCACCCAGCTGGCCCTGTTTCCGGAGGATCGCCAGGCGCCGGAGCTGGCCTGTGCGGTGGTCCAGGTCAAGCTGAGCGAATTGCAGTTGCGCCGGCCGCGGCAGTGGGGCGCGTGCTGGGTGGCGTGTGGGCTGTGGGATCTGTTGCAACTGGACACCTTCTGGGCGTCGCGACTGCCACCCAGCCGCAAGGGCACACGCTGGTTAAATGTCCTCAAGACCCTGGTGGCGTACCGCCTGATCGACCCCGGCAGCGAATGGCGCCTGCACCGGCACTGGTTCGACC
>NZ_KB902505.1 GCF_000379525.1 Lamprocystis purpurea DSM 4197 | reverse complement strand
CCCGATCTTCGGCAGCGCGCCCAAGTAGTGATGGGCATCCATCAGGGCCTGGAAGCGCGCCTCCTCGGGCGCGGCGACGGGTTCGACGATGACTTCGCGGAGATTCACGCATGCGCGCTCGGGCAGCAGGGGGCCGACGCGCTTTATACCCGAGCGGCCGGGCAGTGTCCAGAGTCGAGGACAACCGCACGTTGAATCACTGAAAGTTAGCTAGAACGGTTTAGCCCTGGACCCTGTCGTCAGAGACGATTCGCCCCCTCGGCCGCCGCCGGCTCGGGCTTGCCCGTTTCTCCCTGGTAGGCGCGGCGGAAGGCTTCGACGAAGGGTCGGAAATCCTTCACGGTGCCGTAGATGGCGACCACACCCGCGCGCCGGCGGTCGTAGACCAGGTTGACGCCTTCGGTGCGTCCGGCGGGATTCGGGCGGGCCTCGCCGTTGTAGTAGATCCAGTGCCGGGCATGCACGGAAGAATAGATCAGATCCTGCTCGGCATGGCTCAGCCAGAGGATGACATAGTTCCAACTGCCGATGCTGAGCTTGACCTTGTGGGTGGCCGTCTCGGGCGACTCGGGATCGACCTGCCACTGAAAGACCGGGATCGGGCCGTCATAGGTCGGGTCCGCGTTACCCTGCGGCCCCTCGATGTGCGGCGGTTCGAAGTCCGCGGGCGGCTCGGTCGGCGGTCCCTTCGACTTCGGCGGCTTGCCTGCCGTGTCCTCGCCCGCCGCGAGCGGGTCCTTCAGCTGCGGCGCGCCGCCGTGTCCGGGGTCGGGAATGGGATCCAGACCGTATTCGCGCAGGTCCACCTGCAGCGCATTGATGGAGGCCCCGCCGAGCAGCAGCGAATCGTCAGGGTGGCTCGGTGTGAATCGCGATCGTCTCGAAGTGCGCCTCCCGCAGCAGCCCGTGGACCTCGCGCTCCATGGTTGCGACTTTCTCGGCGTTGATCGAGTCCGGCGTGATCTCGACCTCGATACTCGACCCCTCGACGGCGATGCGCTTGACGAACCCGAGCGAGATCAGGTCACGCGAGCGGCCGGGAAAGCGGACTGCTGGAGTACGCGGCGAGCGCGTCCTCGCCATCCTGCGTCATTCAACACCGCTACTGCAACGAAGAGGCTGCTGGCAACCAGCCATTGAGCCGAGGGAGCGCGGGCCTTGATCCATCCCGCTCAGGCCATGAGCAGGCGCCTTTCCAGCAGTCTTTGAAGGCTGCGCCGGCCATCGGCGATCAGGAAGATACGAACGGTGCGCTCGGGCTCAGGGCTCGGTACCGCGTAGCGCCAGCCGTTTGCGCAGGTCGGCGAACACGGTCGCCGCCGGCCGGGTCTTGCCGCGTACTACCTCATCGTTACCGAGCGCCAGAATCTTCAGCAGGGCCAAGGTCTCCCGGTCTTCCTCGTAGCTGGCAATGTCCTGCAACACCGCCTTGGCCTCGCCGTTCCGGGTGACGATCACGGGTTCCCGGGCCTCCTGAATCTGCCGAATCAACTCTGCCGCATGCGCCTTGACGTAGCTGACCGGTCTGATGTGCGCAGTGGGCTTCATCGGGTTTCACCGTCGGTTGGTTGGTATTCGGTCCGAGCATATAACATTCGTGCGCGGCCTGGGCGCGGTTGCGTCGGCGCCGGCAGTTCCAAACTGAGGCCGGTGGTCCGCTGGTCCGCTGGTCCGCTGGTCCGCACAGCGGACCCTACGGAACGCGGCCTTACCGTAGGGTCCGCTGTGCGGCCCGACGCGCCCGGCCGGAACGATGATCGAGGTCGCAACGGCACCGTCAGCCTATTGCACGTCGTCATTGGGGGAAATTGCCGAAACGAATGCGCTACTGACGCGGGCCGAACAGCAACTCGGCCGCTCGCCGCAGGGCGTCGGCGTCCACGACCGCGGTGTCTGTCGGCGCCTTGGAGTTGGGCTCGAAGAACTCGCAGAAGTTGGAGCGGATCTTATCGACCACTCGCTCCACCTGGGGCTCCATGCACTCATTCGGCCGCCCTGGGGCGAAATGCCGACAGTTGCGGCAGCAGTGCGTCGGCTTGTTGCAGCCGGGGCAGTCGGTCTCGCGCCCCAGATCGAGCCGGGTCAGTCCATGACCGCAATTCCAGCAATAGCCGCGGATGTCTTCGCCCATAGTCAGCCCCGTCAGTGGATCGCGAAAGCGGATTTTGCCGCAAATGAACGCGAAAAGCGCGAATAGAACTTCATGGTGGGGTGCGGTCGCAGACGCGCGTAGGATGGGCAGAGCGAGAGCGATGCCCATCCGGCCACCGCGATGCGTGAGGATGGGCATCGCTCTCGCTCTGCCCATCCTACCGAAAACTCCGTCCCAAACAAACTTGCGCAGGCGCCGCAGTTCGGTGCTCTTGCCGTTGCCGCGAAAGCCGGTGAGCAGATGGACGCTCTCGGACTCGGCCAGATCGAGCCGCTGCCAGAGCCGCAGGATCGGGTCCTTCGCCGGTTCGTCGGCGTGAATCGGCACGTACCAGGGGTGGTCCGGTTCCAGCGGCAGGGCGCCCGCGCCGCAGGGCACGGTAGAGGTCACGCAGGGGGTCGGGTTGGGCGGGGGTGGCCATGGGTCGGGCTCCGTGGATCGGTTGTGCGGCGGCATGCGGCACTGCGACGCGGGCCTGCCGATCGTAGGCGATTTCCGGCGAAGCTGCACCGGCGGGTTTGTCTGTTCGCCCGCCCGGGATGTCGCGCCAACCGTCAGCTTGTCCTCCTCGTTGTGGGCATCAGGGCTCGGTAGGAAGCGGTGAGGAACGGACACTGGCCGCGAATTCTCCCGACCGCGCAGTCTGGAAAGAACCTATCTCACGCCAAGTCGCCAAGCACGCCAAGAAGAGCGCAATTCTGTGTTGACCCCAGTCACTCCGCGAGCGCCCCCGGTTTCGCTATCGCCTTGAAGACCCTTGGCGTCTTGGCGCCTTGGCGTGAGACATTCCGGGTCTGAGCCAAGCCGGTTCGGCGGATGTGCCCGCGTGGGCGCAATTCGCCACCAGTGTCAGGAGCGAACCGCACCACTTGTCTGCGGGTACGATGACCAAAGTCGGCGCTCCTTGATCAGATCAGCATGGCCACCACCGCCCCGGTCATCAACGTCGCCAGGGTCCCGGCCAGGATGGATTTCATTCCCAGCCCGACGATCTCGGGGCGCCGCTGCGGGGCCATGGCGCCCAGGCCGCCGATCAGGATGCCGAGGCTGCCGAAGTTGGCGAAGCCGCACAGGGCGTAGGTCATGATGAGCGCGCTGCGTTCGCTCAGGGCACCGTTGGGCAGGGCGGCGAGTTGGAGGTAGGCGATCAGCTCGTTCAGGATCATCTTGACCCCCATCAGGGCGCCGGCGGTGGTGGCCTCGGCCCAGGGGATGCCGATCAGCCAGACCACCGGGGCCATGGCCCAGCCCAGGGCGCGCTGCGCGGTCAGCGGGGCGCCGGCCACGTCGGGCAGCAGTCCCAGGACCTGATTGAAGATCCCGACCAGGGCGACCATGACCACCAGCATGGCGATGATGTTCAGCCACAGTGGGATGGCGTCCAGGGTGCCGCGGGTGATGGCGTCCATGGCGCTGTTGGTCTCGGGGACGATGGGCACGGGGTCCGCGGCGGCAGCATCGCGCGTCTCCGGAACCAGCAGGCCGGCGATCAGGAGCGCGGCCGGGGCATTGATGAGCGAGGCGGTGAGGATGTGGCCCATGGCGTCCGGGATCACCGGCCCCAGGATGCCAGCATAGAGGAACATGACGGTGCCGGCCACGGTGGCCATGCCGCAGGTCATGACGCCGAACAGGGCGCTGCGCGACAGGCCCGCGAGATAGGGCCGGATCAGCAGCGGGGCCTCGGTCATGCCGACGAAGACGTTGGCGGCGGCGGCCAGGCCGAGCGGCCCGCCGGTGCCGAGCGTGCGGCGCAGTACCCAGGCGAACCCCTGGACTACCAGCGGCAGGATGCGCCAATGGAACAGCAGGGCCGAGAGCGCGCTGATGACCAGCAGCAGGGGCAGGGCGCGGAAGGCCAGCACGAAGCTGTTCTCGGGGCGCACCAGGTCGAAGGGCAGTGGCCCGCCGCCCAGGTAGCCGAAGACCATGGCGGTGCCCTCCTGGGTCGCCGCCTGGATGGCGAGCACCAGTTGGTTCAGGCCGAGAAAGAAGCCCTTGGCGGCGGGCAGCTTGAGCAGCACGACGGCGAGCAGGAGTTGCAGCGCCAGGGCGCCGATGACGAGCCGCGGACGCACCGCCCGGCGGTCCTCGCTCAGGCCCCAGGCCAGCGCGGTGATCAGGAGCAGGCCGAGGAGGGGTTGCAACAGGCTGGGGAGGTCGCTCACAAAGGCTGCATCCGGTAGGTCGGTCGGGGGTCGGTTCAATCCGAAGGGGCAGTTTAGCCGGAAATGAGCGTGTTTGGTGCCTGGGCCTTGATCGTAATCCCGGCCGACGGCGTGCGTAGTCAGGGCTTCCAGCCCTGACGGTGTCAGGCCAGGATGGCCTGACGACGCACCCGGCGAGCCCAAGTGGCCGGAATTTTGACCGAGGCCGGTGCCTGCGGTGCTGCGAACTGTGGGATCGCGGATGATGCGGTTCGTGCCTGACACTGGCGGCGAATTCTCCCGACCGCGGAGTCTGGAAAGAACGTATCTCATGCCAAGGCGCCAAGCACGCCAAGAAGCGCGCAATCCTGCGGTGACCCTCGTCACCCCGCGAGCGCCTCCGGTTCTGATCGCGCCTTGAAGAATCTTGGCGCCTTGGCGTGAGATATTCCGGGTCTGAGCCAAGCCGGCGCGGCGGATCGTGGGCGCAATTCGCCACCAGTGTCCGTGCCTCACCGCATCCTACATTCTGACAGTTATTGGCGCAGGGTTGGCGACGCGTGCCTGGTGCTCGCCGCGAACAACTGCCCCGCGTCCACGGCATCCAGTCGGTAGGTGCGGTTGCAGAATTCGCAGGTGACCTGTAACTCGCCCTGTTCGGTGACGATCGACTGGACCTCGGTCTCGCCCATGATGCGCAGCATGTCCTCGATGCGGGCGCGCGAGCAGCCGCAGCGGAAGGCGATCGGCTCGGAGTCGAAGAGGCGAACCGATTCTTCGTTGAAGAGTCGGCGCAGCAGTTCGGCGGCGGGCAGTTCCAGGAGTTCGGCGGGCTTGACGGTGGCGGCCAGCAGGCCGACGCGTCCCCAGTCATCGCTGTCGGCATCGGAGGGCAGGCGTTGCAGCAGCAGGCCGGCCGCACGCGATCCGTCGGCGGCCAGCCACAGCCGGGTGGGGATCTGCTCAGACGCCTCGAAATAGCGCCCCAGGGCCTGCGCAATGTCGTCGCCGACCAGTGGAACGACCCCCTGATAGGGTGAGCCGTCACCGCGCTCGATGGTCAACACCAGGCGGCCGGCGCCGCAGCACTCGGGCAGGCTCCCGCCGTAGGGAACCTCATCCTCCCAGCGGGCCACGCCGCGGATGGTGCGCGCGCTGGTGGCCTGCGCGACCAGGGTGCGCAGCGGGCCCTCACCCTGCACCTGCAGAATCAGGGAGCCCTCGAACTTGACGATGGCACTGAGCAGTGCAACCGCTGCCAGGGATTGGCCCAGGTGGACGCGCACCGCCTTCGGATAGGGGTGGGCGTCGAGCACGGCGCGCCAACTGGCGTCCAGGTGGACCAGGTTTCCGCGGATGCCGGTGTCTTCAAAGAGGAAACGGCGGATGCTGTCGGTGTCTGCCATGAGATTTCACTATCATAAGGTTCGTTTGCGTACCGCGGGGACCGGCGGGCCGGATCGTCGCGGCCGTCCGGTGCTCGTCCTGGTTGAGCACCGCGGCAAGGAATCAGGGCGCGTCGATGTGGGCCAGAAAATCCTGGACCGCCGGCGCCAGGGCGCGCTCGCCGGCCAGGACCGCGGGCTCGAAGTCGCGCCGCCACAGCGGCATGAACAGCCGCGCCTGACGCCATTCCTCGTAGAGGATGCGCGCCAGCGGGCCGCCCTCCTCGATGAAGCCGGATTCCAGGAAGTCGCGCTGCGCCTGGTCGCGATCGTAGTCGAAGCGCAGGATTTGCCAATGCCAGCGCCCGCCGTGCCACTCCAGTTGGGCATAGCTCCCGCGCGGATCGCCGTCGAACGGGGAGCCGACCGAGCCGACGTTGAGGATCGGGGTGCCGTCCAGCACCCGTTCCAGCGGCCGATGGGTGTGGGCGGTGACGAAGAGCGCGATGTCGGGGGGGAGTTTGCCGCGCAGCGCCTCATCCGGGACCCCGGCCGAAATCCCTTCGCGGTTACTGGCCATGGTGCCGTGGGTGACGTGCACCCAGCTATCATCGGTGCCGCCGTGGAAGCACAGGTGATCCGGCCAGTCGGTCATGGCGTCCAGTCGCGGTTGCACCTGGGCCAGGGTCCAGTCGGCAAAGCGCCGCAGATCCGCTTCCAGGGGCGTGCGCGCCGCCTCGCGGCGGCACCGGTGGATCCAGGTTTCGTGGTTGCCCTGCACCGGCAGCCAGCCCTGACCATGCCGCAGTCCGTCGAACAGTTCCAGGCAGTCCAGGCTCCTGGGGCCGCGGTTGACGAGATCACCGGCCATGACCACCAGCTCCGGGCGCCACGCGAGGATGCGTGCGACCGCTTCCTCCATGGCCGGGAAGTTGGCCTGTACATCTGAAAAGATCGCGACCTTCATCGACTGGTACCCTTGGTCTTGCTTGGATGGCACCATACCGGTTTTTGCCGCCGGGCGTAAACCCATCCTGCAAATCGCCTGAGACGCAAGACTGATCGGTATACACTGTGCGGCCTGGCAGGCCCGCGTGCCGCGGTCGAAACACTAGGGGGCAACGATGACCAACGAAGTCGATACGGATGAGCCGGATTGGGAGACGCCGCTCATGCTCGCCACGACACCGGCCCTGCTGATCCACGCCTTGATGGGTACCGCGAGTGCCGTGCATACGGGTTGGGTGAGCTGTGTGGACGAATCTCTGGTGCAATCCAATGTGTTGGCGATGGACGACAGCGCCGGAAACTATGTCCGGTTGGTGGAACAGGAGTTCGTGGAGGACGGCAAACCAGAGCAGGTCTGGCGTGACTGGACCCTGGAGGTGCGGATCGGTGCCGTGCTGATGACCGGTCATTGGCAGTTCGAGGCGGCCTCCCATCCGTCCGACTGGGACTGGAACGCCCGCGAGGCGAGCCGCGCCTTTGAGCGCGCCTGTGTGTTGATTGGCCGCCGGGTGCGGCGCACGCTGGCGGTGGATGAGCCGGTGCCGACGGCCGCGGTGCCGCGGACCAGTCGTCATTGACGGTTCCCGGCCCTCGTTTTTACGGCTTGCAGCGGTCGCTTGGGTCAGTCACAGTGGCTGATACAAATAAGGGGTGCTGAGCAGGCGCAGTCCGCGCGGCGGGTTGGCGTGCGGCACCGCCCGAGAAACCGACATTCGAGGACTCGTTCATGAAGATCACACTCAACTTCGATATCACCCCCGCCGAAATGCGTAAGCTGGTCGGTCTGCCCGATGTCGAGGCGTTCCAGCAGCAACTGATGGACGATATTCGCACGCGCATGACGGCGGGCGTCGATGGCTATGACCCAATGAAGCTGTTCCAGCCCTATATGGCCGGTACCATGGCCTCTTGGGACATGTTCCAGAAGATGCTGACGGCGGGGTTCTCCGCGGGGAGTAGTGAGCGATCCGTTGACACCAGCAATAGCAAGACCGGGACCTAGCGCAGCACGCCGGATCGATTGCTGCCGTTTCCGATCGTTGTCGTTGTCGTTGTCGTAATCGGCCCGACCGAGCCTCGATCATGCCTCACAGTGGCGAAAATCAGTCGATTACGATTACGACAACGATAACGATAGCGATAGCGACTGGGAGCGGTTGCGGGATGATTGGCGTATTGCGCCAGGCCTAACCGGGTGTCTGATCGTCCAGGCGCAGCGGCGCGTTGAGCGCTGCCCCGTCGAACAGCGCCCGGCCATCCGCCCCGAGCCGCAGCCGCCCCTGGGCGAACCAACCGACGACCCGCGGGTAGAGCCGATGCTCCGCCGCCAGCACGCGCGCGGCCAGTTGCTCCGGATCATCCCCCGGCAGGATCGGTACCCGGCCCTGCAGGATCACTGGGCCGCCGTCCAGTTCGGCGGTGACGAAATGGACGCTTGCACCATGTTCCTGCTCGTCAGCCTCCAGGGCGCGGCGATGGGTGTTCAGACCGCGGAATTTGGGGAGCAGTGACGGGTGGATATTGAGGATCCGTCCGGCATAATGCGCGACGAACCCTGGGGTGAGGATCCGCATGAAACCGGCCAGCGCGACCAAGCCGGGCGCGTGGCGGTCGATCGCCGCGGTCAGGGCCTGATCGAAGGCCGCCCGATCCGCGCACGCGCGATGGCTGACCACCGCGGTCGGGATGCCGGCGCGGCGTGCCCGTTCCAGACCGAAGGCGGTCCGCTCGTTGCTGACGACCGCGGTGATGCGATAGGGCCAGGCGCCCTGTGCATCGATCAGTGCCTGAAGGTTACTGCCGGACCCGGAAATCAGCACGACCACGGAGAGCGGCGGCCCCACGCCGGCGGCGGCCTCAGTCATGGTCCGCATCATCGGCGTAGATCACCCGCGGCGCGCCGGATGTCGACTCGACCGCACCGAGCGGCCACGCCTGTTCCCCGGCCGCGGTCAGCATCGCCAGCGCGGTGTCGGCGTCCTCCGGGGCCACACAAACCACCATCCCCAGTCCGCAGTTGAAGGTGCGGCGCAGCTCGGCCTCAGCGATCCCGCCTTGGCGCTGTAGCCAGTCGAAGACCGCCGGGCGCTGCCAACTGCCCGTGTCGACCCGCGCACAGGTCCCTTCCGGAAGCACCCGCGGCAGGTTCTCGGTGATGCCGCCGCCGGTGATGTGCGCCAGTGCATGGACGCGCAGCGCCCGTGTCAGCGGCAGCACCGAGCGCACGTAGATGCGCGTCGGGGCGAGCAGTCGGGCGCCCAGGGTCTCTCCCTCCAGGTCGGTGTTCAGGTCCGCCCCGGTGACCTCGATGACCTTGCGGATCAGCGAGTAGCCGTTGGAGTGGGGGCCGGACGAGCCGATTCCGATCAGTCGGTCACCGGGGCGCACCCGTTCCGGCAGGATCAGCTCGGAGCGTTCGGCAATGCCGACGCAGAAACCCGCCAGATCGTAGTCGTCGGCGCCGTACATGCCGGGCATCTCGGCGGTCTCACCGCCGGTCAGGGCGCAGCCCGCCAGTTCGCAGCCGCGGGCAATGCCGGTGATGACCGCGGTGGCGACCTCCAAATCCAGCCGTCCGGAGGCGTAATAATCCAGAAAGAACAGGGGCTCGGCACCGCTGACCAGGATGTCGTTGACACACATCGCGACCAGATCGATGCCGATGGTGTCGTGGCGCTTGAGCGCGATGGCGAGCTTGAGCTTGGTGCCAACCCCGTCCGTGCCGGAGACCAGGATGGGTTCCCGATACTGTTGGATGGGCAGTGCGAACAGTGCGCCGAAGCCGCCCAGTCCGGTCACCACGCCCGGGCGGAAGGTGGCGGCAGCCAGCGGCTTGATCCGCTCGACCAGGGCCGCGCCCGCGTCGATATCGACGCCGGCATCACGGTAGCTGAGGGACGGGGGTGGCGGCGATTCCTGGGTCACGCGAGAGGCTCCGATGGATGGCATCCGGCGATTCTACCAGCGACCGCGCCGCCTGGCCGGTCTGGTCGCACCCCTGAGACCCCGAACCGGACGCTTCTTGCCGCGGCGCAAAGCGACTGGAGCGAGTCCCGTGTGCGGCCTTGGCTTGCCGCATCCTGCCGGACTGAGCGACCCTTATGTTGTCCCAAGTGACCGTCCGACTTCCCAAGGACGCCGCGGGGCGCTAGCATCTGCCCTGCTTGCCGCCGCGCGGCGCCATAGGTGACTCCCGTGAGGCTGAAGGACATTCCCAATATCATCAGCGCACTGCGCCTGGCCGCCGTGATCCCGGTGGTCTGGCTGTTGTTGTCTTACGAGTTCGGCTGGGCGCTGGCGCTGTTTGCGTTTGCCGGCGTATCCGACGGTGTCGACGGTTTTCTTGCCAAGCAGTACGGCTGGCAGAGCCGGCTGGGCGGCATTCTCGATCCGTTGGCCGACAAAGCCCTATTGGTGATCTGCTTCCTGGTGCTGGGTTCGCTGGGATTGATCCCGGTATGGCTGGTGTTGGCGGTGGTTTTCCGGGACCTGGTGATCGTCGGCGGGGCGCTGCTCTACAACTATCGGGTCGAGATTCTGGAGGCGTCACCGACCCGCATCAGCAAACTCAACACGCTGGTGCAACTGGTTCTGGTGGTCGGTGTGATCATGCAGGCGGTGCCCATGCCGGTGCCGGGTTGGCTGATCGAGGCCCTGATCTGGAGCTGTCTGGCGACCACGCTGGTGAGCGGGGTGCAGTATGTGCTGGTGTGGTCGGCCAAGGCCCGCCGCCATGGCTGGCGGGATGAGTAGAGGCAGGACAGATCTACTCGGCCGACTCGCCACGCATGACCCGCCGCACCACCGGGATGGTCGGCGGGCGCTGCTCGCGCAGGCACAGTCGGTCGACCCGCTCCACCAGGTCCAGGAGCGCGGACGGATTGCGCGGATGGTGGGTCAGGATGTAGCGCGTCACCTCCGCGCCCACGGCCATTCCGCGGCGTCGGGCGGACTCGACCAGGAGTTGTTCGCAGTCCGGCTCGGTCAGCGGGAGCAGCCGGTAGCGCGGCCCCCAGTGCAGACGTGAGCGCAAGTCGGGCAGACCCAGTGCCAGGTCGGCGGGTCCGACGGCGGCGCTGGTGATCAGTGCGCGCCCGCATTCGCGCAGGCGGTTGAAGAGGTTGAAGAGCGCCAGTTCCCACCCCCGGTCCCCGGCGATGCGGTCCACATCATCCACGGCGACCAGGTCCAACCGCTCCAGGTCCTCCAGGATGCCGGGCGCGATTCCGGTCCGGCCCAACGGGATGAAATGGGCCTGGCGCTTGGCCGCGGCGGCGGTGAGGCAGGCGGCCTGGAGCAGGTGCGTCTTGCCGGTCTCGGGCGGGCCATACAGGAAGAGAAAGGGATCGCCCTGACCCGTGGCGGTCCCGCGAATGGCCGCCGCCGCCTCGGCGTTGGGTCCGGGCAGGAATTCGGCCAAGGTCGGCTCGCGGATCAGCTCGATGGGCAGATGCAGCTGCAGGGCGCGGGCGGACACGGCCGGCGGCCAGCCGTGCTCAGGTCGGCGCGCGCGCAAGTGTCAGCGCGGTGTGGGCCAGCCGTTTGCCCAGCGCCTGGGCAAGCCGCCGTTCCTCGTCCGACACCGGCAGTTTATTGTCCGGGCCGGCCAGGTGCGACGCACCGTAGGGGGTCCCGCCGCCGCGGGTGTGCAGCAGGTCGCCCTCGCTGTAGGGGATGCCCATGAGCAACATGCCGTGGTGCAGCAAAGGGACCAGCATCGTCAGCAGCGTCGCCTCTTGGCCGCCGTGTGGGCTGGAGGTCGAGGTGAAGACCGCCGCCGGCTTGCCGACGAGTGCACCCGCGAGCCAGAGGGCGCTGGTTCCGTCCAGGAAATATTTCATCGGCGCCGCCATGTTGCCGAAGCGGGTGGGGCTGCCCAGGGCCAGTCCGGCGCAGTCGCGCAGGTCGTCGAGTGTGACATAGGGGGCGCCCGTTGCGGGAACCGCGGCTTCGGAGGCTTCGCAGACGGTGGAGACGGCGGGCACGGTGCGCAGACGCGCCTCGATCCCCGCGATCGACTCGACCCCGCGGGCGATCTGGCGGGCCAGTTCGAAAGTGGCGCCGTGACGGCTGTAATAGAGAATCAGGATGTAGCTCAAGTGCGAGTCTCCGAGAGGGCGGTCGAGTGTGCGTTGCAGACACCAGTCTAACAGTGTCCCGGCCCGACGCCCGCGTTGCAACGGGGCCGCCGTTACGGCCAGAATGCTGTTCGTGCCGAAATCCGGCCGTCACCCGGCTGGGGCCTGGATCAAGATTCCGGCCACTTGAGCTCGCCGGGTGCGTAGTCAGGCCATCCTGGCCTGACACCGTCAGGGCTGGAAGCCCTGACTACGCACGCCGCCGGCCGGGATTACGATCAAGGCCCTCGCGCGACATCGTCGCAGATCACGAGCACCGGTCATCCACGCCATCATGAGGAATCCTCGCACCATGACCCGACTGCCTATCCGTATCAGACCCCGAGCCCACTGGTTTCTGGCCGCACTGCTGTGGTCCGCGCTGTCGGCTGCGCCGACCTTGGCGCAGACCGCTGACTCGGCGGCTTTTTTCGACCAAACCTTCGGTGATTTCGCGGAGGAACTCGCGAACGCCAAGGCACAGGGCAAGCAGGGTGTGCTGCTGATGTTTGAGATGGACGAATGCCCCTTTTGTCATCGGATGAAGTCCACGGTGCTCAGTCGTCCGGAGGTGCAGGCCTATTTCAAGGAGCATTTCCTGATTTTCCCGGTCGACATCGAAGGCGACGTGGAGATTACCGACTTCAGCGGTCAGCCCAAGACGCAGAAGGATTTCGCACTCAAGGACTACCGGGTGCGCGCCACCCCGGTTTTCGCCTTTTTCGACTTGCAGGGCAAATTGCTCGCCAAATACACCGGTGCGACCGGTGACGCGCAGGAGTTCCTGTGGCTTGGCGACTACGTGACCAGCGGCCGCTATCAGGACACCCCATTCCCCAAGTACAAACGCGAGCGCGAGGCCGCCGCGGCCAAGCCCGCCGCCCCGGTCGGGGCGCCGGGATGAGTCGGGCGTGAGGGTGCCATGAGTGATGCGACGGCGGACGGGGCGGCAACCGACCCTCCGGTTTGTTACCGGTGCGTCGTGAGCGGTCGCGTCCAGGGGGTCTATTTTCGTGCGGCGACGCGCGAACAGGCACTGCGTCTCGGCGTCACCGGCCATGTCCGTAATCTGCCTGACGGGCGCGTGGAGGTCACGGCCTGCGGCGCCCCGGAGGCCGTCGCGGCATTGCGTGACTGGCTGCGCAGCGGACCGCCCATGGCGCGGGTCAGCGGGGTTGCTTGTGACCGTCTGGTCTACCAGGGGCGGTCGGGGTTCACCGTCGGCTGAGGCGACGAGGCGATTTCCGGCAATCGCCTGGGCGCCGCGCGTCGGACGGTCAGTATCCGACGGAGCTGTAGACGAGGGGTTCCGGGTACTCGGCCAGGCGCACGACCCAGGTGTCGAGGCGCCCGTTCGCGTGCAATCGCAATTCCCGGTAGCCTGGGGTGCGCGCGTCCAGGGCGAACACGGGGCTGCCGGGCATGAATTGGAAACAGGTCGATGGTGTGCCCAGGATTTGATAGTGCCCGCGGACGCTTGCGAATTCCTGATGGATGTGGCCGCAGACGATCGCCTTGACTTGCGGATGGCGGTCGCACACCGCGAGCAGTTCGGCACCGTTGGCGACGTCGATGGTGTCGATCCAGTCGCTGCCCACCGGGATCGGGTGTTGGTGGAGAAACACTAGGGTTGGCCCCGGATTCCGTCGCAGCAGGGTGTCCACTTGCGCGACTTGGCGCGGTGTCAGCCGCCCGCCGTCCTCACCGGGCTGGGTCGAGTCCAAAAAGATCAGATTCCAGTTGCCAAGCCGACGCTCGGCAACGGATTCGATGGCGGCCTCACCCAGCCAAGTCTCCATCAGACCCCGGCGGTCATGGTTGCCGGGGATACAAAAGGAGGGGCAGCCGACGGTGCCGAGCGACTGGGCCAGGTAGGCGTAGCCGGCGGCACTCTCGTCGTGCACCAAATCGCCTGTCATCACCAGCGCGGCGGCCGGTTCCGCGTGACCCAGGGCCAGGGCAAGTACCGCCGCGAAGCTGAGTCGTGTGTTCAGATCGAGCAGGCGCTCGTCGGCGGTGGCGAACAGATGCGAGTCCGTGATCTGGATCAGCCGCCAGGTGGCGTTGGCCGGCCGGGGTGTCTCATCTCGCTGGGTCGATGCGCTGTATTGGTAGGTCACGTACGGTGTCGACGCTGTGGTTGCCATGAGGGCTCTTCGCCTGGTTTGTCCCGATTATCCGCTCAATCTCCCTGTCGGAGTTGTTGTAGCAAAATCACGGGTTACCAGTATGGAACCAAGTCACATGGTCATAAAATCCGACTATCGGCGTCATAGGAATAAACAATTTTTGCCGTGACGCTTGGGTCACTAACGTTTGGACCACAGGTACCCTAACTCCACTCAACCGAGGAAACCGTTATGGATCTCAAGGGCAGCAAGACCGAAACCAGCCTGAAAGACGCCTTCGCCGGCGAGTCTCAGGCAAACCGTCGTTATCTGTACTTTGCCGCCAAGGCGGATGTCGAAGGTTACAACGATGTCGCTGCCGTATTCCGCTCGACTGCCGAGGGCGAGACCGGCCATGCTCACGGCCACCTGGAGTACCTGGAGGCCGTCGGTGATCCAGCCACCGGTCTGCCGATCGGCGGCACCAGTCTCAACCTGAAGGCCGCGATCGCCGGTGAGACGCACGAGTACACCGACATGTACCCCGGCATGGCTAAGACCGCCCGCGCCGAGGGCTTCGAGGAGATTGCGGACTGGTTCGAGACTTTGGCTAAGGCCGAGCGGTCGCACGCCAACCGGTTCCAAAAGGCGCTCGACAACCTCGATAATTGATCGGCGCGGCGGGTTTCGCCGAACTGTTGACCCAGGGGGCGCCAGGCGCCCCTGTTTTTTTGTCCCGTGGCTGATCAGGCTTGCGTGACCGTGATGATCACACCGCGACCCCGTGGGAGCGGCCTCCGGCCGCGATGCGGCCGCGCGTGATCGCGATACCATCGGTGTTACCGTGGCATCGCAAGGTGTTCAGAAAATCACCGCTAGAACCCCTCGGTCGAGGTAAAGAGCCCCACCCGCAAATCCTTGGCCGTATAGATGGTCCGGCCATCGACTTGAACAACCCCGTCGCCGATGCCGAGCACCAGCTTGCGGCTGATGACCCGCTTCATTTCGATCTGGTAGGTCACCTTGGCGGCGGTCGGCAACACTTGGCCCGTGAACTTGACTTCACCGACGCCGAGCGCCCGTCCATGTCCCGGATTGCCGACCCACGCGAGATAGAAGCCGACCAGTTGCCACAAGGCGTCCAAGCCCAGGCAGCCGGGCATGACCGGGTCGCCGGGAAAGTGACATTGGAAGAACCAGAGTTCGGGCTTGATGTCGAGTTCCGCGTGGATCTCGCCCTTGCTGTAGGCTCCGCCGTAGTTGGCGATGCGGACCACCCGGTCCATCATCAGCATGTTGGGGATCGGCAACTGGGCATTGCCCGGGCCGAACATGTCGCCATGCCCGCAGGCCAGGAGTTGATCGCGATCGAAGGAAGCGTCTTTGTGCATGAGGGGGCCGGTGAATCCTGACGTTTGAAGGGTGATAATCGTTGTCGTTGTCGTAATCGAAGCGATGAGTCCCGCGAGGATTCTCTCGTACCGCGTCGTTTCGCCGTTCGAGTGTTGTGAGCGTCGCAGCAATTCGTTGGTCCCGGACATGGCGAGCGAAGTTTTTCAAACGTTTGGCCGCCTTGTACCTCCAGGAGACGTCGCGAATCGCAACCCGATAGACAGCAGGCTGCTCATGCGCACATTGAATCGATGCTACGATTACGACAACGACAACGAGTGTTTAACTGATTTCTGCCTCGTGACTAAGCCGCGGCAGTAGGTATCCGCCGCGGCTCCAGTATCATTGTTCCGCGGGCCGCAGACGTTCCATCAGGAACCCGACGATCTCAGCAATCGGGATCAATTGCATCTCGGCATCCCGGCGGCCTTTGTACTCGACCATGCCGTCGTCCAGACCCTTGTCGCCCACCACCACCCGGTGGGGGATGCCGATCAATTCCATGTCGGCGAACATGAAGCCGGGCCGGGCGTCGCGGTCATCGAGCAGGACCTCGATCCCGACAGCCTGCAGGTCCGCATAGATCTGTTCGGTCGCTTCACGCACCCGGTAGGACTTGCCGAGCTTCATCGGCAGCAGGGCGACCGCAAAGGGGGCGATGGGGGCCGGCCAGCAGATGCCGCGTTCATCGTGATGCTGTTCCACGGCGGCGGCCACCACGCGGGAGACGCCGATGCCGTAACAGCCCATGGTCATGGTCAGGGCGCGGCCGTCTTCACCCAGGACCGTGGCCTTCATCGCGTCACTGTACTTGCGGCCAAGCTGGAAGATGTGTCCCACCTCGATGCCGCGGGCGATGGTGAGCGTGCCGCGGCCGTCCGGGCTGGGGTCGCCGTCCATGACGTTGCGCAGGTCCGCGACCTCGGGCAACGGCAGGTCGCGGCCCCAGTTGAGCCCGAACCAGTGCTTGCCGTCCTGGTTGGCGCCGCAGCAGAAGTCGGCGGTGACCGCCGCCGCGCGGTCGACGATGCAGGTCAGCGGCAGGTCCTTGGGGCCCAGGGAGCCGGGGCCGGCGCCGACGGCGGCGCGGATCTCCGCCTCGCCGGCCATCCGCAGCGGTGCGGCCACCTGCGGGAGCTTGGCGGCCTTGACCGCGTTGAGCTCGTGGTCGCCGCGCACCAAGAGCGCGACCAGACCGCCCGCGACCCCCTCCGCGGCGGCCACCACCAGGGTCTTGACCGTGCGCTCGATCGGCTGGCCGAACTGAGTCACGAGGTCGGCGATGGTCTTGGCGGCGGGGGTATCGACCAGCCGTGACTCCTCCGCGGGTGCCGGTGCGGCGGCGGCCGGGGCCAGGGCCTCGGCCAGTTCCACGTTGGCGGCATAGCCCGAGTCGGAGGAGAAGGCGATGGCGTCCTCCCCCGAGGAGGCGAGCACATGAAACTCGTGTGACGCATTGCCGCCGATGCTGCCGGTATCGGCCTGCACCGGGCGGAAATCCAGGCCGCAGCGGGTGAAGATGCGCGCGTAGGCGGCGTGCATGACCGCGTAGGTCGCGGCCAGCGAGGCGTCATCCGCGTGGAAGGAATAGGCATCCTTCATCAGGAACTCGCGGGCCCGCATCACCCCGAAGCGCGGGCGGATCTCGTCACGGAACTTGGTCTGGATTTGGTAGAAGTTGACCGGCAACTGCTTGTAGCTCTTGAGCTCGTTGCGCGCCAGGTCGGTGATGATCTCTTCGTGGGTGGGGCCGAAGCAGAACTCGCGGTGGTGGCGGTCCTTCAGGCGCAGCAGTTCCGGGCCGTACTGGTCCCAGCGGCCGGACTCGATCCACAGTTCCGCCGGCTGCACCGCGGGCATCAGGACTTCCAGGGCGCCGGCCCGGTCCATCTCGTCGCGCACGATGTGCTCGACCTTGCGCAGGACGCGCAGCCCCAGCGGCAGCCAGGTGTAGAGTCCGGCCGCCAGCTTGCGGATCATGCCGGCACGCAGCATCAGTTGATGGCTGATGACCTCGGCGTCGGCCGGGGTCTCCTTGACGGTGTGGAGCGGAAATTGGGAAGTGCGCATGGGGCCAGGGGTCCCGGAGTAAAAACGCGCTAGTCTAGGGTGCGGCCGGTCCCAAGACAAATCCGTGACGGGCGGGCGGTCGCGGCGGACTCACCGGCAGTTGGCCTTGATCTGCTCGCGGGCCTTGTCGAACTCCTTGGCGAGTTCCTCTTTGGAGAAAAACTTCGATTTTCCGTCCGGGGTGCGCAACCGCCCCCGGCCGTGGTTCTCGAGGGTGTCGAGGTTCTTGCGCGCCGCGTCGCAGTTGGTTTTGCGTGCGGCTTGTTCAGTCGCCTGCTTGGCGGCCTCCTCAGCCTTTAGGGACTGGTCCTCGCGTTTGTCGATGTCTTGTTCAACCAGGCCGCGCAACTGCTCGACGGCTTGCCCGGTGGTGTCGGCGCGGGGTGTCGGGTCCGGCTTGATGGGGGTTGCCGTGATCCCCGGCGGCGGCTGTTGCGCGTAGACGGTGGTGCCGCTCTCGTCCACCCAACGGTACATTTCCCCCACAGACTGGGATGAAAAGGCGGCAAGGCCGATGCTCGCGACGACCAAGCCCAGCGCCCACCGGTGCGAGCGGCTGCCTGGACCCCTGCGAGTCGAGCATCGGGCTATCACAACAACGACATGGGATCCGCGTACCATGTCCTCCATTATGCTCTAAGAGACGCTGGTTGCAAGGGTCCGCTCGTACCCGCGGTCGATCGGATGCCGCGGATCTGGGACGGGATATTGACCCTGGGCGCGCGTCTCCTGTAACGTCCTCTCTTTTTTGAACAGTCTATGCTGTTTTCCCAGTCCGCTGCCGATGCGGCGGCCGGGACGGCTGGTCCGGACGGGGCGGCGGTTACGCTGCGCGTCGGTCACCGCCCGCCGCACGTCTGACGGGCTGTTTTGAGTCGGAGGTTAATACTGTGGATATGAACGGGGTGGATCTCAGCGGCGCCGAGATCGTCGTCCAGGCGTTGATCGACGAAGGCGTCGAGTATGTCTTCGGGTATCCGGGCGGCGCGGTGCTGCACATGTATGACGCCCTGTTCAAGCAGGATCAGGTGAAGCATATCCTGGTCCGCCATGAACAGGCGGCGGCCCATGCGGCCGACGGTTATGCCCGGGCCACGGGGCGGTGTGGGGTCTGTCTGGTGACCTCGGGTCCGGGTGCGACCAACGCGGTGACCGGGATTGCGACCGCGTACATGGACTCGATCCCGATGGTGTGCATCTCCGGGCAGGTGCCGACGCCGGTGATCGGCAGCGACGCCTTCCAGGAGGTCGACACCGTCGGCATCACTCGTCCCTGCGTCAAGCACAACTTTCTGGTCAAGGATGTGCGCGACCTGGCGACGACGCTGCGCAAGGCGTTTTATATCGCGATGACCGGCCGTCCGGGCCCGGTGGTGGTGGACATCCCCAAGGATGTCACCGATCCGAACATCAAGATTCCTTATCACTATCCGCGCGAGATCCAGATGCGCTCCTATCAGCCCATTGAGAGGGGGCATCTGGGTCAGATCAAGCGGGCGGTGGAGCTGATGCTCCAGGCCAAGCGTCCGGTGCTCTACACCGGCGGCGGGGTGGTGCTGGGCGAGGCCGCGGCGCAGTTGACCGAGCTGGCGCGGCTCACCGGGTTCCCCCTCACCAGCACCCTGATGGGGCTGGGTGCCTACCCGATGACCGACCCGCAATTCATCGGCATGTTGGGGATGCACGGGACCTATGAAGCCAACATGGCCATGCACGAGACCGATGTGCTCATTGCCATCGGCGCCCGGTTCGATGATCGGGTGACCGGCAAGATCGAGCATTTCTGTCCCCACGCCAAGATCGTGCATGTGGACGTGGACCCGTCGTCCATTTCCAAGAATGTGCGGGTGGACGTGCCGATCGTCGGTCAGGTCGCCAGCGTTTTGACCGACATGCTGGGGTTGTGGAAAGAGCAGGCACCGACCACTACCGGGCGGCCGGTCGCGGACTGGTGGGCCAAGATCGAGGAGTGGCGGCGTGTCGATTGCCTGCATTACGATCGTCATAGCGACAAGATCAAGCCGCAGTTTGCCGTCGAGACCCTGTACCAGGTGACCAAGGGGGACCTCTATCTGACCTCCGACGTGGGTCAGCACCAGATGTTCGCCGCCCAGTTCTATCCCTTCGACAAGCCGCGTCGTTGGATCAACTCGGGGGGGCTCGGCACCATGGGGTTCGGTCTGCCCGCGGCGATGGGGGTGCAACTGGCCTTCCCGCAGGCGCAGGTTGCCTGTATCTCGGGCGAGGCGAGTATTCTGATGTGCATTCAGGAGATGGCGACCTGCCAGCAGTACAAGCTGCCGATCAAGGTGGTGCTGCTGAACAATGGTTACATGGGGATGGTCCGGCAGTGGCAGGAGTTCTTCTACGAGAGCCGCTACTCGAACTCCTATGTCGACGCCTTGCCTGATTTCGTCAAGTTGGCCGAGAGCTTCGGCCATGTCGGGATGCGCGTCGAGCGGCCCGCCGACCTGGCGGCCGCCATGCAGGAGGCCTTTGCCATGAAAGACCGTTTCGTATTCCTCGATGTGGTCGTCGACCCCACCGAGAACGTTTACCCGATGATCGCGGCCGGCAAGGGTCAGCACGAGATGCACCTGCCGCCCAGTTTGTCTGATAGGGAGCTGGCCTAAGATGAGACATATCATTGCCGTATTGCTGGAGAATGAGGCAGGCGCGTTGTCCCGGGTGGCGGGGCTCTTCTCCGCCCGCGGCTACAATATCGAGTCGCTCACCGTCGCGCCGACGGATGATCCGACCCTGTCCCGGATGACCCTGGTCACCAACGGGAACGAAGAGATCGTTGAGCAGATCAAAAAGCAGCTCAACAAGCTCATCGACACCGTGAAGGTCTTTGATCTCACCGAGGGCCCGCACATCGAGCGGGAGATGATGATGATCAAGGTGCGTGCCGCGGGGGAGAACCGTGAGGAGCTGAAACGCCTGACCGATATCTTCCGCGCCAAGATCATCGATGTGACCGACACCAGCTATGTCGTGGAGCTGACCGGCGCCTCCAAGAAGCTCGACGCCTTCATCGACGCGGTCCCCGCGGGACTGATCGTCGAGGTGGTGCGCTCCGGCCCCACCGGCATCGCCCGCGGCGACAAGGGTTTGACTCTGTAACACTTTATCGTCCGCAACTGAACGCAAAAAACGCAAATGAGCATCAACGTTTATTATGATAAAGACGCCGACCTGTCCCTGATCCAGGGCAAGCGGGTGGCCATCATCGGTTATGGCTCGCAGGGTCATGCCCATGCCAATAACCTCAAGGATTCGGGCGTCACGGTAGCGGTTGGCTTGCGCCCCGGCTCGGCCTCCGCCGCCAAGGCGGCCAACGCCGGTCTGGATGTGAAGTCCATCCCGGAAGCGGCGGCCTGGGCCGATGTGGTCATGATCCTGGCCCCGGATGAGCATCAGGCGCGCCTCTATCGCGAAGAGATCGCCCCGCACATCCGCGAAGGTGCCGCGCTCGCCTTTGCGCATGGCTTCAATATCCACTTCGGCCAGATCGAGCCGCGGGCAGATTTGGATGTCATCATGATTGCGCCCAAAGGGCCCGGTCATCTGGTTCGTTCCACCTACACCCAGGGCGGCGGCGTGCCGAGCTTGATTGCCGTCTTCCAGGATGCCTCCGGCCAGGCGCGCGATGTCGCCCTGGCCTATGCCAGCGCCAATGGCGGCGGGCGTGCCGGCGTCATCGAGACGAGTTTCCGCGAGGAGTGTGAGACCGACCTCTTCGGCGAGCAGGTGGTGCTGTGCGGCGGCCTGACATCGCTCATCCAGGCCGGCTTCGAGACCCTGGTCGAGGCCGGTTATGCGCCCGAGATGGCCTATTTCGAGTGTCTGCATGAGGTCAAGTTGATCGTCGACCTGATCTACGAGGGCGGCATCGCGAACATGCGCTATTCGATCTCCAACACGGCCGAGTATGGTGACTTGACCCGCGGTCCGCGGATTATCACCGAAGACACCAAGGCGGAGATGAAGCGCATCCTGAAGGAAATCCAATCCGGCGCCTTCGCCAAGGAATTCATTCTGGAGAATCAGGCTGGCGCCGCGACCATGAAGGCCATGCGCCGCCTTGGCGCGGAGCATCAGATCGAAGTGGTCGGTGAACGGCTGCGCGACATGATGCCCTGGATCAAGGAGAAGAAGCTGGTCGACAAGTCCAAGAACTGATCGGTTTCAATCTCAGAACCAGGCGGACGAAAAGGCCGCGGCATCTATGCCGCGGCTTTTTTTTGGTCTTGATCGCCGTTCCGGTCACAAGCAAACCGGAGGCCGAGGCTTGCCGTGAAAGTCGCGTAGCGACCCCGTGGGAGCGGCGTCCCGCCGCGACGGGGCCGGGCGCGTCACCGCAGCGTTCGAGGTCAGCACCGCATCGCGGCGGGACGCCGCTCCCACGGGGGACGGTCATGTAACGGGGTGGCAGATCTCCCCCTGTTACGGTCGCCAGCCGCTCGACATCGCAGCGGCGGAAGCCGACCGCGCTTAGGTCCCTCCTTCGGCCGGCGCTGCCTGCTGCGCCGCGGCTGGCGCCGGTGGCGGCGCTGCCGGAGCCGGCGCCGGCTCCGCGGGCTTTGCGGGGGCGGGAACCGCGGCGGGAGCGGGGGCGGGGGCGGGCGGCGCTGCCGCGACGGGCGCTGTCTCGGCCGGCTGCGGCGGCGGCGCTGGGTTGGCGGCCGGCGGTGCTGTCGGCGGGGGCGACGCGGTGGCGGTTACCGGTGCCGACGGGGCTGCTGCCGGTGTGACAGACGCCGCGGGGGCAACGCTCGGCTGGGCCGGGGTGGAGTCAGCGACGGCCTGCGGTGCGATGGCCGGCGCAGGCACGGACGCCGTCTGGACCGCAGGTTCGGTTGCGCTGGGCGTCGGCGCGCTCGTCTCACTCGCCTCGGCACTCGCGGTCTGGACAGTGCGGTCAGTCGCCGGCCGGGCGACGGGCTGCGGTTTGGGTCGGGCCGCTGGCCGCCGGGTCTGCGCCGGTGCCGCCACGGTGGCAACGCGAACCGGCCGGCTCGCAGCCGGGGCCGCCTTGGGAGTCGGCTCCGCGCGCGGCGTTGGGGTTATGCTCGGTCCCGTGGGGCCGAACAACTCGGTGGCGCTGATGCCCTCGGCGCTGGCCGCTGCACCTGGGCCAGCGGCTGGGTTCTCGGCCGCCACGCGCGCGGCGATCTCACGCCGCTCGCGTGCGCGCTCGGCGCGTTCGGCGGCGACCACGCGCTGACGCTCGGCATAGTTCCCGTAATCCGGTCCGGAGCCGATGATGCTGACCTTGGTGCCGACCCCGACATGCTGGAACAGCACCGGGGCCATCTTGCTGGGCAGGCGGATACAGCCGTGGGACGCTGGGTGTCCCGGCCGCGGGATGGGCCCGGCATGGAGGCCGACGCCGTCATAGGTGACGCGCAGGAAATACGGCATCTTCGCGCCCTCGAAGCGGGCGCCGGCAGGAATCGGATCGCGGCCGGCCTTGGCGTCGGAGCGGACCACACCGCCGCCCGAGCTGTAGACCTTGCCGTAGAGGTTCGAGCGTTTGTTGGCGACCTTTTCCAGGACCTCGAAACGGCCGACCGGGGTGGGATGCTTGCGCACGCCCGACGCCACCGTGGTCCAGCCGACTTGTTCCTCGCCGTCGTAGAAACGGGCCTTCTGCTCATCGGTGTTGACCACGATGTGCGAGATCTTGCGCCCGTCACCATTCCATTCGTAGAGCTTGCCGGGCTTTGGCTTCTCTTGGGGTTTGGGGATGGGCTCGGGTGCCGCCGGCTCGGCCGGTTGCGCTGCCACCTGCGGGGCCGAGGTGGCTGGCGTGGCCTCGGGTTTGACCTCGGGTCTGGCCTCGGGTCTGGCCAGGAAGCGGGTGACTTCGGTGCAACCGGTCAGATGCAGAGCAAGCGGAGCGGCCAGCAGCGTCGCGAGCAGCCGGACGGACAGCGCGCCGGTCGGTCGGCTTGGGAGAGTGTGAGTGATCTTCATGGTAATCGTTCCTGCGCCGCAATTGAGGGATCGGAGCTAAGATAATTGTCAATGCTGCTAAGGATAACCGCTAGACGGCCGGAGGGCACGTACCCGCAAATTCTATACTGAAAGGGTTGTCGTCCGCGTCGCGCCGAGAGTCGCATCGCCCGGCGATGCTCCTGTCGGCGCTCCTTGAAGGCAGACGACAATCCTTCGCGATCTGGTACCGGATTTTCCGGCAAGCGCCTAACGGGCCGTCACGTCGCCCTTATCCCCTATACTGCGCCCTGGTTTTATCGCCCCACCGGAATCCCCCCATGCGCATGCCCCGTTTCCGCCGCCCCGGCCTCGCCGGCACCGCCCTCCTGGCCACGCTGTGGCTCACCCTCCCGCTCGCTGCTCAAGCCGAAAAAGGCATGCTGGAGGTCACCTCCGAGCCCGGCGACGCCAAGGTCTTCGTGGACGGCCAGCGCAAGGGCAGCACCCCGGCGCAGGCGGGCAAGGCACTGGTGCTGGAGATCGAGGAGGGCGAGCACCGCGTGGAGGCCGTCACCGCCGGCGAGCGCCCCGGCAAGGCCAGCGCGCAGGTCTTCGTCGGCGCCGGTGCCATCCAGCCGGTCCACCTGGTGCCTTTCACCGCACCGGCGATGGTGCGCATCCCCGGCGGCACCTTCCTGATGGGCTGCCAGCCCGGCGAGGCCGAATGCACCGATGCCGAAAAACCCGCCCACCGGGTCAGCGTCCCCGCCTTCGAGCTCGGCAAGACCGAGGTGACCTTCGCCGACTGGGACGCCTGCGTCGCCGACAGCGGCTGCCGCCACAAGCCCGAGGATCAAGGTTGGGGCCGCGATGACCGCCCGGTGATCAACGTCTCCTGGGACGATGCCCAGACCTATGTCAAATGGCTCAGCCGCAAGAGCGGTCAGGCGTACCGCTTGCCGAGCGAGGCCGAATGGGAATACGCCGCCCGCGCCGGCACCACCACGGCCTTCAGCACCGGCAACTGCATTCGCCAGGCCAACTACAACGGCGACTCCGACTATGCCAACTGCGGCGCCAATACCAGTGTCTATCTGGGGAAGACCCAGCCGGTCGGCAGCTACCCGGTCAATCCCTGGGGCCTCTCCGACCTGCACGGCAATGTCTGGGAGTGGACCCAGGACTGCTGGAATAACAACTACCGGGGTGCGCCCAGCGGTGGTAGTGCCTGGACCTCCGGCGATTGCGCGCGGCGCGTGCTCCGCGGCGGGTCCTGGGGCAGCTTCCCCTGGGAACTGCGCTCGGCCACCCGCACCGATTTGGACTCCGGCGCCCGGTACCCGCACCTCGGTTTCCGCGTAGCCAGGACGCTTACCCCTTGATGCTTTTCTTCTTTACCGCTTGGGAATCCAAGTCCGTAGGGTGGATAAGCGCAGCGCATCCACCACCGCGCCCGCACCAACTCCGGCGCTTGGTGGATGCGGCGCGCCCCACCGTCATGCCCCGCCCCAACCGCCGTGCCGCGCGCCTTATCCACCCTACGCCCAGCCCGCAACCCGTAGGGTGGATAAGCGCAGCGCATCCACCACCGCGCCCGCGCCAACCCCGGCGGCTGGTGGATGCGGCGCGCCCCGCCGCCATGCCCAGCCCCA
Organism: Lamprocystis purpurea DSM 4197; assembly: GCF_000379525.1. Lineage (GTDB taxonomy): Bacteria > Pseudomonadota > Gammaproteobacteria > Chromatiales > Chromatiaceae > Thiodictyon > Thiodictyon purpureum. Next base: position 42,430 of record NZ_KB902505.1, on the reverse strand, counting down.
ACCGCCGTGCCGCGCGCCTTATCCACCCGACGCCCGCCCCGCAACCCGTAGGGTGGATAAGCGCAGCGCATCCACCACCGCGCCCGCGCCAACCCCGGCGGTTGGTGGATGCGGCGCGCCCGACCGCCATGCCCAGCCCCAACCACTATGCCGCGCGCCTTATCCACCCGACGCCCGCCCCGCAACCCGTAGGGTGGATAAGCGCAGCGCATCCACCACCGCGCCCGCGCCAACCCCGGCGGTTGGTGGATGCGGCGCGCCCGACCGCCATGCCCAGCCCCAACCACTATGCCGCGCGCCTTATCCACCCGACGCCCGCCCCGCAACCCGTAGGGTGGATAAGCGCAGCGCATCCACCACCGCGCCCGCATCAACCCCGGCGGTCGGTGGATGCGGCGCGCCGCGCCGTCATGCCCAGCCCCAACCGCCGTGCCGCGCGCCTTATCCACCCGACGCCCGCCCCGCAACCCGTAGGGTGGATAAGCGCAGCGCATCCACCAAGCCCCGGGTGAACCGCCGATGAGCAACTACCGCCGCGTCTTCATCCCGGGCGGCACCTTCTTTTTCACGCTGGTGACCTGGCAGCGCCAGCCGTTGCTGGGGTCACCGGAACGGGTCGCCTTGCTCCGGGAGGCGTTTGCCCATGTGCGCGAGCAACGCCCATTCACCATCGATGGCAGCGTGATTCTGCCGGACCACCTGCATTGCATCATTCGGTTACCGGAGGGCGATACCGACTATCCGGGACGCTGGCGCGAGATCAAGAAGCGCTTCTCCGCGCGGGTGGACCCCACGACCAACGCCCGCAACGAGCGCCCGGTTTGGCAACGGCGCCATTACGAACACGCGATCCGCGATGACACTGATTGGCGGCGGCATCTGGATTACCTGCATTACAACCCGGTCAAGCACGGCTTGGCCCAACGGGTGCAGGATTGGCCCTGGTCTTCATTCAAGCGGGCGGTCGCGCGAGGTTGGTATGAGGCGCAGTGGGGCAGCGTGGCGCCGGAGAACCTCCCCGGCATCGAGCCCGGGGACCTGTAGGGTGGATAAGGCGCGCCGCACGGTGCCGCGGGTTTGGTATGACGCCTGGCGCGCCGCATCCACCAAGATGCGCTGCGCTCGGCAAGATCTTTGGTGGATGCGCTGCGCTTATCCACCCTACGGGATTTATACGGTGAGAGAGACGAATGAATAGCAAGTCAATGCTCAGGCTCGCCCTGGTCGCGGGCCTTGTGTACGGCGCGAACGCTGGCGCCGTGGACCGCGCGCTCTATGATCAATACCAGGGCTACAAGCAGCGCCAGCAGCGCGGCCAGCAGGAGGTGCTGGAGCAGGCGCGGGCGGCGGCGCGCAACTGGGACTTCGCGGAGGCCGAAAAGCAGCTCGCCACCGCCCGCAACATGGCCTATAGCCCGGATGATCTGCGCGCTGTCGAGCAGTTGATCGCCGACAACCGGGCGGCCAAGGCGGCCAAAGAGGAGGGCGAGCGGGTGGCGGCGGAGCGCGCCCGCCAGGAGGCCGAGGCCCAACGCCAGCGCGAGGCGCAACAGGCGCAACAGGCGCAAGTGGCGGCCCAGCAGGCGGCCGAGGCGGCACAACGGCAGCGGGCGGCGGCGAGCAGTGGGGGAGGCAATTCCGCGTCCCGATGCGTCACTGTCACCGCGACGATGGTATGCGGCCTGGGGGACCCGTGGTGCCAGACGAGGCGCCTCTGTGTGAGTGGAGGGCCTGGTATCGTGGACGCTGGTTATGGTAGCGACCACGGATGTTCAACCTCCCACGTCTTCGTCTGCACGGGTTATGGCGGTGCCCTGGCCGGTACCTACTCATGGTCAGCGCAGTTCGGGGAAGGCCAAAACCTCCAGGTCTGCTCAGGGACCGTCGAGATCAGCGGTGCCAGTCGCGAACTGGCGATCAAGGTCTATAACAAGACTTGCGACGATGCGGGTACCCGCGAATGGTAAGCGCCTTTGCTGGTTCCTCAGCTCCCGCCCCCAACCCGCCGGAATCGGTGGCCACTGTTAGCGGACTACGCAGGACGGAACCCCCTGCTAGCCGCCCGTGGCGTTCATGTGCCGCAGGATCAGCGGATGGCCGTTCAAGGCAAACTCGTGTCCGCGCGGCTTGATGGACATGGCGCCGACAATAGCCTGTTTGACCCGCGCATCGTCGGTCGGATTGGCACGCAGCGCGCGGCGCAGGTCGACCGAGTGGTCCTGCCCGAGACACAGCAGCAGCCGGCCCTCGGCGGTGACCCGTACCCGGTTGCAGTCTCCGCAAAAATTGTGACTGTGCGGGGAGATGAAACCGACCCGCGTGTCGTTGCCCGCGATCCGGAAATACCGCGCCGGCCCGCCCGTGGACTCGGTGGTGGGGATCAGCTCCCAGTGACGGTCCAGGTCGCGGCGGATGGCGTCGCTGGAGTAATAGACCGCGGCGCGGTCGTGATCGCCGATCGATCCGAGCGGCATCTCCTCGATGAAGCTGATGTCCAGGCCCCGCTCAGCGGCAAAGCGCACCAAATCCGGTACCTCGTCATGATTGCGGCCTTTGAGGATCACCGCGTTCAACTTCACCCGTTGGAAGCCCGCCGCCAGGGCCGCGTCGATCCCCGCCAGGGTCTTGTGCAGGTCGCCCAAGCGGGTGATGGCGTGGAAGCGCTCGGGGCGCAGTGAGTCCAGGCTGATGTTGATGCGGGTGACGCCCGCGGCTTTGAGCCCGGCGGCATGGCGGGCGAGTTGGGTGCCGTTGGTGGTCAGGGTGAGGTCGCGGACACCGGGCAGCACGCCGAGTTGCTCGAACAGCCACACCACGTTGCGCCGCACCAGCGGCTCACCGCCGGTCACCCGCAACTTCACCACCCCCAGTTCACTGAAGCAGCGGCCCAGTCGGGCCAGTTCCTCCAGTGTCAGAATCTGCTTGTGGGGCACGAACGCCATGTCCTCCGCCATGCAGTAGAGGCAGCGCAGGTCGCAGCGATCGGTGACCGACAGGCGCACATAGGTGACCTGCCGACCGAAGCGATCGACGAGCTGGCTGGGCAGGGGCGCGGACTGGATGCTCACGCGGGTTCTTTCCTTCGCTGTGGATGGCTTTGGAGGGACAACTTCAGCCGCGAATGAACGCAACTCTTCGGACAAGGTAGCTTGTTGCGGACGGAAACGACACCCCGGCGAATCGATGGGAATTCGCCGGGCCAGACGATCATCCGGACGGCCGCGGTGGCAGTCGAAGGCGGTCCGGCCGCCGACATCTGCGTTGTGCACGATCGCCGTGCCGGGTCTGTGCAAAGCCGTCACCCGTGCCGAGATCGCCGCCGCCGACTGGAGCCTGACCCCCGGCCGTTATGTCGGCGTCGCCCCGACCGATGCAAGGCTGGTGGTAAGGGAGATGCAGGCACTAAACGACAGCGAAACATTAACATCACTTGCCTGGGTCATCATGCCGGACCATGTTCACTGGTTATTCCAGCTTGGGAACGACCGGACATTGTCGCACGCCATGAAGGGCTTCAAGGCCTCTTCGGCATTGAGTAGCAACCGATTCCTGAATCGTTGCGATCCAGTTTGGCAACGCGGATTCTACGATCATGCTGTGGATCGGCGATTCGGCCGAGACGTCGCGGGGGCGCAGCATCGCGCAACAGATACAGGATGGGTTGCGCGGGGCTGGGCTGCGCGGCCATAAGAGCTGATTGAGGAGAGTCATTTCTGCAGCGGAGGGCGTGATTCACGACCTGAAAGGCATTCAGTGGGACTGGCAGGCGATGGACGGGACCTTAGTACACGCACCGGTGCGGGATCAGTAGTACACGGTGATCGGTACCACCAAGGCTGATCCGAGTGTCGGTGGTTCCCCGGCGGCCTGTCCCGTGATGCCTATCTGGTTGGAAAGCTCGACGCTCGTCCCGGCATAACGGATGAGCAACCGCGATCCTCAGGCAGCGGGTAACGGTTCGCTGGATCAGAAATCGCCGGCGCGACGGCCGCGTTGAGGGCGTCGGTCTTGGTGCTGAGTAGCGCGCCCGTAACGCGGCTTCCGTCGGACCAGACAGTGATCCGTAATCGTCGCCCATTTCGCGCTATGCTTGGCGCACTGACGCGCGCGGCGGGCTCCAGACGGGTGGCGACCGCGCGCTCCTCTGGTCCTCGCATCCAACGGGAGTTAAGCCTTGGACATCGCCGAACTGCTTGCCTTCAGCGTCAAGAACAACGCCTCCGACCTGCATCTGTCGGCCGGCCTGCCGCCGATGATCCGGGTGGACGGGGATATGCGCCGGATCAATGTCGCGGCGCTGGAGCACCGCACCGTGCACTCTTTGGTGTACGACATCATGAACGACAAGCAGCGTAAGGATTACGAGGAGTTTCTGGAGACTGACTTTTCGTTCGAGATTCCCGGCGTGGCGCGTTTCCGAGTCAACGCCTTCAACCAGAAACGCGGGGCCGGGGCGGTGTTTCGAACCATCCCGTCCAAGGTCTTGAGCCTGGAGGACCTGAACGCCCCGAAGATCTTCAAGGATATCGTCAATGTCCCGCGCGGTCTGGTGCTGGTGACGGGGCCTACGGGTTCGGGCAAGTCGACGACCCTGGCGGCCATGGTGGACCACCTGAACGACAACGAGTATGCCCACATCCTGACGATCGAGGACCCGATCGAGTTCGTGCATACCAGCAAGAAGTGCCTGGTCAATCAGCGCGAGGTGCACAAGGATACCCTGGGGTTCAGCGAGGCCCTGCGCTCCGCCCTGCGCCAGGACCCCGATATCATCCTGGTGGGTGAGATGCGCGATCTGGAGACCATCCGCCTGGCGATGACCGCCGCCGAGACCGGTCATCTGGTGTTCGGCACCCTGCATACCACCTCCGCGGCCAAGACCATCGACCGGATCATCGACGTCTTCCCGGCGGCGGAAAAAGAGATGGTGCGGTCCATGCTCTCGGAGTCGCTCCGTTCGGTCATCGCCCAGACGCTGCTGAAGAAGGTCGGCGGCGGGCGGATTGCCGCCCATGAGATCATGATCGGCACGCCGGCGATTCGCAATCTGATCCGCGAGGCCAAGGTCGCACAAATGTACTCGGCCATTCAAACCGGCCAGGCCCACGGGATGCAGACCTTGGATCAGAACCTCAAGGACATGATGCAAAAAGGTTTGATCTCGCGGAAGGATGCCCGCAGCAAGGCGCAAAACAAGGACGACTTTATGTGATCGCGACCGTTGCGTGCGGACAGGATCCTCGCGGTAGACCGGGTGATCCGAACTGACGCAAGGTTGCCAACCCACGATTGAGGTATTTTCTCCATGGACCTGAGGCAAACGCTGGAGCAATTGCTGGCCACGCTGGTGGATAAGAAAGGCTCGGACCTGTTCATCACCGCGGGTTGGCCGCCGAGCGTGAAGGTCGACGGGATGATTGGCCCGGTCGGCAAGCAGTCGTTGAGTGTGGAACAGGCCCGCGACATGGTGCATTCGCTGATGAATGAGCGTCAGCGTGCGGAGTTTCTGGCGACCAACGAGTGTCAGTTCGCGATCGATCGGCCCAAGCTCGGCCGATTCCGCGTCAGCGCCCTGGTTCAGCGGGATGCTGCCGCCATGGTGCTGCGTCGTATCGAGACCAAGATTCCCACCATCGAGGAGCTCAAGCTGCCCTCCGCACTGCGTGATTTCGCCATGTACAAGCGCGGCCTGGTGATCCTGGTCGGCGGCACCGGGACGGGCAAGTCGACCTCGCTGGCCGCTTTGGTGGGCTATCGCAACCGCCATAGTACGGGTCATATCATCACGATCGAAGACCCGATCGAGTATGTGCACGATCATGACGGCTGCATCATCACCCAGCGCGAGGTGGGGGTTGATACCCAATCCTTCGATGTGGCGTTGAAGAATACGCTGCGGCAGGCGCCGGACGTGATCCTCATCGGCGAGATTCGCACCCGCCAGACCATGGAATATGCCATGACCTTCTCCGAGACCGGGCACCTGGTGCTGGCGACCTTGCATGCCAACAATGCCAACCAGGCCTTGGATCGCATCATCAACTTCTTCCCGGAGGATGCGCGCAACCAGCTCCTTCTCGATCTGTCGCTGAATCTCAAGGCCGTGGTTGCCCAGCAGTTGATCGCGCGCAAATCGGGTCATGGACGGCGCGCCGTGGTGGAGATTCTCATCAATACGCCGCTGGCCGCCGACATGATTCGCAAGGGCGAGGTCTACAAGCTCAAGGAACTGATGAAGAAGTCGCCGGAGCAGGGGATGATCACCTTCGATCAGGCGTTGTTCGACCTTTACCAGGAGGGCGAGATCAGCTTTGAGGACGCCCTGCGCCTGGCCGACTCAGCCAATGAGGTCCGGCTCATGATCAAACTTCAGGGCGGCAGTGCGCAACGCGCGGCGATGGATCGTTCGATCGAGGGGATCTCGCTGGTCGATGAGGACGATGACGGGATCATTCGGTTGTAGTGACCGGGAACCGAGCATCTGAACGCCGATTCGGGTGCGCGCTCGCTGCGCGCCGGCGCGTTGGTGCTGGCTGCGCAGGTCGTCAAGCTGGGGCTTCAGATTGCCGCTATGGTTCTACTGGCGCGGCTGTTGACGCCGCTGGACTTTGGGCTGGTTGCGATGGTCACCGCGCTGACCGGGCTCGTCGGGCTCTTTGCCGGTCTGGGATTGTCCCAGGTCATCGTGCAGCGGGCGCAGATCACCCAGGCCCAGCTCAGTACGCTGTTTTGGTTGAATCTCGGGTTTGGCCTCTTGTTGACGCTGGCGGTGATGCTGTTCGCGCCGCTGATCGCCTGGGTTTATCATGACCCCCGGCTAACCGGGATCGCGCTGCTCGGCGCGCCGGTATATGTCATCGCCAGCGCGGCGGTCCACTACCGCGCGCTGCTGTTACGGCAGATGCGGTTTCGCATGTTGATGCTGAGCGACATTCTCGGTCTCACTCTGTCGGTGTTGGCGGGGCTGATGATGGCTTGGTGGGGGGCCGGTTATTGGTCCCTGGTGGCCATGCCGGTGGTTCAAGGTGCGATCCAATTGCTCGGATTGGGGCTTGCCTCCGATTGGCGGCCGGGACGGCCGGTGCGCGGCTGTGGAGTGCGGCCGATGCTGCGTTTCGGCGGCGATCTGCTCGGGGTAACCCTGTTCGGGTATCTGGCACGCCAGATCGACAAGATCGGGGTGGGTGTCCTCTACGGACCCGTATTGCTCGGCTATTATAGTCGCGGCTATCAGCTGTTCATGCTGCCGAGTTCGCAGATCTCCACGCCGCTGCACGAAGTGATCGTACCAACCCTCAGCCGACTGACCGCCGACCCGGAGCGCTTTCAACGCACCTTCCGTCGCGTCTTGGCGACTTTGGCCTGGGTCAGCGCCGGTTTGGCGCTCACGGCCCTATTGTGGGCGCCGCAAATCGTCGGAGTCGTGTTCGGGCCCCAATGGGACCCGGTGGTAACGGTGTTGCGTAACCTTTCGCCGACCCTGGCATTGCAGCCACTGCTCTCATCGACGGGTTGGGCCTTTATCAGTCGCGGCGAAAGCGGGCGCTATCGGCGCTGGGCGCTCGGCAGCGCGCTGATCCAGGGACTGGCGATCCTGGCCGGCTTGCCGCTGGGGATCGCTGGCGTCGCGCTTGCGACATCGCTGTGTACTTGGGGTCTGACCATGCCATGGACTCTGTATTGTTTGCGTCGGGCCGATGCAGACCTGGGACGGGCGGCGTTGCGGGCGGTGGCCGCGCCCTCGCTGTTGGTCGTTACGGTTCTGGTGGTTGTGCTGGGGACCGGTCGGGTTCCATGATAAGCAAGTCATTGGTCCGGACGGGTCGCCGCCTTGTGATCCGCGTTCTGAATCGGAGGTTAATCCGCGATGCAGCTGATCCAGCGTTTGCGTCAGACGCTCGCCGGCTCGCGCTTGGAAACCGGTTTGCGGAGGCTTGGTCTGGGTCGCCCGTTGCTGGCGCTCTACGAGCGCCGTCTGCTGGCGCGTGGCCGGCAGCGCGTGAGCGCCTTTGGTTTCCAACTGGAGTTCCTGGCCAGGACCAAGGCCGAACTCACCCGTGTCGATATGGCGGGCCACCACGAGCCAGATCTGGTCGCGCGCTTCCTGGCCTGTCTCCGGCAAAATGATGTGGTGTACGACGTGGGTGCCAACATCGGTGTCTTCTCGGTGCTTGCGGCACGGCGACTCAATCGGCTCGGAGGCGGGGAAGTTCTCGCCGTCGAGCCCAATCCGCTCATCGCGGATACCGCTGCACGTAACCTTGCCTTGAATAGCGTTGCCGGTGTCAAGACCCGCGTGGTCGCAACTGCGCTTGGCGACACGGCGGGAGTGGGATGGTTGCTGACCGCCGGTGACGGCGCCGAGGGCAAAGATCGTTTGACCTACCGAACGGGAGCAGGGGTTGGGGTGACGCAGGTGCTGGTCCGATGCGGGGATGATCTGGTCAGGGAGACACGACTTTGGCCAAACGTGATAAAAATCGATGTGGAAGGGGGGGAGCTTGCTGTGCTGGGGGGCTTCTCCGAGTCATTCGGCATCCGGGATCTCCGTGACGTGTTTGTCGAAGTCCATCCGGATCTGCTGCGGTCGCAGGGCGCCTCCGCCGGGGATATTGTGGCGTTCATGCGAGAGCACGGCTTCCAGTCAGCGTGGCATGCGCCGCGCGGTACGGAAATCCATTACCACTTTGAGCGTACTGAATGATCCTGGGGATGCGATGCAGACGGTCTTGATCGCGCACCCCTGTCTGGCCTCCGGAGGCTCAGAGTTCAGGGTGCTGTGGGGTGTCGAAGCACTGCGCGCGTCCTGCAAGGTGAGCATCGCAACCGGTTGCCCGATCGATCTCGCGAGGTTGAACGGGCATTGTGGAACGAATCTCGAAGCGAATCACTGCGACGCATTGCTTTCACCGCAATGGCGACGATGGGCTATAGGTCATACGGATGCTCTACGTGGTGCGTTGTTCGCGCGCTTCCTGCGCTCGGTGGCGGCGCGGTTCGATGTCTGTATCAGTGGTTATAACATGATGGATTTCGGCAGGCCCGCGATCCACTTCGTCGCCGATTTTTCCTTTGACGATACGTTGCGTCGCCAATTCCACCCAGTCGCCGGGGGGGTGCGACGCTGGTTTCATCGCGGTGGTACGCCGCGCGATGGCTATCTTGCCTTGGCGCGTACGATCGCCGGCACAAGCCATTATCAGGGCGGTGAAGATTGGCTGGTCGCCAATTCCGCATGGACCGCCGATCTGCTCCGTTCACGCCTGGGACTCATCAGCAATCGCGTGATTTTTCCGCCGGTCGCCGACGTGGCGCCGACGCTTGCCTGGGAGCAACGGGAAGTCGGCTTTGTCCTGACGGGGCGTGTCAGTCAAGAGAAGCGTATCGAGCGGATGATCGACATCCTGGGACGGGTAAGGGCCGCTGGTCGCGACGTTCACCTGCATATCGTCGGGGCGGTGGGCGATGATGGATACGGGCGGGCGATCCGCGATCAGATCGCGCGCAACGCTGCCTGGTGTTTTGCCGATGGCTATCTGGTCGGAACAGCGAAGATGGCGTTGCTGGCGCAACATCGTTTTGCGATACACGGGTGTACCGGAGAGGCTTTTGGCATTTCGGTAGCCGAGTATGTTAAGGCGGGATGCATTCCCTTTGTGCCGAGCCAAGGAGGACCAGCGGAGATCGTTATGAGCGATGAGTTGATTTACCGGGATCAAGATGAGGCGGTCGCGAAAATCGTCGCGTTGTTGGATAATCCAGATCGGCAGCGAGCGCTGCAAACCGACCTGGCGCAGCGGGCAAGGATGTTCTCAATCGAGCGGTTCATGTCGGAGATCCGCACGCTGGTCGCAGACTGGCTCTGTCGGAACGATTGAAGGTGATGGTGCTTTATGATCGTGGCTACCGGAGTTGGGGCAGGTCGCCACACTGCGGCAGGATCTCGCGCAGAAAGAATTCCCGATCGTATCCCCAGGGGTTGTGCAGACCAAAGGGCAGCCGGTACTCATTGGCGGCATAAGACGCACGCGGATTCCTGTCAAAAGAGAATGAGATAGCAAGGTGTCGGTCAGGAATCCGCAGGCGCCCCTGAGCGTCGCCGCGCAGGGAGGAAAAGAAAATATCCTCGTGCGTCGCACTGAGCCGGGCGGCGGCCGAATACCATCTGTTGGACTCGATGACTTCGATAAACTTGGTCACCCGCCGCAACGACAGTCCCCCGTTGCCAACCACGAAGGTGCGCGTCAGCCCGGGTAGAGTGAAGAAGCGAGTACCTCGCAGACACCATGGTGGGCAACGTTTAGGGGTCATCCAGGGTGCGCCGATATAATCGATGTCAGATCGCGTGAAGGAGGAGAGGTCGTTGTGGCATAGAAAAGCATCGGTTTGATGTATCAGCACAAACTCGTATGCGCGGTAACGGCGGTAGAAAGCAGACGATAACAGCAGTCGGCTATAGGTGGCGGAAGAACGAAAATGTCGATCTTCCAATGACATTCGCGCCGCAGGCCATTGCTGGTAGGCGCGCGTGTTCAGCGACTGCGGGTGAATAAATACAATATCCGTTCCGCGTAGGAGACGGAATAGTTGCGACAGCGACAGATGTTCGTCGTCGGTGGGGATGAGGCGGTAGATCGGGACGACGACGACCACCGTTGGAGCAAACCGGGTAGCGGCCGGCGCTGGCGCGGTTGCGACGCGTTCGGCCTGGTGGACCAAGTTACTCATCAGAAGCCCTTGAGAGAACAGCCGTAACGAAAAACTGCTTCACCAGGTACTCGTAAAAGAGGCCGAAGGTCAGCGTATTGAAGAGCCACTTGCTGCGATTACGTCCGTCAACCGTGGAGTTGATCGCCACGATCTTGAACCCCGCCTGCTTAAACAGGGTGATGATGTTGCGTTTACAGAAAAAGCGCAAGTGAGTCCGGTCGAAAATACCTTGATCTTCATACCTGAAATCACGGTTGATCACAATTTTTTTCAACGCGCCGATATAGCAGATATTGGGAATGCTCGCGATGATGCTACCGTCGGGCTTCAGGCAGCGGCTCAGGTGACCAAGTGTGCTCCAGGGGTCGATGAGGTGTTCGAGTATGTCCCCGCAGATGATGAGATCATAGCGATACTCAGGTAACGTCGGGGCGACTTGCTCGATATCTCCTATTATCAGCTCGTCGATGTGGCGGTGATGTTGACCCTGCCCCGGGAGGGACCGGATATCAACCCCCGTGGCATGCTGCGCAATGCCAAGTTGCTTCAGCGCCGCCAGCGTTGCCCCCTCTGCGGAGCCGATTTCCAGAACCACAAGGCCCCGGCCGGAAATCAGCGCGATCAGGTCTCGGCGTACGTTGTTGTAGTAATGGTCTTGCTGTGCGTCGGGCATACCAAGGCTCCTGCAGTCTGAGAATGGCAATGCGCTTCTTGGGGGCGCGGCCTTGATCAGTATGTTTTGCGAGCAATTGCTGTAATTACTTCTCCCCTATTTTTCATTTGGTTAGCTATTCTGGAAAACAAGTAAAAAGGCAAGAGCAACCCGGCAATCGCGAACAGCTTCGCGATATGCGGAATAACGGAAGTGCGTATCTTATATTGACCGGTGGATTTAAGTTCCCGCTTTAGATCATCAAAATAGCCGGTAGCGCCAACTGTGTACCTAAATGAGACATTACCGGACGTCATGACCTCGGAAGCAGAAAACCCCACTTTCCCCAGTAGCTCCAGAATCGATTTCGGAGCAAATTCAAACAGGTGATAGGGCGCTTCTGAGTGTGCCCACGGAAACCCGGTTATTCTTGACAGAAACAGGGTCGAAAGCGCGAAGCCGGAATTTGAGTTAGGTGTCGCAATGACAATAGCGCCGCCTGGCTTGAGCAAGAAAAAAGCTGTCCTTAAAGTATCATAAGGCGACGAAACATGTTCAAGAACATCCCCCATGTTTATTATGTCAAATGATTTTGCTTGATATTGCAAACTCGCAATATCGCCCACCTTGGCATCAAGTCCGTTATCTATCGCGATACGTACCGCCTCGGCACTCACATCACAACCTGCTACTGTATAGCCTAATCTTTTCATGTGAAAAATAAGTTCTCCCGTAGAACACCCTATATCAAGCAGCATGCCTTTACCCAACCTGCGCTCTGCTAATAACTTATGTAGATTCAGAGCTGATTTCCCGGAAGTCTTCGCGAGATCTGTAGCTGCTGTACAGAAATAGCCCTGAGATCGACTGTACAAGAAACCGAGATCTTCTCGCGACGGCTGCGGCCAAACAAAAAACAAACCGCAGCTTAAACATTTCCTTAGTGCGTATCCTCGTTTTGAAGCAGTTTCGGGGGCCGTCGCGTTGCCGCAGCACTCGCATAGCATATTATCAGTATTTTCTTTTGTCATGACGTACGCAGTGTTGATTGCCGGTTACTACTTCAGGAAGTTTTTCGAGAAAATGATCGTACCTGTCGCACGATAAATCAAGGATGTGCGACAATCATCCTGTTTCTTGCGAAGTCGCCGCCGAACCCATGCGAGTAGCCGCCTTGCCCCCATCTGCAAGTCTCATCGTAGTCATCCCGACCAAGGATCGCGGCGCCATGTTGCTGGACCTGCTCGCTGATCTGGAGGAGCAAACCTGCCCCCCGGCGCGGGTCATTGTCGTCGATGCGAGCGGCGAGGCCCTGGTGACTCGTCTTGAGGGTCTTACAGATCCGAACCGGGTAACGGTGATCAGACATCAGCCGCCCTCTGCCGCCGCGCAACGCAATCGGGGCGTAAAAGAGGTCCACGGCCAGGCGCAACTGATCGCACTCCTTGACGATGACATCGCGCTCGCCCCTGATGCCCTCGAGCGGATGCTCGCTTTCTGGTCCTCACCGCGGGCTGAGGGTGTCGTGGGCGCAGGTTTCAATCAGGTCGATGCCGCCGCCGACCAAGCCCGGGGCGGCCTCAAGCGCACTTGGTTGGCGGAGCGCTTCGGCCTTTACGCGCGTCGTCCCGGTGCCGTGGCGCCGTCCGGCTGGCAGAGTGTCATTGGCACCGTCGATTGCGACACGTCGGTCGACTGGTTGCCGACCGGGGCCGCGGTCTGGCGCGCGGACCTGTTCCGTGGGATCGGCGGATTCGATGAATATTTCATTAGTTACAGCTATCTGGAGGATCTTGATCTCAGTTGGCGAGCCCGCCGGGTGGGTGAACTCGTGGTCGTGAATGACGCGCGTTACGAGCATCGGTATGCCACCGCGGGAAAGATTGGAGCCGCCGAGTTTGGCCGGATCGAGGTCCGCAACCGGCTCTACTTCGTGCGTAAGCATGGCTTGTCCATGCCGCGCTGTCTGATCGGGCTCCTGATACGCGGCACCATGACGCTGGCCGCGGCCCTGCGGCATCGCGATCGCGGCATGCTGGAGCGCTTCGTCGGCAATGTGCGCGGCCTGGGTGAGCAGTTATCATTCATCAGCAAACCGGTGCATCGGGTGCCCGCGGCCAGACCAGGGCAGGACGCCGATGGCCGATGAGCTTAGCTGGACCTGGACCTCAGGTCGCCCGGGCATGGCTCTGCCAACCGCGACCCCAAGCACGACCAGTGGTTGGGTGCTGCCGCGCCCGCGCATCCTGGTCTGCGCCTACGCCTGCCATCCGACCCGGGGTTCCGAGGAGGCAGTAGGCTGGAATTGGGTTCAGGCGATGGCCTCATTTTGCGAGGTCACCGTCATCACAGCCGGCTTTCATCGTGATGCGATCGAGGCCTATCTGCGGACTGCCAGTGCCCCGTGGGCATCGCATGTCACTTTCATCTATCCACCGTCCCGCCCCTGGCATTACCGGCCAACACCATCCTGGTGCCGGATTGAAGGCTCATTACTGAAGCCGCTGATGAACCACGCCTATCGCAGTTGGCTGCGGTCCGCGGCGCGGATCGCGGCCCGGCTCGTCGCGGGGCAGCACTACGATCTGACGCATCAACTCACCTATGTCGGGTTCCGCTTCCCCGGGGGGCTCTGGCGTCTCGCGCCTCCCTTCGTCTGGGGTCCCATCGGCGGCATGGAGGACACTCCTTGGCGATTGTTCGGCGCGCTGGGTCCCGTCGGTATGCTTTATTTCGGCGGGCGCAATGTCATGAATCAACTCCATCGTTGGCTATTGAGGGCACCGCGGCAGGCGGCGGTCCGCGCCGGTCCCGGCCTGATCGCCGCCACCAGCGGCATCGCCGGGGCGCTGCAACGCTGCTATGGTTGCCCGAGCACGATCGTCAGCGAGGTGACGTCCCCGCCCCGTGTCTCGGCGATCTCGTTGCGCGGTCCCGATGAACCCCTGCGACTGGCCTGGAGTGGCGCCCATATCCCCCGCAAGGCCCTGCCGCTGTTGTTGCGGGCGCTTGCCGGATTGGCCGCGGATCTCGACTGGCGGCTCGACATCTACGGTAGCGGGCCACGAACCGCTGCCTGGCAACGGCAGGTGGCGCGGCTCGGGCTTGTTGCCTCGCGCTGTACCTGGCACGGCAAGGTGCGTCGCTCGGAGGCGATCAGCGGGCTGCGCCGGGCGCATCTGTTTGTCATCACCAGTCTGCAAGACCTGACCTCAACGGTGTTGCTGGAGGCGATGAGTCAGGGGCTGCCGGTGCTTTGCCCCGACCATTGCGGCTTCCCCGATGTAGTGACGGCGGCCGCTGGGATCTGTCTGCCAATCGACCGGCCGGCGACCTTCGTTGGTGCGCTCAGGGCGGCGCTGCGGCAGCTTGCGGCCGATGAACCCGAGCGTCGGCGCCTCGCCGCCGGTGCCTTGGCGCGGGCCGGGCAATACGATCTTCCGGCCAAGATCGAAGCGCTTCAATATGTGTATACGCGGGTTTTGGCCATCCCCGATAGTCAGTGTACCCCGAACGGCATACCAGGAGAGACGGGTGTTCCGGTCACACCGATCCGCTGACGGGGTACCCCCCGTCTTTGGCGCACGGTGGTTCTGGCTGCTGTTGGTTTGGCTTAGCTGTTGGGCAGGGATCAATGGCGGCCCTTGGCATCTGAAAGAGGCGCCACAGGACTTTGTTGATTGGGTCAATGCACTGCGCACGCTGGGGCCCTTGCTCCCCCTCGCCCTCTGGCCCCTGTTATCGCCGCTGCTGCGGCAGCGACACCGGGTGCCGACCCTGGCCGAGGGGCTGTGGATCGGCTATGCATTGTTGGCGCTGCTGGCCGCCCTGCTGACCGGCACCGATTTTTCGGTCTGGTACTGGGCGTTCGCCTATCTCGGCGTATTCGCGGCCATCGACTGGTCTTTCGGCAGTGTTGCTCCGCTGCCGCAGGCGATGGCGAGCAATCGCTTGATCTGGCTGTTGACAACCCTGTTATTCGTCGGGATGCTATTCATCGCCCGCGATGTGTTGCTGGTAAAGAGTGAGCTTGGGATGACTGCCCACGGGTTGGTCCACCGGACGGATCTCGGTCGGTTCGGGGCGATCTCGCGCTCCACTGGTATGGCGCGTCTGGCGATGATACCCGCGGTGGTTGGACTGGTGATGGCGCTGGGGGGGCATGGCTTCCGACGCTTGATCTGGGCGGCGCTTAGCCTGGCCGCGCTGGGGGCGATCTGGTTGTTTCAAGCCCGTCAGGGCATCGTCGGGGCCGCTTTCGCGCTGGGCCTGGTGGTCTGGTTGTTTGGCGGTCGGACCCGATACGTTGGAGTCGCTGCGATGCTGCTGGCCGGGTTGGCGCTGCTATCGGGGCTGTTTCCGGAGGGCTGGCTTCGCTATCTGATCGATTTCGCGACCCGCGGCGATGCGTTGTCGAAACTGCAGTCGATGACCGGCCGCGACCTGATCTGGCGCCTGGGCTGGCGGGTGGTGGAGGCGGCACCGTGGCTCGGTTCCGGACCCGAGGCGGATAGCCGCCTGATCGGTCTGAATGCGCAGAACGGACTGCTGTACGCCGCGCTGGCCGCCGGCTATCCGGGCGCCGCACTCTATCTCGGCGGGCTTTTGTGGGGCTGGGTGTTGTTCGCCCGAGCGGTGCTGCGCGGCTATGCGCGCGACCATGGGGAGTGGCTGTTCCTGCTCCAGGTTGGCGGTATCATGGCGTATTTGACGATTCGCAACATCCCCGAAAACACCGCCGCCCTGTACAGTGTCGATCTGCTGCTGCATGCGCCGTTGCTCGCCTATCTCGGTACCCTCGAACGGGTGCGCGGGCCGGAGTGGCGACGCGCGCGGCTGACGCAGTCCATCGCTGGCCTCGGTCGGCGCGGTCCACTGGGAGCGTGACAGTCGCGCGGATCTGGACGATGTGACGTTGCAGCGAGGAAGAGCATGAGCAAGCGTTGGGGTTTGGTTGGTGGCGGCGATAGCGCCCCAGCCGTCGCGGGGATGCCGGAGGTCCTGGTATGAGCAATCATCTGGCGCTGGTCTGCGGTGCCGGCGGATTTATCGGCGCGCACCTGGTGCGACGCCTCAAGGCCGAAGGCCGGCAGGTTCGCGGCGTGGATCTGAAGTCGCCGCCCTTCGCAGCCAGCGCGGCGGATGAGTTTATTCTCGGTGACCTGCGCGACCCCGACTTGGTAGCCCGCGTGGTGGCCGGCAGCGTCGAGGTCTATCAACTCGCCGCCGACATGGGGGGCGCCGGCTTCACCTTCACCGGCGAACACGATGCCGAGATCATGCACAACTCGGCTCTGATCAATCTCAACGTGGTGGAGGCTTGCCGCCGGGCCGGGGTCGAGCGGGTGTTCTACTCCTCGTCGGCCTGCGTCTATCCGCGCCACAACCAGTGCGATCCCGAGGCGCCGACCACGGTCGAAGACTCGGTCTATCCGGCCGACCCGGATAGCGACTACGGCTGGGAGAAGCTCTTCAGCGAGCGCCTGTACTTCGCCTACGCCAGGAACTACGGGCTGCAGGTGCGGGTCGCGCGCTTCCACAATGTCTTCGGCCCTGAGGGAAGCTGGAACGATGGCCGTGAGAAGGCTCCCGCGGCGCTTTGCCGCAAGGTTGCCGCGGCGCCGCCGGGAGGCAGTATCGAGATTTGGGGCGATGGGGAACAGACGCGCTCCTTCCTGGCTATCGATGAATGTCTGGAGGGGGTCCTGCGTTTCATGGCGTCGGACTTTGCCGGTCCACTGAATATCGGTTCGACCGAGATGGTCTCGATCAACCAGTTCGCGCGGATGATCATGGAGATTGCAGACAAGCCGCTGACCATCGAGCATATTGCCGGTCCATTGGGAGTGCGTGGGCGCAACTCGGACAACCGGCTGATCCGCGCCCGGCTTGGCTGGGCACCGAGCCGACCCCTGCGCGAGGGGTTGGCGGCGACCTATACCTGGATCGCGGGCCAGGTCGCGGCGGCGGAGGCGGCGCGATGAGCGGCACCGCAAGCGCCGGTTCCATACTGCCGCAGGTCAGGCCGCGCGCGCAGGTGACGATCCTGGGTGCGCAGATCGATCGCGTGGGGACCGACGATGCGGTCGCCCGCATTGAGGGGTGGATCGCCGAACGTCCCCCACGGCCGCACCATGTCGTGGTGACCGGTTTCCACGGCATCTGGACCGGTTATCGGGACCCTGCCTTTCGTACCATCCTGAACCGCGCCGACCTGTTCTGTCCGGATGGCATCGCGCCTATCTGGCTGGCGCGTCTGCGCGGGCAGCCCCTGCCGGAGCGGGTGCCGGGCGCCGAGTTGATGCGGCGGGTGCTGCTGGCTGCCGATGCCCGTGGCTATTCCAGCTTCTTCTACGGCGATACCGAGGCGACCCTGGACGCGCTGAGTCGGCGCCTCGCCGGTGACTATCCGGGTCATCGCATTGTCGGTGTCCGATCGCCGCCGTTCCGACCCCTGAGCCCCGCGGAGGTTGACGCCGATCTGGACCGTATCAATGCGTCGGGGGCCGATCTGCTATGGGTTGGACTGGGTCTGCCGCGGCAGGAACGCTGGATCGATGCTTATCGCGAGCGCCTGCGGGTGCCGGTGGTGATCGGTGTCGGTGCCGCCTTCGGGTTCCTGAGTGGAACGGTGACACGGGTGCCGTCCTGGCTGGGGGATGCGGGTTTCGAGTGGCTCTGGCGCTTGGCCATGGAGCCGCGCAAGGTGTGGCGGCGGGATCTCATCGATGGCCCGCAGTTTCTCTATCACGGGTTGCGCGAGAGTCTCGCTTACCGGCTGAGGCGTGGTGGTGATGCTGAAAAGAGTGGTAGGAACGAGTCGGAATTTAGTTAAACATCGAATACGATCGTTGTCGTTGTCGTAATCGGAGAAGCGATTCAAGTCGGGCATGAGCAGCCCGCTGCCGATCGGTTTTCTGCGTCGCTTGGGTGTAAGAGACCGCTAAGGATCTGATCTGGCTCCCACGCTCCTGCGTCACGTGGGGCCACCGGCCGCTGGAGCGGCCGGACGGCATTCCCACGCTGGAGCGTGGGAACGAGAAGAGGATTTGATCTGGCTCCCACGCTCCCGCGTCACTTGGGGCCACCGGCCGCTGGAGCGGCCGGACGGCATTCCTACGCTGGAGCGTGGGAACGAGAAGAATGGTCGCTCAGCCGCCGTCGACTGCCGCCGGCCACAATCCGCTGATGGCGGCGATCCCTTGGGCACCATGGCGGATCGCCGTCGTCAGATCCGCGGGGCCGAGTCCGCCCAGGGCGTAGACGGGGAGGGGGGTCGGCTCGATCAGTTCCTGGAAGCGTGCCCAGCCCAATGGTCGCGCATCCGGATGGGTCGCGGTGGGGTTGACCGGGGAGAGCAGCGCATAGTCCAGCCCCAAGGCGGCGGCGCGTGTCAGTTCCGCGGCCGTGTGGCAGGAGGCGCTCACCCACTCGCCGCTGACGCCAGGACGTTGATCCAGGGCGGCCAGGGTCTGGGCGCGCAGATGCAGCCCGTGACGCGGACAGGACGCGACGGCCGCCGGGTCGCGATTCAGGATGAGCCGCGCGCCCGCCACGGCACAGAGCGGATAGGCTTGGGCGGCGAGTTCACGGTAGGCCCGGTCATCCAGTGCATGGGCGCGCAGTTGAATCAGGCGGATGCCGTCCTGGATGGCGCGTCGCAGTCGTGCCAGGAGATTCGCCGGGTCCCGCGGGTCCGCCCCGGTGATCAGCAGGAGCGAGGGCAGGCGCAGGGCGCTGATGATCGGCCGGTCGGCGGCCGGGAAGCGCGCGGGGTCCATGGCTTCCGGTGCCAGCCAGGCCAGGGGCTGGCCTTCCATGCCGACGGGGAGTCCGGAGTAGGTCTCGACCCGATGCACGTCGAGCAGAATATGGCGGTCGCCATAGTCGTGGTGGACGCGGATCAGTGGTCGGCTGGCGCCGATACTGATCCCCAGTTCCTCTGCCAATTCGCGGGCGAGTCCCTGCTCCGGGGTTTCGCCGGGCTCCAGTTTGCCGCCGGGAAACTCCCAGCGTCCGCCCTGGTGAACATGATCGGGGCGGCGTGTGACCAGCACCCGGCCCTGATCATCGAGAATGGCTCCCGCCATGACATGAATTTGTTGCCGGGTCATATTGCTCAGCCGTGAAGAAGCGGTGTCCATGAAGTCAATAGGCGACTGAGATTTCACCGAGCTCGGTGGAGACGCGGTTCAAAACCTTAAACCGCGCCAACTCCAGCAATCGTCGAGTCTGCCGACGCCGATCCCATTCAAAAACATCGCATACCGTGCTAGGCGCGGTTTACGACCGATACTCCGCATTGATCCGCACATAGTCGTAGGACAGGTCGCAGGTCAGAATCTCCGCGGCGGCCGTGCCACGACCCAGCGCCACGCGGATCAGGATCTCCGGTGCCCGCATGACGGCAGCGCCCGCGTTCTCGGTGTAGCAGAGGGCGCGGCCCCCGCTGTCGACGATCAGCACGTCGCCGAGCCAGACCCGCACGCCGCTGATGTCAAGGTCCTGGAGCCCGGCGCGCCCCACGGCGGCGAGGATACGGCCCCAGTTGGGGTCGGAGGCGAAGAGCGCGGTCTTGACTAGCGGCGAGTGGGCGATGGTGTAACCGACCTGGCGCGCCTCGGCGTGACTGGCGGCACCTTCGACACGGACCGTCACCAGCTTGGTGGCGCCCTCCGCGTCGCGCACGATGGCCGTGGCCAGTTCCACACAGACCGACTCCAGGGCGCTCTGGAACGAGGCGAAGTCCGGGCTGTCGGCCGCGGCGATGGGGGCGTTGCCCAGGACGCCGGTGGCGGCCAGGACGCAGGCGTCGTTGGTGGAGGTGTCGCCGTCCACGGTGATGGCGTTGAACGAGCGTTCGACCGCGGCGTGCAGGCAGCCATCGAGCAGGTCGGGTGTGAGCGCTGCATCGGTGGCCAGAAAGGCGAGCATGGTGGCCATGTTGGGGCAGATCATGCCGGCGCCTTTGGCAATGCCGGTCAAGGTCGCGGTACGTCCAGCAAGGTCGAACTGCCTGGAGACCAGCTTGGGTACCGTATCCGTGGTCATGATGGCGCGGGCGGCAGCGGGCCAGTTGGCGCCGTCCAGCCGTCCCAAGAGCCCCGGCAGGGCGGCGGCGAAGCGGTCGACCGGCAGGTGCTCGCCGATGACCCCGGTCGAAAAGGGCAGTACCCGCTCGGCGGGCGCCCCGGTCAGTTCAGCGAGTGCCTGACAGGTGGCGGCCGCGTCCAGCAGGCCGCGGGCGCCGGTGCCGGCGTTGGCGTTACCGGCATTGACGAGCCACCAGCGTGGTGCACCCGCGTGCAAGTGGGTGCGCGCCAGCGTGACTGGTGCGGCGCAAAATGCATTGCGGGTGAACACCGCGGCACACTGTGATCCTTCCGCCAACTCGAAGAGAACCAGATCATTGCGGTCGCGATAGCGGATGCCGGCCGCGGTTGCGGCCAGGCGGACCCCGGGTACCGGGAGGAAATGCAGTTCGGCTTGCTCGCTCATGGCGCGGCCTCAACCGACCTTGCCATGGCAGTGCTTGAACTTCTTGCCCGATCCGCAGGGACAGGGCTCATTGCGGCCGGTCTTATGGCCATCGCGCACGAAGGGCTGAGCCGGCGCGGCGCTCCTGTCTTCCCGCTCGGCAGCGTCATCCGGCGTCGTATCGCCGTCGAAGCCCCGGAACTCTTCGTGCGTGAACGCGAACTCGTGCGCCGGTGCCGCGTGCGGGGCCAGGGCGAGCGACTCCTCCTCGGGTTCTACCCGAAGCTTCGCCAGGGTGCCGATGACCTCCTGTTTGATCTCCTCCAACATGGCGGAGAACATCTCGAAGGCTTCGCGTTTGTACTCCTGCTTGGGGTTCTTTTGCGCGTAGCCGCGCAGATGGATGCCCTGACGCAGGTAGTCCATGGCCGCCAGGTGGTCCTTCCAGTGGGTGTCCAGGGTCTGGAGCATGACCGCCTTTTCGATCTGGCGCAGGGTTGCGGTGCCGATGCGCTGCTCTTTCTCCGCGTAGCGCTCGGCCAGGGTGGCGCCGATCCGCTCACGTAAGGTTTCCTCGTGCAGTTGGTCGTCGGCTTCGAGCCAGCGGCGAATGGGCCAGTCACCGCCGAAAGTGTCCGCCAACGCGCTTTCCAGGCCGGCCGTATCCCACTGCTCTTCCAGGCTCTGCGGCGGGATGCAGCTGTCGATCACGCGCTCCAGGATATCCGCGCGCATCGCCGCGATGGTCTCGGACACATCGGCGGTGTCCATCAACTCGCGGCGCTGGCCATAGGTGACCTTGCGCTGGTCGTTGGCGACGTCGTCGTATTCCAGGAGTTGCTTGCGGATGTCGAAGTTGCGGCCCTCGACCTTGCGCTGGGCGTTCGCGATGGCCTTGGTGACCCAGGGGTGTTCGATCGCCTCGCCTTGCTGCATGCCGAGTTTCTGCATCATACCCGCCACCCGGTCGGAGGCGAAGATGCGCATCAGGTTGTCTTCCAGCGACAGATAGAAGCGACTGGAACCGGGATCGCCCTGGCGTCCGGAGCGGCCGCGCAACTGGTTGTCGATCCGTCGGGACTCGTGGCGTTCGGTGCCGACCACATGCAGTCCGCCGGCGGCGATGACGGCCTCGTGGCGCTGTTTCCATGCGGTGCGGATGGCCTCCTGGTCGGCTTGCGGGCCGGCTGCCTCCAATTCGGCATCGAGGTTGCCGCCCAGCACGATGTCGGTGCCGCGGCCGGCCATGTTGGTGGCGATGGTGACGGCGCCGGGGCGACCGGCCTGTGCGATGATTCCGGCCTCGCGTTCGTGCTGCTTGGCGTTCAGCACCTCGTGCGGGATCTTGGCCTCGGTTAAAAGCTTGGAAACCAGTTCCGAGGTCTCGATGGAGGCCGTGCCGACCAGGACCGGCTGACCACGGGTCACGCAGTCGCGGATGTCCTCGGTGACCGCATCATATTTTTCCTTCTGGGTCAGGTAGACCAAGTCGCCGTGGTCCTTGCGGATCATCGGCTGGTTGGTGGGGATGACCGCCACTTCGAGCCCGTAGATCTGCTGGAATTCGTAGGCCTCGGTGTCTGCCGTGCCGGTCATGCCCGCCAGTTTCGGGTAGAGCCGGAACAGGTTCTGGAAGGTGATGGAGGCCATCGTCTGGTTTTCCGGCTGAATCGGCACCCGTTCCTTGGCCTCGACCGCCTGGTGCAGACCCTCGGACCAGCGCCGGCCGGGCATGGTGCGTCCGGTGAACTCATCGACGATGATGATCTGACCGTCGCGCACGATGTACTCGACGTTCTTCTGGAACAGGGCGTTGGCGCGCAGGGCCGCGTAAACATGGTGCATCAGCACGATGTTGCCGGGGTCGTAAAGACTATCGCCTTCGCGTAAGACCCCGATCTCCACCAGCATGTCCTCGACTTTCTGGTGACCGTCCTCGCTCAGGAAGACCTGGCGGGCTTTCTCATCCACCGAGAAGTCGCCGGGGCCGAAGTCGGGCTTGCCTTCCTCGTTGGTGATCGGGTCCTGGCGGGTCAGCCGCGGGATCAGGGCATCGATCTGGCGATAGAGGTCGGTATTGCCCTCCGAGGGGCCGGAGATGATCAGCGGCGTGCGCGCCTCGTCGATGAGGATCGAGTCCACCTCGTCGACGATGGCGTAGAAAGGCACGCGTTGCGTCCGCTGCTCGGCGGTGAAGGCCATGTTGTCGCGTAAATAGTCGAAACCATACTCGTTGTTGGTTCCGTAGGTGATGTCCGCGGCATAGGTCTCTTTGCGGCTCACCGGGCGCAGGTGGCGGTAGCCGCCGCCTGCTGGTGCCTCGAACCCGGGATCATAGAGATAGGAGGCCGTATCCGGCCCCATTCCGCCCGAGGAGTTGATCACCCCGACGGAGAGACCCAGCGCGTGGTAAATGCGGCCCATCCAGGTGGCGTCGCGGCGGGCGAGGTAGTCGTTGACGGTGATGACATGGACGCCCTTGCCCGGCAGGGCGTTGAGGTAGGCGGCCAGGGTGGCGACCAGGGTCTTGCCCTCGCCGGTCCGCATCTCGGCGATTTTGCCTTGATGCAGCACCATGCCGCCGACCATCTGGACATCGAAGTGGCGCATCCCGAGCACGCGCCGACCGGTCTCGCGGACCACGGCGAAGGCCTCGGGGAGTAGGCTTTCCACGTCCTCGCCGGCCGCGAGCCGCCCGCGGAATTCTTGGGTCTTGGCCGCGAGCGCCGCATCGGAGAGTGTCTGGACCTCGGGCTCCAGCGCATTGATCCGACTGACGGACTTGAGCAGCTTCTTGACCAGCCGCTCATTGCGGCTGCCGAAGACCTTCTTGAGCAGGTTACTGACCATCGATGGGAAGAGATGCCGTGAGGAAAGTCCCGGAATGATACCGGAATTCGGCGATGCCCGCTGAGCCGGGGTCAGCCCAGGGTCTTTGTCGAATCCGCGTTTCGCTGCGCCAGACGCAAAAGGCGGCCTCGATCAAGATTCCGGCCACTTGAGCTCGCCGGGTGTGTAGTCAGGCCATCCTGGCCTGACACCGTCAGGGCTGGAAGCCCTGACTACGCACGCCGCTGGCCGGGATTACGATCAAGGACCAAAAGGCCGCCGGCCGTTCGGGCCGGCGGCCGCTGCGAGTGGTTGCTGGGCCGTGAGCGATCGGGTCTAGCTGGGATTATCCGGATTCGCCGCGACGAGCACCGATGGTGATTGTCTGCCGACAAACTGGATCGGGTTCAGATGCTCGCCGTTCTTCAGGACCTCAAAGTGGACATGGGGGCCGGTGGCGGTGCCGGTCGCTCCGACGGCGCCGATTTTCTGTCCCTGGCGCACTTGCTGGCCTTCCTGCACCAGATTGGCCTGATTGTGGGCATAGCGGGTCGCGTATCCGTCCACGTGACGCAGCTCGATCATGTTTCCGTAGCCGCTGCGCCGCCCACTGAAGGTGACGAGTCCGTCAGCCACGGCCACGACCGGCGAACCAGAGGGCGCGGCGAAGTCGACGCCTTGGTGAAACAGACGGCGGCCCTTGATCGGATGGATACGAAAGCCGTAGTTCGATGTGATATATCCCGCCCGAACCGGCCAGCCCGACGGCACGGACTTGGCGGTGATATCCCGCTCCATGATCGCCTCTTCAAGGATCTCCAGCTTGCGCTTGCGATCCTTGAGCAGGCCGACCACGCTTCCCAACTCGCTCGCGATCTCCTTGATGGTGTAGTCCCTGGCCAGCCCTTCTTCAGGCCCGCCCTGGGGTGGGGGATTCTGGAAATCGAACTCTTCGGCGCTCAGGCCGGCCATCTCGACCAGACGTTCCCCCAGCGCATCGAGCCGCATGAGTTCGGCCTGCATGTTCCCCAGGCTGGAGGTGATGGCGTCGACGTCCGGTGCGTCCGTGTCATCATTCGCTCTGTCTTGGTTCGGCGTCGTCGGCAGGGTCCGGAATCCGACGGCCAGATCGCTGGTCAGGGCTGGGATAGTGGCGTATCGGCCGAGCCAGAATCCGACGCCACCCCCGGCGACAGCGAACAACAGGACCGCAAGGAGTGCGACAACTGTCTGGCCGCGAACGGTTTTTCTACGATCGAGGTGATACATCAATTGACCTCTGCTGCGTGGTGAATCGGCATAGAGCCGGGTTTATACTACAGATGCCCTGACGAGGCGACCGTCGGGATGCACTTGATGGTTGCGCTGGATCAATCATTTAAATTATTGAATAGAGCAATACTCTGGACTGCTATGCCTGCTAAACGCCCTGTTCGACTTCGTTCCGTGCACGTTCGGGATCTGCTCACCGGCAGCCCGGCAGTCATGCACGCCCTGGAGTGCCAGCGCCGGGAGGACGGTTTGCTGGCGCGGGTGCGTGATCTGCTCAACCCTGGGGCACGGCCGCATTGCCTCCAGGCGACAGCCAGCGAGGACACGCTGACCGTAACCGTGGATGCGGCCGTGTGGGCGACCCGTCTTCGCTATCTGGCGCCTGAGTTGGCGCAGGGCCTGGCATCCGCGGGGATCACCAGGGTGAAGATTCGGGCGCGCCCGAGCGACCAACGAAGGGCGCGACAGACCACGGGGCGGGTTGCCAGGTTGACCCCCGCGGTCGTTGCTCACCTGACGGCCAGCGCCGAGCATATGGCCGATGCGGGGCTTGCGGAGGTCTTTCGGCGCCTGGCGTCCCGCCAGGGCGTACCCCCGATCGATCCGGACCGCTAGGCGAGTGCCAGCGGCTGGGCGTAGCTGATCGGAGCCCGTGCCCCATCTTTGAACACCGCCTCTTCCCAGGCCTCCGAGTCTGCGACCAGCGCACGCAAGAGTTCGTTGTTCAAGGCATGTCCCGACTTGTAGCCCTTGAAAGCGCCGATCAGGGTGTGGCCAAGGAGATACAGGTCGCCAATGGCGTCCAGGATCTTGTGCTTGACGAACTCGTCCTCGTAGCGCAGGCCCTCCTCATTCAGGACCCGGAACTCATCGACGACCACGGCGTTGTCGAGACTGCCGCCCAGCGCGAGGTTCTGCGCCCGCAGTGCCTCGATGTCACGCAGGAAACCGAAAGTGCGGGCCCGACTGACCTCCTTGACAAAGGATGAGGTAGAGAAATCGATGTTGGCGCGCTTGGCCCTGGCGTTGAAGGCCGGGTGGTCAAAATCGATCGTGAATTCCACGCTGAAGCCGTCATAGGGCTCAAACCGTGCGTACTTGTCGCCATCACGCACCTCAATCGGGCGCTTGATGCGGATAAAGCGTTTGGCGCGATTCTGTTCCTCTACCCCGGCGGACTGGATCAGGAACACGAAGGGGCCGGCGCTGCCGTCCATGATCGGTACCTCCGGCGCGCTGACGTCGACGTAAGCGTTATCGATCCCCAAGCCCGCGAACGCGGACAGCAGGTGCTCAACCGTGGAGATCCGGACATCGCCGTTTACGAGGGTCGTCGAGAGCCGGGTGTCCCCGACGTTGTGCGGACAGGCGCGAATCTCGACCGGCTGGTCAAGGTCGACCCGCCGGAAGATGATCCCGGTATCAGGGGCGGCGGGACGCAGTGTCAGGTAAACCTTGTCGCCAGTGTGCAGGCCCACGCCGGTTGCGCGGATCACGTTCTTCAGCGTGCGTTGTTTGACCATCGTTCGGCCCCCCTCGTCCCAAGACCGCAAAAGGCTGCGCCGACCTCGGCGTAGCACCCTAAATGACGCCCGAGCAGATTCGGGCCTGAGACAAGCTTAGGGTTTTCCCGGAACTTTATCAAGTCCTGAATGGAAGATGCTGCAACGTCTTTGTTTTTTATGTAATTATCACTAGCGGGATTTCCCTGGGTGGCCGCTGCGCTCCGCCCGAGACGAGCACCTGCGGCGACGCCGGGATCCGCCGCGGGCCGACAGCGTCTTGGATCAACAGCCTCGAAGCCGAGTTTCGGATTCCGGCAAGATGGTGTGCCGGCAGGCGCAACGGCCTTGGTCAGGGTTCCGGCCACCCGTCATCAGGGCTGCGCAGGCGCTGCTGGGTCCACCGGTGGGAAAGATGAACCCGGCAGATTGCGCCGGCGCTTGTCCAGGCGGGAACGATCGGCAGTGACGACCGGAGCAAGCACATCCAGCGGATTGCTCCGCCGGACGGTGCCGGGCGATGGTCGCCGTTGCGGCGGAGCCTTACCCGAATCGATTCATCAGCTCACTGTACTGCTTGGATATGACTTCCCATCGGTACTTGCTGCCGGAGATTCGCTTCATCTCTGATCGATTGGCTGCAATTGCCTCGTCACTGAGACCGAGAAGTACCTTCTTCAGCGAGGCGGCATCTTGAAAGAAGAAGGCTTTGCCTTCAGTCGTCTCGCGATTGGTGGCGACGTCAAATGAGAGAATGGCTTGCCCCAGACTCATCGCTTCGACCAGCGACGGCGCCGTACCGCATCTGGAATGCGAATGAATGTACAGGTAACCGTTGCCCCTGACGAAATCAAGCTCGTCTTTCGCGTAGATCGCATCGAGCAAGATCATGTTGTCGCGGTTGCTATAGCGCTTCTTCAATTCCTTGCCATAGCTCGATACGTCCCAGTTGGATACGACAACGAGCTTGAACCGATCGAAATCCTCGAAGGCTTCCAGTAAGAGGTGGATGTTGTTGTCGAGTTGTGCACGAACCACGCTGACGGCATACTGTTCCTTGACGAACGGATACTTGGACGCCAGTGCAGCATGGTCTGCGGCGATCTTGGTCGCGTGATCTCCACCATACCGAATCACGATCGAATCGGCATCGAAGTTGTCTTTCAAACTGCCCCTGTACAACTCGTTGTCAACGATATTGACGTCGGAGAACCGTGCCGCAACCCGATGGTTGAACTTCGCCCACTTTTTTTCGAACCAGGTGAGCTTCTCTCGCTCCCATTCATTCAGCCCGCCATGATTCACCAGCACTTTTGCTTTGCTGAGGAACTTGAGAGGCGTCATGTAACCAGAGCCCACCGGACTTAGATAGAGGATGATGTCCGACCTAGCCAGAGCCATGACATAGGTGATTAGGTCATAGAAGATACCTTTGAAACCATTCGCCTCTATCTTAATGTAAACAAGCTTTGCCCCATGGTATTCCTTCGGCTGCTCCGGATATTTGTGGGCATTGCAATAGACGGTGATGTCGAACTCATCGGCCAGATACTGGCAGAGAAAGTCCGCCAACGTTTCGAATCCGCCATACCTCGCGGGAACGCCATGCGTTCCCACGATGTGAACTCGCGGTTTCTGCGAGATCGGCTTAGAGATATCCGGCATAGTAGTCTTTCAGGTAGATAGCCAACGCCTGCCGCCACTCCTTCATCTGATTCACACCCCGAAGGTCAAGCTTTTTCGTCAGCAGTCGCTCTGACGGCGGCCGCTCGGCGAAATAGATGTCTTTGAAGTGATCCGATCCGACCGGAGTAATCTTGATGTCAGCTTCCTTGCCGAGCAGCTTGACCAGATCCTGGGCGACTTCAAGGCGACTGGTTTGTCCGCCGCAGACGCAGTTGTACAGACCCCAATACTCTTTGGAGATCAGTTCTTTCACTGTCTTCGCGAAGTCGTGAGTGTAGGTAGGAGTGCCGTCTTTGTCGTTTACGATGAACAACTCCTTCCGCCCTTCCTTGATTTGTTTCATCAACTTCTGTATGAACTTCTTGTCTTTGGCGGGGCCTGCGCCCATCATCCATCCCGCACGGCAGACCAGGTAGCGTTGTGCGTTCTCGACGACAAACCGTTCCCCCATGTACTTAGAGCGCGCATAGACGCCCAGTGGATTCGGGGTATCCCAGTCGTCATACAGGTCCTTCTTGCCGTCGAAGATGCCGGCGGTACTAATATAAAGTATTGGAATATTCAGGCTGTTGGCCAACGAAACCGCGTTCTCGACGGCGAGTGTGTTGGTATTGTAGGTGTCGTCGGCATTAAGCTCGCAGAATTCAAGGTCGGTGTAAGCGCCCAAATGGAAGAGATAATCCGGCGCAAAGGCCTTCACGTCACGTTTGTATGCCTCGAAATCCCGGAAATCCAGGAAAGACAGCCATGTTTCGTTGACGTCTTTGTCCGTGCATTTCAAATCAAAATCTTCTTTGAACTGGGCGTAGAATGCCTCGCCGAGCATCCCGCCGCATCCTGCGATATAAATCTTCTTTTTCATATTCACACTCGTTAGTTGGAGGGTTCTGGGCAGAATCGGGTGACCGCCGCTCCACGGGCGCCGACGGCTCCCTGACGGGACGCGTCACAACAAAAATTCGACACCGGGTCAGGATCGATGGGTGATCAATTGCTCCGCAGTGTCCGCCGACGCACGCCCTGAGTACTGCTCGATCACGCTGAGATAGAGCTTCAATAGTTCGCTGTTGTGTTGTTCAAGTGCGAACTTTGCTTCCAATCGGCTTCGCGCGGCGGTGCCGTAACTGCGTCGGAGGTCCGGATCAGCCATCAAACGTGTCAGGCATTCCTTCAGTGCTGCACGGTCGCCTGGTGGGAATAAGAGGCCGGTCTTCTCATGCAGCACCAGTTCGGGAATGCCCCCGATATCGCCGGCGACCACCGCTTTTCCATGTGCCATGGCTTCCAGGATCGACATCGGGCAGTTTTCGTACCATTCCGAGGGGACGACAATCAGCGATGCGTCACGAATAGTGTTTTCCAACGTGCTGCCTGATAGGTGTCCAAGGTACTTGGCCCTGGGATAGCGTGCCCGCAGGTCGTCCTCCATCGGTCCAGTCCCGGCGACGACCAGCGGCACCTGCTCGGCGATCCCGGCGTGTGCGGCAAGCAGCGTCTCCACGCCTTTCTCCGGCGTCAAGCGCCCAATGTAAAGCGCATATCCCCGGTCATGATGCGAAGCCGAAATCTCACTGCAATCCACACCGTTATAAATCACTTCGACCCGGTCTTTCGGAAAGCGGTGCCGGGTGACGGAGGACCGCATAAACTCGCTGGGTGCGATAAATCGGTCGACTTGTTCGTAACTTCCAAGCAGGCGCTGGACCTGGGCCTCCGCATACAAGAGCAAACTCTTGCTCAGCGAGCCGTCAGCACAGCGATGCTTGACGACGTTCGAGAAGCGGTTATCGAGGCAGTCCGAGCAAACCTGACCATTGCGCAGGCGCGTGTAGGTGGGACAGACCGGTTTATAGTCGTGTAACGTGAGTACGACGGGTATGTTCCGACCCTTTGCCACGCGAATGATCGATGGGGTCAGTTGATGGTAAATATTGTGGCAGTGAACGATGTCCGGCCGTGTCTTTTCGATTAGCTGTTCGAACTTCTTCACGGCCTCGGGCGAATGAATCAGACTGAATGCCGTACCGATCCTGGTGATCGCGCCCAGCGGTTGATCATACAGCCGGTTCGGACTGAAATACTCAGCATAGACACTCGGCAGGTTACGTGAGTCCTGCATCGCAAAATCAATGACATCGAATCCTGCTTCGATCAGGAAGGCACGCTCCTGAAGCATCACGACTTCAGCGCCACCTTTGCGATAGAAGAACTTGTTTGCGAGAAGTGCTCTCAAGTCTCTGGATCCTGGTTCGGGATAACCGCTGAAACATAGTAGCCGCGAAGCGTCGTCAAGGATGATAGCGCCGATGCGGGTGACGGGCAAGACCGTTACGGGGTTGCGCATTGGCATCAAGACCGCAGCAAGAGACCGACGGCGTTGGTGTGATAGCCGGGAAAATCCGTAGCGCGTGCAACCGACCGACGCGCCTCAATCGCCATGGCGGCAAGCGGTGACTGGTCGGTACTGCTGACGCGACGGTAAGTGCCGGATCTATAGCGTCGGCGCGACGGTCGACCAGGTCACGATGTGGCGGGGTTGATGACCGATGCCGAAAAATCTTCGGCCAGAGTCCCCGTCCGGGCTGGCGAGCGGCAGGCAGCGATGTGTTGTCACCTGCGCCGAACTGGCCCTTGCGCTCTCAAGAAGAAGTCAGCCGATCGCGTCGCCGGAAGGCTTCAAACACTGTTTATGGTCGATCTCCAGTGACATCCTTGCCGTTTTAGAGGTACAGTTATGCTCGGACCCGTACTCCATCGCGGTTCAAACTCCAGAGCAGTCTGCGCTGCATCCGGTGGTTTCCTGGTAGTGATTAGCGATAACTTTCAGTGCGTTAAGTCTTCTTATGAACGCTCCTCCGTGCTTGTTCGGCTCACCAGCCAGATGCCGTTGCGCACACTTGGCCGCGTTATTGCTTGTTGGGTTTGAGGCATACCCATCGCCGGCGATGGCTGAGTTACCGCTTGAGACACTCAAAGGTCTGCATCCCTACGCAACCGTCGCTGTTGCTTATGACACCAATCCCTTGCGTCGTTCTGATGAGGCGTCTCGCGTGCCTGCGACAGTACCGTCAGCGCTCTACCAACCCGAGGCAGATAC
Source organism: Lamprocystis purpurea DSM 4197 (assembly GCF_000379525.1). GTDB lineage: Bacteria > Pseudomonadota > Gammaproteobacteria > Chromatiales > Chromatiaceae > Thiodictyon > Thiodictyon purpureum. The sequence goes on along the minus strand of NZ_KB902505.1, from coordinate 11,205 downwards.
CTACACGACGCTTGCCGCGGGATTTGACACCCAGATCAATCTCGGGCGCCAGAACCTCTTTCTGAACGCTCGAATCTATCAGGTGCTCTACGACAAGCTCGCCGAGTATGACAACACGGGGGGCGATGCCGCGATCCGCTGGCAGTGGGTCGCAGGAAGTCTCTGGGAGGGGAATCTTGGCTATACATTTGTCCGGCGGCAGCGCGACTTCGCGAACGAGAATGTTCCGACCAACGACATGATCGATCGTAACAGGGTTTATGCAACCGTGCGCCGGCTGCTCTCTCCCCGCTGGCGGCTCGGCGGGCTTGCAAACCTGAACACCACCGCTTTCGACGAGAATGTCGATCTAAATCAAACGCTTTTTGGCATTGGTGTCAATCTCAACTATGTAAGTCTTGCCGGGAGCGTATTCGGCATCGAGACGCGATACTCTGAGGGGCATTACTGGAATGTGGAGGATCGCGACTACGCGCAAGTGAACATCGGCCCGACCGCGGAATGGAAACCGACAGTCAAGACGCTGATCAAGGGTAACATCGAGTACGAGACTTTCAGACACGAAGTGCTGTCCGAGCGTGATTTCGAGGGTTTGGTCGGGCGCATCAGAGCAACTTGGCAAGTCACCGGGAAAACCTCCATCGACGCCTTGGTCTGGCGCGACTTCAGCAATCTGGAGGATGAGAGTGTCAGCTTCGCCATTGTCGATGGCATTAGCCTGGAGCCCACGTGGAGGATCAGCACGAAAACGACCCTGCGCGTTCTCGCAAGTTTTCAGCGCCAGGATTATCAAAGTTTTCAAACTTCCGACGACGTCTCCGAAAATGATTCCCGAGTCGATGACGTGACAACCGTCGGGATATGGTGGGACTGGAAATGGAAAACGAATGTCGGATTATCGTTGGGCTATAGCCTGGGGTCACGTGAGTCCACACGATTACTCAAAGATTACGACTTTCAGAATGTGCAGCTTGCTTTAACGATCGGTCTGTAGCGTCGATAGGCGCCGTGGCGGCTTGCGATTGTCGGTCACAGTATGCCGTCGGCATCGGTCATTGTGGGTTGCAAAGCTGATTAGGAGCAAGAAAATGAGTTCGAGGCGTACCGAGAATGAGTCGCCCGCGTTCGATATGCCGCGGGCGGTCGCAGTGAGTGATACTCAACCTCCGATAGCGACCGGCCGGCGGCCGACTTTGTTATGGGTCCAGACCGCAGACCTGAACCTCATCCTTGACGCTGCAACATGGCTGACGACGGCACAAGCGCTTCGCGAGAATGGTTGGAATGTATTCCTGGTGCAGCCGACATCGGATGGCTCGCCGATTGCGATGCGCGACGGATTGCTGCTGGTTCCAAAGCCGGCGACCTACTTCCTCGGGCAGGTCTTTTTCCATTGGTCGATCATGCGCTGGCTCTTTCATCGTGACGACATCGACGTCGTGATGTTTCATGAGCTGTCAACCGTTATGCTGTTGCCTGCCCGTTTGCGATATGTCTTATCGTCCCGCATCCGTCCGCTATTTATCATGGACGTGCGGACTCTGTTTATGGATGCGGTCACACCGCGTCTGCGAGACCGGCTCCGCGGTTATTACTACCGGTATACCTACCGCTTGGCGAATCTATGGGTCGATGGCTATTTGGTTATCACCGAGCAGATGGCTTCGGCACTGAGCATCAGAACCGAACGCCTTTTTGGTGTATGGCCGTCCGGCGTAGATCTGGGCGCGTTTCGCTCTGCCCTGGAAATGCGGCGCTGGCCCTCCGGCGACGAACCGATACGGCTGGTTTACATCGGCACACTGCGCCACGAGAGAAATTTGTCGGCGCTCTGTCGGGCAGTACTCGAAGCCAACACGCACGGCATGAATTTTCAGCTTTCGATCGTGGGTAGCGGCAACCAGCAAGCGGAACTTGAGGCTCTGGCGAGCACGACATCCGGAGTCGTCAGCGTCGGTCCTCCGGTTCCGCATCGCGAGGTTTGGAAGGTGCTTGCCAATGCCCACGTTGGTGTCTTACCGTTTCCGGACGAGCTGAAGTTCCGCGTGAGTAGTCCGATCAAGCTATTCGAATATATGGCTGCTGGAATGCCGATTTTAGCGACCCGCGTGGTCTGCCACACTGATGTCGTAGGCCAAGATCCCTATGTTTTCTGGGCCGAAACCGCAGATCAGTCAGCGTTGGTGGACGCGCTGAAACAGGTGTGGAGCGGACGCGACATGCTATCTGCATTAGGCCGAGAGTCCAGGAGTGCTGCGGACCGGTGGACGTGGCAGGTATCAGCGGCGAAATTGCAAAGTGGACTTGAACGCGCTGTAAGGGAAAAGAAGGTGCGCACCTGATGGCTTTTTTGGAAACAGAAAAAATGAAACAATCTTTTGACAGCGGCTATTTTCTTTTTTCATTGGACACGGAATTCGCCTGGGGGCACTACGACTACGACGATATTCGCGCTCGTCTGTTCTCGCCCGATGGTTCACGTGAGCGGCGCAAGGTCGAGAAAATACTCAAGATTCTCAATGAATTTGGTATCGTCGGGACTTGGGCGATTGTTGGGCACATGTGGTTTGATCGCTGCATGGACTGTGAGGTCTGTCCGATTCTTGAATGGCGAAATCGCTATTCCTGCGCGGACCAAATTATCGGAACTGATCATCCCCTGTGGTATGCCCGAGACATGATCGAGGGGTTGCTTAACAGCCCAAATCCACAAGAGATCGGTTTTCACGGTTATACCCATACACCCTTCAGCCAGGGAACAATGAGCACCGAGGCGGCACGGATTGAGATTAACGAAGGGGTTCGGGTGGCAGGGCTGAACGGTGTCAAACTCACGGCGATGGTATTTCCGCGAAACCGTATTGGTCACCTCAATCTGTTACGGGAAGCCGGCTTTACCTGCTTTCGCGGCGCGGAAGTCTGGCCGCGTGCTTACTATAGAAAGATAATCGGTAATTTTCTTCGTCATTTCAACCACTATGTCTCTGTTCTCTCAACGCCTCAGGTTTATCTACCATCCATTGATGACTCCGGGCTAGTCAATCTACCCGCGTCGCGATGGTTGTTTGGGCTGAATCGGCGGGTCGATCACGCCTTGGATTCGATCGGTTTGAGTGAGTTGCGTGTCAACAGCATGATCCGTGGTATCCGCCGTGCCGCGCGAGAGAAGAAAGTCATTCATCTATACGCTCATCCCTACGAATTTGAAAATGAACATGATTTCGATAAACTTCGCCGTTTGGCAGCTGCCGTGGCGGAGGAAGTGGCGCTTGGGCACATGCGTTCCGTCGGTATGACGGAAATGGCGAACATTTTTATTGCACGTGCCAAGTGATCATACTTCCCTCATGCCGGCAAGGGGCTGTCCTTGGATCAGTAACTGTTTAGTACGGTTCCAACAACCTGAACCCCGTTTTTTGTGAAGCGTTCAGCGAGTTTCCGCACATCACGTTCGCGCGTCCGGTTCCTGCGGGCGATGATCAATGCACTACCTGACGCCAAAGCGATCATCTCTGCGTCAGAAAACGCGACACTTGCCGGCGTGTCAATAAGTATGATGTCGTAGTACTCCCGCGCCTTTTCCAGGAACACGGCCAGCCCATTGCGAGTCAATAGTTCAGACGGGTTGGGCGGCGTTGGCCCTGAGGTGATGAGCGACAGGTGACTCAGATACGGGATTTGCCTGACGACTTCTTCCGGCGCGAATCCGCATAAGAGTCGACTCAACCCTGGATGCTGCGGCACATTGAAGTTGATGTGTTGTCTTGGATTTCGAAAGTCAGCGTCGACCAGAAGCGTCCTCAAGCCCGCCTGATCCAGGCTGATTGCCAGATTTGCGGCCATATGGCTGCGGCCTTCTCCAGGCGCCGGGCTGGTAATCGCCAAGACATTTCGACCCGGTCGTAACCAGTGTGACACGAGTCGGCTACCGAGTTTCCGTAGCGCCTCGGCATAACTTCCGAGCGGACGTGTCAGCATCACGAGATCTTCGCTCAGCGTGAATGACTTGGAGGTCGGGCTAAGAAGTCCGAACTGCCATGCCAGCGCTTGGGAGAGACCTTCCGCGTCGATCAGGTTCAGATGTATGCAGCACTCGCCGAATGGCAACCGCAGCGTTGCCTGCTGTTCGAGCGCGAAATCTCTGTTTTCAGCGCTGAGCAATTCCAGCATGACCATGATTTCGCCAAGTTTCCGCTGCGAAAAACGCCCGGCCACCAAGTCGTGATTCGGACCCTGCAACTGCACCTCAGTCAGCCACTGGAATTCATGGGCTTTGTCCACAGGTACATCCAGCGCAGGTGTGAGATCGCTCACGGCGGCGGTGATATCGCTTGACGAAGAACTAGAAGATGCTTTCATTGACGTAAATCACATCGTTAGCCTGAATTCGCTGGGTCAACTGTGCGGAAAACTCTTGTTCGGTACCGTCGCCGGACTTGCGTCTGACTTTGATTCCGCGTTCAGTCCCCTTGTCGGTGAGTCCGCTGGCGACAGACAACGCCTGCATAACAGTCATTCCCCGCTCCAGGCGATAGGCCCCAGGCTTATTGACCTGTCCGTAAATGTAGAAACGCTCCATCCTCGGGACGAAGATCCTATCTCCATCCGCGACCGTGGGCTCGGGCGTCACGGCCGAACCCTCCAACAAAGAGACCAGATCGATGACTCGGCCGCGGCCGGCCCCCTCATCCTTGCGGGTCACGATGGCGACCTCCCCGGCTTCCTCGCCGAGTCCGCCGGCCTCTGAGATCAGGTCCATAAGAGAACTCCCGCGTGTAATGGGGTACACACCCGGCTTCTTGACCTCTCCTAAGACCGACACCCGCTGACTTTCATATTTATCCACGATGAGAGTCACTTGGGGAGACTTGACGATCTTCTGTTCCTTCAACAGCGACTGGATCTTAAGTTCGGCTTCTCTGCCGGTCAGTCCGCCTAAGGACACTTCACCGATGATCGGAATGGTGACCCCCCCGTTCTCCGCGACTCGGGCGACCGTACTCAGGTCAGCATGTCCGTAGACAGTCACGCGGATGACATCGTTGGCGCCCAAGCGATACGACTGGTCAGCCAGAGCACCCAGCGACAAAACAAAAAGAAGCACGGTGAGCGCCGAAATAATGCTGTTGCGCCGCATCTCATTCTCCTGTATCAGCAGACGACAAAACCTTAAAAGGACTGAGTCCATACCCGCAACCTGCTGCTGCATTCAAGCCTTCGGCAGCCCGCCAAGGTAGCCGGCATCTCCCAGCCCTGCGATGCCTTCTTTCCCGCGGACCCGGCGATCCGCTAACTCCCAAAGCATCACCAGTCCAAGCGCAAACACCAATCCCCCGATAAAGGCACTGGCAACCTTGAGCGCCTTATTGGAAGGCAATGGCTCGGTTGGAGCGACTGCCGGACTCAGTACGGAAATGTTCGTTTGGCCGAGTTCGCTGTGCATCGCATAATCGCTATACACCTGAAGCGCGCGGTCATAGCTGGTTTTGGCACTCTCAAGCTCGCGCAGCAACGGCTGTAATCCGTCGCGCAGTTGCTTCAATTCAAGTACCTTTTTTCGCTGAGTTTCCTCGGCTTGCTGTGCTGCCTCGGACAAGCGCCGGGTCCGCACCGCCTCCGCGCGAGTCGCTGAGACGATCCGCTCAGTCTCGGCGATCAACTTCTGCTGTAGGCTTTCGACCTCCGCCTTGAGTTTGACCAGCTGTGGGTGTCGCTCACCCAGCGAAGTGGAAAGATCGGCGAGTTCTCCTTCTTTGCGGGACAAGTCGATCTGCAAACTATTGATCAGGTCGTTGCCGATGACTTCCGACGCGACACTGCCCGCTCCTGCTGGACTATCCGCCTGAGCGGGTCCGTCAAGCCGGCTCTCCGCCACCCGAAGACCTGCGTCCGCCGCCAGTTTTTCACGCATCAGTTCGTTCAAGTGCTCGGTTTCGACATCGAGTCGCTCGTCGGTCGCGATGATCCCCATCCGCGCCTGATAATCACTGGCTCGATTTTCCGCACGTTCGAGATTCTCCCGGAGTCTGGCAAGCAACTTATCGACTGATTCGGCCGTTTCCAGCGCGGGCGTGCCACCCAACTGTTTGACCGTTTCGCGGTAAGCGTCAACGAAGGCGTTGGCCACGCTGGCGGCGGTAGCGGGATCAGGGTCTTTGTACCAGATGTCGATCAGTCGGGTCTCAATACCGACCGTAACCTCCAATTGCTCCAGCAACGTTCCGACGATCCAGTCTGGAAATGCTTCAGGAGGCGCGTCGGTGCTGTCGAAGCGTTCCCTCCACAGCGGCGAGCCGGACAGCTCGAGTAACGCTGACACTCTCTCAGCGACTGGGCGACTCTTGATGATATCCATCTGCGTGGTGAGGTAGCTGGGCTGCATGCCAACCGGCAGCAACTCGCCGGCGAGTTCTCCCTCCAATGGCTTGCGATAATCGAGCAGGATCGTCGCATGTGTTGAATAGGTGACCGGATTCAGCGTACCCAGAAACAAGGCTGTCGTTGCTGCACCGATTGGGAGCAGCAGCACAAGCCACAGCCGGCTCTTCAGGATCTCTATCAGTGAACTGATCGTCATGGCTCTCTCGTGATCTCAAACAGTCTTTACGATGCAACCGCAACGAACGCGCAGGTCACATGGGTATTGGTTTGATAGAAAAAGGATCACGCATCAATCGCGATCGAATCGCCCGCGGATTTCGGCGAACTGGATCGTCGCGGACACGAAATTTCTTGTAGCAATAAAACCTGCGCTCTGCTGAACGCGTCGCTCGACAGCCGTCACTGCCATGTCCTATTGCGGGGTTTCGCCCCGCCACTGCGGCAACGACCGCCCGGTAATCTCTTCGACCAATCGAATTTCTTCCGCCAAGAGCATGCGCAATCCTTCTCGAGTTGCGGCCGCTACCGGTGGGATCCGTGCTTCCGGCGGGCGACGATTCAAATGCCGGTAAAGCGATTGCAGCCCGGCCTTCTGTGCCGCGCGCCAGACCCCATCGATACCCATAAGGCGCACCAAGTCGCGAGCAGCACGCCGAGCACGTTCGAGCACGCGAGAGCGATGGACATGACTTTCATTCGAGCGCCCCTCGACTGCATTCGAGACGTGTCGATCGTCGACATCAAGAAACCGGTATACCTGCTGAGCGACCGCCTGTGGTTCGCGATCGATGTCTTCCTGAAACAAGACGAGCATACGGGACGCGGGAATATGCCTGAGCCAGCGCAGCAGGTGAGTTCCGTATCGACTCTGTTCGAGGTAAAGCGGGTTATTCGCGAGGCCGGCAACAAACGAGATGTCATCGCCGTGGAAATTACCGAGCCGTACTTCGTGACGGTGGTTGGAAACTGCCCGTTCGACCGGATCGCGCAGCAACACCACCAGTTTAGCTTCCGGCGCATAGGCTTGCAAGCGCTCAGGCACGTTGGCGTCGATGAAGTAGGATGGCGAGATCTCGCCGACCAAGCACCCCGGACGGTCCTGGGGAAACTGCTCCTCATACCATTGATATCCTCTCCCAAAATGATAAGAGAAGAAATCGAGCTCTTTGAGCTTGCTCAACGCGACCTGCGGGTGATCGAGCAAGATATCGTAGAGCCAGGTCGTCGCACATTTTTGGACACCGATACCTACGAACAACTGTCTTTTCACGATCTGATTACCATCATCAGGAACTAGCTGATTCTTAGTCAAGTGGCGCTGCCGCCCCTGCTACACACCTCGTCTAGCGCGAACGGACCATCGGTCGGTCACTGACCGGGCCACGGCACGGTGAAGTTCGCACCGCTGGGAGCCGGTGCGCGGCATGCGGCGCTCCGTTGGCGGCACCTTTTCGTCGTGCCTAGGTGACCAACCCGGTGACGTTAGCGTAAGCCTAGCATGTCGCGCCGCCTTGCGCATCGGTGCGAAGGGGTGCGTGCTCTGCGGGGCCTTGATGACGGTTCCGGCCACAGAATCTCTTAGGGTGGACAAGCGCGGCGCAGTCCACCAGCGGCGGAGCGGGATTCGGTGGACTGCACTAGCGCTTTTCCACCCGGCCGGAAGGATGATCCAGGCCGGCTGCGGCCCCGAGTCAGGGCACGCGCGACGCGCGATGGACCATAGATCCTCTTGGCGGCGCCGCGCTGGTTCGGACATCCTGCTCACGCGTCACGCGTCACGCGTCACGCATTGCCGCCGCTGTCGGGGGTGGTTTGCGCTCCGGCGCATGGGCCGACAAATCTTTCGCTGGGACCGCCCGTCGTTTCTCAAGGCGGCAGCGCTGTACTTGCTATTCGGCGTTGCCGCCAACGACAGGGGCCGCGGCCATGCTTTGAGCAGTACTGTTCCGCCACTTGCTTATTGACCAGGATCCGCGTCGTTACTGTGCTGATCCGAAAAGGGACGTTGTTACTGATGTGAGAACGCGATCACACTGCACGAAGCAGCAGGGAAATTAACGAGAACCGCGTCACGACTCCCGGGGGAGTGCTCCGCTATAGTTTCGCCAACGGTGAGCAGCAGTTCATCGACTCAGCAAGACGTAAAGGGAGCTTTGCCGACATTGTTCGGCAAACTAAGCGCAACTCAAACGCCCATGGGGCACCAAGATGAAAACCCAGCAGACGATCTCCATTTCCACCGCGAAGCTAAATCCGGTATGTCGGCACACACGGCTCTTTCATGCCATGAAGCTGCTGTTGCTCGCTGGGGTAGTGGTTGGAGCCAATGGCGTCATCATTGGCACTGCCGGGGCCGCGGTAGACAGTTGCGGGGCGCCGCCGAGCACCTTGGCGACCGGTGCCGCTACATTCTTGTGGCAGAACTGCGCGACCGGAACTTGGACGCTGTCGACGACCGGCGGGCGCAGTGCGACCAATTTGACCTATATCGGTACAGTGACGGGCGCGCAAGCGGCGGAGTCAGTCGTCAAATCGTCGATCGAGACAACCGATCTATTGGATAATAGCGATCCGTCGATCATCCAATTCCTTTTGCTTTCCAAAGGAACGGCCAAAGATGCTTTTGATTTCAAGTTTCCGTCTGGTGCGCCGGTGTGCGTTAACGTGACGGCGCCGACCGGCGTTCTGCTGGTCGGGCCCAGTCGGACGCCGGTCAGTTCGCCCGTGGATCTGCGGACCATGGGGCCGTGCGGTCATCCTTATCTGGAAGACGCGGATACCACCGACAGTGTGGACACCGAAGTAGATTCCGACTTGGGCGAGCGGCCGTTCCCCCGGATTACCACCGGCCCGATTCGGGTCACCGGCACTGCCGAGCAATTCTCAAAATATGATGTGATCGAGGCGAAGTCGTCCCGCTTCAGTTGGATGGCAACAGTCCAGGCGATCAATCCGGATACCGCGGCCTTGCGTATCCATTCACCGTTCGGCTACCAGGGCTATGGNGATNCAAACCCCTGCGCCTTCGGCAGCGGCATGCCCTTCAACGGCACCGGCCCTGCCACCACNGGCTGTGAGGTCTATGCCGGTCACTGGCTCTATGCCCCCGGCAGTGCGTTGCTGAGCGCCATTACCGCCACCACGACCTCCGTCCAGGTCTCCGACCCGAGTCGGTTCACCGCCGGCCGCTATATCGTCATCTATGACGGTGGTGCGGGCGCCTTCCTCAATGCGGAACATGCGCGCGTCACCGCGGTGAACACCGCGACCAAGACCTTGACCCTGAGCACTCGCGGCATGAAATCGACCGCCCGGTCGCATCCGGCGGGTGCGATCGTCGCCGAGCATGTCATCGGCAATGGCGACGCCGGCGAGCCCGAGATCTGGGTCTACAACCACAGCACCACCTGTCCGCTGGACGCCAACGGCAAACGCATGAACCGGGTCATGGCCGAATGGCTGGCCGCCAACTACGACAAGGATCAAAACGGCAAGGCGACAACCGCCAAGATCGCCGGCGTGATGTTCGACACGGACTTCCATTTCATCATGGATTCCTATAATAAGAAACCGGATGTCAATAATGATCTGGTGCTGGATGAGGGAATCTCCTCCACCGGCGTCAACCTCTGGGGTCAAGGGCTGGATGACTTCTATACCATCTTGCGCGAGCGTATACCAAATGCGCTGATCGTCGGTGGGATGACCGAGTCCCGCGGCTTCACCTCGCTGAACGGCAACGATATGGAAGCCTGGCCCCAGCGGAACATCGGCAGCGCGGCACCCGATTATCGGGAGATCGACGGCCGATTGTCGCAGTATAGTATGCTGATGCACCAGGGCAATATCGGCCCCCGCTATTCGCAAACCATCAATCGGGTGTCGACCCTGCGCTATGAGTATTACGATACGCCCGGAACCAGCAATGCGCCATTCCGCTTCAGCCTGGGCCTGACCTTACTCGATGACGGCTACTACGCGCAGGAGAACAATACCGGCGTGGGTGATCCCTGGTGGGACGAGTATGCTGTCGACGTGGTGGCCGGCTCGCCGACCTTCGGCCGGGCCATCGCCTCGAACCCGGCGAACGAGGCGCAGGTGCTCCAGCACAAGGGCTGGATGGGATTCCCGCTGGGGCCGCGCTATCGCATCTATGACCCGGTGGTCTTTGCCCCCGAGCGTAATCTGCTGACAAACGGCAATTTCGACACGAACGTGACCGGCTGGAGCGGCACCAATGTCTCGGTGACGCGTGAAAGCGGTGCGGCCAACGTCCTGGAGGGCGCGGGTGCGCTGCGCATCAGCCGACATCAAGTGTATGCGAAGACGGAGGCCGGTGCCGCCGCCAAGGGTCCGACGCTGAGCCTCCAGAGCGGAGTTCAGTACACGTTGGCCTTCGCCGTGAAGTCCAGCGCCATCCGCACGATCCAGGTCGCGGTGGGCGAGGAAACCGAACAGATGACGATCCCCGCGCAGTGGAGCCGGCAGGTGTTTACGTTCACCGCCCCGCGCACCGGCAATTTCCAGGTGAAGTTCAACGTGGGCCGCGAGAGCACCGATGTGTGGGTTGACTCGGTGTACCTGTTCGCCGGCAATGCCGATGTGTTCCGGCGCGACTTCGACAACGCGGTGGTGGTGGTCAATGCGACACCGACCGCACGGACGGTCGATCTTGGCGGCACCTTCCAGCGCATCCGCGGCACCGGACAGGATCCCGTCAATGACGGCGCCGCCGTCACGCAAGTCACCTTGCCGGCCTACGATGCCATCGTGCTGGTTCGGCCCTAGGAATCGCTGTTGAACTGATCCGAGGCGAATGCTGCC